>JAFXJY010000050.1 GCA_017531985.1 Bacteroidaceae bacterium
CCACATTCCGGACATCTTTTTCTTCTTGTTTTTTGCATAAAAAAATACCTTTGATGAAACGCGTTTCATCAAAGGTATTATAAATATCTGTAATTTAGTAAATTACATGTGGTTTTACCAACTACTTTTTACCATTATACCTTTTAGTATTAATATTAGTTACAGGGCGTTTCTATCAAGCAAAAATCTGCTATTTAGCCAACAGAGCATCGGCTAGTGCCTCCATAGCCGGAATATCGGCTTGCTTCATGCGTGAGCGAATAGTCACCATAGGCTCAACAACATCAACATCCTTCATCTGGGCAAGCATTTCACGCATGACACGTCCTGCACAAGGTGCCCACGAACCGTTCTCGATAATAGCTACACGACGACGCTGATAAGACTTAATCTGCAAATGGTGCAAGAAGTCGTGCATGGGAGGGAATACCCCTGCATCATAAGAAGATGCAGCTACAACCATATGACTCATGCGGAAGGCATCCTCAACAGCTTCGGCCATATCATCTCGACTTAGGTCGACAACAGTCACTTTTGCTGCCCCTTTGGCACGAAGTATCTCGGCCATACGATGTGCTGCAACAGCTGTTCCTCCATGTATCGATGCGAAAGCGACAAGCACACCTTCGGTCTCAACGTCATATTTGCTCCAAGTATCATACAATCCTATGTAATAACCAAGGTTTTCTTTCAAGATAGGACCATGAAGCGGACATATACAAGCAATGTCGAGCGTAGCAGCTTTTTTGAGCAAGGCCTGTACAGGACCGCCATATTTGCCACAGATGTTAAAATAGTAGCGACGAGCCTCGCAAGTCCAATCCTCTTCGTGACTTAATGCACCAAATTTTCCGAATCCATCGGCCGAGAATAACACTTTATCGGCATGGTCATATGTAACCATTACTTCGGGCCAGTGTACCATAGCGGCAGTAAAGAACTGTAAGGTGTGTGTACCGAGATCGAGAGTATCGCCCTCGCCAACGGCAATAGTATTGCCGGTAAAATCGGTATCTTCAAAGAATTGCGGCAACATCTGAATAGCACGAGCGGTAGCCACAATCTTAATATCGGGATATCGAGCCACTATTTCGGCTATACTACCGGCATGGTCGGGCTCCATGTGTTGAACCACCAAATAGTCGGGGGTGCGATCGGCGAGAGCTGCATCAAGTTTACACAACCATTCATCATGCTTGCGATAGTCCACTGTGTCCATAATGGCTACTTTCTCATCGAGTATCAGATATGAGTTGTATGACACTCCATTAGGCACTTTGTATTGACTCTCGAAGAGGTCTATATCGATGTCATCCACACCGATATATTTAATTCTGTCTGTTATATTTATATCCATTGTATTACTTTATTTATGTGTATATTGCAAATATCGGTTCAAAAAATCGAATATGCAAGAGAGGATCATATTTTTTTGATATTTATCATTATTTGCAGTTGCATTTTATGGCTGTATGATATCAAAAAAAATGTGGAGCCTATCTCACAGAAAAGCAGCTCCACACTCTTATACAACAATACATTACTCGGCACGCTGCATACCCTTGATAATACCTCGCGACGAGCTGCGGATGAAGTCAATAATATAGTCTCGCTCCGATGAAGATGGCATGGTCGCCTCTATATGATTGAGAGCTTCGCTCATGTTCATATCGGAGTTGAAAATGAGACGATATATCTCCTGTATCTGAGCAATCTGCTCATTACTGAAACCACGACGACGCAGCCCCACGATGTTGAGACCGGCAAATGACACCGGCGTACGTGCAGCCATGACGTAGGGAGGTATATCCTTGTTGACAGGAGTTCCACCCTGTATCATCACATACGAGCCTATGTGCGTAAACTGATGAACGAGCGAACCGCCTCCTATTACCGTATTATCATCGACAACCACCTCACCTGCCAACTGTGTGGCATTGGATATAATCAGGTTATTGCCCAATATACAATCATGAGCCACATGACTATAAGCCATGATGAGGCAATTACTACCCACTATGGTACGACCCTTAGCAGCCGTACCGCGATGTACCGTCACACACTCTCGCAGAGTGGTATTGTCACCAATTTCGGCAGTAGTATATTCGCCCTTGAACTTCAAGTCCTGTGGGACTGCTGCAACCGTTACACCGGGAAATATTTTGCAATTTTTACCTATACGGGCACCGGGATAAAGAGTAACATGAGGATGAATATAAGTACCATCGCCCACCTCCACATCCTCGTATATGGTCACAAATGGACTAATAGTGACATTGGCACCTATCTTGGCATCGGGATGAATATAAGAAAACTTGTCCATGATTGTTATATTATTTATTTTTAATGATTTGAGCCATAAATTCGGCTTCTGCTACAATCTTCTCACCAACGAAGGCATATCCTTTCATATAGGCACATCCTCGACGCAACTCGGTCATCATAGAGAGATGGAAAACGAGTGTATCGCCCGGAACTACCTTTTGGCGGAATTTAACATTATCGATCTTCATAAAGTAGGTCGAATAACGTTCGGGATCGTCGACCGAACTGAGTACAAGCAGGCCACCCGTCTGTGCCATGGCTTCAACAATGAGAACACCCGGCATAACCGGTTCTTGTGGGAAGTGTCCTTGAAAGAATGGCTCGTTGCCCGATACATTTTTCACACCCACTATATGCTTCTCACCCATCTCTATCACCTTGTCGACCAAGAGGAATGGATAGCGATGAGGCAATAGGCTGCGTATTTTATTGGTATCCATCAAAGGCACCTTATTGGGGTCGTAAATGGGGGCTTGCAAGTCCTGACGACGTATCTCTTTACAAAGGAAACGAGCGAACTTATTGTTGATGGTATGTCCGGGGCGTGTAGCCAATATACGACCACGGATGGGACGACCCACCAAGGCAATATCGCCCAATATATCCAACAACTTGTGTCGTGCGGGCTCGTTTTCATATACAAGAGGCTTGTTGTTGAGATAACCCAATTGATGGGCAGGCTTGCGATCTACTCCCAGACTATCAGCGAGACGATCCAACTCCTCTTGTTCCATTACTCGATCGTATATAACGATGGCATTATCCAAGTCGCCACCTTTGATAAGTCCATGCTTCAAGAGAGGCTCTATTTCACGCACGAACACAAATGTACGACTGGCTGCAATCTGTTGCTTGAAATCGGCAACATGATCAAGAGCAGCAAACTGATTGCTCAATATGGGAGAATCATACGCCACCATTGCGTTGATACTGAACTCATCATCGGGCAGAACCACGATAGAACTACCGGTCGCTTCATCGACAAGTTCTATTTTCGACTTAATGATGAAATAGTCTTTCTCGGCCTTCTGCTCCACAACACCCACACGCTCAATGGCCTCGGCATAGACAATGGCACTACCATCGAGAATGGGTAGCTCCGGAGCATCAACTTGTATGAGACAGTTATCAATATCGGCACAATAAAGAGCTGCCATAGCATGCTCGATTGTACTTACACGAGCCTCACCACGGGCTATTACAGTGCCACGAGTGGTCTCTACGACACTCTCGGCGACTGCATCTATAATAGGCTGATCGGGGAGGTCGACACGTTGTATTTTATAACCGGTATTTTCAGCAGCAGGTAAGAAAGTAGCCGTAACATTCAGTCCGGTGTGCAAGCCTTTACCGCTGATGACAAAACTCTCTTTCAGTGTTTTCTGTTTCATTGTAGTTCAATTTTGAGTGTTAATACATGTCACAACAGAGATGACAAAGTAATTCAATTATTGTTGTTGATTAATTTCTTTAATTCCTCAATTTCACGTTGTAACTGCTTGACCGTATTATTTAATTCGGGCAAACGCTTCACATGAATAGTCTGTCGGGCAAAATCAATCTTGGGAACTGCCGGATAACCCATAATCTCCATGTTATCCTTCACATCATTGGGTATCCCCGTCTGAGCCCCCACATTGACATGACTACCCACTCGACGATGACCGGCCACGCCCACTTGACCACCAAACATGCATTGAGCCCCTATCTTCGACGAGCCGGCAACACCCACCTGTGCTGCCATCACAGTATTCTCACCCACTTCAACATTGTGAGCCAATTGTATGAGGTTGTCGAGTTTTACGCCCCGATGTATGATAGTAGCTCCCATGGTGGCACGATCGATGGTAGTATTGGCTCCTATCTCCACATTATCTTCAATAATTACAATACCTATTTGAGGTATCTTCTTATAAGAGCCATCGGGCTGAGGAGCAAAACCGAAGCCATCAGAACCTATTACCGTACCGGCATGAATGATACAATTGTTTCCGATACGGCAACCATGATATATCTTCACTCCGGGATACAAAATCACATTATCGCCTATTGTTACATCATCACCCACATACACCTGCGGATAAATCTTTACACCACTACCCACAACCACGCGTTCTCCCACATAGGCAAAAGCACCCACATAGGCATCGTCGGGAAGTTGAGCAGAATCCGATATATGAGCCGGAGACTCTATACCACGCTTATTACCCAATGTAGCCTGGTTGACAAGTTCCAACAACATAGTGAGCGATGAATATGGGTCATCAACCTTAATAAGCGTAGGCGTAACAGGTCGCTCAGGCTGAAAATCACGTCGCACAAGAACGATACTGGCCTGCGTGGTATATATATATTGTGTATAGAGAGGATTGGACAAGAATGTAAGCGTTCCGGGAGTACCCTCCTCAATCTTTGCAAGATTAGAAACACTCACTTGTGCATCTCCTACTACTTCTCCGCCTAAGAAAGCGGCTATCTGTTGAGCTGTAAATTGCATATTATACTTTATTATTAATGCTGCAAAGTTCGCAATAATTTTTTATATATCTAACTAAATGTTTAGAAAAACAATAAAATCAGCGTTCTATCATACCACAGAGACGATGTTAAAATTTTATAATTAAAAAAGCCGCCGATTATTTGCCTAACCACAAGAAAAGCCTTATCTTTGTCGGCTGTATTAAACTTTTAAAACCTATTTTAGTGCTTATGGTGCTAAAAAAAACATAATATTTTATGAAGTTATTACAAACAAAGCTTGCGAAATACGATGCTCCACAGATAGCCAAGGCCAAAGGAGTATACCCTTACTTTCGCGAAATAACAAGCGACCAAGACACAGTGGTCAAGATAAATGGTAAAAAAGTACTCATGTTCGGTTCGAACAGTTATTTAGGCTTGACCAACCATCCCAAAATCAAAGAAGCGGCTATTAAAGCAACCAAGAAATATGGCACAGGCTGTGCCGGCTCACGCTTCTTGAATGGAACACTCGATATTCACACACAACTCGAACAACGTCTTGCCAAGTTTGTCGGCAAAGAAGAAGTTCTCATATATTCAACCGGATTTCAGGTAAACTTGGGTGTTGTATCGGCACTTACCGGTCGCGAAGATTACATCATCACCGACGAGTCGGATCATGCCTCCATTGTCGATGGTTTCCGTCTCTCTTACTCCAAGCGACTCAAATATCGTCATAACGACATGTTTGATCTCGAACAACGCCTGCAAATGTGCGAGCCTGACAAAGTTAAGCTCGTAGTTACCGATGGTGTATTCTCGATGGAAGGCGACGTAGCCAACCTCCCCAAGATGGTTGAATTGTGCAAGCAATACAATGCAGCCCTCATGGTCGATGAGGCACACGGCTTCGGAGTATTCGGCCGCAATGGTCGCGGTGTGTGCAATCACTATGGTGTAACCGACGATGTTGACCTCATTATGGGTACATTCAGCAAGTCATTCGCCTCATTAGGAGGCTTCATCGCCACCGATGCAGTCACAGCCAACTACTTGCGTCACTGTTCTCGTTCATACATCTTCTCGGCAAGTATTACACCAGCCTCAACAGCTGCCGCCAATGCTGCACTCGACATCATGGAGAGCGAGCCGGAGCGATTAGACAACTTATGGAAAGTCACCAACTATGCACTCGAAGGATTCCGCAACATGGGTTGTGAAATAGGCAACACATGTACGCCCATCATTCCCTTGTATATACGCGACAACGACAAGACATTCCTTGTAACACGCATGCTACTCGACGAGGGCATCTTTGTCAATCCCGTTGTTTCGCCTGCTGTTGCCCCCAATGACACGCTCATTCGCATCTCGTTTATGGCAACACACACCATCGAACAAGTAGACATCCTATTAGAGAAGATTGAGAAATGCTTCCGCACTCTCAACATCATTCCTTAATCAAAAAATAATGACACACATATACGAGGATGCAGGCTTATAGTCTGCATCCTCGTATGTTGATAAATACCATTCGTCCGATGCAACTGAAAGAGATAAAACGCATGTACCGTCTATATATGAACGGCATAGTTTCAAGCAGCATGCGAGAAAAGGGTGCAGGATACAGAGTCAATTTCGGGCTGACACTTCCACTGCTGACAAAGATTGCCGAACAGATACCACCCTCGGTAGCGATTGCCGAAGAGTTGTGGAATGACTGCGGAGTGCGTGAATCCATGCTCTTGGCACCAATGGTTTTCCCGGCAGAGCTATGTCAGCCAGCCGATGCACAACGTTGGGTTACGAGCATTCCCAACGTTGAGGTATCCGATTTTTGTTGCAAATTTCTCTTTTCACGCCTACCATATGCAACCTCACTTGCAACACAATGGACAGTTACACCACAGAAGATAGTCGCCTACACCGGATTCAGACTTGCCTGTGCAATACTTTCAGACGATGTTGACTCGGAGTGGCTTAGCTATATAGCCGACAACGCCATTATTAAAGCCTACAACAACGATAACATTTCGTCCTCATCGGCACGCAACTTTCTCATCGAGGCACTCCTATTACCCCACGCAGGCAGCATCGTAGTGAAACTGCTACAAGAGAACGTTGTAATAGATAATAAGTGGAGAGAAAACCTCATAGCGATATACAACGAAGAATGCTGAGCTGAGAGGAATACAGGTTATTATAAAGCTATTTTAACCTTACGGGTAAAAAAAATCGCATAATAACACCTCATCTATTGCACGAATGACAAAAAAAGTATAATTTTGTGAGAAAACAAGGTCAATGCCTACAAATGATGAAAAAAGCAAGGAATTGCCGGTACGACTAAGACTTGCCCGATACTTAGAAAACCAAGGGAAACGCAAGACCCCCGAACGGTTTGCTATACTCGAAAAGATATATTCATCCTCGACACACGTCGATGTAGGTACGTTATACACCTCAATGCTTGCCGATGGTTTCAGAGTCAGCCGTTCAACAGTGTACAACACATTAGGACTACTCATCGAGGCCGGGCTTATAAGAAGTGTTGCATTGGGCGATGGCATCACTCGATACGAACGTATCACCACCGTCAACAACCACCATCATCTTGTATGCACACATTGTGGCAAAGTAAAAGAGGTAAAAGCGACCGAACTGGTAGGAGATATGTTGGTCAAGAAGCCGCGTAGCTTTGAGCCGAGTTACTACTCGTTATATATTTACGGTCTATGTTCACGATGTAGTCGTAAAGAGCATAACAGTAAAAAGAAAACAAAAAAATAAACATACATAAATAAAACAAAAAAACAAAAACAGAAGTCATGAAGGTAGACATCCTCTTGGGTTTACAATGGGGCGATGAGGGTAAAGGAAAAGTTGTAGATGTACTTACCCCTCGCTACGACGCGATAGCTCGTTTTCAAGGTGGTCCTAATGCCGGTCACACCCTCGAGTTTGAAGGGAACAAATATGTACTACGTTCCATCCCATCGGGAATATTTCAAGGTGGTAAGACCAATATAATAGGTAATGGCGTTGTGTTAGATCCCGTACTCTTCCGCGAAGAGGCCGAGCAATTGGCAGCCAGCGGTCACGACTTGACGCAACGCTTGTGCATATCGAAGAAAGCACACCTTATCTTACCTACCCATCGCATGCTCGATGCAGCCTATGAAGCAGCCAAAGGTAAAGGAAAAATAGGAACTACCGGTAAAGGTATAGGTCCCACTTACACCGACAAGATAAGCCGCAACGGCCTGCGTGTAGGAGATATATTCATTGACTTTGAGAACAAATATCAGACACTGAAAGCCCGTCACGAAGCCATCCTCGCCTCACTCAATTACGAATATGACATCACCGAATGGGAGCAACGCTGGATGGAGGCAATAGAATACCTCAAACGCTTCCGCATTATCGATAGCGAACATGTGGTAAACAACTTGCTACGCGAAGGTAAAAGCATATTAGCCGAAGGAGCCCAAGGCACGATGCTCGATGTAGACTTTGGCTCATACCCATTTGTCACATCATCCAATACCGTATGTGCCGGAGCATGCACCGGATTAGGCATTGCACCCAATCGCATAGGCGACGTATATGGTATCTTCAAGGCCTATTGTACCCGTGTGGGCAGTGGACCATTCCCCACCGAGCTTTTTGATGCCGATGGCGAAAAAATGTGCGAAATAGGACACGAATTTGGGGCCGTAACAGGTCGTCGCCGTCGTTGCGGATGGGTTGACCTTGTAGCCCTACGATATGCTATCATGATAGACGGAGTTACTAAGCTCATCATGATGAAGAGCGACGTACTCGACTCATTCGATACAATCAAGGCATGTGTATCTTATCGCATCGATGGAGTAGAGACAAAAGAACTCCCCTACTCACTCGAAGGCAACATCGAGCCTGTATATGTGGAAATGCCCGGATGGAAACAAGACCTCACCACCATCAAGAGCGAGAACGAATTTCCACAAGCATTCAAAGACTACATCGCCTTCCTTGAACGCGAGTTGGAAGTACCTATTGCCATAGTATCGGTAGGTCCCGACCGCGAACAGACAATAGAGAGAACTATATAAAATCAACCTTAACAAACAAATACTTATAAACACAAATTATGGCAAAAGTAAAACCTTTCAAGGGGTTACGTCCCCCCAAAGAACTAATTGAAGTAGTAGCATCACGTCCTTACGACGTATTAAGTTCGGAAGAAGCTCGTGCCGAAGCCGAAGGCAATGAAAAGTCACTCTATCACATCATCAAGCCCGAGATCGACTTTGCACCCGGTACTGACGAGCATGCACCCGAAGTGTACGAAAAAGCAGTAGAAAACTTCCACGCTTTCCAAGAAAAAGGCTGGCTCGTACAAGATGGTAAAGAGAACTATTATGTGTATGCACAGACCATGAATGGTCGCACACAATATGGTCTTGTTGTAGCAGCCAACGTAGAGGATTACCTCACCGGTGTTATCAAGAAACACGAACTCACACGTCGTGACAAAGAAGAAGACCGCATGAAACATGTGCGTAACAGCAATGCCAACATTGAGCCTGTATTCTTCTCTTATCCCGACAACGAAGAACTCGATGGCATCGTAGCACGCGTATGCAAAGAAAAAGCAGCCGAATACGACTTTGTAGCACCCGATGGCTTCGGTCACCACTTCTGGGTAATCGATGACGAAAAAGACATCCAACGCATCACCGAGTTGTTTGCCGCAATACCCTACCTCTACATTGCCGATGGTCACCACCGTACAGCAGCTGCTGCACTTGTAGGAGCCGAAAAAGCTAAGAACAACCCCAACCACCGCGGAGATGAAGAATACAACTACTTCTTGGCAGTGTGCTTCCCTGCATCGCACTTGAAGATTATCGACTACAACCGCGTAGTAAAAGACCTCAACGGCCTGAGCTCTGAGGAGTTCCTTGCACGCGTTAGCGAACACTTTGTTGTAGAGAAGAAAGGTGCTGAAATATACACTCCCGCAGCTCTCCACAACTTTGCACTCTACCTCGATGGTGCATGGTACTCGCTCACCGCTCGTGAAGGTACCTACGATGACAACGACCCCATCGGCGTACTTGACGTAACTATCTCATCGGACTACATCTTACGCGATATACTCGGTATTACCGACTTGCGTAGCGACAAACGTATCGACTTCGTAGGTGGTATTCGTGGTCTCGGCGAGTTGAAAGATCGTGTGGACAGTGGCGAAATGCGTGTTGCACTTGCTCTCTATCCCGTATCGATGCAACAACTCATCGACATTGCCGACACCGGCAATATCATGCCTCCCAAGACAACATGGTTTGAACCCAAATTACGTTCGGGATTGGTAATACACAAGCTCGACTAAAAAGAAGGTCGAACAAGACTTAATATTCGAGCAGACTCACAACCTGAAATGGCAGAAGTGAGTCTGCTCATTTTACGAACAATGCAACATATTAATCACAATCTGCATCTTATATAATAAGGTGCCATGCATAGAAATGCAACCTACTGACGAGAAAGAACTGATAGAAGCTTGCATAAGCAATAAGAGAGAGGCTCAGCGACAACTATACGACCGCTATGCACCGCTTATGATGGCTGTGGCACAACGCTACGTCGGCGACTACGACGTAGCACAAGATGTGTTGCAAGAGGCTTTTATTAAAGTATTCTCCTCACTACACACATTCTCGGCAACAGGTTCGTTGGAAGGATGGATACGTCGCATTGTTATCAACTCGGCACTTGAATATTTACGCACCAACGACATCCTACATGAAAGTGTCGAACTTGAAGAAATTGCATTATCGGCAACAACAACCGAGACTGTTATAGACAACATATCGGCCGACGAATTATTAGCTACCATTGCTACACTTCCATCGGGATTCCGCACCGTATTCAACATGTTTGCAATCGAAGGATATTCACACAAGGAGATTGCACAACAATTAGGTGTCACAGAGAGTACTTCACGTTCACAATACAATCGTGCCAAGGCTCTGTTGAAGAAAAAATTAGAGAATATGAAATAATAGCTATGCCGTATGAACGAAGAAAAATGGATACATAGCATCAAAGAGAAATTATCGAACCATCGAATAGTTACCACCTCATCATTGTGGGACAAAATCGAAGGACAACTACCGACCTCGGCAATTAGGATAAAACGTCGCCGAATATACATTGCTGCGGCTATTGCAACGATTGCCATTATATTTTCATTAGCTATATTCGCACCATTCAAGACTACAATTTACGAGCAAGAAGTTATAGTCGATAGAGCTATACCCCAATGTCCCAATCCGACCACAGCCTCTCACTCTACCGAATCGACTTACATAGACAACACCAAGCAAGAGCAAATAGATAATAACCAATCCACACGCAACATTGCAAGAGGTCTAAACGGTATCGCATTACAAGATAAGCATCACACACCCGATAACGAGGAAACTATAATACAGCCGATTACCACCTCGACATCCGAGGCAAATGACAACACTTGCTCCACCAAGCAAAAGAAATGTGAAGAACATCCATTTATCGATACAAGCAAGCCCTTAAAAGATTATTGTATCGACAGCGACAGTATATACACCGACAGTCACGAAGAGATTATCAAACAAATCAGAACGCACAGCAACTCCTCCCTCCTGCTTGCTTTCGAAGCCAACACCTCCTACCAACAAGAGTCAATAACCTCCTTCTCATTTCGCTGTGGCGAAGCCGATATAATATTCAACCACAAAATGCCTCTTAATGTAAAAGTTCTGCTCGAAAAACGACTGGGTAAATGGAGCATCGGCACCGGAGTATCATATACCTATATGACTGCCGACTACGAGATGAGCTACAATTTACGCAACGGACAACAAGACTTACACTACATAGGCATACCACTATATGTAGGATACGAATTGGCGAGAATAAAACGCTTTTCGTTCTACACCTCATTGGGAGGACAAGTTGACTTTAACACCCAGGCCATACATAGCGAAAACAGTAATAGCCACGCCTACCCATGCATCGAAAACATAGAATTTCGCGATAAGAAACCTCAGTTTTCGGCACAACTTCATGTGGGAGCAGCTTTTGAAATCGTACCTCATCTCGACATCTATATTGAGCCAATGTTAGGATACTACTTCGACAGTGGATCGAAAATACATAGTGCATGGCACGACCAACCGTGGAACGTGAGTTTAAGTTTCGGTCTTCGCACTGCCTTTTAAACAGCATGAGGGATTGTTTATTTGTTAAATATTGTAAATTACACAACGAATATGCAACATTATAGCTCGTCCATGCATCTTACTATTGAAGATTAGAAAGTAAAGTTTCTTTATGGTATATTAGAGATTAAGAGAATATTTCAGTAACAACGAAAAACCTTTTATTATTGATGTTTCTAACATTCAGAGTTTAGCAGTGTTCGCGAGAATACTGCTAAATTTTTTTATTAATCTCCCCGTGCTATGCAATGAGAGATAGGCTTACTCACTCTTATTTTCTTCCGAGCTAATAAATGGGGGGACAGGAACACAAAGATTCAAGGCGGACACATACACGCATACATACACGCATACGACTTATTGGTCAAATATAAGGCCTCTAAAACAAGATAGAGGTAGATAGTCCAATGGTAGCCGAGTGCAACATATAATTGTAACGACCATTACGAGTCAAACCATACACTTGGGACGGGGTATGCTGCATTCCTAAACAATGACCACCATAATCGCAGAAAAGTGATGCTCCGAAGTGCCGACGAGCAACTACCGAAAACGATGCTCCCAACTCATAGTAAAAGCCCCATGAGTCGAGCGTGAGTACATCGGGCAATAAAGTTGTATTGGAGATGTAATTACTACCTACAAGAGCCTTCATGTTGAAACGAAAACGCGAACCTTCGGACAACGGAATCGAAGCATATGCACCTGCCGCCATAGTGGCAGCATCGATAGAGAAATGTTCGTCGGGATATTCATCGAGCGTAGCCGAATGCGTAGCTACTGCAACAGAGGCTCCAATACCGGTATACTCGTTGACATACCAAGCTCCTTCAACACCTGCACGACTTCCTATCGATGCGACAAGATGCCGTCCGTCGCCTATACTGATAGAAGCAAGTGGCAACGATAGACCTACGTTCAGTCCTACAAATGAGGGTCGTTCGGCAATAGTAAAGTCGGGGGTACTAACATGATACAACCCTTTATCTTTATAGATTAGGTCGGCAAATAAATACCCCAATTCAACCGAAAGGATGCCGATACCTGCTCCTGCCAGGACATCCGATATCCAGTGTCTATTATTAAGTATTCGTGAGGCACCCACTACCGTAGCCACAGTATATCCGCCTACACTTATCCAAGGACTCACATGACCATACTCCTTGTGCAACATGTGAGCTGCCATGAAGGCTGTTGCTGTATGTCCCGAGGGGAATGAATTGGCTTTCGAGCCATCGGGACGCATCGTACCCACCGAATATTTCAATCCATTGGTCACACCGGCCATCAATGCCACCGAAAAAACATCCGAGACAATCATCCTCTCCCACGAACTTCGTCCCTCTACACCACACGCTTTCGTTATGAGCAAAGCTACTCCGGGAGCATACTGTAAGTAGTCATCGTAAGAATGATGGAAATGGGGTGCATACGCATCACGAAGTTCTTTAAATCGCATCGATGTACAGCCTTGTGTAGCTACACCCGCCACTACAAGAGGAACTCCCACATAGGCCATAGCGAAATATTGATTGCGATGCAGTCGCTCACCCGGCGAAAGGAGAAAGACCATAGGAGTATCGCCCAACTGCTCAATAGCTACCTCGGGAACTACAACAGTATCGGCTGGATGGGGATTTGCAACCGACATCGATAGCCCCACAGCATCGGCAATCGACACAATTTCATTCTCTTGTGCCTTCAACGACATTACATTGCACAGCAATACCACTATTATCAACAAGCCTATATTCTTCATTATTCCTAAGTTATTACATCCGGTACGACAAAGATAGCAAAAGGATTATTGAAAAAAAACTAACTCATTCACTTTTTTACTATCAGCTACTAACTGCAAGCTCTATGATACCCAGATACCCATAAACAAGAAAGAGCTGCATCACGCAGGCACAAACCTTTTTATTTTAACTGATTGATTATCAGTGTTAGTTTTGCTGGAAATCCATAATCCCTACATAGAAGGCTACATGGAGTTCGTTGATAGCTAACTAATTGCGATGACAAAGATATATAAATCTTTTGAA
>JAFXJY010000051.1 GCA_017531985.1 Bacteroidaceae bacterium
AGAACAGCACCTTAAATGTACTTCGCATAATCCAATTCTTTTTGGTTACAAAATTAGTTATCAGCGAGTTGTACATTGTTATGCAGAATATGGCAGAGAGTAGAAATAGACTCCAACGACCTATAAACTTACCTCATTATCGGGTAATGATTTGAAAACCGTCCGCCCTCATTACCTTTCATTTCCTTGCACTTTTGCATCGGCGAGGCTTTCATCAAAAGTCCTCATAAGTCATTGAACACCAGTGCTGCCATCATTATTTCCCCTCATTCGTTAGATTTTTCCAGAGATAATCCTTTTTTTTTAAGCATTATTAAAGATAAAAAAGCAAAAGCATGTATTATATTAACTGTACACAACTCCGACATATAAAAAAGATTGCTTACCTCGCGGCAAACAATCTCCATAACCTTAAATCTAATACCATGAAAAACATGATGCAAATATAGCGACAATTCGTTACAAATTCAAGTCTATAACATTATTTATTATTTCGATTTATAACTATTCCCAAGCATAAACTTCACAACACACACATTCAAACCATCGGCAAGGTGATTAAACATCAGTTCTCTAAGAGGCATGTAGGAAACTTCAATAAGTTCCCACAAATCAAAAACAGAGTAGTTGATAGAAGTTCCTTTTAAAAAAATTTTTCACACCTTTGCAACCCGATGCTCTGCTCACAACGTCTAACGCACAGAATGAGAATCTTGTTTAATAAAATTAAAAACAGATTCTGAGCCACATCGATGTGAACAATAATTGTAAAACCTAATAAAAAGAAATATGAAACGTCCGATTTTATTATTTTGTGCCACCATATTGGCACTTGTCGGTGCAAGCAACTTACAGGCTCAACACCCCTCATCAACCCCTCGTAGCGAACAATTCATACTCGACAGCATGCAACTGGCGGTAGAGATGGTTCAAACAGAGATAAAACAAGAGATGTACACCGACTCATTGGAGATTGCCAAAGAAATTGAATTAGAAAAAATTTATTCACGAGAGGAAAATTTGCAATACACTCTTCCAATGGTCTTCTTTGGAGCCATCGTACTGATAGTGTGGATATCGCTTCACTTCTCACGCCGTAAACAACGTGACCGTTACCACATCATCGAGAAAGCCATTGAGATGGGTGCTGAGCTTCCCGAAGGAATTTTCGATGAGCCTCAAAAGAAAAGGAAATCATGGATTAACACCCTTCGTAACGGAGTGGTTACATTGGGCTGCGGACTGGGTATTATCGTATTAGGTCTCTATACCGATGAAGGTATCATAATAGGAATAGCCAGTATCCCGTCATTCATAGGGTTGGGCTATCTGTTGGTGGCTCTGCTCGAATATCGCGAAGAGAAACGTCAGAAAGAGTCGACTAACACCCCGACGACATCTTCCATAGTCAACTCCGATAGTAACGACAACGAAATTCAGTCGCTCTAATCGAACAAAGACCTTAACACTCCATGCGTCGTATTGATGAAAAAATATTAATTACCCGCGTGATGATACTCGACGACCGGACAGCTTTTGCCCGGCTGGTCGAGTACCATCAACCGGCCATACGACGCTTCTTCCTACATCAGACTATGGGTGATGAAATGCTCACCGACGACCTTGCACAAGAGACATTCATCAAGTTGTACTACTCGATAAGACAATACAAAGGGCTATCGGGACTGGCCACCTACCTCTATCGTATAGCATTCAACATCTATCAAGACCATCTACGACAGAAGAAAGCAACCGATGCCATCGATGACTACCCTCACCCATCCTACACACCTGTCAACGATGTAAGTATGGACATCAATCAAGCCCTCTCCACACTCTCTACACATGAACGAGCTTGCATCACACTACATTACATCGACGATCTCAAAGTCGAGGAGATTGCCCAGATACTTTCCATGCCACAGGGTACTATCAAGTCGCACCTATCGAGAGGACGAAACAAAATGACTCAATATCTTAAAAACAACGGTTATGAATAACAATACGCAACACACTCACGAAGATATACTCATACGTCGATATTTCAAGGAGAAGAGACATCAACCTCGCGAGAACAAGTGGTTTACACATCGTGTTATCCACTCATTACCCCGGCAGCAAAAGGTATGCAAGCCGGCAAGTGTCATCATGACCGTCGTTACAATCGTTGCCACTCTGATGTGTTGCATCGTGTTGTGGTACGCATCGCACAATTTTTATCCGCTTCATGAGAACAAATTTTCAGGCGAATTGTTATGTATATACATAGCAATAATGAGTACAATATTACTCGTTGTGCAACAAATTATTCAACTGATAAAGACATACTTCTGATTTGATTCTCTCTCAAGCGTTTAAAATCTAACTAAGCGAAGGATACCGGTGATTGTGAAACCACCGGTATTTTTTTTATACCCGGTATCCGACATTACACCTCACATCGGGCTATTGCTTGATACTTTCAAACAAGCCCTCACAGGCATCTTCGAGCAGATTGAGAACATGCTCAAATCCATCGGCTCCTTCGTAATAAGGATCGGGAATATGTGTAACCGCATAGTGCCGACAATAATCGGCCATCCGCACAAGTTTTTTTTCATCTTCAATAGTCGCTGCCATAGCCTCTAAGTCGTAATAGTTATTATCGTCCATGGCTACGATAAGGTCGTATTGAGCAAACATTGCTTCTCTAAATCGTTGAGCCTTGTGTTCAAGCAAATAACCACGACGAGCAGCTGCACGTCGCATGCGAGGATCGGGCAACTCACCGGCATGACCGCCATACGTCCCCGCCGAGTCGATATAGAAACGTTCCTGCTGCTGATGCTGCTTGACAATATGTTTCATCACACCCTCGGCTGCCGGCGAACGACATATATTGCCGAGGCACACGAATAATATCTTATATGTTCCGTTGTCTTCCATGACACAAAGATATAAATAAGCGAGCGAGAAATATCAAGTTTACTTGAATATTTTTCACAGCGAGCGAAAGTATCTTCGCGGTTTACTGCAAAGATAACGACAAGCGAGCGAGAAAAATAAAGCACACTACCACATTTCTCGGCAAGTGCAACTAACTTCGCAATCTATTGCATGGATAAGAAAACTTCCATACATCCATTGAAAAAGCACCTCAAATTCACCGATTATATATGCAAAATCACTATCTTTGCATGATGTGTAGAAGCAAGCATGAGATTATCCCTATCGGTAGTCAAATACAAGAGAACCGAGAGATGGTCACACACATTATTAGTAGTAAATAATAAAAACAAAATATAATTATGACAAACGAACGTAAAGTAAGAGTGCGTTTTGCACCCAGCCCCACCGGAGCTCTTCATATTGGAGGAGTACGCACAGCATTATACAACTACCTTTTTGCACGCCAGCACGGAGGCGATATGATCTTCCGCATCGAGGACACCGACTCTCAACGTTTTGTTCCCGGAACCGAGGAGTATATCATGGAAGCCCTCGAATGGTTAGGTATCAAGTTTGACGAAGGAGTAGGATATGGCGGTGAATATGGACCATACCGCCAGTCGGAACGCAAAGAGATATATCGCAAATATGTCGACCAACTACTTGCCAACGGCAAGGGATATATAGCCTTCGATACACCCGAGGAATTGGATGCCAAACGCCAAGAGATAGCTAACTTTCAGTACGATGCATCAACCCGCATGAGTATGCGTAACTCACTCACCATGAGTGCCGATGAAGTAAATGCTGCTATTGAAGCCGGAGAAAAATATGTCGTACGTTTCAAGATAGAACCGGGCGAAGATGTTGTTGTAAACGATATTATTCGCGGCGAGGTTGTTATTAACTCATCGATACTCGATGACAAGGTATTATATAAGTCGGCCGACAACCTACCCACTTATCACCTTGCCAATATTGTCGATGATCACTTGATGGAAGTTTCACACGTCATTCGTGGCGAGGAGTGGTTGCCATCGGCACCTTTGCATGTGTTGCTGTATCGTGCATTTGGATGGGAAGATAGCATGCCACGATTTGCTCACCTTCCGCTGCTACTCAAACCCGACGGAAAAGGCAAATTGAGCAAGCGTGATGGCGACCGTCTCGGATTCCCCGTTTTCCCATTGGAATGGCATGATCCCAAGTCGGGCGAAGTCTCATCGGGCTATCGCGAAGCCGGCTACCTGCCCGAGGCCGTTGTCAACTTCCTTGCACTCTTGGGATGGAATCCCGGAAATGACCAAGAAATCATGTCGATGGACGAGCTTATTGCCTTGTTTGACCTGCATCGTTGCAGCAAGAGCGGTGCCAAGTTTGACTACGAGAAAGGCAAGTGGTTCAACCACCAATATTTGCAAACACGCAGCGACCGCGAGGTAGCCGAGATGTTTGCACCCATAGTAGCTTCACATGGTCATACATGCGACATAGAGAGACTGACTCGTATTGTATCATTGGTAAAGAGTCGTGTCAACTTTGTAAACGAACTGTGGGAACAGACAGCCTTCTTCTTCGAGGCACCCGAGGAGTATGAAGAAAAATCGGTACGAAAGCGTTGGGATGAAGGCATGGGAGGTCGTATGAACGAACTGATTGAGATCATCGAGCATCTGCCTTCGATGGAGTCGAAAGCAGCCGAAGAGATAGTCCTGGGCTGGATTACCGACAAAGGCTATCACATGGGTAATGTAATGAATGCTTACCGTCTGGCAGTAGTGGGATATTGCAAAGGTCCGCACATGTTTGACATATCGGAAATAATGGGACGTGAAGAGACAATAGCACGTCTACGCAAAGCCATAGAACGTCTGGGATAATGCACACCCGATACGCTCGCATACTGACACTGTTGCTGTGCCTGATACTTTCAGGCACAGCGTGTATCACAGCACAGAGATTGTTGTGGAGTGCCGAGGTCGTTCCCTACTTCGACAATCGGGAGTATAGTTACCAACGCATGACATCGGGTACTCTGTTTGCAGCACGACTCACGCCCACTATCGGTGTGGAATGGAACAACCATAGTATCTCCACCGGTGTGGCATGGATTCAACCCATTGATAGTCGCATAGAATTATCGCAGCTCAAACCCACACTCTACTATCGCTACAATACACAACCCTTTGCCATGTCGATGGGATTGTTCCCTCGCACGCAACTCATTGAGCCACTCGACGACTTTATGTGTAGCGACTCTATTACCTTTTTCAGCCCCAATATACAAGGTGCATTGTTTCAGCACCGCAGCCGACATGGATATATTGAGGCTCTTGTCGACTGGCGAGGACTGCCCACAGAGACAACACGCGAGGCGTTTATGGTAGTGGCACAAGGTCGTTGGGACATTACACCGTGGTTGCATGCCGGAGGTGCTGTGACGATGAACCATCTGGCACGAGCTAAAAATGAGTTGCCGGGAAAAGAGACCCATGTAACCGACAACGTAATGATGCGTCCCTACATAGCTCTTAACCTCTCGCACAGCACAGTGCTTGACTCACTAATGCTACGTTGCGGATACTTAGCCACCCTCGATCGTGAACGAGGTGTAACCGACTGGATAGTATCGCATGCTTTTGTTGCCGACCTCACAGCCGAATGGCACTTCATAGGACTTCGCAACAAATTCTATTACGGAACATCGGCACAATCGTTGTACAACAAGATGGGAGCTACTCTTTATCAGGGAGAGCCTTACTACGGTACACCTTGGCACAATCGCCTCGACATCTACGGCTACATATTCCGCAATAGTTTTGTCAACTGCTTTGCATCTATCAATTTCCATTTCACACCCGGTCAGATAGGCTGCCAGCAACAAATTGTAGTAAGAGCCTACATTGATCAGGACTTCAAGAAAAAGACACAATCGAAAGAACGCATATCCAATATTTTTCATTGATAACAGGACATGAAGCTATTATATAATTTCGCAATAGGGTGTTACCGTACAGCGGTGTCGATAGCCGGACATTTCAATAAGAAAGCCCAGAAACTGTCGCATGGCGAGAGCAATGCTCTGAAACAATTACAAGCAAACATACATCCCGATGGCAACTATATCTGGATACATGCAGCATCGTTGGGCGAATTTGAGCAAGGTCGCCCGTTGATAGAAACCCTACGAGCCAAGTGTCCCAACCAACGCATACTGCTCACGTTCTTTTCGCCATCGGGGTATGAAGTTCGCAAGAACTACGATGGTGTTGACTATGTAAGTTATCTACCTTTCGATCGCTCGTGCAATGTCAGGAAATTTCTCGACATCGTAAAACCTCGACAGGCCATATTTGTCAAATACGAATTTTGGTATAACTATCTGCACGAATTACGACAACGCAATATCCCGACCTACCTCATCTCTTCGATATTTCGTAAAGAACAAATATTCTTCAAGCCCTACGGAGGCATGTTCCGTAGCATGTTACGCTGCTTTACACACCTATATGTACAAGACAAGTCATCGCTGGAACTACTGTCGCAGATAGGCATAAACAACGCGACAATAGCCGGAGACACACGATTCGACCGTGTCATTACGATACACCAACAAGCTCGCGAAGTACCTCTTATAGAGCAACTCACGAATGGACATTTCAGCATCGTAGCCGGCAGTTCTTGGCAACCCGACGAGGAACTGTTCATACGTTATTTCAATAGCCACCCCGAGCTGCGTCTCGTCATAGCTCCGCACGAGATTCACGAAGAACATCTTGCAAGCATCGAAGCACAACTCTCACGCCCACACTTGCGATTATCGCAAGCCAATGAAACGAACATCGCACAAGTCGATTGTCTGATTATTGACTCCTTTGGCTTGCTATCTTCGATATATCGATATGGTCAAGTAGCATACATCGGTGGCGGTTTTGGAGCAGGCATTCACAACTGCCTTGAAGCCTCAGTATATGGTATTCCGGTAATATTTGGTACCAATTATAAGAAGTTTCGCGAAGCTCGCGAGATGCTGACAGCTCAATGTGCATTCAGCATCGAAAACTACCAACAGTTGGAAAAACTACTTGACTACCTGACTTCTCACCCCCACTATCTTGAAAAAACCGGTCGCACAGCACACAACTATGTTCACAATAATGCCGGAGCTACCAATATCATTTACAATGACTTATTTAATATAAAATAATGTAAAAATGAGCCAAAATTTCGCATCGACTCTTCTTGAAAATGCAGTCAACGAGTTTGCCAAATTGCCGGGTATCGGTAGGAAAACAGCTCTTCGACTTGTGTTACACTTGCTGCGTCAAGAGACCTCGGAAGTCGATAACTTTGGTCAAGCCATCATGCGTCTGCGACACGACATCAGGTATTGCCATGTGTGCCACAACATCAGCGACACCGATACATGTGCCTTGTGTGCCGACACCACTCGCGATGCAACAACCGTATGCGTGGTCGAAAACGTTCGAGAGGTGATGGCCGTCGAAGCGACCTCCCAATATCATGGATTGTATCATGTACTGGGAGGGGTAATATCACCTATGGATGGAGTGGGTCCTGCCGACCTTGAAATAGAGAGTCTTGTGCAACGTGTTGCACAAGGCAATGTCAAGGAGGTTATACTGGCTTTAAGTGCCACTATTGAAGGCGACACGACCAATTTCTACATCTTCCGCAAACTTGCACCTTACGATGTACGCATAACACTCATTGCTCGCGGTGTATCGGTGGGTGACGAGCTGGAATACACCGACGAAATCACGCTGGGACGTTCGATACTCAATCGCACGCCTTTCAGCGATAGTTTCAAATAACAACCTCAGCCCACCCGAAAAAGCTTGCCGAAAGAATAATAAAACAAGAACCCGATTCGTTTAATAACTAAGGAAAGTTCTTAAATAACTTTGCTATGGTTTATGATATTTTCTTGGAGTAGATTCTATAACTTCACCGGAAAGGCACAGCAGACTATGTGATAGAGGTTAAGATCGAAAGATAGATAGAAAAGAAAACATAAAACTGACAATAAGAACGTTCCCATAACGAATGAATATTAATCAGTGGAATTTATAAAAGTTCCTTAAAATAAGTTGTCTTGACAACAAATGCAAAGCACGCACATGAAGTTAACTTTTATTATCCCCCCCGAACCCACCAAGGAAGCACCGGCCGAACGCACTGCCGGCTGCACCCGAGTTGTATATCCAGCCCCCAACATATATGAGTTGTATGTTGTGGCTATGCTCGAAAAGCATGGTTACGAAGTGGCTTATGTCGACTTTGTCTACGATAAGAAATCAACCGACGATTTCGAGCAATTTATCGCCTCCGACAACAGCGACATATACTACATATGGAGTGTAAACCTTTCACGAGCAGCCGACTTGCAAGCCCGCGACACAATACACCGACACCACCCCCATGCTTATGTGTGCTTTATGGGACCCGGTGCAACTTATTTTACCAAGCTATACCTCGAAAGCGAACGAGACGTAGTAGTGAGAGGAGAACCCGAATATACGACATTGGAGTGGACACAAGCCATAGATAGCAACATATCATGGAGCGAGATTAAAGGCCTGAGCTACCTCGATGGAGGAAAGTTACAACACAACCCACCTCGTGCAGTAAGCAAGAGTTTCGACGAACTACCCTTCCCTGCCCGCCATCACATTGCTCACCGAGAGTATCACAACCCCAAGCTGAAACTTTCGCCCTACACCACGATGATAACATCACGCAACTGCCCGTTTAAGTGCATCTATTGCGTGCCAAGCTCGTTATCTTTCGCTCGCGAACTGGAATATCGTCGCGACAACAATCGCAAACCACCCATCTCTTATCGTTCGATTGAGAGTGTCGAAGCCGAGTTGAAAGAACTTCATGCAGCAGGCTATCGTGCCATAGGATTTATGGACGACGAATTTATATGGACCGAGGAACGAACACGTCAAATGTGCGATGTACTGAAAAAATATGGGTTCAAATGGGGTTGTCAAGCACGCGTCGATACTATCACCGAACCTACCGCCCGTATGCTGGGCGAATCGGGATGTCTATATGTCGACCTCGGTGTTGAGTCGTTCAACGATGAAATTCTTCAATTCATAAAGAAAGGTATCACTCGCGAACAGATATACAATGCCATACGATTATTGAAGAAATATAATGTTCCGGTCAAGCTCAACATCCTCATAGGAACAAGTCCGTTAGAAACCAAGGAGACACTGCGGGACACTCTGCGTCAGGCACAGAAATTGCGTGTCGACCAGATTATGTTCAACATCGTTTCGCCCTTCCCCGGTACCGAATTTTATCAAATGGCCAAGGAGAATGGCTGGATAGCCGGTGGCGAATACACTCCCACCAACGTTCAACGAGAGTCAATACTCAATTATCCGCATCTGTCGGCTCGCGAGATGGAGAAGATACTTTATCGCTACAACTTACGTTATTTCCTTTCGCCCTACGTTATATGGTCACACATGCGACGTTTCACATCGTTCAACGAATTTAAGCATGCACTTAAAGCACTAAAAATCAAACTATTCGGATAATGAAGCTATCGGTCGTACTCATCTGTTGGAACTCACTTGCTTACCTCCGCGAAGTTCTTGCCTCGCTGCGGGATACTCTTACGGCAACAAGCAAGTCGGAAATTATCATCATCGACAATGGTTCGACCGATGGTACGCAAGAATATATCTCACAGCATTATAACCATGTCATATACCATCGACTACCTACCAACCAAGGGGTAGCCTATGCCCGCAATCGTGGTATAGAACTTGCCCGAGGAGAATATATATGGCTGCTCGACGATGATACAATAGTCAACCGCCAAGCTCTTGCCACAATGCTCAAATATATGTCAACACACCCGCAATGTGGCATATGCGGATGCCGATTAGTCAATACCTCAGGCGAAACGCAACAAAGCTACAAACCTTACCCCGGAATGGGCATAAAGATAAGGAACGTACTATACAGCTTGACTCATCACCAATCACCGCCCAACGACCCATATGAGTCGCAACTATCACTGGGTAAGCCTTTTGAACCCACCTATATCATAGGTGCATGCCAACTCATCCGTCGCAGTGTGATAGAGAAAATAGGGCTGCTCGATGAAAAAATATTCTACGGACCCGAAGATGCCGACTACTGCATTCGCACTCGACAAGCCGGGTGGCACATTGCTTATCTGCCACAAGTAGCCATCACACACCATTGGAAACGAATAACCAATCGTAACTTGTTCAGCCCAATGGCTCGCCGTCACATAGCAGCCCTCATCTATTTTTACTGCAAACACCGCCGCATATGACAAAGCCACTTCTACAAGAAAAGGATATAATACTTCGTGCCGTCGAACCCGACGACCTTGACTTTATATACCTTGCCGAGAACGACACCCTTTCGTGGCACACTTCGGCAACAGTTGCCCCATTGTCACGATATATGATACAACAATATATCGACACTTATCGTGCCGACTTGTACCAAGACCGGCAATTACGACTTATTGCCACACTCTCCGGCACAGGTGAGCAAATAGGTATAGCCGACCTATACGACTTTGACCCTCGCAACAGCCGTGCAGGTGTGGGCATATACATTACACCTTCACAACGAGGCAAGGGATACGGCAAAAAACTTCTATCGGCACTGAGCCATTATGCACAAGAGTACATAGGCATACACATGCTCTACGCCTTTATAAGTGTTGACAACGATTCATCAAGACACATATTCAATCATTGCGGATACACACAAGTAGCAACTCTCCCCTGCTGGATAAAAACATCGCAAGGTTACACTTCGGCTGTAATTGTGCAGAAATCAGGTGACTGCCTTTTAGAATAAAAGGTTATGTATCAATGTCACTTTTCTATCTCACCATCCCAAGACAATATTCCATCGGAAAGTTCCGTAACATTTAGACCACAACCAACCATTCGGTCAGCGGCCTCCTTACTACGTCTACCCCCACGACAATATACGGCAACGGGACGTGACTTGTCAAGCTCCGAGATTCGTGCTTCGAAATCCTCTCCATCTATATTGATATTTACCGCACCCGGAATATGTCCCGAATTGAACTCTTCGGGTGTACGCGTATCGATAATTTGCACCTCCTCATCGGCAATTACTTCGGCAAAACGTGCGGCATCAACCGAATCATAACTCTTATTTTCATTGCAACCGGCAATCATGGCAGCTACAAACATTACATACAATATTTTCTTCATAATCATTTTACTTTTTGAAAACTTTTAAAAGTTTCACTGATTAATAATTCATTAGTTGCCAAGAACATTTTTCAGCTTACTACTATTTATTACTGCACATAACAGAATAATCAAAAAAATGTTCCCTTTAATTAATATGATAGTAACAAAGATAGTGAAATTTGACACAATACCACAATTGATGAAGAAAAATTATGGGTTGAAACAAAGAAAAAAACAAAAATTTTTTTTGACCTACACACAAATGCCGTCGCTGTTTTATTTACTAAATTTGACCAATAAGACGTTATTCTGAACCCAAAGTCCAATATCCCTACACTGATAATGCTTCACGCATCGCGTCGCAGTTCGAAATTACAGCTATAATAAAAACAACAGCGGGTAGCCATTGGCTACCCGCTGCGTATTCATTGTAGTATCGTTACCGATTAGTTCAATGGTTCAACCGATACGTAAGAACGGTTGTCTTTTCTCTTACGGAAAACGACAGTACCATCTACGAGAGCAAAGAGAGTGTGGTCTTTACCCAAACCAACGTTCTCACCGGGGTGATGAACTGTACCTCTTTGACGAACCAAAATGTTGCCGGCTTTAGCTACCTGACCACCATAAACCTTAACACCGAGTCGTTTGCTATGTGACTCACGACCGTTCTTAGAACTACCTACACCTTTCTTATGTGCCATTTTTCTACAATTTTAAGGTTACGCAACTATTTCTTTAACTAACACTTGTGTGAAGTATTGACGGTGACCGTTCAAGCGACGATAACCTTTGCGACGTTTCTTCTTGAAAACAATGATACGCTCACCCTTTACAAGACCGGGCTTGCCATAATTGCCATCAGGTGAAATTACTTCACATACTACTTTGGCTCCTTCTACGGTGGGAGCTCCTACGGTTACATCACCGTCTTTGTCCACTAAGAGGACTTTGTCAAACTCAAGTACTGCACCATTTTCAGCACCTAAGTAATGAACAAACAATTTCTTGCCGGTTTCGACTTTGAATTGTTGTCCCTGAATTTCTACGATTACGTACATTTTTTTTAATTAATCATTTCAGGTTCTCTCTGCCAGGCGGTGTCTTCGTGACAACTCTTTTTGAGCCTCGTAACAGATTTTAGCGTACAAAAGTACTGCTTTTCTTCTTCTCTGCCAAATTTTTATACAATTATTTTTGCGACCATTACGAAAATCGATTTTATCATGAGATAACATCCACTTACAGAGAGGCGATGCAAGCGTTATACACCTTGCATCGCCTCTTAACTATGAATGTGTTCTATAAGGTATAAATTTATCGAACTATCACCTTGGCTACATGATTGCCACATCGAACAAGATAGATACCGGATATGGCAGGTGCATATACTGCTTTACCATTATTTTCTACTTGTATGGTAGCCATATGCAAGCCTTGCAGTGTATAGATAGCGGCTACTTGGGGTGTACTGCTCTCTACACATATTACTCCGTCGGTCGCATAAATGCGAGCTGCTGTATCCATTACATCGGCTATTGCATCGTAACCCGGCACTTCAACTTCTATCACATTCGACCATCCTCCACGACCCTGCTCGGTCACGGCACGCACTTTGTAACGATAGACACCTTCACACACATTATTAATAACTTTCGTCACATTGTAATGTGTTGATGTTATGTTCTCGAATGTATAACTTTCACTTACGGCCTTAGAACGACTTACAACAGAAGCCGACTCGGGGCTAACAATCGAGTATGTCAGGGCATCGATAGAGATAACAGCACGACGCGATACCTCGGCTGCATCTATGCTATTCTTCACTTTCAGATTATCGAGAAATATTCGTTTGTCACAATCGAATGTAATGTAACAATTCTCGGCTTTATTGCGACTCTGTATTGCCACCGTCACAAGATAGTCGCTTGACAATTCACTCAAATTGATGTCACAATATCCCACAGCACCATCATATTCAATGGTCATCGTCAGCACACCATCGAGAGCAGCATCGTCGTAGGCTGCCACATCAAAGTAGATAGTATGCTCCTCGGCTACGGAGAACGAAGGGGTGGTCAATGAGCCACCGGCACTGCTACTACCCAACTTTACCATTCCATCGTAGCAGAATACTTTGCTACCACTCCATCCGGGCAGTGTGGTGTACTGGTCGAGTTTGTTGGCTATATCCATACTGCTTGATGCATTAAAACCATCAAAATTCTCTTCAAATGCTATCTCGGGATTTTGAGGTTCACCTTCGACTCGCTCAACATATAGATCGTATGACACAGCTGCATCGACGGGCGACCAATAGGCCGTAAAGCTATTGGCTGTAACATTACCAGCTGCTGTTGCCACAGGAACATCGATTGCTACATTTGAGCCTCCACCCATAAAGTCAAAGGTTGTTACGCCTTGACTATAAACTATATTGGTAATAGGTTTGTCGACAATTGTATTGTTATAAATAGTCATAGAGGGTGTACTCGACGATGTCAACTCTGTATTACCATTGTAAGGGTAAAGGTCGCCATGCATACTATTACTATCCCATCTGTTATCGGCCGGGATAAGTTTAACGCGTTGACGAGAAGGGACATCATTGGGAGCATTGTCGTCCCACACCTTGGCATCATAATCGATGGCTGTTACCATCATGCCTTGTGCAGGGAGTCCTTTATCCCACCCGTTGCGAGTACGGGTTTCGATGGTAAGAAATTGATTGTCATTATCCGAGGAGATGCGATAGGCTGCCGTTTTATCTATGTTCAGATCAACCATTTCTATTGTAGATGCAGTAGTGAGTTCATTCAACTCTATCCAGCCACAATAGAAACGCTCATAGGCACTGAAACTGGTGGGAACGTAACCATCTACGGCATAACAACCGGCGTCCATTATACTCCATGTGTTCATACCCACACCTCCCGAGTAGTCGATATCGTAAAAGTCAGGCAGACCCAATGTGTGACTATATTCGTGACAGAATGTACCAATACCATCGACCTGCGAACCGCTTTTTGAGGCCAACTCCGATGAGCAGGCATAGGCATCGAGATATACACCATCCACCTCGACGGTACGACCTGCTCCTTGGTAGATATACCATGCATGAGGCCATATGGTGCTTTCAGGAGCACCACTACTCTCAGCATATCCGGCATAGATAACGTAGACAAGATCGACCCATCCATCGTCATCCAAGTCGTAGTCCGCCATATTTACCAATCCCTGTTCGCTGGCTATCTCGCAGGCTTCCGATACCATCACATCGGGATATTTATCACTACCATAACGGTCATTACCTCCATAGTACGACATATTACGACTCAGCGTCACAGGTCCTACCACATCGAAATCGGGGACAAAACTGCCATAGCTTTGTGCTTTGAAGTAATCGCGAGCCGAACCTATAGAACCAAAGTTATCGGTATAACCCTCTTTGTTCATCATATCATCAATCTTAGTCTGCGGTGTAATGAACGTCTTGTCATGAAAATTGACAAGGATAATCAGTCCACGCACTGCACCACCCTCGGATGCAACAGATGATTGACGCTTAGACATAGGAGCTCGACGTACTGCTACTGAGGAATTTTTCAACTGGCGTTTTTCGGCATTGAGTTCACTATAACGCTGCAACACTGCACCATTGTCAATGTGCAACGGCTCTGCTTCGATAACCTTGTAAGAACTTGCCACAGGATTATTCTCGGCATCAAGTTGGGTGTAATAGAAATAGCCATCCTCACTGCGAGTGACCGGCACACCATCTGTTGTTGTATAGAAGTGCTGATACTCATCGCCACAAAGATACACCGTAACCGTTGTACCATCGGGTTGCGTAAAAGCTATGGGTTGACGACGTGCGGGGACAGCCATCAACTGTCCCAACGTCATCATGGTTAACATTACTACTAACAAAACTTTCACTCTCATACTCATTACAATTTATTTAAGGGAGTTTCTATAAATTCCACATATCGATCATTCGTTCGTTATCGAAAAGTTTCCTTAACGAGACTTTACTAATTATCGCACACACACTTTGATGTTATTATTACCGCAACGTACGATATACATACCGTATCCGGCAGGTATATATCGTGCCTCACCATCTACAACTGTCAATGTTGCTACACACATACCTTGTACATTATATATGGCGACTTGCTCGGCATTGTCACTTCTTACAACGATAGCCGCACCGTCATAATAAGCCAATTCATGATCGTTTATCACATCCTCAACACTATCGTCTCCATTCATAAAGTCAAAAGAGCCTACCTTGGTTGTGGTATCGAAAGCGATATTGGTCAATGGTTTGCCTTTAATAGTAGTCAAGTGAATCTTCATCTTGGGAGTGGTGTTCTCGGTAAAGGCATTCTGGCTACCATTAGGCCACAAATCGCCCTCAAAACTGTTCACATCAATTTTATTATCGGCAGGAACAAATTGGAAACGCTGACGATTGGCAAGAGTATTAACCGAGTTAGACTGCATATCCCATGCATCGGCATCATAGTCGACCTTGATAATGAGGATTCCCTCAGCAGGAAGATGCTCATCCCATCCACTCTTTACACGGGTCTCAATTGTATAATAACGGTCGACATTGCTACTTACAACCTTGTAAGCGGTAGCCGAAGTAGCTACGTTCTCCATTTTGATGCTGGCAGGTTCGGTCAGTTCGTCAATCTCCATCCATCCGCAGAACTCTCTCTCATAGGCATTGTAACCACAAGGGATACGACCATCGGCATTGTGACAACCTTGGTCCATAACGCTCCACTTGTTCATACCGAAACCACCGCCGCCACGAGTATCGTACCAGTCGGGCAGACCGAGTGTGTGACTAAACTCATGACAAATAGCTCCGATACCATAGAGATCGGTTCCCTCAATACCGGCAAGTTCCGAAGTACAAGCATAAGCATCGAGCGTTACACCATCGTAAACCCTATCCTTATTGGCATTCAAAGCACCTACCCATGCTGCATGAGGCCAAATAGTATTTCGACCGGCACCGCTACTCTCGGCATATCCGGCAAACACCACGAATACGAGATCGACTACACCATCGCCATCGCTATCATAGTCGGCAAAGTTGCAAAGTCCTTGTTCATAGGCGGCATCACAGGCGTGTAAAGGCATATAGAATACCTTCGAGCCATCATCACCTCCCGACATACCTTCACCCGGAGCTCCATAATATGCTTCGTTCTCAGGCAAGGTTACCGGACCTATAACATCGAACGAAGGTTCGAATTTACCATAGCTCTGTGCCAAGAAATAGTCACGAGCCGAACCTATGGCACCCATATAGTCATTACCCTCTTCGTTCATCAAGGCACTGATATTCTCGGCAGTACCATTTTCGCTGAATTTTACATCCTGAAATTCGGCAAGGATAACCAATCCCTTCACCTTTTTCACCTCACCGTCGGCTGTCGATTGCACCATACGACGCAGAGGGGCACCTTGGGGACGAGCCTCAAAACTCATCGACTGGCGTTTTACTACTGCATTTTTCCACACATGGTCGGTGATAGCTTCTTTATCAACTTGTTGCAAGAATTGTTGCACCTGCACGTTGTTGTTATCTCCATCACGAGCAATCACATCCGAGGCTACACAGGCAGCTCCCTCCATTTGCGAATAACGGAAGAAGCCATCGTCACAACGTTCTATTATATCACCGTCAAGGGTTGTGATAAAACTACCATACTCATCGCCATGCATGACAATAGTAATGCTCGAACCATCGGGTTGAGTTACGACACGAGGTGTTGGATTGGCCGGAACAGCCATACTTTGGATAGCCATGCCCATAGCAATAGCCGCACTAAGTAAAAGTTTCTTTTTCATTGTATTATTATTATACAGGTTTATATTTTTCTTTCTTGTTTATAACTAATGCAATGTTGACAATGAATATAGGCATGTTCTATCAATTATAATTAGAAAAATGTAATTCATTGTCGGCAGTCTCTATTTCGGTTGTTTGAAGGCTATTTTGGCATCTTTCTTTTTTCTCTGCAACAACGCTCGCATTGTGCCTTCCGAGGAGAGAAGATATATACCTAAAATCGTCCTCATCAACTCTATCCAACATATAGTTAGCGACAGAGAACACCTTACAAATTACAAAGATAATATCTTTTTTTTACATAGATATAAATCGGAGCAAAAAATAGCCCAACACGCCTATATTACCCTAAATTAAGAGAGGATTACATTTACCTATATAAGATATAAAAAACGAGCAGAAGTCGGTCGGAGACTTCTGCCCACAATTATGCATCAACATAGTTCTACATTCACTCTTCATAATACTCTATACCTTCAAGCAAGACGTCTCGAAGAGCCCGACGGTCGAGTATCACTATTTCATTATTGGTATAATCTATTAGTTTTTCCTGCTTCATCTCGGCCAAGGCATTCAACAACACAGCCCGCTGCACTCCGAAATAGCCATACAGATCACGTTGACGAGCCATGATGCGTATATCAGTCGCATTGCGTTGAGTAAGACTCAGCACCCAATGAGCCAATCGTTCACGCATGTCACCGGTAGTCATCGACAAGAGCATCTCTTTGTTTTTCTGGCATCGACGCGATAATAAGTTGAGCAAGTTAATGAGGAATATCGGTTCATCCTGCATGAACGACATGAATGTAGCCTTATCAATCTGCATCAAACCTACCGACCCCACAGCGTAGTAATTACCGGGATAATGAGTACTGCGACCGAAGATATGATCGGGTGCAATAACATCGGGAGCATGCAATATCTGACTCATTCTCACCGTTCCATCGTAAGTCTTCATTTCACAACGGAGGCTACCTGACAACAAGAATTTAAAGTACTTACACGTCTCGGAACGAGTGATGGCTGGCTCTCCATCTTCATATTTGAGAAAATGGAAGCGAGTTTTCTCTACAAGTTCCGATAACTTAGCACGACTTACACCCTGAAACAGAGGTAATTGCATCAATATTTGATAAATACTTTCCATACATTTGGCAAATTATTATTCAAATATACTGCATAATTTCGAAATATCCTAACAGATAATAAAAATTTAAGTTCTTTATTTAGAAAGTATGTATTTTCTTTTTTTTCATTAACTTTGCAGCGATAAAATCAACAACCTTAAAAATATAAATAACTATGGGAAGTATTATGCCATACATCGGAAGTTTCTTTTCCGAATTTAATCTTCAAGAAACAGCCAGTTCATTCATCATCATGTTTATGGTAATTGATATGGTAGGTCTCACACCAATGATTATCGATATGCGTTCCAAGGGTAATGTCATAAAGCCTCTGAAAGCCACAATATGGGCCTTAGCATTATTCCTCGTATTTCTCTTCTTGGGTACATCCATCTTGGCTTTGTTCAATGTTGACGTATCATCGTTTGCCATTGCAGGTTCAATAGTATTGTTCCTCATGGCAGTGGAAATGGTACTTGATGTAGAGATATTCCGCAACAACGGTCCCAGTGGCTCATCCACAATGATTCCACTTGTATTCCCGTTGATAGCCGGAGCCGGCTCATTCACCACACTGCTTTCATTGCAGTCCATGTATGGTCTGGTCAACATTCTCATCGGATTGTTACTCAATATTATTGTTATCTACGTAGTACTCTCCAACATGTATTTGCTGGAACGCATCTTAGGCAAAGGCGGTGTATATGTATCGCGTAAGTTCTTCGGTGTGATGTTGCTTGCTGTATCTATCAAGATGTTCCTCGACAATCTTGTATATTTCATAAGCACAGTACAATAACAATAACCGACCAAAAACATAGAAACGCTCCAATCGGAGCGTTTTTTTTGTTCAAATTCGGCCAAATAACAAACACCCAACTCATTGTTAATCAACGTACTGCGAAAGAGATACAAAAGAATTCTAACATTTTGCAAGAATATTACTTGTTTTTCCAAATCAAATTGCTTAAATTCGTAGGCAAAATAGTAGTGTGCGTCGACATGCACACCTTTATGAGTATATAGTTAACTTGATTCTTAATACAATATGAGCTACTTAAAATTTGACAAAAGGTTAATGATAAACCTCGAACAATCCTTACGCAAGGAGCTGTTGCGTACCAACCGTTCGGGAGCCTATCATTGTACAACGATTGTCGATTGTAATACTCGCAAGCAACATGGATTGTTGGTCATCCCCATTCCGGAGTTTGACAATGAAAACTATGTAATGCTATCGACACTTGACGAAACAGTAATCCAACATGGAGCAGCGTTTAATCTTGGTATTCACAAGTATCAAGGAGGATGTTTCAGTCCCAATGGTCATAAGTATATTCGCGAATTTAATTGCGACGACACCATACAGACAACCTATCGCGTAGGAGGTGTTATATTAACCAAAGAGAAAGTATTTGAGGAACATGAGAACCGCATCCTCATCAAGTACACCCTTGTCGAGGCACACTCACCCACAACTCTACAATTCCGTCCATTCCTCGCATTCCGCCCTGCCAATGAGCTGTGCATGGAAAATGAAGTTATAGACAAGAGTTACGAAGAGATACCCAACGGTATCAGTTGCTGCTTATACAAGGGCTATCCACGCCTCTACATGCAGTGCAGCAAGCAACCACAATTTGTATATGATCCACATTGGTACAAAGATATAGAATACGTCAAAGACCAAGAACGAGGCGAGCCTTATACCGAGGACCTTTTTGTACCGGGTTACTTTGAACTACCTATCAAGAAAGGCGAAAGCATTATCTTTGCCGCCGGAGTCAAAGAAGCCAAGCCCCGCTCATTATCGCGTATTTACAACAACGAGATGAGCATGCGTACACCTCGCAATAGTTTCTTCAACTGCCTCAAAAACTCAGCCGAGCAATTCTACTTCCGTCAAGGCAAGGACATGTATATATTGGCGGGTTATCCTTGGTTTGGTGTAAGAGCTCGCGACCAATTCCTCGCAATGCCGGGTTGTTGTTTATCAATAGACGATGTCGAAGCCTTCGAAGCCACCATGAAAACAGCCGAACGAGCATTACGCAACTTCATGAAAGAGGGCAAGCTCGATACAATGATTAAAGAGATAGAACTACCCGATGTACCCCTATGGGCAATATGGGCTATACAACACTATGCTCGCGAGATGGGTGTCAAAGCCTGCTACGAGAAGTATGGTCGACTGGTAGGAGATATACTCACATACATCATAAAAGGTGGTCATCCCAACCTCTTCGTACACGATAACGGATTGTTATATTCCAATGGTCGCGACCGCATCATATCATGGATGAACAGCACCATCGACGGTAATCCGGTCAATCCCCGCAGCGGTTATCTCGTTGAGCTAAACGGCTTGTGGTATAACGCCTTGAAGTTTGCCGCCAACATGTATGCCGAAAATAACGGGAATGATAAGAATATAGAACAATGGGAAGAGATTGCAGGCCGAGTGGAAACCTCTTTTGCGGCAACATTCCTCAACGATTATGGCTATCTGTATGACTATGTCGACGGCAACATGACCGACTGGAGCGTACGTCCCAATATGCTTATAGCCATCTCGCTCGAATACACACCCCTCGATCGTCGCCAACGCAAGGCCATTCTCGACATTGTAACCAAGGAGTTATTGACCCCGCAAGGCATACGTTCACTCAGTCCCAAGAGTTGGGGTTATCGTCCGTGGTATTGTGGCACACCCTATGAACGTGCATTGGCACAACACCAAGGTCCGGCACGTCCTTGGTTAATGGGAGCATATGCCGATGCCTACTTACGCATATTCGGGTTGAGCGGAGTCGCTTTCATAGAGCGAATGCTCATTGGATATGAGGACGATCTTTCCGACAAATGCATCAGTTCACTCTCCGAGATGTTCGATGGCAATCCACCCTACACAGCTCGTGGAGCGATCAGTTTTGCAGCCAATGTAGGTGAAGTATTGCGAGTATTACGTTCGTTGAAAAAGTATAATATCTAATCAAATATCATGAAAGCATTAATGTTCGGGTGGGAGTTTCCTCCACACATTCTTGGAGGTCTTGGCACAGCCAGTTATGGCTTGGTCAAAGGCATGTGGGAATGTGGAGATATGGACATCACCTTTGTTATACCCAAACCACATGGCGACGAAGACACCAGCTTTGCTCGCATAATAGGAGCCGGCAACACCCCTGTTGCATGGCGAGATGTTGACTGGGATTATGTACAGAGTCGCTACGGCTACTGCATGAGTCCTCAGCTATACTTCGACCTTCGCAACCACATCTACGCCGACTTCAACTATCTGAATACCAACGACCTCGGATGTATTGAATTTTCGGGACGTTACCCCGACAATCTTATTGAGGAAATCAACAATTACTCAATAGTGGCCGGTGTGATAGCCCGTGCAACCGAGTTTGACATTATCCACTCGCACGACTGGCTCACCTATCCGGCCGGCATACATGCTAAACAGATTACCGGCAAACCTCTGGTAATACACGTTCATGCCACCGACTTCGACCGTAGTCGTGGCAATGTCAACCCCACAGTGTTTGCTATCGAACGCGATGGCATGCTCAATGCCGATCACATCATCTGTGTAAGTAACCTTACCCGACAAACGGTAATTGAGAAATACCATATCGACCCTGCCAAGGTAACAACCGTACACAATGCTGTCACACCATTAAGTGACGAAATAAAAGCCATAGAGATGCCCCGCAACACCAAAGACAAAGTCGTTACTTTCCTTGGCCGCATTACCATGCAGAAAGGACCTGAATACTTTGTTGAGGCGGCAGCTCGCGTGCTGGAACGTACCCGCAACGTGCGTTTCGTCATGGCAGGTAGTGGTGACATGATGAACCAGATGATTGATCTTGCTGCCAAACGCGGCATTTCGGATCGCTTCCACTTCCCGGGATTCCAACGTGGAAAACAAGTGTACGAAATGCTTAAAGCAAGTGACGTGTATATGATGCCATCAGTATCCGAGCCATTCGGCATTTCGCCTCTCGAAGCTATGCAAGTGGGTGTTCCCTCTATTATATCCAAGCAGTCGGGTTGTGCCGAAATTCTTGAAAACGTAATCAAGACCGATTATTGGGACATAGATGCCATGGCCGATGCTATATACTCCATCACTCATAATCAGGCTCTCTACGACCACCTCCGGGTAGAAGGAGAGGCCGAGGTAAACGAAATCAAATGGAAATATGCAGGACAGAAGGTTATTGACATATATAACAATGTACTGCGAAACTATTAACTTATTGAAAACAAATAAACACAACATATCATGAAGAGTATCTGTTTATATTTCCAGCTACATCAACCATTTCGTTTGAAACGTTATCGTTTCTTTGATATTGGTCGCGACCATTACTATTACGACGACTTTGCCAACGATGATGTTATCACCCGCATCGCTCGCAATTCCTACATACCTACCGTCGAAGCCTTGAAGGAGATGATTGAGACATCGGGCGGTAAATTCAAAGCCGCACTATCAATATCGGGTGTAGTACTGGAACAATTAGAAGTATATGTTCCCGAACTAATCGATGCTCTCAAAGAGCTTGCCAAAACCGGATGTATAGAATTTCTTTCCGAGACCTATTCACATTCATTGGTATCGCTGTCGGATATCGAAGAGTTCCGCGAACAGGTTAAACTGCATGACGAGAAGATTTTGGCTCTTTTCGGACAGAAACCCAAAGTTTTCCGCAACACCGAGTTAATATTTTCCGACGAAATAGCCTCAATGATTGCCTCAATGGGATTTAAAGGGGTTATTACCGAGGGTGCCAAACACATATTGGGATGGAAGAGTCCCAACTACCTGTACAATTCGGCTGCTACTCCCAAGCTAAAAATGCTACTTCGCAACGACAAGTTTACCGATGATGTTGCACGCCGATTCTCGGATTACGACTGGAACGAATACCCCCTTACTGCTGAGAAGTTCATTTCATGGATTGCTGCTACTCCCGAAGAAGAACCTCTCGTCAACCTCTTTATGAATTGTGAAGTGCTGGGCGAAGGTCAACCCCGTGAAAGCGGTATATTTGAATTCTTCAAGGCTCTGCCCCAATATGCCGAGAAAGCAGGCATCAACTTTATCACCCCCACAGAGGCTGTTGCCAAACTTCGTCCTGTCGACTCATTATCGGTACCCTACCCCATGTCGTGGACCGATGAAGCTCGTGACGTGAGTACATGGCTGGGTAATCGCTTACAGAATGAAGCCTTCCACAAACTCAACGCTCTGGCCGAACGCGTGCGTATGTGCTCCGATCGTCGCATCAAACAAGACTGGAATTATCTGCAATCAAGCGACCACTTCTTCTTCATGTCAACCAAGTACGGTGCAGGACGCAACACTTTCAGCCCCTACGAGAGTCCTTTCGATGCATTTACCAACTACATGAATGTATTGAGCGATTTCATCGTACGCGTCGAAGAACAATATCCCGCCCAGATTGAGAATGAAGAGTTGAATGCTCTGCTTACAACCATTCGCAACCAAGCGGAAGAGATAGAACAACTCGAAAAAGAACTCAAATCGGCTCGTAACGAGAAACAATCGAAGAAAAAGGTAAAGGTCGAAAAAGAGGCTGTTGCCAAAGAAGAACCTGCCGAAAAGCCTAAACGCTCGTGCAAGCGTACTACAAAGAAAGAAGAAGATAAATAATCTTACTTATTTGTTATAACTACGGAGTGCTTGGGTAATACCTTACACTCCGTAGAAACTTTTTTAATACACAATAATATGAGTGCAAAGTATTTTCCCGAATCGGAACTTATCATCAATCCCGATGGTAGTGCTTTCCACATACATGTACGCCCCGACCAATTATGCGATAAAATAATTCTCGTAGGCGACCCGGGACGTGTCGACCTCGTAGCATCATACTTCGATGAGAAAACATTCGAGGTGAGTAGTCGCGAGTTCCACACCATCGGTGGCACTTACAAAGGTAAAAGCATAATGTGTATATCTCATGGCATAGGTACCGACAACATTGACATTGTTGTCAACGAATTGGATGCACTGGCCAATATTGACTTCAACACTCGTTACGAAAAACCTCAACACCGTTCTCTGACAATGGTAAGAGTGGGGACAAGCGGAGGACTTCAACCCCATGTACCCATAGGTACGCATGTAATATCGGAAAAGTCGATAGGATTTGATGGTGTACTGAATTTTTATGCCGGTCGAAACGAGGTATGTGACCTCGATTTTGAGGAAGCATTCTGCAACTCAGTCAACTGGAATAAGTTATGGGCAAGGCCGTATGTCATCGATAACGACAGGGAACTTATTGACCGCATAGGACTGGACGACATGGTGCGTGGTGTTACCATCTCGGCCAACGGATTTTATGGACCTCAAGGTCGCGAGTTACGCATACCTCTGGCCGATGCTCAGCTCAATGAAAAAATACAACATTTCAAACACGACCGATTCGTCATTACCAACTATGAGATGGAGAGTTCGGCCTTGGCAGGATTGGCAGCCCTCATGGGGCATCGTGCCATGACTGTGTGTATGATTATAGCCAATCGCGTGGCACACCACTCCAACACCGACTACAAGGCTTCGATTGGCGAACTGATTGTCAAAGTTCTTGATAGAATTTAAGTCACAACCAACCTCTCATCACATAAGCACAAAAAGCATTGCTCAGGAGTCATTGTTTTTTGTGCTTTACTTTATTGCTTAAACTCCCCTTTATCCACCCCGATATTGAGAGAGAATAACTACCTTTGTCGCATGAAAGCACCACATCACATCGAAGTAGAACGCACCGCCGATGGCTCATCCACTCTCTACATAAAGGAGATAGACGAGCATTACCACTCGGTAAAAGGTGCCATATCCGAGTCAAACCACATATATCGCGATTGTGCATTTTTGTATCGCAGCAATGGAAAACTGCTACGGCTACTGGAAATAGGATTGGGAACAGGTCTCAATGCCACAGTAACCGCCATGACAGCCGATGCCTCACATCCCGTCCACTACATAGCCTTGGAAAAATATCCACTCTCACAAGATATACTGACAGCCCTCGACTACTCTTCGCTTGTCGATGCAAATCTATTCGATGCCATCCACGCAGCCCCTTGGGAGCAAGCGACAGCCATAACTCCCTATTTCACTATCGAGAAACGGAAATGCGACTACCTGACCGATGCACTACCACAAGGAATTGACATCGTATATTTCGATGCATTCGCACCCGAGAAGCAACCCGAAATGTGGACTGAGGAAGCTTTTACAAGACTATACAACACACTCAACAAAGATGCTATACTTACTACCTACTGTGCCAAAGGCAATATACGCCGACTGTTGAGCCATATAGGTTTTATGGTAGAAAGAATAGCCGGACCATGCAACGGCAAGAGAGAAATACTAAGAGCCTCCAAATAATCAATATTTCTTAGCACACATCAACTTTCATTGAACAAACAATACCCAACCACATCGCGTTATATCATTGCTCCTCGCAATAGAAATTATATAACAATAAATTTTTACTTCGATGAAAGGATTGGACTGCGTGTTAATCATGCTGGGTGGTATCGCCGTAGGGGCAGCTGCTACTCTCTTATTAGCCCCTTGCAGTGGAAAAGAAATGCGTAAACATGTGTGTAAACTGATGAAAAAGGAAGGCATTCCGTGCCACTGCGAAGATGAAATGAATAAGTGGGAAGATAAGTTGGAAAACAACCGTCAGACTACTTAACACCTATTCGTAACAAAAGAGTGGTCGAGGAGACTTTTTACGTAACATTACGACCACTCTTACTATCTCTTTTTCATGACATGGACAAACAGAACACTACCCAAGAACTGCTCACCGAGGCACGTCACTACATTGACCTTCGTTTACAACATCTTCGATATTTCAGTACCGAGAAGTTAAGTTATTTAATCGCCGCTGCAACATTTATAGTCATTGCACTAATATTAGGCATAGTAGTTATTTGCAATTTTTCGCACTCTTTACTACTTTTGTTGCAGAATTATGTAGGAACAATAGTTGCACATGCCATAGTGGGTGCAGTGGCACTCTTGATGATTTTTCTCATATATTGGCAGAGAAAACGTTGGATTCTCAATCCTTTAACTCGCACACTGGCACGAGCTCTGATTGATAATGAAAACGATAATAATCACTCATAACTATGGAACAAGACATCATTACCACCACCTCGTCGAACAATATTATAACTAATTACGATGAATTGACTCGTCGTCGCCGACTGCTGGAACTTGACATTGAGCAACAAGAACAACGTATGATAACAATTGCCCGCAAAGTTATCACCCCTCATAATATTGTGAAGGGTATATCGGGGATAGCACTTAACAAAGCACTACCCAAGACATCGATAATAGACTCGATAAGCAACGGCTGGCAATGGATAAAATTAGCAACACGCCTACTGAAAAGATATTGGTAACACAAAATAATAACATACGATATGAACGATTACACACAAGTAACACTTACCGTTACACCCTACGACGAAATAGTTACCGACATGCTGGCGGCCATGTTGGCCGAGGTCGGTTATGAAAGTTTTGTTCCCGAAGAGACCGGTATGACCGCTTATGTACCTCTACAAGTTTACGATGCCGACTCTCTCCATTCGATAATTGCCGACTTCCCATTGGATGGATACACCATAGAATACGACACCGTCAATATAGAAGGAGAGGACTGGAATGCCGAATGGGAAAAGAACTATTTTCAGCCCATAGTGGTCGACGACCTTTGCGTAATACACAGCACATTTCACACCGACATCCCCAAGGCTCAGTACGATATAGTTATTGACCCAAAGATGGCGTTCGGAACAGGACACCACCAAACAACTTGTCACATGATACGAGCCATACTTGCAACCGACATGAACGGCAAGAGAGTACTTGACATGGGCTGCGGAACAGCTCTTCTCGCCATATTGGCTCGTAAGCATGGTGCCACCGATGTAACAGGTATTGACATCGACGAATTTGCCTACGAGAACGCACTCGAAAACATCCGTCTCAACGACACAGCCGATATAAACATCAGGTTGGGCGGTGTCGATGCACTTCACGAAGGAGAGACTTTCGACTACATTTTGGCCAACATCAATCGCAACATACTACTTGCCGATATGAGCCAATACGCAGCACACATGCATCCCGGCTCGGTTATCTTTATGAGTGGTTTCTACGTTGAGGACATACCTTTACTTCAAGAAGAAGCTGCACGACAAGGCCTGCGTTTCGATACACACACCGAGAATAATCGCTGGGCTATGATACGCTGCACCAAGATATAATTTTATACTGTCTGCCTAACAAAATAAATGGGGTGCGTTTTCACAAACGCACCCCATTTCCTTTTCATCAAATTAACTTTTATCTCATAATAACCTTATTAGAATATACTTTATCAGGAGTCTTTATCTTAACTATATATATACCCTTGGTCAGACCGTCCACCGACAAACGATTGTCGGCAACTTGTGCTACCTCACGACCACTCATGTCATAGAGTGCAAGTTGTTGAACTTCAACACCTGTCACTACAATAGTGTTGTTTTCGACAACTACTGCATAATCTTCATCCATAGCAGCTGCTGTAACACCTGTCAACTCACCTCCATATATCTCGATATTGTCGAGAAGAAGATGCTCACAGTTCTCCGAACGCAAGCGGAAGGCAATGTACACAGAATCGGTATTGGCGTAGCTATCAAGACTAAGACCACGAGTCTTGAAGTTTTCACTCTCGGCAAAATACTCCTCCTCGGTAAAGTAGTACCATGAGTCATCACCATTGGTCGAAATCATGATTGAATAAGTCTCCAAGAAGTAAGGATTGAACGAAGCCACATCCCACACGAGGTAAGGAGCTTCACCAAAGTTGAACGGAGGCAATACACACCAGCGGTCGGCCTTATCGGTTCCATCCAACCACGATGTACCTGCCAATAGATGCTCACCATAGAGAGCGTGATTTTGGATGTTGAAGATACCCCATCCTTCTTCGTTAAACTCTTGACCGGCACTGGGGTTAACAGTTCCATCATCTTCCGCACGGAATACGAACTCGGCGGGGAGTTGTCCGTCCTCAAAATCCCATCGCTTTGAAGGAGTACCCATCACTTGGAATTGAAGTGTATCAGTGTTATTGGTGGTAACATTATCATCAGCCGCAGCTACTTCAACAACAAGCGTATGCTCGCCGGCTTGCAATGCTGCCAATGCATCAACTATCTCAAAATCTTTGATAGCTTGTGCCTCAATCAACTCGTCATTCTCGCTGATTACAACATCATCTATCTTCACGCGTACTGTTGCCAATACATCAGCTATACCCAAGCTACGAACAGCAAAATTAACACTCATCTTACTACCTTGGTGTACATAAGGAGATGGATTGGTAATTCCATTGACCGTCAAGTCGGTCGACTCACTCGATACCTTTTCGAGCGACACATCGTCAACACACAACCAGTTCTCATCCTTGTCACTGAATGCGTAGAATCCAATGTAGATATCTTGCGGTTGATCAATATAGATAATAGTGATAGATTCTTCGTATGCACTGCGTGCAAAGGGAGCATACTCGACAATCTTATTGGTCATGGCCTCAGGTGTAGCTTCACTACCATAATATACACCCAGTTTCTCGGGGTGTGTATCATCGCCCGAATACCAGAATTTCAATACATAATAACCGGCTTCTTCTATCGTAATAGGTTCAAGAATAGCCCAGTCATCTCCATTATTATTCTTATCATAATTGTAAGCCAAACAATAGTCGCCGGTGTGTGCCATACTCCACCAAGGATCGGAATAAAGTTCCCAGTCGCCACTATCCTCATTCAAGTTGAAGAAAGTTATACCATCAGTATACTCGTTTGCTTCAAATCCCATATAATAAGGTACCGACGCAGGAGCCTTGTGTAGCACCTCTGTTGTGCAGGCATCATTCGATGCATTCACATCATCGGCATGAATTGTCCATGCTTTCAAGACGTGCAAGTGACGTGGTGTCGACAAGTCGGCTTTGGCAACAAATGTATATTCCATCTCGGCTCCGACAGTAAGAGTAGCATTTACTGTCTCAGTAGCTACAACAACATCATCTACCGAATAAGCAACATCAAAACCATTAACATCTACCTGACCTTCATTTTTTACCTTGATGGTAACAGTCTCTTGACCCAACGAGAATCCCGAAACAGGAGAGGTAAACTCGGCAACTCGAATATCAACAGGATTGGCTGAGAACTGAACCAATACACTGCACAAATACAAACGCCACTTATCTGCATCGGAACAAGCCTTAAAGCCCAAATAGAAAGTCTCACCGGCCTCTACCTCTATCAAATACAAGTGTGATGTTTTATTATTTCCCAATTCAAGAACCTCACTAATCGTCTCAGTCATAGCATCTGCCGACGATTCAGAACCTTTAAAAAGCTGAAGTTTCTCGACATACGAACTACCTTGTACCTCAAAAGTAACAGCAACAGCACCCTTCTGAGTCGCAGTTATTGCAGGCGAAATCATCCAGTCATTAGCAGCATTAGCACCGCTATATGAATAAAATACATGAGAAGGATCTCCTGCTGAATCAAACTTCCATGTTACTCCATCGGCATTTGAATCAACAACCGTCCATTCATTAAAATCTGCTTCTGTTTGAAAATCTGCTGAGAAAAGAACTTGTCCCATCGTCGATACAGCAAACAGACACATTACTGTAAAAAATGTAAATAATCTTTTCATAATCACACAATAGACTCATTAGGTTGGCACATGCAAAAATCGAGTCCGCTTATCCTTGCCGGCACGTTACTTTTATTTGATGTCACAAATATATAATATTATTTTAATTTATCAATTTGACATATATCAATTTTTTATTATTTCAAGAAAATTTATTACCTTTGAAAAAAATTAGAAACAAACCACCACCAAAACGACATAAATATGAACCTATCACAATCACTACGAGCCATATACCATATAGAAGACTCTACAATTGAGCGGCTTACCCAAGTATTAGAGCATACCAAGTACTCCAAAGGCAGCCGCATTATCGAACAAGGAAAAAATTCCGACTACCTTTATATAGTAATCAGTGGTGTAGTAAGATGCTTTCATGAAGACGGCGACAACGAAGCTACTCTTCTCTTCGGCGTTGAAGGAAATCTATTCGTCTCCTTGGCTTCAATCGTGTACGGACAACCATCGCAAACCTCCTACGAAGCCATTACCGATACCGAATTGTATCGTATCAGCTTCGATGCATTCTGGCAACTCTGCGACGAATGTCCCGACCTGATGCGTTGGCAAAGCCACTACCAACTATATCAACTATACACGCTCGAAAAACGCAGCACACTCACCAGCATTGGCGATGCCTATACACGATACCAACAATATATAAAAATGCGTGGCAAAAATACAATCTCACAAATACCACTCAAATACATCTCACAATACCTCAATATATCACAAGAGACACTCAGTCGCATCCGTAATCGTATTGCAAGAGGCGAATAAAAGAGAAAAATTTATCGGTCACACTATTCTACTTTCGTCTTGACCACTTATCACCACAAACAACACCACACACCAAGACTACAATCATTACCAACACTAACAATAAAATCACAAGCATAGCACTATCAATAGGAAGAAAAGACGCTGCTGCAAACAAAGGTAAAATAGCAGCAACAAAATAGAGAGCCATAGACACTACCCTACGCACACGCTTCACATCATACTCATCCTTCTCATCCTCCGAGGCCGAGCCATAACCAGCTATCAGCCCATCACCCTGACCCGAATCGATATATCTCGCCAACGCAATAAAAGCTGCCGTAAAAGTCAGCATAAAAAATACAAGAATCACATTTACAATCATAACGTAGAATAAGAGTGGATAGAGGGTTAGAAGTTAGATGGTTGTCAGTTAGAGGGATAAGGATTATAAAAAAGCTAATGTGGACAAAAATAGTTGGTTTTAGGTCTGCATAATCAACCCAAGAGAGTTTTTTCCAAAGCGAGGAAAATCTCTCTTGTTTTTTGTCCATTATACCTAAAAAACATCGCCCCGAGAACGTTTGTTCTCAGGGCGATTTATGTGGCGGCTACCTACTCTCCCACTTGCGCAGTACCATCGGCGTGACCGGGCTTAACTTCTCTGTTCGGAATGGGAAGAGGTGGAACCCCGGTGCTAAA
>JAFXJY010000052.1 GCA_017531985.1 Bacteroidaceae bacterium
GGCTGATGTACTACCTTCGCAGACGAGCAAAGGAAAGGGGCGAATGACGGAATCGGGAAACTCATAATATCGCAGATTGATGATTGACCAAATTCCAATATTACCCTGAACAATGAAAAATGCACCACCTTTTTGCTCGTTCATAAAAAAGTTGTACCTTTGTTCCAAGATGAGTTGTACATCAATGCAAAGCACGCAAGTATGTAGAAATCAGAACAGTTGCCAACTCATTACCTCGTTCTTGACCTTTCCGCATAAACTTTTTATTCTTAGCGGATTATGAGATTATTCCAAAAATATTCTTTATCTTTGACCCGAGTGTATAGGTGTAGACCTGTCGATAAGAGAATACAATAAAAACACAATTAATACTAACCTAAAATTCTATTATTATGAATTTAAGAAAACTATCCTGTATGCTACTGTTATTGGTAGCACTTGTAGGGGCTACATCGGCACGAGCGGAGTTTCGTGACTTTGCAGCTGTTATCAACAATGGAGACGGGACACTGCTCACAAGTGACGAGTTGGTACAAGGTACGGCTGTCAGTTTTGGAGTGGCAGTTGCCGAAGATGGTACAGTGTCGCGTGTAGCTGCCGATGCAACTGACGCGGTGGCTGTCATCAGTGGTAAGTATCATAGTGATCATGGATTGACCAACTTTGTAGCTACACTGCCTGTTGAAGGCTCGGTGGAGGTCGTTCTGGGACAATGTACTTACGGTGGAGATGTAACAATAACCGATGCCGAAGGCTCAACTGTTGCAACCTTTACAACTAAGATAACAGGTTGCTATAAAAATGATGCCTCCAACTTAGCATCAGTTGTTTGTGAAGTGGAAAGTCCTACAACCCTGACCATATCGGGCGGAAATTATGTGCCTTATTTTGCGGTAAAAACGTATGTTAAGTCAGAGGCTGTATTTCGCGATTTCAGTGCCGAATTTAATGCTGTCGGCTTGTTGACTGAGGAGGAAGTAAGCAGCTTGACGCAAACCGAATTTGGTCTTACGGTTGCCGAAGATGGTACTGTGTCGCGTGTAGCTGCCGATGCAGTTGATGCTCTGGCTGTTGTTCGCGGTGCATATCATAGTGAGCATGGTATGTCTAATGGAACAATGACGGTGCATGTCGAAGGTCCTGTGAAGGTGGGTATCGGTAATTGTAATTATGGTACTGCATCGGTTAAAGATGCCGGTGGCAATGTTATCGGTGAGGTGGGCAAAGCCAATTGTTATCATAGCGATCCTGCCAATAATATAACTTATGTGACCTATGCAGGTGAAGCAACTACCTTGACTATCTCGGCTCAATATCTGTCGTATGTATCGGTTGTTGCTATCAATGAAGTAATAGAGACAGCCTCTGTTAGTTATGCCAAGGGACTTTACTTCGGTGCCGAAGGTACACTCCCTGCTACTGAGGAGGCTATTGTAGGAGAGGAATACACTCTCCCTGCTACCAATATATATCTGTATAACGAAGGTTTTACCCTCACCGGTTGGAACGTTGATGGCGAGACATATCCTCTCGGAGCTACGTTTGAGGTAACAGGTGATGTGGTAATTTCTCCTGTGTTTACTGCCAATGAGGTAACACTTGCCGACCGTACCGAGGCTGTGTCAATAACTTATAACATTATACCTGACAAAGGCGCTCCATCGGTTGCTTATCAAGGCAACACCGGTATCATGATTGCACAGACTGTTGTGAATGGTAAGACCATTGATGTGAAAATGGATATCGATGCAACAAATGGTAAGTTTGCTACCAATGGAACATCATGGGTACAAGTCAATACCGGAACTAAGATTATAGTACCTGCATGCAAGGGTGCTGTTATAGACATTACTGCTTATAGTGTACTCGATGCCACAACTATCGAGGGTAAGGCTCTTAACAGCGGTAGTAAGACTCCTTCTTATACATGTGTAGGTAGTGCCGAGACCGTCGAAATCGTAGTGGGTGAAAATACCTATTTCAGCAATATTGTTGTTACACTTCCTGTTGTGGAGAAAGAACCCGAATCGACATTCCGTAACATTGTGATTGATAATGCAATAAACTTGCTGACAGAAGATGAAATTGCCAACCAGACATCGGTTACGATGGGTGTGGCAGTTGCCGAGGATGGCTCAATAAGTCGCGTCGAAGCCGATGACGAAAGTGCCGCTGCTACCATCAGCGGTGCATATCATAGTGAACATGGCATTGGTAATGCCATCGTAACAGTACCCGTAGAAGGTACGGTAAAGATAGGCGTTGGTAATTGTAAATACGGTACTGTTAAGATTACCGATGCCGAGGGTAATGTTGTTATGAACCTTGGTAATGCCGAGAATTGCTACCATCAGAATACAGCCGAAAATATTACCTATGGATATTATAAAGTAGATGAGGCAACAACACTGACATGCTCGGTTACATATCTGAGTTATCTGTCGGTGGTAGCTATTGACCCGATTGAGATTCCCACCGATATTACTGTAAGCTATCTCGTTGGTGAGGCTACCGGTATTGCTCCCAAGGCTATGACTGTTGCCATTGGTGGTACGTTTACCATTCCAGCCAACAGGTCTCTCTACGTTGAGGGTAAGACACTCGTTGGATGGAGTGATGGAGTGAACACATATACAGTAGGTCAAGAGGTTGCTGCCGGTGAAGAAAATATTGAACTTTCGCCTCTGTTTGCCGAAAATACAGTAACTCTTGCCGACCGTAGTGAGGCTGTAACGCTCGAATATTATTTCGGCGAGAGCAACGGACTCCCATCATACACCCTGCAAGGTGCTAACAATGGTGTGGGTATAGTAGTGGTACAAGCCACTATCGCCGGCGAAACCATCGATGTGAAGATGGATATAGATGCTACTGCCGGAAAATTCAGCAATGCCGGTCGTGGCGATAAATGGGCTCAGGTCAACAACGGTACAATCTTTACAGTACCTTCATGTAAGGGTGCTACTATTTCGATGGAAGCATATAATGCTATCAATGCGACTACTGTCGATGGTGTGGCTCTCGAAAGTGATAATACCGTAGCATCGTTTACTTGTGCCGGAAGTGCCGAGAAGGTGGAGATTGTCGTTAACGACGGTTCGTATTACAGCTATGTAAAGATTGTAATGCCTGTCGTACAAGCCGATGTGCAGATACAAGAACGTGGTATTATCATGACCGACTTTACCGACTGGACTGCTATTCCTGCCGAGGGTGGTACGCTCGACGTTGCAACCAATTTCAGTAATGAGACTATTACTTTTACATTTGATGGTGTAAGTGTGCAACCCAGCGGACAAAATACAGGAAAATTTGGTGACCTAACGGGTTTTGCAATGGCTGAGAAGAATGCCAATGGTACAATAGAAACAACCTCGTTTAAGAATATCACTCGCGTGCGTTATTTCCATGGTGCAACAGGTAGTAATCGAGGATTTAAACTCGAAAAGAAGAGTGCCACCGATACCGATTGGGTTGTATTGAGCGATGCTGTTGCCAACCCTGCTACGGGTGTGTGGGTTGAGTGTGCTATCAATGAAGAAGAGGTACAACTACGTTGGACTAATATTGCTCTTTCACAAAATGCCTATATGTTTGAACTTGAAGTTTATGCCAACGTTGAGATTACTGCCGAGCAAGTAACTCTCGCTCTTACAGCATCGCCTGAGGAAGGTGGTAGCGTATCGGTATATCCTCAAAGCGAACAATATGATATTGACACCGAGGTGACTCTCACTGCCAAAGAAAACTTTGGTTATGACTTTGTAAACTGGACTGATGCAGATGGTAATGTGGTGGGTGAAACTGCTGAGTGCAAGTATGTTGTTGCTCAAAACTCGGTCGTGACAGCCAACTTTGTTGCAGTCGACACCTACAAGCTGGTTGTCAATGTGGAAGGTGGTGCCAATGACTATATGGTGAACATCACTCCCGAGCCGGCCGAAGTGGATGGCATGTTGATGTATGAAGCCGGCACAGTGGTTACTCTTACTGCTACCAACAACCCCATCTTGACATTCAGCAATTGGGCTTCGGGTGAGACTACAACCGACCTTGTTGTGACGATGGATGCCGACAAAGAGGTGACTGCCGTATATGGTGCTGTCGATTACCTTGTTGGTTGGGACTTTATCAAGAGTGGAAAGAACAGCCGTGCTGCCGACTTTGTGTCGTCGAGCGATAATGAGAATACAGTTCTTGTTCTCCGCAATGCCGAGGGTAACGTAGCTGCTTGGCTCGACAAGTCGCAAGAGGCTGCCGGTGGATACGAAGGAAAACCGGCTGCTGTCAACTGGCAACAACTCACCGATAAGTACTACTATCAGACCAAGGTCAATGCTTTGAATTTCACTGATATAAAGGTACAAGCCGAGTTGCTCTATAACTTCATCGCCTACGAGGTGCAAGTACTCGAATATTCACTCGATGGCGAAACATGGAAAGAGGTTACTCGTGTTACCCTTCCGGCTGCCAAGGCTTGGACACTGATGGAGGCTACTCTTCCTGCCGAGTGTAACAATGTTGAGGAGCTGTATATTCGCTGGATACCCGATTATACAAGTAATACGGTGGGTACTGAAAGCAAGGGTAACGATGGTACAGCCATTACCAATATATTTGTTATCGGTAGGGCAGCTATCTACGACGATGGTACTGCTCCGGTTGTAGTATCCACAGTTCCTGCCGACAATGCTGCCGACGTCTCAGCAACCGGTCGCATCGTTGTGAACTTCGATGAGAAAGTGCAAGTGAATGAAGGTACAATGGCTACTTTGGGCGATCAAACGATAGCTCCTGTTGTGTCGGGTCGTGTACTTACATTTAACTACATGGGTCTCGATTATAACACTGCCTATACGTTTACTCTTCCGGCCAATACAGTATCAGACCTTGCCGGTAATACACTTACCGAGGCTGTTACATTGTCATTCACAACCGTTGCTCCTCCCACAGTGCAAGCCGGCATGTACGATGTTGAGGTAACTGATGCAGCCGAGTTGCTCACGGCTCTTGCAACTGCCGATGGTGAGACTCGTTTCCGTATCTTCCTCCACGAGGGTACTTATGATCTTGGTGAGGCTTGTCTGACCAATGTGAAATCCAATATTTCACTTATCGGTGAAAATATGGAGAATACCGTTATCGTAAATAAGGCACCCACCGAAGGTATTGGAGTATCGGCTACGCTATTGCTCACAGGTAGCAATATCTATATGCAGGATCTTACCATCAAGAATGCCTATGACTATATAGGCACAACCGGTCGTGCCGTTTGTATCCAAGATAAGGGCGATAAGAACATCTTCAAGAATGTGCGTATGCTCTCTTATCAAGATACTTACTACACCAATAACAGTAAGATGCGTGCTTATCACGAGAATACCGAAATACATGGTACTGTCGACTTTATATGCGGCGGTGGTGATGTATTCTTCAACCAATCGACTCTCTATCTCGAAGAGCGTTCTTCGGCCAACTGTATAACAGCTCCCAATGGTGATACCGACTGGGGTTATGTATTCAACGACTGTGTGATAGATGGTCACGAAGTGAATAACGGTCAGTACAATCTGGGTCGTCCTTGGAACGGAACTCCTCGTTGTGTGTGGTTGAACACTACTATGAAGGTTATCCCCTCGGCTGCCGGTTGGACAAGTATGCAAGTATTGCCCGAACTCTTTGCCGAGTATAACAGTGTAACCGAGAGTGGCAATGTTATCGACTTGTCGGGTCGTACCACTACCTTTACTGTCGATGGCGAGTCGGTAACGGCTGCTTACAATCCTGTGTTAACTGCCGAGGAGGCTGCTCAATATACTATTGCCAACGTGCTGGCAGGTGATGATCAATGGCAACCCAACTTGCTTACCGAGCAAGCAATTACTCCCGATGTGGCTGTTGCCGGAGGAGTTCTTACATGGGATGCATCGGATTATGTATTCTGTTATGCTGTTTGTCGCAATGGTAAGGTTGTAGCATTTACCAACGAAACCGAATATGTTATACCTGCCGATGCTACCAATGATGATTTCTTCGGTGTGCGTGCTGCCAACGAAATGGGTGGTCTCAGTATTGCATCGCAAGGAGTAAACAAAGAAGGTGTTTATTCGGGTATCGCCAATACTATCGTAGAAGGTGCTGAGGTAGTAAGCACCATGATATTTACTATTGATGGTATGTTGGTTCCTGAGTTGCAGGATGGTATCAACATCGTTCGTAAAGCCTACTCTAATGGTGTGATAACAGTTGAGAAAGTAGTCTGTCGCAAGTATTGATAAGACCTACCTTATAATAAAGCAATCGGAGGGTGTCTCACAACGAGGCACCCTCTCTTTGTGTATGTTTGTGAGATGCAGATTTGATGCACACCGCAGGTGGTGTACCTCTATTTTAATGTAATAAGAAAGGCTGCATCCTCCATGTGAAGACGCAGCCTTTCCTTATGTGTGTCATATCTATGTCGCAGATATAGGCTGTAAGGATGTGTTTTTATTCGCCTATTTCGTAGTCGACACATGCTCGCGAAGCAACCTTACCTTTGAGCAGTCCGGCAGCAGCAACGTGGTCGGGATGGGTGGCATAGGTTGATACATCGGCAAGAGTATCGAAGGTTGAGTTCAACGCAATGTCGTATTGCTCGGCAGGATTGATGTTGCGTGATACTTCGATGTGACGAATGACATCAATCTTGGCAGGCAGTGCCATGATGGCCTTGCAGAAGGTGTCGATGAGTAGGCTTCGCTCCGGTTCGTCGACATTCAGCTTGAAGAGTACGATATGTTTTACCATAATTGTGATATATGTTTTGATATGTAATGGTTATACTTGATACATGCGTTGGCGAATAGCTTGTACACGTTCGTCGGTGATATAGTCGTCATATTCCATCATCTTGTCAATGATGCCGTTGGGTGTGAGTTCTATCACGCGATTGGCAACAGTCTGTATGAACTCATGGTCGTGCGATGCAAAGAGTATTACACCCTTGTACCCTGTAAGTGTATTGTTGAAGGCTTGAATAGATTCGAGGTCGAGGTGGTTGGTGGGTGTGTCGAGGATGAGTGTGTTGGCATCACGCATCATCATGCGGGCTATCATGCATCGCATCTTCTCTCCTCCCGACAATACCGAGGCTTTTTTCAACAACTCATCGCCCGAGAAGAGCATCTTGCCCAAGAAACCTTTCAGATATATTTCGCTCTGGTCATCGCTGAATTGTGCGAGCCAGTCGACAAGGTTCATGTCGGTGTTGAAGTAAGATGTGTTGTCGAGTGGCAGGTAAGCCGTTGTAATGGTCTGTCCCCAGTCATACGAGCCTGCATCGGGCTTCATGTTGCCATTGATAATTTCAAACAAAGCGGTCATGGCACGAGGGTCGCGTGAGAGGAATACCACTTTATCATCTTTCTCGATGGTAAAGTTTACATCTCGAAATAGGGTAGTACCTTCAATGCTTTTCTCTAATCCCTTTACTTCGAGTATCTTGTTGCCTACTTCGCGTTGAGGTGTGAATATGATACCCGGGTAACGGCGTTGTGAGGGTTGTATCTCCTCGATATTGAGTTTTTCGAGCATCTTTTTACGGCTGGTAGTCTGTTTACTTTTAGCCACATTGGCACTGAAACGACGGATAAACTCTTGAAGCTCTTTGCGTTTTTCTTCGGCTTTCTTGTTCTGCTGTTGTTGTTGACGTAAAGCCAGCTGACTCGACTCGTACCAGAAACTGTAATTGCCGGCAAAGAGTTGTACCCGGCTGAAATCAATGTCGACTGTGTGTGTACATACTGAGTCGAGGAAGTGGCGGTCGTGCGATACCACCAATACAGTGTTGTCGCAATTGGCAAGATAGTTTTCAAGCCACATTACTGTTTCGAGGTCAAGGTCGTTGGTTGGCTCATCAAGCAGCAGGTTGTCGGGATGGCCAAACAGTGCCTTGGCAAGTAGTACACGCACTTTCTCCTTACCACTCATGTCACGCATGTACATGTAGTGCTTAGCCTCCTTGATACCCAGTCCGCTCAATAACTCGGCTGCATCGCTCTCAGCATTCCATCCTTCCAGTTCGGCAAATCGTTCTTCCAGCTCGGCGGCTCGTATTCCGTCGGCATCTGAGAAGTCCTCCTTGGCATATAAGGCATCCTTTTCTTGCATGATGTCCCACAAGACGGTGTGACCACGCAGTACGGTCTCTATTACTGTGCAGTCGTCAAACTCGAAGTGGTCTTGGCTCAACACCGATAGACGTTCGCCGGGTGCCATGCTCACAGTGCCATGAGTGGGGTCGAGTTGACCGCTCAATATACGCATTAATGTCGATTTTCCTGCTCCGTTGGCTCCGATGATGCCGTAGCAGTTGCCGGGATTGAATGTTAAGTTTACATCTTGGAATAGTACCCTTTTTCCAAATTGGATACCGAGGTTATTTACTGTTATCATTTCGTTACCTTAAAAATTTTCGCGAAGGTACAAAATATCGCTGTCATAAGCAAGTGCCTGACTTCATATCATGCCTATGTCGCGGAACATGGTTCTATAAATGGCGGCTTTATTGTGCAGCGACATGGGGTAGGCTCGTGAGGATGAGGGCATGCGATAGAGTGTGATGTTGCGGTTGATGTAAGAACCTCGACTGTAACCTCCTACTTGTGGTCGTGGTAGCTGCAATGTGTTACAGATAGTGTCGGTCGCTTTCTCGCCTGTTGTTACGATAGTGTGGCACAAAGGAATGGATTGCAGTAACAGTGATATATCGGTAGGGGTAACGATTTCGAGGTACTTGTCGGAAGCATTGTCACGCAGTCGGCGTACCTCCAATGCAGTGTCGTAAAGTGCTATGCCGCGTTCGTTGCAGAAGTCGGTGATGCTTGTGCGGTCAAAACGTTTCTCTCCCTTTATCTCGAAGTGGTGTGCGTCGTCGTAGAATATGATTCCCATGATACGCCACATGTCGTTGATCCAGTTGGGATAGAAAAAATCCATCGACCAGCGTTCTTGTTTGGGCGGAAAACTACCCAGCATGAGCAGTTGTGCCTGCTGTGGCAGGAATGGTGAGAGTGGATGTCGTTCGATGTTGTTTGTCATGGTTCTAAACAGACGAGGCTGCCCTTGCATGTGAAAGGCAGCCTCGTATTATCATGTGAGTCTATTAGTAGTTGTTAAGACCCTTGTTGAGGAACTCAACATAGTGGTCGACATTCTTATCGAATGCATACGAGCCGGTGAGAGGCATACCTTCGTTGTCGAGGATGACGTAGAAAGGTTGTGCATTGGCACCAAATTTCGAGCGTTGCAGATAGCTCCACTTGTCGCCAACGGTACGCAGTGTACGTTTCTGACCGTTCTCTACTACTTCCATGGGAACGGCAAGGGGGGTCTTGTCATCGACGTAGAGTGAGATGAGGATGAAGTCTTCACGCATAATGTCGCGTACTTTATCGTCGGTCCACACTGAGGCCTCCATTTCACGACAGTTTACACAACCGTAGCCGGTGAAGTCAACGAGAACGGGTTTGCCAGCTTGCAGAGCAGCTTGCATACCTTGGTCGTAGTCGTGGTATTCGGCTTCTACTTCATCAACATAGAGGCTGAAGTCTTGTGTGTACATGGGAGGAGCAAATGCACTTACTGCTTTACAGGGAGCACCCCACAAGCCGGGTACCATGTAGATGGCAAATGCAAATGAAATCATTGCCAAGAAATAACGAGGAACCGATACATGAGGAAGTTCGTCATCGTGGGGGAACTTGATTTTACCTAACAAGTAGAAGCCCATTGAAGCAAAGATTACAATCCACAAAGCGAGGAATGTGGGACGGTTGAGCAAGCCCCAGCCATAAGCGAGGTCGGCAACCGAGAGGAACTTCAATGAAAGTGCCAACTCGATGAAACCGAGTACAACCTTGATGCTGTTCATCCAGCCACCCGAGCGGGGAGCTGATTTGAGCATCGAGGGGAAGATGGCAAAGAGAGTGAAGGGTAATGCCAATGCTACGGCAAAACCAAACATACCCATAGTGGGGGCAATGATTGAACCTGTTGTCGAAATCTCCACGAGCAGGAAGCCGATGATGGGACCTGTACAAGAGAATGAAACGAGAGCCAATGTAAATGCCATGAAGAAGATGCTAAGCAGACCTGTTGTCTTTTCAGCTTTGCTATCGATGGCATTGCTCCACGATGCGGGGAGTGTAATTTCGAATGCTCCGAAGAACGATGCTGCAAATATTACCAACATCAAGAAGAAGATGATGTTGAAGATAGCATTGGTTGAGAGGGCATTCAAGGCACTTGCACCGAAGATGAGTGTCACGAGCAGACCTAATGAAACATATATTACGATGATGAATATACCGTAAGTGATAGCGTCGCGTAATCCTTGCGAAGTACCCTTAGAGCGTTTCAAGAAGAAACTTACTGTCATGGGGATGATAGGCCACACACAAGGTGTAAACAAGGCTACAAGACCGCCAACAAAACCTGCCAAGAAGATTGCCCACAACGATTGGTCTTCCGATTCAGTATTTCCGAGCTGATTGAGTTCTTCGATAACAGGTGTCCACAAGGGGTTAACGGGGGCTGTGTCAACATTGTCGTTACTCTCTTCTTTCACTGCTGTGGCTACTGCACCCTTGCTAAAAGTGAAGAACGACTCAACGGGCATACATGCACCTTCGCAGCATGCTTGTCCTTCGAGGAGACCCTCGATTTTATAGTTCTCGGTATCGAGTAATTTGATTTTTTGTACAAATTGACCGGCGTGTGAGAATGACGAAAGATTCATCTCGAACATGGGTTCATATTCAGTGTGAACTTCACCTACTGTTGTCAGTTCGCCAACCAACTCAGCACCTTCCATTACGTCGATGCGGATAGTTGTAGGGAGCGGACCATCGGCAGGTACATCGGTGGTGTAGAGGTGCCAACCCTCTTCGATGGCAGCATTGAATATCAACTCGGCTTCGTTGTCCGATACCATTTTAAGTTCTTGCGACCATTTTACGGCTTCAAGCATTTGTCCGAAGGCCACATTGCAGCAGGCCAGTAAGGCCGCCAAGCAAAGTAATGTTTTTCTGATTTGAGTTTTCATATTTAGGTTTGGTTTGATGTCTCTTTTTAACGCATGCAGAGACGCAATAATTTTATTGCGTCTCTCGCATTGTCTGTGAGTACTTATACTTTATTCAATGTATTACAAAATAACTTTGTGTGTGCTGGCAACGCCATCGCAAACAACATTAACCAAGTAAACACCTTGACCGCTTATAGGACAGTCGATAGTAGCTTGACCGCTCACTTGGCGAGGTGCAGCTGTGTGTACAAGGCGACCATCGGTGGTGTATACATGAACTTCCACATTTGCATCGGTATTTACCTCGACGCGAACACCGTTGTCGGTTGCAATGGCACGAGTATTGTTGTTATGCTCGATTGTTCCAACCGATGCGGGATTGACAGTATTACACTTGGCAGCATTGAGAATATTGCCGGTTTGATAATCAATGAGGAGTACTATAAATTCGCAATTTTCGATGTTGATTACACTTTGAGGAATTGTCATTTCGGTCGAGTGAGTGTAAGTTACATCTTTTTCAATGAATGTGGGAACACTTCCGGCTATACCTTCACCCACTTCATCGGTAATGACGTGGCGAACTACATCGTCGTAGAACATTTTGGCAGCTTCTACTGTCGAAGGAAGGTTCTCATATCCACCCATTGTACCCGAGCCACCGCCGGCATAATAGTTCGATTGATCATAACGATTGTCACCCGGTTGGTTTACATCGTCTTCTACTATTACATATTCAAGACGTGTCTCTAAGTTGCTCGCATTGAGTGCAAATGTTGTACTTGTGCGAAGTACGATTTCTTTCTGTGTATCATCTTTCCAATAAGCATAAATGCTAATATCGGCAAGAGCAGGTGTCTTGATGTAACTCTTGTAGAGGCTGGGGAATTGTGAGGGGTCACATACCTCCGACGAGCGTTGTACACGACCGGCAGGAGCACCTCCACCAAGATTGGCTGATGTGTAGCTGGCGTAATCGTAGTTTTGCATTACATCGCCTATGTGTGATGCTATACCAATATATGTGTCGGGGTAATCCTCATCCATTTTTTCCATGTAGACATGACCGCGAGGACACCATCCGCACCATGTACCGGTTTGTTCTTCGCACACAACGCGTTTGGTGGGTTGATAAGCTTGTGTAATAATTTCACCTGTTGTTGAAACTGTCTCAACACCGTTTACTACAACATCGATGAAGAACTCTTGTGCATCACCGGGTGTGGGTGCAGGAAGTGATTCGTTGAATTGGAACGAATATCCGGCTCCGGGTTGAATATTGGTTTCAAGTACGTTGCGGGTTGTAGTAAAGTCACCACAAGTAAGAGTAGCTTCTATCGAGGTAATCGACTCGGCCAATCCTGCGGTAAGATTTACCTGAATGCGTTGACCACTATTGGTGTTCTCTTGAATGCGAGTATATACAGCCTCTACTTCGGCTAAGGCCGGAATACCAACAAAGAGGTTGTCGACAATCAGAACGTCTTTCGAACGACCTACATTGACAATAGCCAAGTAAACAGTCTGTCCGGCATATTCTGAGAGGTCATATGCAAGAGCCGACCATTTTGAAGTGGCGGTCTCTTTCTCTGCCAAGAGGGTGAAGTCCTCAACATTTGTGCCTGTTGTTGATATTTTAATATCGAATTCGGCAACTTTGTCGGCGCCACCATAGGCAACAGTGGTAGCATCGAATGTGAAGATGTTATTCTCGCCCACTGTGATGGCGGGAGTAATGAGCCAGTCCTCAGCTTTTCCTATGGGAGAGTGGGTCGAGTTACTGGCTGCTACGGGATCTTTGTAGTAGAATAGTTGTATCCAAGAGTCGCCTGTTGAAGCAAAACCTAATTGTTGTGCTGCCGATTGGGGTTTCTTGCCATCTATGTCGTAGATGGTAAAGCCTTCAAAACCTTTTGAGAAATCCCATTCAAAATTGGTCTCAGCAGCAGTTGCCGATGCACCGCACAGTAGCAGTGACAGAGATGCGATTAAGGTTAATTTTTTCATAAGTAGAGGGTTTTAATATTAGCGAACAACGATTTTGCGAGATTGTACGTTACGACCATTCTCAACCAATGTGTACACATATACGCCTTTGGTAAGGTTGTTGATGGCAACTTCGCCGCAATTGCTGTTAAGGGCGACGTTGGCAACAGTAGCTCCTACGATGTTTGATACCACGATATTGCGGTTGGCTTCGGTATCGAAATTGTAGTTGCATATGAGGTTCTCACCGCGTTGGAATACTTTTACTTCCGACGACATTTGAGTCTTGTCAACAGCCGATTTGGCAAGGTCGAATGTTACATTGACATAGGTGAAGTCCTCTTCATCCTGAGTGTTCATGATGTAATAGATAGCTTCAATATATGCATCGTTGTAACCTGAAAACTTTGACATCACTTGGAATTGTGCGTGGAAGTTGTGAGTTGTCTCCTCGCCGGGGGCAAGTGTAAATGCGGGCAACTCGGATACTGTTGCAGGGAAGCAGTTTTGAGCATCGCACATGGTGAGAGCATCCATCATGTCGGCGTGTTTGTTGCTTTCTTGGTTTACATCTACCGATACGATTACCTCAACACTCTTGTCCGAAGTGTTCTTGATAACGGGATACCAGTCCATTGAAAATCCTGAAACACCCATCTCGGTGATGAGTACATTTGCATCGTTTTCAAGTACCACACCGTCGTTTACAAAGCGTACCGATTGTGCTTGAACTGACATAAATGCCACAGTGGCCATTGCAAGAAGTAAAACTTTCTTCATGATATATCCTTTCTTTTTTAAGTTATTATTCGTTTTGATTATTATTCATTTTCGGTTGTTTCCACAACGTGGCATTCATTGCATTGCAACACGCGTTGTGTGTTGTTGACATAGGCAAATACTACCACGCTGCAATTTTCGGCTACCCATGTTTCATCGAGGGTGATGGTGTGGGTGTAGCTTCTTGTCTCACCGGCGGGCAGTGATGCGATGGTTTCGCCCCAAGTGCCGTTAACAGCTCCGCGGAATACATGGTTATGCTCGTAGTCCATTAACATGCCTGTGGGAGTTAATTGTGCACCTATGATACCACTTTCCACCAATTGGACTTGGAGATTGACATTCTCGGGCATGTTCACCCATGCCTCTATCTCGGTGGTAATGGTAGCAGTGCGAGTGGCAGCGTCGTAGACACATGTGGGTGTAACTTCACATGTAGGTGCCTTGGCCAACTCGTCAATAACGCTTGTCATCCATAACTCTTTCTTGGTCGAAGCCATAACACCATCCTTGGCGGTACGGTTCATCATAGCTGCCGGATATGCTTGGGGTGCAAAGTGCTCTTCATAAGTGTCACCGGCTTCTGTTTGGAAGTCTTGACCAGCAAAAGGACCAACTGCCGCAGGAGCCATATCGCCCGCGTGATAGCCTATGGCTATAACTTTGTCGCCATAGTAATCAATGATGTCGTGAATGATGGCTGCTCCCTCGGGACAGTTGACGCATGTGCGACCGGTAAACTCTTCGATCAGTACGCGTTGAACTCGTTCTTGGGGGTCGGCATTGTTTTCTACCTCAATGTAACGATTGTCGGCATCGATAACGTTACAAGCTGTAAAGCAACCGATGGTCGAGGCAAGTGCTATATATAATAATGTGTGTTTCATACCTTGTGTTAGAAGTTGTAAGAGTAAGCAATTTGTACACCACGAGTGGCAGGAATGTAACGACATACACCACCGGCACAGTTGTAACCGGCACGGGTACGCACATATCCGGCTTGCAGACGGTGCGACTTGAATGTTCCTGTTACGAGTGCTTGATAGTAGTGGATATTGGTTTCACCAATGTTCCACATGTCCGATACTGTGAACATCAGATAGGGGAGTACCGAAACCTCGGCAAGGCCATATACCCAGTCGCCTTCGTCTTGTTGAGTGTGCAAGTATTGCAACTCCATGCGAGCTGTAACCTTTTTGCTTATCTGATATTTACCATCGAGTACAACGATGTGTGAGTCGATCATACCACCTTCGCCTTCGATAACCGATTTGTTGTATTTCTGATACATGTACATGGCGTTGAGCTTGAAGTCCTTAGTGAACTTTTTGCTTATCTCGATGCCACCCTCGGCGTAGAACATTTCGCCCATGCCGAAGAAAGGCGATGTGTAACCATCGGTTCCCATGATACCATATTTGCCATTTGAGGCATTGGGGAGTGTACCTTCGACAAAGTTCTTTTCAATGTCATATACCAATGATCCGCGAAGTACAACATCGGTGCCGTATTTACCACCGAGGGCTGTCTTGCGAGGGAATTTATAGCGGAACTCGCCTTGGAATGCCCACTCACCCATGAGTTGAGTGGCATAGGGGTAGAGTGCTGCCAACGCGTAAGTGTGTTGGTAGGTAAATGCCGGTAGGTAGTTGATGTAGCATGATGATGAAGTAGGCTCGGCACTACGTTCGGTGCGGAAGGCAAAGTTGTCGGTGCGTTTGGCTTGCAACAATACGCTCATACCCTTCTGTGAGTAAGAGGCTGACAACATGGCTACTTGACCGGGCTTGTAGATGTAACCGTTGCTTGCAGTAGGGTCGTTGGCTTTATAGGCATATTCGGCCAAAAGGTCGAACCCGGCTACGCCAAATTTCATGCGAGCATCGAAAGCACCTACATTCTGAGGCAGGTTGAGTCGATAATCGGGGTTGGCATATATAACTTCATCTTTCTCGTGACGCGATACATATGATGCACCCAGTAACAAGCGGATGTCATTTTCGGCCATGGGCTTGAACCACTCTTCGAATGTGAGTTCGATATCACCACCCCACAAGGCAGCATCAGTCCATTCCCAATAGTGACGTTGGATACCACCCAATGCTTTCAGGCGGACACCGGGTACTATCGATGTCTTGACGCGGGCTCCCAAGATGGCGTTGTCGACACCGAGTGAACGCTCTTCGTAGCCATAGAGAACGAATCCGCTACCAAACTGCTCGTAGAATGTACCGGCTGTGATTTCGGTCTTGGCTATATTACCGGTTACATAGAAATGAGGAATACCCCATCCCTTAAATTCGTCTTCGAAACCGGGAAGGGGGAACTCTAAAAATTCGGCACGCAAGCCGGCCGATACATATTGACTATGAACGTTGAGCGTGAGGTATGTGTTGGTGTTGAACGCTCCCGTATTTTCGGTACCGATGGCGTCATCTTGTTGAGGTACGAGCATGTCGCTCTGTATGCTACCGGTAACAGTGGCACTGCCCAAGTCGACGGCACGCATGGTGCCGAGACTTGTGCAGGCAAGTATCAGTGCGAGTGCTATGTGTTTTTTCATAGACTGTGTTTAATCTTATTTGTTAAGTGCTTCTCTAACAGCTTCGATGAGGTGCTCTTCCGAACCATCGGTGTACTGAGTGCGAGTCTCTATGATATTGTTGTTGCCATCGATGATGAATACGGTGGGTACCATGTTGACACCCATAGCACGCTTGAAGTCGCCGTTGGGGTCGAGCAATACTTCGTATTCGTAGCCTTTGCTGTTTACCAAAGGTTTAACTTTCGATTCGTCTTGAGCTTTGTCAATTGATACAGCGATGAGTTTAACACCTGTTTCATCTTGCCAGTCGGCATATACTTCATTGATGGCATCAAGCTCACGCAAGCAGGGTTTGCACCATGTAGCAAAGAAGCTGATGATGTAAGGTTTGCCATCATTGTTCAACTTGGCAGTGTTGACACGTTTACCATTGATGTCTTTCAATTGTACTGAGGGGATTTCGGCAAATGCCGATACGCTCAAAACTAATGCCACTACGGCTAACAAAAACTTTTTCATAGTTGTCTGTATTTTTTACATTAATATTTATTCATTTTCTGTCTCTTATGACTTCCTTAACCTGAAAAGGTTTAATCGGGAAGGACGAAGGAGTGTATTTTCCAAGGTAATATTAGTTGCTACAAATCAGTGTGTATGTAACCGGAAATACCTTTGCAGTGCAAAGATAGTAAACTTCTGCGATATAATAATAAATGTGGGCTAATTTTATTATTTCTTAAACAAGAAAAGTAAAATCGCAATCTTTCGAGTAGCTTACTTCTTTCCCTTGAAGGTCTTGGCAAGACCGCCTTCGGCAGTCTCTTTGTAGAGGCTTGGCAAGTCGTGTCCGGTGGCTCGCATGGCTTCGACTACGCTGTCGAATTGTACACGATGTTGTCCGTCGGAGAACATGGCAAACATGCATGCATCGTAGGCTCTTGTGGCTGCAAATGCATTGCGTTCGATGCAGGGTATCTGAACAAGCCCGCACACCGGGTCGCAGGTGAGTCCCAAATGGTGCTCGAGACCCATTTCGGCAGCGTATTCAATCTGTTGTATGGAACCTCCCGATAGCTGGCAGGCGGCAGCGGCGGCCATTGCACAAGCAACACCTATCTCGCCTTGACATCCTACTTGTGCACCTGAAATGGAGGCGTTCCGTTTTACAATATTGCCGAAAAGGGCGGCTGTGGCCAATGCTCGCAGTATGCGGGAGTCGGGTGTGTTGAGTTGCTCTTTCATGTAGTATAATACCGCAGGTAGGACACCACACGAGCCACATGTGGGTGCGGTGACGATGGTGCCACCTCCTGCATTCTCTTCGCTTACGGCCAAAGCGTAGGCATAGACCAGTCCGCGACTGTGCAGTTGTTGGGTCGAGTTGAAGGCATGAATCAGATAGTCTCCTGCTTTGCGACGTACACCTAATCCGCCGGGAAGCAAACCTTCGGTGTCTAATCCGCGACGAATAGCATCTTGCATCACTTGCCACACTTGTGTCAGATGTTCCCATATGTCATGACCTTCGTGTTGTTCGACGTATTCCCAAAAGCTATATCCTTCACTGCGACAATAGTTGAGTATTTCGAGTAGTGAAGTCTCGGAGTATAGCTTCTCGTCGGAGTGGACATCGTCGCTCAATGCACCTCCGCCTATACTGAATGTTGTCCATGAACGGGTAACATTGCCAAGGCTGTCGAGTGCCTCAAATTTCATACCATTGGGATGCTGTGGTAGTATTTCAGACGGACGCCACTCTATTTCGGTAGTGGCCTTGTGCGATAAAACATCGATAATGGCAACATCGGTGAGGTGCCCTCGTCCGGTAGCTGCGAGGCTGCCATAGAGGGTTACCCGGTAGGCTTGGGCATCGGGAGTGTCTTGCAGAAATTGTTGAGCAGCTCGACGCGGAGCCATGGTGTGACTGCTTGAAGGTCCGCAGCCTATGCGGTAGATATTCTTAATTGATTCCATGCGGTTTGTTGTTAAGGTATATTCTATAAATTGATATTTGTAAAATTAGTTGTCGGCAATATTCTTATTCTTGACTTCAACTGTATGGCTTGCTATGCTGTTGGGGTCAAATTCAAAAATCGGCTCAAAGAAAAAATCGTCACAATTATAACATGCTAATTGATAGAAGTTCCCTGAAAAATCGATACAAAAGTAGGAAAAAAATAATGACCGTACAAGAACCCCATCCCCGAGAATGTTGTTGTAGACCGTAGTGTGTTTATTTTTTTTGCATACGTTTGCGTGTGTAAATGTCTCTAAAAAAAATTATAAAAGGGTTGGCGGGCATGAAGATTATTAGTAATTTTGCCACGATTATGCACATAGAAAAAAAGAATATGAAAAAGGTAATATATATGTGGGTTGTGTGTGTGCTGTTGATGTCATCATGCACCACATCCAAGGATATAACATATTTGCAGAATGTCGATGAATTGACACCGACAACTTTGTCGGAAGTTGCCGGTATACCCGATCAAGTGGTAATGCCGGGCGACTTGCTCGATATAACGGTGATGGCCACCGATCGTACGGCAGTGCAACCATTCAATCGTCGAGTAGTCGACTATACTCGTGCTGTGGGAACGGCATTGAACTCCGATGAGTTAAATTTTTATCTCGTCGATAATAACGGATACATTGATATGCCGGTGTTGGGTCGCATCTATGTGCAAGGAATGACCAAGAGCCAGCTCGAAGAGTATGTACGCGGACAGATACATCCCAAGTATATACATGAGATGCCAGCGGTAACGGTACGCTTTGAAAACTTCCGAATATCGGTGCTTGGTGATGTAAAGTCGCCCGATACTTATGTTATCCCCAACGAACGAGTCAATATACTTGAAGCCATTGCCTTGGCAGGCGATCTGAATATCACAGGTCGTCGCGATAATGTGTTGTTGGTGCGTACCAATGCCGATGGCTCACGAACAACGGTGCGACTCAATCTGAAAGACAAAGATCTCATTCTATCACCCTATTTCTACTTGCAACAGAACGATGTTATCTATGTGGAGCCTAACAACTCTAAGGCTTCGACGGCTACGGTAGTGCCTCCCACTGCTTCGTTGGCCATCAGTATTACCGGTGCAGCTATTTCGGCAGCATCATTGATAATGACAATCTTGAACTATTCGAAATAATATTTTAATGGACACTAATCGGTTAAATTCTCCTCAACAAGGTTCGCAACAAGAAGAGTCGAGTTTCGATGTGACCTTGTTCTTTTTAGAATGCCTTTCACACTGGAAGTGGTTTATATTGAGTCTTTTTGTTGTATTCGGCTTGGCTGTTTTTTATACACTGCGACAAGTTCCTACTTACAATGTGCAGGCACTTGTGTTGATGATAGATAAGTGGTCAAAGAGCGAAAGCGATGTATTGACCCAAAGTCTGGGTATAACCTCGGGTGTGGAAAGTATCTTTACCGAGATGGAGATCATGCGATCGCGTACCATTATAAAGAAAGTAGTTGAGGATCTCGACTTGTATGTATCGTACAAGAGCAAAGGAGGCATGCGTAACACGCCATTATACAATAACACACCATTGGTGGTGCGTCCTGACTCAACCACCGACGTCAATCAGTTGGAGACAACCATCCATCTGACGGTGGGTAGACCCAATGCCGACAATCTCCGCAATATAAAGGTAAACTACACATTTGAGGATGAAAAGAAAGAGCTTGCTTTCGATGAAGTGTCGTTGCCCATCAAGTTGCACTTGCCTGCCGTAGGTACATACATTGTAGAACAAGTACCCGGATATGATGGCAATACCGACGAAATACTTGTGGAGGTAAACAACCCAATGAATGTTGCAAAGACAATATCCAAGGGGTTGAAAATATCGCAATATGACAAGAACTCGTTGTTGCTCGCCGTATCATACAATACACCTATACCCAAGATGGGTATCGATATTATGAATCGCATGGTGTTCTACTATAATGAGGATGGTGTGGCCGAGAAAAATCGAGCCGCCAATAATACCGAACTTTTTATCAACAATCGTCTCGTAGCCATACAGAAAGAACTCAATACCGTAGAGCAAGAGGTGGAACAATATCGTACTCAGCGTGGACTTACTGACCTTTCGTCCGAAGCTCAGATGTATCTGCATCAGACCGGCGAGTCGGACAAAGAACGTAGTGAGTTAGACGTTCAGTTGAGTCTCGTAGAGTATGTCGAAAGCTATCTGAGCAATCCGGCCAACACTTATTCGCCCATTCCTTCATTGGGTATAGCCGATGCAGGGTTGAGCAATACAATTAACGAATATAACAAAACTGTTGCCGAGCGTGAAAAACTTCTCAACACTTCGAGCGAAAGTAATCCCATTGTGCAAGAGTATTCACAAAATATTCTTGCAGTAAAGGCTAACGTGTTGCAGGGTGTAGCCTCTACTCGTAAGAGCATAGAGTTGCGTAAGAAAGACATCAGTCGGCAGGAAGAAGAGATAGAACGCAAGATACGTAATGTTCCGCAATATGAGCGTGAGCTTACCGACATCATGCGTCAGCAACGCATTAAGGAAAATCTCTTCGTTTTCCTTCTCGAAAAGCGTGAAGAAAATGCACTGACACAGACACTTGCTGTGGGAGACGCTCGTATGATAGATGAGCCTACCAATGCAGGTATCATAGCTCCGCAGAAGAGCAAAATATTCTTCCTTGCCTTTGTCATCGCTCTGCTCATTCCCGGTGTCATCATATTCTTGAAACGCATGATGTTCCCCTCGTTCCAAGATAAGGTGGAACTTGAACGTATGACATCAATACCGGTTCTTGCCGAGTTGCCTCACAATGGCGAAGAGGACTTCTTTGTAGTAAAAGAGAAAAGCAACGGTGCTCCATCGGAGTTGTTCCGCCTCTTGCGAAACAATATACAATTTCTCTTTACGGCTTCCGATAAGAAAGTGGTGATGGTAACTTCTTCGGTGTCGCAAGAAGGTAAAACATTTGTTTCGTCCAACTTGGCTATATCTTTTGCCCTTACCGGTAAGAAAGTCTTGCTGATAGGTCTTGATATTCGCCGTCCTAAGGCTGCACACTACTTCGGATTGTCCAATCGGGTAGGTATTGTCAACTATCTGTCGGGGCAAGAACGTAACATCGATAATTTGATACATCCATCGAAATATAACAATCTTGACATAATGCCCGGTGGTCCTATACCACCCAACCCCAATGAGTTGTTGCTCAATACATCGCTTGACGAACTCTTTGCGGAACTGCGAAAACGATATGACTACATCATTGTCGATTCAGCTCCCGTAGGTCTTGTCTCCGACTCGTTCCTGATAGACCGTGTTGTCGATATTAATCTCTTTGTAACACGAGCCGGATACACTTCATGCAACCATGTGAAGGTTCTCAATGGTATGGTAAATTCCGGTAAACTTAAAGCAACCTATCTCTGTATTAACGATGTAAATATGACTACTCATACTTATTCCTATCGTCGATATGGTTATAGTTATGGAACCAGTACCTATGGAAGTTATGGATATGGTGATGATGCCAACAAAGTAGATTCCAAAGGCTTATTCTCCTTCCTACGAAGAAAAAGTTAGTACTTCCAGTCAGTACTAACTTCTATCGTGTTTATAGCCGCCTCGACCAATCCGAGTGGGCTGAAAATCTATTGCATTGTCGAAGAGTTAGAATGCACCTCCCCAATGATGTAGGGTTGAGTATAACGGCAGAGCAGTGCAAGACACTGATTACTTATCTAAGTGCTTTATCCAGTTTACAATGTCATGAAGAAGTTCCTCCGAGATGGTCTCCTCAATCGTTCCATAACTGAGAGCCGTTGTAGGGGAACAATGCTGGAACATGTGATTCAATGAGTCATACTCCTTGATAATACTTTTTTTATTGGGGGGAAGGTTTTCTCTGATAATGGGCAGATTGTCTTGGCTGAGTACCTGTAAGTCCAAGTTTCCGTTTGCAGCCATGACCGGACATGTGATTTGTCGGATGGCTATTGCCGGGTCGTAAGCCAAGAACCAAGTAAACCATTCGCCACCGGCAGTGGTACATAAGGCAAGGTTGTTCATCAGGTTGTCAGGAAGTGTGAGATTGTTTGTTTTACACAACTCTTCAACATACTGCATTGGCTCGGTATTCACTTTACCTTCGACCCTCTCTTTGTAGAGTATTCGCAATGCAGTGGCGTAGTTGTCTATCCATTCTTGCGAAATGCCTTGTAACTGCAATGCTGCTTCATTCTGCCCTACAATGACATCGATACCGTTGGCTGCACATCCTGCAAGTGAGATGAGAAAGTCGACACTCTTCTCGGCACCCATCATAAAGGCTATCGTGCCACCTTCGCTATGTCCCAATATACCTATTCTGCCAAACTTGTTGAGGCTGCGTAGGTAAGCTACACCTGCTGAGGCATCGGCAAGATTGTTTTCTGTTGTGATACCCGATATTGAGCCGGTCGATTGTCCTACGCCACGGTCATCGTATCTCAAAGATGCGATTCCATTACGAGCCAAAAAATCGGCGATAACGAAGAATGGCTTATGACCCAATATCTCCTCATCTCTGTTTTGCGAACCACTGCCCGTAACCATCAGAACTACGGGGATGGATTCATGATTATGACTTTCATATCCAATAGGATAAGTCAATGTGCCTGCCAGTGTGGCACCTTCGGCATCATTGGTGAAAACTATCTCCTCTGTTGTATAAGCAAATGGTGGCTTGGGCATCTGTGGACGAGCCAACTCAGATTTTCCGGGTGCGAGGTTGAGAGGTAGCGACATACCGTTTTGGGTGAAAATACCGACGATGCTTTCAGCTGAAACCTTGCGACCTTTATAAACAGCTCTTATTAAGGGTATCGATAAATATAAGCTATCGGGGGTATTTCTTTTTACTTCAACAGGAATATTCTTGGCACCCTGAGCAGGTACGTTCAAGGCACATGCCTCTTGTCCGTCAGGTAGAGTCTTCATTACAAATTCTACTTTGAGTTTGCTTCCCCCGAGCGAAATCTCACCCGACCAGCTCGTGCTTGGTGTAACCTCTTGTGCATAACTTGTCATGGCCAATGCGATTATAATACTGATAAATAAAGTGAAGTGTTTCATGGTGAACTTAATTTGATGTTTATTCAAAGGTAAATAAAAAAACTTGTTGGTACAAAATTTAAATGGAATTTCTATAAATTCCATACATCGGTAATTTTATTCATTATCGGTGATATGTCGATGCACTTGCTGTTCTCGTCTGATACTATTTGTTGTTATGTGTGACGAGTCCGATATTTATCGTTTCTTGCGGAAGAAGTCTTGTAGGAGTGTCTGGCATTCATCGGCAAGAATGCCGCTGGTGGTTTGTGTCTTGGGATGTAGTGCGTGGGGTGCTACTATGGTGTATCCTCGTCGAGGGTCGGAAGCTCCGTAGACAAGGCGTGATACTTGTGCCCATCCTATGGCTCCTGCACACATGGTGCAAGGTTCAAGGGTTACATATAAGGTGCAGTCGGTGAGGTATTTGCCTCCTAAGTTGTTGGCTGCCGAAGTGATAGCTTGCATCTCGGCGTGGGCTGTTACGTCGCATAGGGTCTCGGTCAGATTGTGTGCCCGTGCTATAATACGATTGCCACACACTACTACTGCTCCTACGGGTATTTCATCGGCTTGCAGAGCCTGTTGGGCTTCTTGCAGAGCCATTCGCATATATTTTTCGTCGGTTTCTACTGTTGTTTGCATATTGCAAAGGTATAACTTTTGTTTTTATAATTGTGGTTTATCTACCGCTTTTTGAAGGTTGGAGGTAAAAAAAGAGTGTGCCAACACAGATATTGTTGACACACTCCAACCACAAAATTAATAGATGTATGTTCTATAAATGCGTATATATGTCGGTTGTCTCTATTTCGGTTGCATTGAGGTTTGTTTGGGTATCTTTCTTATTCCCATTTTGTTACAGTGCATACATTGTGCATTCCGAAGGAATGTGACTAAAATGACTATCCTAATCAACTCGACCTAATTGGTAGAGACCTGCGATATAAAATCTATCGAATGCGTAGGCGTTGTCCCGGTCGTAGTATCGAAGTTCTCTTGATACCATTAAGACGACACAAGTTGTTGACGGTAGTTCCATTGCGTTGTGCTATGCGAGAGAGAGTATCACCCTTACGCACGCGGTAGGTAGCTACGCCACCGCTGCTACTGCTGCTGCCACTTTTACCTTTGTTATAGCCATACTTCGTTCCTTCTACATGTATTGCAGAGGGACCTTGTGAGGCTAACAACTTGGGACTGAATGCAAGAAATTCTTGACGGATGGTTTTGTTGTTAAAGTCGAAGATGGCATTGGGGTTAATATCCATACCGAGATAACGAGTTTCAAAGTGGAGGTGAGGACCGGTGGAGCGTCCGGTATTACCTCCCAAGGCAATTGCTTCACCCACTTTTACTTCTTGGTCGGGCTTTACAAGGAACTTAGATAAGTGTCCGTAGATGGTTTCAAGACCGTTATCGTGACGCAATATTACATAGTATCCATAGCCTCGACGCTCGTACTTGGTGAGGCGTACTTTCCCGCTGAATGCTGCACGAATGGTGTCTCCTCGTTGTACCTTGATGTCGATACCGCGGTGCATGCGTCTCTTTCGCCATCCATAGTTCGAGGTAATGTGTCCGTTGTGAGGTATACAATACTCCGATAGGTCTATAACAAGCGAATCGGGCAGGTCCATCTTCGAGGCATTGTAAGGATTGACCCTCTCAGAGTTCCAGGAGTCTTGGTATAAATCGAGAGCCAATGTACTGCGACTATCAATTTGCAATTCTTTCAAGGCAATTGTGTCGAGGAGGTTTATCTCTTCATACACCGATGTCTGTTCTTTCAGTATCTGTTGATGATGGTTGAGGTGTGTGTCGGTAACGTTGTGTGCATAGGCTATCAAGCTCATGCAGATTGATGTGGTAACAATAAATAATTTACGGCAGTTTGTAATCATGCTCATAATGTTCTTTAAGTTTAATAATGTGGCTGTAAGGGGTGGTATTATTGACCTTCTTACGTAGTACATATTGTTTCAAAAATTTTCCCCGATGCAAAGGTATATATTTTCGCGAAATAACAAAATCCCGATTAACTATATTTTTGCTCTAATGTGTTGAAAATATATTATTTAGTCTTTTTTAAGCATGTAACCCTCTTTTTTGACTGCAAATACCATGCTCTCTCTGATGAGATTGATGGAAAATTATGTGATGGACATTAACTGATCTGTCCCCAATTGATTTTCTTGGAATAGTTGCGGTGTAGTTCTTTGCGGAGAATAGCGTTGCGGTGGTGTTCCAGCATCACGTCGTCGGCCAGTATATCCATGGCGATGTCGCGAGCCAATTGCAGTATTTGACCATCTTGGGCGAGATTGGCTATGTGTAGTTCGAAGGCTATACCGCTCTGTTGTGTACCTTCCATGTCGCCGGGTCCTCTCATTCGCATGTCGGCCTCGGCTATGACAAATCCATCGTTCGTTTCGGTCATGATTTCGAGCCGTTTACGGGTTTCTTGTGTGAGGTCATATCGTGACATGAGTATGCAGTACGATTGTTCTCCTCCACGACCCACACGACCGCGTAATTGATGCAATTGTGCCAACCCGAATCGCTCGGCATTCTCTATGACCATCACTGTGGCATTGGGAACGTTTACGCCTACTTCTATTACCGTTGTTGCTACCATTATCTGAGCTTCGTTGCGGGCAAAGCGTTGCATTTGTTCCTCTTTTTCGACCGGTTTCATCTTGCCATGTACCATGCTTACGGTATATTCGGGGAAAGTGCGTTGAACGGTTTCGTATCCTTCGAGCAAGCTTTTCATGTCGCTCTTTTCGCTCTCTTCGATGAGTGGATACACGATGTAGACTTGTCGTCCTTTTTGTAATTGTCGTCGTAACGAAGCGTTGAGTTGTTCTCTTCTATTGTCGTATTGTAGAAGTGTCTGTATGGGTTTGCGACCCGGTGGTAATTGTTTGATGAGTGAGACATCCAAATCGCCGTAGACAGTCATGGCGAGGGTGCGTGGTATGGGGGTAGCTGTCATGACCAATACATGTGGCGGAATGGTGTTTTTGCCCCACAACTTGGCTCGTTGAGCTACGCCGAATCGATGTTGTTCGTCGATGATGACCATGCCTAAATTGTTGAATATCACGCCCTCTTCGAGTAGTGCGTGTGTACCTATAAGGATGCGAACATCGCCCGAGGCAAGTCCTGCAAGAATGGGTTCTCGTTCACGTTTGCGTCGTGAACCTGTGAGGAGTTCTACTCGCAATCCTAATGGCATGAGCAGTTCCGATATGCTCTCGTAATGTTGTGCGGCAAGTATCTCGGTAGGAGCCATGATGCATGCCTGATAGCCGTTGTCGATGGCCATAAGGGCGGTCATGAGGGCTATGATGGTCTTTCCGCTTCCTACATCGCCTTGTAGTAGTCGGTTCATCTGTCTGCCACTCCCTACGTCGGCTCGTATTTCCCGCAGTACGTTCTTCTGGTCATCGGTAAGCGTGAAGGGTAGGCACTCGTGGTAAAAGCGGTTGAAGTATTCGCCGATGCGACTGAAACGGTGTCCGCCTATGTTGTGATTACGAAGTCGGGCATATCGTAGTATGTGCAGTTGCAGATAGAAAAGTTCTTCAAATTTCAGTCTCATCTGAGCTCTACGCATATCTTCGATATTGCGTGGAAAATGTATGTAGCATAGTGCATCGTTTATTCCCATCAGATGGGCTTTTTCTATTACCTCGGGTGATAGAGTCTCTTCGAGAGGACCATGAATGCTGTTCCATAGGGTGTGTATCATCTTGTGCAGTGTCTTGGAGTTGACAAAGGCACTTTTCATTCTCTCGGTGGTGTTGTAATAGGCTTGCAGTCCTATGTTGCGATCTATGATGTCATCGGCAAGGTCTAACTCGGGATGGGCTATATTGTATCGACCGTTGAAGAGTGTAGGCTTACCAAATAGGGTGTAATTGATACCTGTTTTGTAGCGTTCCATTACATATTTTATCCCCTTGAACCACACAAGGTCTATAACTCCGGTACCATCGGAAAATGTGGCTATCAGTCGTCGTCTTGCACCCTCGCCTTGGGTTGTGAATGATGTGATGCGACCGTTCAGCTGTATGTAGGGCATAGTACCGGTTATTTCGCTGATGCGGTAGGTCTTGCTACGGTCGATGTATTTGTAAGGAAAATAGTATAACAAGTCACGATAGGAGCGAATGTTTAGTTCGCGAGCAAGGAGTTCGGCTCTTTTAGGTCCTATTCCGGGAAGATATTTTATGTCTAAATCGCTAAGTTCGGCCATGATTAACAGTGTGATAGCAAGTACTCTGCAAGGATGATATCTTGCGGAATGGTTATTTTGATGTTTTCGCTATTGCCATCTATCAGGTTGATGTGATGTCCTGCTGCTTCGTATACCGATGCATCGTCGGTAAATTCATTGCGATAGGGGGTGTCGTAGGCAGCTTTCAGCAGTGTTGAGTTGAATGCCTGAGGAGTCTGTACGGCTCGATATGCACTACGCTCGACTGCATGCGATGTCTCTCCATCTATGTGGCGAAGACTATCAACTACCGGCACTACGGGTATGGCTGAGCCTTTTTCGATGGCTGTTGCAAATGCTTGTCGTATGACACCGATGCTTACAAGGGGGCGTACTCCGTCGTGTATGGCTACAATGGCATTGTTGGGAACATATTGCAGAGCATTGCTCACGGTCTCAAATCGTGTTGCTCCTCCATCGACAATCCTATGTTGGCGTGTGTAATGATATTTTTCACACAATCGTTTCCATTCCTCTTGTTGGTTGTGTGGCAGTGCCAGTATCAGTTGGGCTTGTGGCTCGGCTGCTGCCATTCGTTCGAGGGTGTGCATGAGTACAATGCTACCTGCCAAGGGTAGGAATTGCTTAGGCGTGTCGCTTCCCATACGAGTGCCACGACCACCGGCTACTACTATGATATATCGTGCAAGTTCCATATTGTGAATTTGTTAGTATTTACCTCGACAGCGGGCTATGGTGTGGCGAATGGCAAACTTGACATGACGCAGTACCGTAGGAATGTAACCATAGTGGCGACACATAATCCTGAATCGCTCTTTAAGTGAAGCCTTGTGATGGCGGGTGGTTTCGCCTTCGTTGAGGTAGTCGATGAGGGTAAGATGAGTGTTGAATAGCTCGTCGGTCTGTTTCATACATCGGATGCACCAATCCACATCCGATGAGTAGCGATATTGAAGATCGTAGCGAGGTGCTATGTCGCGACGTGCAATGAATGCCTGATGACACACTACCATGCCATCGGCAAAGCTACGCCAAGTGAGGTGTTCGGGGGCTTTGAGGCGACGCATCATGATAAATCGTCGCTCGGCGTCAACGATGGCGGTCTCTCCATATATGACTCCGGGACGATGGTTGCCTATACTATCGGCTATGTTTTGTAACGTGTCGGGGGCGTGGAATGCGTCACCTGCATTGAGAAATATCAGATATTCGCCTTGTGCCATCTCCAAGCCCTTGTTCATGGCATCGTAAAGACCGTTATCGGGTTCGCTGATGAGCTGTGGTGTGAGCTGTGAGGCTTCGATTATAGCCAATGTGTCATCCGTCGATTTTCCATCTACCACAATGTATTCGTAGTTCTTGCAACTTTGTACTTCAATACTTTGCAGTGTCGGTCGTATGCTTGCCGAGGCATTGTATGTGATGGTGATAATGGAAAATAATGGTTTCACATTCATATGCTTACTTGTCTAAGAGTGAACGATAGAGTGATATATAACGCGAAGCTACTGCTTTCTCGCCATATTCGGTTATAACTTTTTCCCGAGCAGCCTTGCTCTTCGATGGGTAGTTGTCATCATCAAGTACGTTGGCTATGCCGTGTGCCATGTCGGCTGCATCTTTATATTGTGCTACATATCCATTGGTGGCATTAATCATCTCGGGAATACCTCCTATATCAAATCCAACGCAGGGGGTTCCGCAAGCCATTGCTTCCATGATAGTGTTGGGGAGGTTCTCTTCAAGCGAGGGGGTGACATATACATCGGCAGCACGATATATGTCACGCATTGTCTCGGGCGATGTGATGTATCCCATCGATGTGCATCGATAGGGGAGCGACTCCATTGCCATGTGGGCTGTTGAGCCAAATACTACCAGTTCAATTTTTTTACTTAGTGAGTAGTTGCGGTCATGTAGGATGCGTAGGGTGTCGATGAAATAGTCGATGCCCTTACGCTTGTCGGCAGCATTTACTGCACCAAATAATATTAGTTTCTTATCCTCGGGCAATCTCAATGTGCGACGTGCATCCGACTTATCGCCCGGGACGAAGTACTGAGTGTCAATGGGATTGGGAATGTTGCACACCGTATCGGAGGATTTGAGCAACGCACTTCTTTCGGCCAAGTTTCGCAACCAAGCACTGCATGTGACGAAGTGAAGTGGGGCTGTTGAGTATATCCCTTGTTTGCGAACAAAGGTACGATGCGATAAGTCGTGATCGTGTGTTGAGTTGAGAAACATACATTGTCCGCACGAGTCAGTGTATCGGTCGCAGGTGCGAGCATGGTGGCAGATGCCAGTCGTTGGCCACATGTCGTGCATGGTCCACACAACCGGCTTGCCCAATGATAATATCTGTTGCAGTGCCGATAGCGACAAAAATCCTTGATTGACCCAATGTAAGTGTATGATGTCGGCTTCTTGTACTGCCGGATGGCTGGTGATATTCTGACCGGTATCGGCTGTTGAGACTGCGAAAAGATTGGCTCTTGAAAGACCGTTTTGTGTGAAAATTTCTACTCTTTCCCACAAGAAAGCCCACTTGTACAACCATCGTTTGTAGGGCGTGTCGCAGTACCCTATGGCGTCGCTGTCATCGTTCACAGCCACCAGCATGCGAGCATCGACGCCACTACGACGCAGTGCCTGCATCAGTCGACCACAAGCAATGGCCGCACCTCCTCGATGTTCCGAGGTATTGACAAGTAGTACTTTCATATCTGTCACTCACTAATGTAGTGCAAAAGTAACAAAAAAGCGATAGAAAACAGCTACCGGAAGAGGAAAAATATTGTGACCATGTGGAACGGGAATTTTATTGAAGAACTCACGCAAAGACTATTCAAAATAGAATGTGAGTACAATCATCCCCGATTTCATCTTTCGCAGCGAGTCGGTGTACTTGATGTCAAGCGGGTCGGGCAGGTCGCGGTTGCGATCCAATACATCGGTCATTCCTATACAGAATTTTATCTCGGGAATAAACTTGAAGTAGGGTAGGTAAGTATCACAACCAAATGCAAAGGTCAGGTAGCAATCGAAAGGCTTCATTTTCAAAAACGAATTTTCCTGCTTTGCCACATCGAGCGTACCCATCACACCGGCCGATATATAAGGGCGAATGTTGTCCCAACGCTTGGCACTGATTTTAAGGTCGAGCGGAACCACAACGTAGTTCGATTTGAGATTCTGTGACTGCATCGCTCCCGTATGTTCCTCGCGAAACTTTACCACTTTATTGCCGAAGTATATACCCGGTGACAATCGCAAGTTGAGGTGCGGACACAGATACAAGTCGGCCATCAAGTTTACGCAAAATCCCGGCGAGAACGATGGGACTTCCATATACCAACTTTCGCCCTGTGGCGTTATGTGGCCGTTGTGTGTAAAAGTCAAGTCCTGAACATGTGTTCCCACCGAGAAGCCAAAGTGTATCAACTTATAATCGGCAAAAGGCAGATTTTGAACCTTGCGACCGCGTCCACCACCGCCCGGCTGAGCTGCGGACACTCCTATACACATGACAGCAAGTGCTGCCACAAGCATGCATCTTATGTTCTTACTCAACTTCATAACTATGCTATTAACGGCAAATTTGCTGCTTTATTGTCTGTAAGATAGTGAGTGAATAAAAAAAATATAAAAAACGTATCCCTCGATGAACTATATTAGGGAACTTCTATCAATCGCTTTGTTAGGATTGATGATTAATTTTTTAGAGTGGATTTTAGATTGTGAATTCAATCGCATAGCCGAGCGACAATCCTTATATCGATATCAAATACTCCGAATACATACAAATAGACAAGAAATAACCAAAGCCTTCATTCACTGCGAATGGAGGCTTTTTTAGTTAATGATATAGATTAAATGAAAATATTATGGCAACAGTAAAAGTAAAATTACGCCCATCGTCAGTGGAGGGCAAAGCAGGTGTTATCTACTATCAAATTACCCACAATCGTAAAACCCAACAAATCACAACAAGGCTCCGAGTGTGCCCATCTGACTGGGATGCAGATGAAGAAAAGTTGGTGCAGGGAGCCCCAAATCATTCAATGACTCAGAACCGCATCGATAGCGATGTGGCGTTGCTACGAAGGGTTATTTTAGACCTCGATAGCTGCGGTGTTGACTACTCCGTAAGTGATATTGTCAATCGCTACAAATCGCCCCAGAGCCATATTCTCGTGCTCGATTATATGAGCACACAAGTTGAGCAACTACGGGCGACAAACCGCCTCGGAACAGCCAAGAACTACGAGAAGACAATGTGCAGTTTTGGCGAGTTTTTGGGCGATGTTCGCCTTCCGCTGTCAGCTCTAACTGAACAAGTGATTACAGATTATAACACATTCCTTGTTCAGCGAGGTTTGGTGCGTAATTCGGTGTCGTTGCATCTTTTTTACAAAGACAAGAGCCTTTTGTAAATATACAGATATTTCGCTATCCTCCTTTACTTGTTGAAACTGCAACTCTATCTCGGCATACATCAATGCAACTGCAATTTGCTTCATCTCTGCATCCGAATGGCAATGCTCAATTACTCTTTCTACAAGCTCATTGTAAGCCGTTGACAATTCCTGATATTCGCTACTATTTATGCGATTGAAAAACTCTGTATTTGTTAATATCGTATGGTTCATCTTTGTTCCTTTTATAGTTTAACACTTGTTTATTGATGTGTACACATAAACTATA
>JAFXJY010000053.1 GCA_017531985.1 Bacteroidaceae bacterium
ACGTATGGCTATAGAAACCCCTCGATGAAGCACGCAGTGCGTAATCGTGTGGTGCAAGGTGACAGGATACACCACTACGTCGGAGACGCAGTACAGGATTTGCAGGAGCGTAACGTCTTCGACGTAAGAATACCACACGCACACATATCTACCCCATGTAACGCTCCGCTCACATGGGGTTTCTACTGCACAACGTCTCCGACGTTGCAGCGGTGCGTCCCTACCTCAGGAGAAAATACAGGGGCGAAGCAGGGGGGGGGAGTTGCCCGATGTGTATGTTATGCGGGATATAATAATAACGGCAACCCCTTGGGAGGTTGCCGTTATCTGTTTCGGGAGGTAGTGTACTACTTTGCCTCTAAGGCATGTTCGATGAGTAACAATTGATAGTCGTAGAAGTGGCGAGTCTCGCTATCGCCGGTGGCAGTACGAGCCGAGCGATAGAGCAATTGTATCTTGCGAAGTGTCCCCAGCATATAGGGAGCTATCTCGCTGTTATTAAAGGCCGGAGTGTTGATGGTGTAGCGTGTGAAGCTATCCGACTCGGCTGCTCCATCGCACTGTCCCAAGGCATGGCTGCATGGGAAGGAGTGAGAGTCATTGAACAGTTGGTCGTACTCCTCGGCAAGAGAAGTGCGTTTGCTGTTTGTGCCGGTTATCGAACATTGTTCTATAAGGGTCTTGATGACAGCTGCCTGCATGTCGCGTTCCACAAGGTTGAGTTTTCTGTTCTGACGAGTATATGCAAATACCTCAGCCACGAGATCGTCGAGAAATTGCGGTACTGTGTAGTGTGTGGCAGGTGATAATTTACCTCCCTCGTATATGCGGTAGAGTACATCTTTGCTCAATATGCGACCGAACATAGAGGTGTGCAGTGTCTGATAAGCATCAAGAGGAAGTCCCAGTTGAAGTAGAAGCGAGTCGGGGGTGAGCCATTCACGATAACTGCGGTTCTGTTTCATCAGCCATTGAAGGGCAGCTTTTTGCTGAGACTTTTCGATGTACTTGTAGGGCATATTGCCATCGCCTTGACGTACTTCGCGATGCTCAATACCACCAATGTAAGGTACAACATGACCGATGTGTCGGCGGTATTGCGAAACAATGGCAGTGTAGGTAGTTGAGAGGTCGCTATAATCTTCACCTTCCTCTATGAGCCAGTCGAGCATGTTGTCGGTAATGATGCGGAGGTTGCTGATGGCAAGGTCTCCGGCACGTAGATGGTCGTTGCCCAAGTCCTCAGTTTGGTCGGTGGGGTCGATGGTAATTGGGAACTGTTGGGCACCAAACTCATACATGGCATCGCCCATTTTCGACTCAATGAGAGCGGTCAGCATGTGCTGTTCCTCCTTGGGCGAGTTGACATCATAGTAGCGATAACCCCATTCGATGGCATATATATCGTACACACCGAGAATAGGCGGCGTGAGGCGAACACCTCGTTCGAGGTCGCCCGGTTGAGCTACAAAGTTATTGCGGGCATAGTCCATAATACTGGGAGTAGTACCATATTGTTGTGTAAAGTGTGGGCTACGCAGTGAGTCTATTGGGAATGAATAGCTTGCACCCATGTTGTGCATGAGTCCTATGGTGTGACCTATCTCATGTGAAGCAACATAACGAAGTGACTGGCACATTACGTCGTTGTCGAATGTGTTTTGTCGCACTGCCGGGTCGACGGCGGCAGTCTGGGTAAATCGCCAATTGTGAACAAGTGATAAGATGTTGTGATACCATATTACATCGGCTGTGAGTATCTCTCCACTGCGAGGATCGACAAAGCTGGGACCCATGGCATTGGCTATATCGGTTGTGGCATATTTGACGCAACTATATCTCATGTCGTCGGGGTCGAAGTCGGGATTTTCGGAGGGTGAAGGGTAGTCGCGGGCTATAATGGCATTCTTAAATCCTGCCTTCTCGAATGCTGTATTCCAGTCCTCAACACCTTGACGTACGGTTTCACGCCATTTTATGGGGAAGGCTGTATCGACATAGAAAACAATAGGTTTCATCGGCTCTACAAGTTCACCGCGGAAATAGGCTTCGCGGTCCTCTTCACGAGGTTCAAGACGCCAGCGGTGTATATAGGTTTCTTGGTCGATTTTGTCGGCTTGACTCGAAAAGATGTTTTTGGTTGTAGAGAAAAATCCCACTCTCTTATCTCGCAATCGAGGCATCATGGGTTGTTGGGGGAGTAATATCCATGAACGGTGCATGGTCAATGTCAAGGGAGAGTCGCCTGTGTAGCTGATGACCGAACGAACTTCGATATTCTCAGGGAATGTCTTGACTTGTGCAAAGTGTCCTTTGCCATTCTTCTTGCGGTCTTTGGAGGCAACATTGCCTTGTGGATTGATGATGTCGGTATTTTCGTTGAAAAACTTGGTCATATTCACCACAACGCTCTTTTTATCGTCGCTGCGACATTCTATTTTGAGGCTTGCCACGATGGGATCGGTAAAGTTTTTATGAAACGATGGGGTGATTTCATCGCCTTCGGCTACCACATTGCGTGTCTGAGCTGCATGAATAAATACCATTTGTTCATTGCGACTCAATCGTATCATTTGAGGTCGACCTATCATCTGTCCCGCCACAGTCTTGGCAGGTTGGCTTGTTGCGGCCAATCGATTGGATAACAAGTAGTCACGATCCAGCAACGAATCGGGTATTTCAAAAAATAATTCATTCTTGTCGTTGATGTATGTAGTAAACAATCCCTCTTGTTTGTGGCAGCCCTTGATTAGTTTGGAGTAAGATGTTTCGGGTGGAGTGGCGGCCTGTTCGGTTTTATCCTTCTTTTTTTTCTCTTTCTTGCGAGGTGCTGCATCGACGGCTATACCAGTAAATGCGATAGCTGCGGTGAGCAACCATGTGAACAATTGTGTTTTTCTCATAGATAATATATTTTAATGTGTTAGTGTTTGTTGGGTTTTATGTATTACAAACATAGTGATATTTTGTGATTTAATAAATGAGTAAGGTTAATTTTTAACATTAAACAAGTAATTTAGTGTATCTCTTGTTTTTATTCAAATACCTATCTTTGCCGAAAATAATTCTAATATCAAATACTATAAAAGATGAAACGTAGTTCGACGTTATTATTTACACTGGTTTTTAGTGTAATATTATCAACGGCAATTTATGCCAAGAAGGTACACACCATCGGAGACTCTACAATGGCTACTTATGACGAGTCATCCGATAAGCGAGGTTGGGGACAGATGCTCAATCAGTTCTTTACCGATGAAGTTACAGTGAATAACCGAGCCAAAAGTGGAGCCAGTAGTAAGAGCTTCTATAAAGAAGCACCCTATTGGGCTACGGTGAGAACTCAAATAGAGCCGGGCGATTATGTGTTGATTCAGTTTGCCCACAACGACGAGAAAAACAACGGTTACGATGGCGATGAGATGCAGGCTGCCAATCCCGACTCAATTATAGCCGATACTCGTGGAACAGCACCCTTTACAACTTATAAAGACTACTTGCGAAAATATATAGATGAAACACGCGAGCTTGAAGCTACACCCGTACTGGTGACTCCCATCGTGCGGCGTTATTTCAGTGGTGGAAAAATCACGCAAAAAGGGCGTCACAATCTGAGTACCGATGGCTCTCACGACCTCGATTATGTGCAGGCCATGAAAGAAGTAGCTGCTGAGAAGAATGTACAACTCATAGACCACACTGAGTTGACGGCAGTTATGGTAGAGGCGTATGGCGATGTAGAGTCGAAAGCCCAACTCTATTGCGAAGGCGACGATACACACACTTCGGCCACCGGAGCCATGCTTTTCGCCCGATTGGTAGCACAAGAGATGGTGCGTCAGGATATTCTTGCCCAATATATCGATGCCGAGGCCTCACTCATTGTCAATCCGGGTACGATTGACTTCGGTCGTGGTTATCCCGGAGCTGTCAAGAGCGTGGCATGTACGGTGATGGGTATGGATCTTGACCCTGCCGATGGAACAGTGCTGCTCACAACCGATGCTCCATTTGCTATCAGTACCGATGGGGTGAACTATACAACAACAGCCATGCTTGATTATACCGATGGAAATCTTGCCTTGACTCATTTCTATGTCAATTGTGTTGCCGATGAAGCCGGTGTTGTTGAAGGCACTCTCACAGTAAGTAATGGCAATGTGATGCGTACGGTTGCGATGACTATGGAGGTGGTAGACTTGGGCGATGGAGAGCCGTTCAGTGTCTATTGGGAACTGAGCAAGGACGACAGCTTCGAGGTTGAGGGTGCTGTGACACCTCTTGGTGAAACTTGGAGTAAAATGTATGTACAGAAATATGCAGCACCCAAAAACGAAGCTACTACATGGCCTGAAAATAGCGGACATGGAACTTCGGACAAGACTCAACGCAATCTTATCGAGGGTGATGAGTGGCCTGGAAATGAAATAGATGCCGTTAGCGACCGTTATATACAATTTGCAGTTGCAGCCAATCCCGGAACCGAATTTACAGTCGATACAATAGGTCTATACATCGGAGGTGCAGGAGGTAATGGCATGCGTTGGCGAGTAGAGTATTCCATTGATGAGAATTTTGGCAATGAAATGGTAATGACAGAGTTCCTCTCTCCCGTCTCAAATACTATGTATGCCAATGAGGCGATGCCTATGGTAAAAGTTCCCGAAGGTCAGACGTTGTACCTACGCATATACCCGTGGTATAAGAGTACAGCCACAGGAAAGACATTGTGCCTATCCAATCTCTATATCGGAGGATACGTGAGCAAGACCTCGGCGATGACCGACGCACAGCGTGACAATGTATTGAGGTATGAGGGAGGTGTTGTACGCAACGACAGCAATAATGCAGTATCCATCTATGATGTGATGGGTCGTTGCGTATTGCACACGCAAGGTGATGCCGACCTCGTTACGCTGCCCGAGGGTGTATATGTAGTACAATGTGGCGATAGCCTGCTCAAAGTGATGCGATGAATGTAGGTAGATTCCGTCAGATAGCCCGATTCGATACGGAAGACTATTCAAGGTAGGTTCATGATGACATAAGACACACATTCTCGGATGGTGTAAGATACGGTATTGAAGGTAAGTCATAATATTTATAGAGTCATTTTGCAAATTTGCGAGGTGACTCTTTGTTTCTGTTTTAACAAAAATGATTACCTTTGTACCTCATCTCAAAAGCTCAATCAATGGAAGTAAAAAATGCACGTTTTGTAGTCAGTAACAGCGATGTTCGCAAATGTCCTACTACGGGCTTGCCCGAATATGCCTTTATAGGTCGATCGAATGTGGGTAAGTCGTCATTGATAAATATGCTCACCAATCGCAAGGGTTTGGCCAAAACCTCATCGACACCCGGTAAAACAACCCTTATCAATCATTTCATAGTTAATGACAGCTGGTATATAGTCGACCTGCCCGGTTATGGTTATGCACGTCGTGGCAATGAGGGACGTGAGCAGATACGTCGCATCATCAATGCCTATATTCTCAATCGTGAGGAAATGACTTGTCTTTTTGTATTGCTCGATTGCCGACATGAGCCGCAGAAGATAGACCTCGAATTTATTGACTTTCTCGGTGAGAACGGAGTACCGTTTGCAATAGTTTTTACCAAGTCCGATAAGATTTCAAAAGGAGCTTTGGAAAGAAATATTGATACATACAAAGCACGTCTGTTGGAGTCGTGGGAAGAGCTGCCTCCTATCTTTGCAACATCTTCCGAGAAAAGAAATGGTCGCGATGAGTTGCTCGATTATATCGAAGAAATCAATAAGTCGCTCACACAAGATGCAAGTGATGAAGTGTGAATTTAGTTTTATTAAAGAATAAAATGTCGCGAGTATTTATAAATTTCCTACCTTTGAGAGGATTTATAAATCAGTAAGGATATGATAACCGAACAACAAAAGAAATGGATGCGAGAGGCAATAAAACTCTCCTCTCGCAACATCGACAACGGGGGTGGACCTTTCGGTGCTGTAATAGTAAAAAATGGCGAGATAATAGCAACAGGAGCCAATCGTGTGACTGCCGATAATGATCCTACGGCTCATGCCGAGGTCAATGCTATACGAGCTGCTGCTAAGTATCTGGGCACTTTTGACCTCTCGGGCTGTGAAATTTACACCTCATGCGAACCCTGTCCGATGTGTCTGTCGGCTATATACTGGGCTCGCATCGATTGCATATATTATGCCAATACTCAGTATGATGCTCGGGCTATAAACTTTGATGACTCGTTTATATACACACAGTTGTCACTCTCTCCCGAGCAACGCAGTATACCGGCTCGGCGAATACTCGGAGAGGAGGCTATTGCAGCCTTCGATAAATGGCGTGATAAAGAAGACAAAATCGAATATTAATCATTACAATAAAAAAATCAATCATGGCAAACTGGTTTGAATGCAAAGTCAGATATGGAAAAACCCTTGAAACGGGTATTCAGAAGATGGTAACAGAAACTTTTCTTGTAGATGCACTCTCGTTTACCGAGGCCGAAGGTCGTATTATCGAAGAAATACGTCCTTTTGTCACTGGTGAATTTACGGTGGCAGCTATTAAGAGAGCCAATTATAGTGAAATCTATTTTGACGAAACAGGCGATCGTTGGTTCCGCTGTCGTGTGGCTTTTGTCACCGTCGATGAAAAGACCGGAGCTGAGAAATTGACGCCCACCAACATACTGGTGCAAGCAAGTGAACATTCGCAAGCTACTGAAAATCTTAACGAGTGCATGAAAGGTACTATGGCCGACTGGCGAATAACTGCTGTTAACGAAACAAAGTTACTCGATGTGTTCCGTTATGAAAGTAAGTTGCCCGATGCTGCTCAATAATAATTACACCTATAAAAAACATTAGCCCTATGTCGACAATATCGCAACGACTGAAAACACTACAAGCAACTTTGCCCCCTCATGTACAACTGGTGGCTGTGTCGAAGTTCCATCCCGTTGAGACGCTTCAAGAGGCTTATGATGCCGGTGTGCGTTGTTTTGGCGAAAGTCGTGTGCAAGAACTGAATGTAAAGTATGAGCGACTGCCCAAGGATATAGAGTGGCATTTTATAGGTCACTTACAGACCAATAAGGTTAAATACATCATTCCCTACATATCGTTGATACATAGTGTCGATAGCATACGCATTTTAGACGAAATAGAGCGTCAGGCTGCACGGCAAGAGCGTGTAGTCGACTGCCTCTTGGAGGTGCATGTGGCACAGGAAGATACCAAGTATGGTTTTACACCACCGATGTGTCTCGATGTGATAACCCCCGAATTGGTAAAGAGTCACCCTCATGTACGCCTATGTGGCATCATGGGTATGGCCTCAAATACCGATGACGATGAGCTGATAAAAGAGGAGTTTGCTCAACTCAAGCATTTGTATGATGTATTGCGTGAAGGCGTGATGAAAAATGCTTCGCATTTCAATCGCCTCTCTATGGGTATGAGTCACGACTATCTCATTGCAATCGAGCAAGGAAGTAACATGGTGCGTGTGGGAACAACTATCTTCGGTGAAAGAGAATATTAGTACGATAAAGGTAAATATGATACAAATAACAACGGCGACAGAGAGTTTCACTGTCGCCGTTGTTATTTGTGCTGTATGTTACTGTTTAAGGGTTGTTCAATCATTAGGTCGAGTTGAATTTAGATATTATTTCAGGGCGGTTTAAGTCTCATGAGAGAGAACAATGCAAGCGTTATAATCGATTGAATTTAGAAAGATACCTCAATAAATCAGCAACGACCCCAATAGAATATCTCTATAAAGTTCAATATGTTACTTGTTGATAGAACAACCTTTAAGTATTATTCGATAAGGTAATCATCTTCCTCTTCGGTGGGAAGGTAGACGATGAACGTTGTGGCTCCGATGGTGACAACATCCTCGTTGCTGATATTGGCACGCTCGCGATCGTTGAGTATCTCGTGGCGTAGAAATGTGCCAGTCAGGCTGGGGTTGTCGCGTAATGTGTAGCGAATACCATTGCCGGTGGGCTTTACATTAATTATACAATGTCGTCGGTCCATACTCATGTCGCCACTTTGTATCGAAATGTCGACTACACTGCCGGGTGAGTGTCGACCTATGACATTGTCGCCCTGTTTGAGTGCAAATGTCTGGCGGTATCCAAACTGGTTTTCCAGCACAACGATGTAACCATAAGGAGCATCTATCTCCTCTCGGTTCATCTCTTCTATCTCATCGAGGGTTAGTGAAAAGTGCTTGCGACATGCCGGGCAAGCAAAAGATATGCTTGTTACATGGCTATAACGACTTTCATCGAAGTTAAATTCGTGTTCGCACTTAGGACAGGTAATACGCTTCATACGATACTATGTTTATGCTTAATGATTGCATTCAAATTTTCGGCAAAGGTACAGTTTAAATTATTCTTCACCAAATATTGGACTATTTATAATCTTTCGCACAATATATAAATGTTTTTTTCGTTCATATTTCATGGATAAATTGCCATTAAAATTGTGTTTTTTAGCATAATTGTTGCTCGTAGAACGTTGAACTATACTAAAATAGCATTTGATTGACAAATGATAATGAATGAAAAAACGAACATAATGCTTTTTTTATCCGAAAATTAGTACTAAATTTGCCCCTCGAACTGTTATTGTGCTTATTTGGGTTCTCTGAATTTACGCTTTATAAGGCTTGTTTGGTCGGTTGACCTTGAACGCGGAGATAATCAAATCAAAGCATTGGTTTTAATAATGAGAGAATTAAATAACTTAATATTAAACACTTAAACCAAATTAAAAAAAAACTTAAATTATGGGAACTAAAAAAGTTGCGACTAGAAAGTCGAGTACAATTGGCATTAAGAGCCCCATCTGGGTTATCTTGGTTTGTGCCATAGCAGCCATCTGCTTCTTTAATTTTGTTTGCGGTGATCCCGCTCGTTTCTCTGAAGGCGACCGTGTAAACGGACACCCCCTCAATGGTGACCTCCTCGCTACTGTGTACAAAGGTGGTTTCATCGTGCCTATCCTTATGACTTGTCTTCTCACAGTTATCGTTCTCTCAGTAGAGCGTTTCATCGCTATGTGGAGTGCTAATGGTAAAGGTAACACTACTACATTCGTTGCTAATGTAAAGGCTGCTCTCGAAAACAACGATCTCGCAGCTGCTAAGAAATTCTGTGCTCAAAAGAAAGGCGTTGTAGCTAGCGTTGTTGCATCGGCTCTTATCAAATATGAGCAAGTTGAAGCTGACGATACTTTGACAAAAGAAAAGAAAGTAGAGGCTATCCAAAAACAACTCGAAGAAGCAACTGCTCTCGAAATGCCCGCTCTTCAACAAAACCTTCCCATCGTTGCTACTATGACTACCCTCGGTACTCTCGTTGGTCTTCTCGGTACAGTTATGGGTATGATCAAGTCGTTCTCGGCTCTTGCTTCTGGTGATGGTGCTGCCGACTCGCAAGCTCTTTCAACAGGTATCTCTGAGGCTCTTGTAAATACTGCTACCGGTATTGCAACAGGTGCTTTCGCAGTTATCTCTTACAACTATTATTCTAACAAGATTGATAACATTACTTATGCTATCGATGAGATTGGTTTCTGCATCGTAAACGCATTTAACAAGACTCACTAATAACAGCTAAAAGAAAGGACTTTGTAATATGGCAAAGGTTAAAGTAAAAAGGAAGAGTACGCTCATCGATATGACCGCGATGAGTGACGTTACTGTGCTTCTGCTTACTTTCTTCATGCTGACATCTACTTTCGTTCAACAAGA
>JAFXJY010000006.1 GCA_017531985.1 Bacteroidaceae bacterium
AGTGCGTAATCGTGGGGTATAAGGTGACAGGATACGCCACTACGTCGGAGACGTAGTACAGGAATAGCCGGAGCGTAACGTCTTCGACGTAAGGATACTGCACACACACATCTACCCCACGTAACGCTCCGCTCACATGGGGTTTCCACTGCACAACGTCTTCGACGTTACAGCGGTGCGTCCCTACCTCATGCGAAAACACATTGGCGAGGTAACCTTTTCTGCCCCTGCGAGCGTAGCGAGGGGAGGTGGCACGTCTATGCCGGAGTGATTGATATTTATTTGGCGGTTTATCCCTTCGGCATGTGATTTACGCCCATTCGCTGAGTTCGAGCCAACGCATACCCTTTTCGTCTATCTCGTTGATGAGTTCTTCGATGCGTCGTGAGTGCGATAATAGTTGGTCGTTCGAGAGTGTTCCGCTACACATCTCCTCTTCGAGGCGAGCTTTCTCCGCTTCAAGTTGAGGTACGAGAGTGTCGAGTTCCTCCAATTCTTTTCGTTCCTTGAAGGAGAGTCGTCGGCGGTCAGCGTTTTGCTCACGCTTGGGTTGTGGAGCGGATGCAACTTGTTTGCGACGATTCTCCTCGGCCAGTCGGCGTTCCTCTTGTTGACGTGCCTCACGCCACAGGCGATAGTCGGTGTAGTTGCCGGGAAAATCTTTGATTTCGGCATTTCCGCGGAACACAAGCAGGTGGTCGACAACCTTATCCATGAAGTAACGGTCGTGCGACACGACGATGACACAACCCTTGAAGTTACGCAAGTACTCTTCGAGTACGCTCAGAGTGGTAATGTCGAGGTCGTTGGTTGGCTCGTCGAGGACGAGGAAGTTGGGGTTACGCATCAATACGGTGCATAGGTGCAGGCGGCGTTTCTCTCCACCGCTCAACTTGTAGATATAGTTGTGTTGTTTCTCGGGTGAGAAGAGGAAGTGTTGCAAGAACTGGCTTGCCGAGAGGCGACGACCATCGCCCAAGTGTATCTCCTCGGCTATCTCTCGCACAGCGTCTATAACCTTCATACCTTCCTTAAACTGTAAACCCTCTTGGCTGTAATAACCAAAACGGACAGTTTCGCCTATGTCAAATCGGCCACTATCGGGTATTACTTCGCCTATGAGCATCTTGACGAAGGTGGACTTTCCGGTTCCGTTCTGTCCGATGATGCCCATCTTCTCATAGCGGGCAAAGTTGTAGTAGAAGTTGTCGAGTATCTTTACATCGTCGAATGACTTGCTGATGTATTGAGCCTCGAAAATCTTAGAACCTATATAGGTAGCCTTTACGTCGAGTCGTACAGGTCCCTCTTCAATGCGACGTCGAGCCTTGGCTTCGAGGTCGTAGAATGCATCGACACGAGCCTTAGCCTTGGTGCCTCGTGCCTGAGGTTGTCGACGCATCCAGTCGAGTTCGGTGCGTAACAGGTTACGAGCCCGGGCGGTCTCGGCATTCTGCACGTCGAGTCGTTCTTGGCGTTTTTCGAGGTAGTAACTGAAATTACCCTTATAGCTGTATAGCGTGTGGTTGTCAATCTCGATAATCGTATTGCATACGCGGTCGAGGAAGTAGCGGTCGTGTGTGACCATCAGTAGCGTAGTGTTGCCACGGTTGAGGTACTCCTCGAGCCATTCGGTCATCTCGATGTCGAGGTGGTTGGTAGGCTCGTCGAGAATGAGCAGCTGTGGCTCGGTGATAAGTACGTTGGCAAGAGCCAGTCGCTTCACCTGTCCGCCCGATAGTTCGCCCACCGGTTGGTCGAAGCGAGTGATGTTGAGTTTCGATAAGATTTGTTTGGCACGCTGCTCGTAGTCCCATGCTTTGAGTCGATCCATCTGTTCCAAAGCCTTCTCGATGCGAACGGTATCGTTGGCAAGCATCGCCTGCTCATACTCGGCAATGACCTGAACAGTCTCGTTGGGCGAGAAGAAACAGGCTTGTAGTACAGTCAGTTGTGGCGGGTAGGAGGGAGCTTGTTGCAAGTATCCCACACGAATGCCGTTGCGAAGGGTTATTGTGCCACTGTCGCACTCCTCACTACCGGCAATGATGTTGAGTAGAGTAGTCTTTCCGGCACCATTTTGTGCCACGATACCTATGCGGTCGCCCTCCGATATGCCTAAGGATATGTCGCTGAATAGCAGGCGGTCGCCGAAGGATTTGGTTAGTTTTTCAATCTGTAAGTAACTTATCATTGTTGGCCAAGCTTAATGCAATACAAAGGTAGTATTTGTCGACAAGAAAGCCAAATTTAGGTGTGAAGTTTATGCTGAAAAAGTATCAAATAGATTAAACTTACAATCCGTAACCTTGTTGTAGGTGGTTGTGAGGCTTGTTGTCATAATTAAAGATAATATTATACAAAAAAATATCAAGATTTTGTATAATATAAAGATAAATTGTTGTACCTTTGCCCTCGATGAATACATAAGTTTTTTGTTAAAACCAATCTAAGTTACCTGTAATCTACTATTGAATTACACATTTACATCCACGGCTTTAAAAGTTTTTTGTTTCATGATGTTGTGTTGAAAGTGGATGTAAGATAGTCTTGTGAGAGACGATGTAATGATAAAATTGGATAAAAACAGCAGACACGCGAGTAGCGTCTCTGCTGTTTATTTTTATGTAGAGCTGATAGTGGTGCTGTAAAATTTAAGGGTGTTTCTATCGGCTCAGTAGTAGGTGATTGTATCAATTGCTGTGTTATGATTGATGATTATTCTCTTAGAATCTGACCACAATCACATAGCTCGCTATGTGATTGTGGTCGAGGCTGAAAGATACCAAGATATAGCATCAAGCCGGCAAAAAGATTCTCTCCCCATCGTCAATGAATGATTAATCTGTCGATTTTATAGAAGCTCACTTAATTCTTGTTTCGTTCGGTAAAACTCTATTGTTACACTTGCTCACTTGCTGTTTTTTCAGTACTTTTGTACCATATTTGATAGTGTCAGTAAGACGATAATCAAGTATGTTTATAATTTTGGATAAAAAGAAAGCTATATAGAATGAAACACATTAATCTTGATGGTTCCGATATAACATTTGATCGTGATGCTCACATTCACTTCGATGAAGCCGCACATCGTTATACAGTCGATGGTTATGGCGAGATGAAGCCTGTCAGCTCGGTCATTGCTCTTTTTTTCGATGAGTTTGATGCGGTGTATTGGAGCTTAAAGAAGTGTAATGACGACCCAGTGAAAGCTGCCCGACTGCGTGATGAGTGGAGTTCGAAAGGCTGTGTAGCCAGCCAGACAGGAACATTCCTGCACAAGCAGATTGAGGACTTTCTTAATGGAAAGCAGGAGATTGATACATTGTGTGAAGTGTGTTACAAGGGTGATTACATGGAGGTGTGTGATACAATAGACATTTCACAAGAGTGGGGCTATTTTGAGGCTTTCTACCACACACAACGTCAGACGGGATTTACACCATTTCGCACCGAGTGGCGTGTGTATGATACCGATGCACGCATGGCAGGAACCATCGATCTTGTGTGTGCATGCAGTGATGGAACTTACGAGATGTACGACTGGAAACGTAGCAATAAAGTCAACCCCGAGGAGTGTAGTAAATGGCACTCGGGCAAGAATGGTCTTGAACACCTCACCGATACTTCCTACATGCACTATTGCTTACAGCAAAACTTGTATCGTTACATGCTTGAACGTAACTATGGTATTACCATCAGTAGCATGAATCTTGTTGTGTTGCATCCCAAGTATTCGAGCTATCGTATTGTTCCTGTACCCCGTATGGATAGTGAGGTGGCTATCATTCTGTCCTACTTGTCGCTGCAAGGCAGGTAGCAGTTATAGGCCGAAACAGCCTCGATGACAAGCGTAGCCTACTTCTATTGGTAGGGCAGGGCGTAGAATCTATTCGATTATATGCCGTTGTGGTACAGTATTTTATATGGAGGTCTACCAACCATTTTTGTCCACATTACCCCTATTTTCAATAAAAAAAATCAACAGCAGATAAGCTGTTGATTTTTTTTTTATTGATTGTCAATATTATTTTACTTCACTTCCTCGAAGTCAACATCGGTAAAGTCACCATTGTTGTTGCCACCTTGTTGAGCACCGGGGTTCATGTCGGGAGCCGATTGAGTGCCGGCACTTTGTTGAGCATTGTAGAGGTCTTGTGCAGCAGCTTGCAATACGTCGTTCAATTCCTTTGTGGCTGCATCGATGGCTGCAATGTCCTGCGACTTGTGAGCCTCTTTGAGCTTGTTCAACGCACTCTCTATGTTGCTACGCTTGTCGGCGGGAAGCTTATCGCCCATCTCTTTGAGCTGTTTCTCGGTTTGGAAAATCATGGCATCGGCATGATTGATTTTCTCGATACGCTCTTTTTCCTTGGCATCGGCCTCGGCATTAGCGGCAGCTTCTTCTTTCATACGCTTTATTTCATCATCGCTCAATCCGCTTGAAGCCTCTATGCGGATGCTTTGCTCTTTGCCAGTACCTTTATCTTTGGCCGATACGTTGAGGATACCGTTGGCATCGATGTCGAAAGTAACTTCGATTTGGGGTACACCACGCATAGCAGCCGGGATACCATCGAGGTGGAAGCGACCGATAGTCTTGTTATCCTTAGCCATAGGACGTTCGCCTTGCAATACATGTATCTCGACCGAAGGTTGGTTATCGGCAGCTGTTGAGAATATTTCGCTCTTGCGAGTGGGGATGGTCGTGTTGGCATCGATTAGTTTGGTCATTACACCACCGAGGGTCTCAATACCGAGCGAGAGGGGAGTAACGTCGAGCAGAAGTACATCCTTCACGTCGCCACTCAATACAGCTCCTTGGATGGCTGCACCTACTGCCACAACTTCATCGGGGTTAACACCCTTTGAGGGGGCTTTGCCAAAGAATTTCTCTACGATGGCTTGGATGGCAGGGATACGAGTAGAACCACCTACGAGGATAACTTCGTCGATGTCCGAAGTTGACATGCCGGCATCGGCTAAGGCCTTACGGCAGGGTTCGATGGTAGCTTGGATGAGGTGGTCGGCAAGTTGTTCAAACTTGGCACGAGTCAAGTTCTTCATCAAGTGCTTGGGTACACCATTCACCGGAGTGATGTAGGGCAGGTTGATGTCGGTCGATGTGGCACTCGAAAGCTCGATTTTAGCCTTTTCGGCAGCTTCTTTGAGGCGTTGCAATGCCATGGGGTCGTGACGAAGATCGACACCTTCTTCTTTCAAGAACTCATCGGCGAGCCAGTCGATAATAACGTGGTCGAAGTCGTCACCACCGAGGTGTGTGTCACCGTTGGTCGATTTTACTTCAAATACACCGTCACCCAGTTCGAGTATCGAGATATCGAAAGTACCACCACCGAGGTCAAATACGGCTATTTTCATGTCGCGGTCGCTCTTGTCGAGACCGTAGGCCAATGCAGCGGCAGTAGGTTCGTTTACGATACGACGTACAGTAAGACCTGCTATTTCGCCTGCCTCCTTGGTGGCTTGGCGTTGAGCATCGTTGAAGTATGCAGGTACTGTAATTACGGCTTCGGTAACTTCTTGACCCAAGTGTTCCTCAGCGGACTTTTTCATCTTTTGAAGGATGATGGCCGAAATTTCTTGGGGTGAATACAAGCGACCATCTACGTCGATGCGAGGAGTATTGTTATCACTACGCACTACTTTGTAAGGTACGCGAGAGATTTCACCGGTTACTTGGTCGTACATTTCACCCATGAAACGCTTGATAGAGAAGATTGTGCGAGTGGGGTTGGTAATGGCTTGACGCTTAGCGGGGTCGCCCACTTTACGTTCACCACCATCAATGAATGCAACCACCGAGGGTGTGGTGCGTCCACCTTCGCTATTAGCAATTACGACAGGCTCTGAGCCTTCCAATACGGCAACACATGAGTTGGTTGTACCTAAGTCGATACCAATGATTTTTCCCATAATTTCTATCTATTTTATTTTGTTAATTATCAGTTTTACTATCAGCCTCGCTGTGTAGGGGGCTTTGCCTTTATTATTTCAAATCTTGTGCCAAAATTTTCATCTCTCTCAATGTGGGTTTTTGGCAGTATTATATGGTCTATTCTTGTGCATTCTTGTCAGTTTTTATGCCTATTTGTCACTATTGCTTGGATGCATGGTTCTTAGAATCTGTTTTACCCCATGAATATCTGCTCAAAAATAGTCCTCAAATAATCTTGAAATATAATTAAAACAGATTCTGATTGTAGGGTACACCTTCCCATTTCACCTATTATTATTCAGTGGTCTTATGCATCATCTCGCAGCAATGTGCCGGTGTACCCTTTATCTATTAAGTTGTGTAAAAGTGTGGTTAATTATAGTTTATCGATGTGAAATCTCGATGAATGATGTTATCTTTGCCAAGTATATAATCAATCATAAATGTAAACTGTGCGGCGGTTGCTCCTCATATTATATATTGTTGTCATGGGCATAGGTCTGTGTCGTGGTCAGTCTATCGTACTGCCCGACAGCCTGTTTGTGGGTGAAACGTTGAAGGAGATGCCTGATGACTTGGTGGAAAGCGAGTTGTACTTTACACCGCTTACCAACGAGCAGCTGTTTCGTACTGCCCCTGCTGTGACGTTTGAAGAGTATGTCACTGCTCCTGTGTCGTCGCAATCCTTGTTTTATGAATTCCCCGACATGCCTTCGGAGTTTTATCTGCATGTGTTGGTATTGCACCTTTCAAAGGTGAAAATACCGGGTCTTGATGCCGAGATGGCTCGTTACAATCTGATGCTTGAAAACTTTTCTCGCAACTTATTGCGTGGGGGTAATTACGAAGTGCCTTATGTACCCGGTATTGTGAGTGAAACACGCACTGCCTCTTTTATTACCACCGGTAGCGGTATAGTTGTAAGTGGCTGTCTCGACCCATTTGAGGCGTATAACCGATGGGTTCAGGAGCGTCGTCTGATGCGAGCCAAGGCGATAATCAGGCAACTTGAAGAAACACCTTTGCCTACACGCGAAGAAATGAAAATGTCAACCATAAAATTGCCCGATAACTTGCTGAAAGAGAATAATTATGATGTAAAGGTGAAGCAAGACGGTGATAATCCGCCGTATAGACCTTATGGGCAGTAATGTTTGGTCGGATGGTAGGACGATGTGGTGACTCCCATTTATAGAAGCTCCCGGACGTTTTCTTAGATGATTTTCTTGATGTGTAGCAGGTCTATTGATGTGGGACGCATCGTTGTCCATGAGATGGGTTGTAGGCTGTACACCGAGCATGGCTTGGCGGTGCTTGCACAATGTCGATTGTAGACACTGTTTTCTCGCAGAGCGTGAGTGAGTGTTAAGTGGGGTTGCACAGTGAGTGTCTGTTGCAGTTCGTTTACAAAGTCTTTACACTCATGCTCAAAGGTTACATCGGTAATGATAATATATCCCTCGACAAATGTTGTGTGTGCAGTCTCCTCGGAGAAAGGATTGACTGACAGTAATACATTGTCGGCATCAAGCAGGACAATATGTTGCCTGTACACTTCATGACCGCAACAACAGGTGTGTGATAGTAGACCTCGCTGCATGCCGCTCTATTTTTTGATTTCTTTCAGTTCTTGTTTCTTAATCTTGGCAGGCTCCGATTTTTTCTTTTGTTCGGGTTTCGTTTTCTTGGTCTCGGGCTTACCTGTGCGTTCGGGTAGAGGCTCCATTACTTTATATTCGTAGCGTTGCAAACCCGGTCGATTGTGAATGCGTATAAGTTCGATACTATCTATGTACATGATGTGTCGGTCGCTTCGTGGTGGCATGGCGATGTAGCCATATACCTCATTGATGTTGCTGGCCGAGTCGCTCTGTACCGACAGAGAGTTCCATCCGTTGCCCGATACATCGGCATAGTTGTAGTGTATAACATGGCGATTGTGTCGGACAGCAAGATAGGAGCGGGGTTTCACACCATTGCGAGGTGCATTTACAACGTGATATCGCAGTATGAAGCGATCACTGCGTTGGAAGTTTTCGTCCGAGGTAATGTTAAATGCCAATACATTTTCGGCCTTGTCGGCATTGAATATGTGATGTCTTTGTTGTTTCCAGATATCGACCGAGTCACCGGCATGAGTTAGTATCTGGGCATCTTCTTGTGCAATAAGCTCCTTGACGATTTCGTTCTCTTTTTTGAGACGCTCTATCACGCGATCGTATATTTCCATGTACACATTGATGTTCTTGCCATACCATTCGAGTGATGTGTCAAACTCTTCTTGTGTGGTGTTGTGTCGCATGAAAACAGCCTCACGCATTGATCTTTTTTTATCATCGGAGGGATATTTGCTGTGGTTAAGTGTTATTACGGCTTCCGTTTTATGTATGTCAACCAACAGATTTTCCATCCTCTCTTCCGAGAGGATGTTGTCAGGTTGTTTGCGACAAGATGTAAACAACAAGAGTAACAAAGAGAGTATGACGAAGCGATATTTCATCGGAAGATGGAATTAGGTGTTGGGTTGATGCTGATTGTTTTTCGCTTCGTTGCCGGTAAGTTGCTTATAGTAGAAGAGCAGGATAATGGCAACGCCTACGCATATAGCCGAGTCGGCGATATTGAAAATGGGTTGAAAAAATTCGAAATATTCACCGCCCACCAATGGCATCCAGTCAGGCCAATAAAACGAGAAGAGAGGGAAATACAGCATGTCCACAACGCGACCATAGAAGAATGGTGCATATCCACCGCCATCGGGGAATAATGTGGCCACAGCGGGGGCGTTGGGTGCATCGAATATGATGCCATAGAACAAGCAGTCAATGATGTTTCCTATTGCTCCGGCTTCGATGAGTGCAACGCAAGCTATAAAGCCCATGGTGTATTGTGGACGACGGCATATGTACCACAAGACATAACCCAGTACTCCCGATGCAATGATGCGGAAGATGGTTAGAAACAATTTACTGCCCATTTCCATGCCGAATGCAGCTCCGTTATTCTCGATAAAAGCAATCTTGAACCACCCGGTTACGTCGATACATTCGCCTATATACATGTGAGTTTTGACTGCTATTTTGACACATTGGTCTATCAGCAGAATAGCTATAATGATGATGAGCGACCATTGTCCGCGTGACAAATTCTTCATATAATGTTGCTGTGTGTTGTTTACTGTTTTGTTGCGACAAGTTCGGCCGACTTACTGTGGGTTACTTTGTCTCGACCCATGTGACGAACCTGTCATAAATATCTTCTAAAAAAAGCACAACCACATACTTGCCACATCGGTTGATGTGAGCAGGCATGTGGCTATGTCGTGGGTACAATTATCTAACACCTTTGTTCTTAGCCTCGACACTGAGTGTGGCATGAGGTACGGCCATGAGTCGTTCCTTGGGTATCAGCTTGCCCGTTTCGCGACATATACCATAGGTCTTGTTCTCGATGCGAACGAGTGCTGCTTGCAAGTGTTGAATAAACTTCATCTGTCGTTCGGCCAGTCGTCCCGACTCCTCCTTCGATAACGTGTTGGCACCCTCTTCCAGTACCTTGAAAGTAGGCGATGTATCGGTTACATCATTGCCATCGTTGTTCATGATGGATGCTTTGAGGCTATCATAATCTTTCAATGCCTTGGCGAGTTTTTTATTGATTATCTCGCGGAACTCTTCCAGTTCGGCATCTGAGTAGCGTGTTTTCTCTGCCATAGTTTTTCAGTTTTTGTAGTTAGATAATTAAGTTAACAACTTTCTTCGTCAAGGTGTTTGGGAAGTGGAAGGCTTTTTTTATCAAGCCTTTACCACTTTAACCAGTACCTTGAAGGTATCGAAGTCAAGTTCGCTTACACCTTCACACTCTTGCAAGTCGTTGACGATGAGGCTTTCGGCTAATATTTGACGAGCTATATATTCGCTATATTCAGCCACAGCTGCATCAGTTTCATCGTTGTGTGCCAGTGTAACGTGTATCTTGTCGGTTATCTCGAAGCCGCTCGATTTGCGTATGTTCTGGATACGATTGATAAGTTCGCGTGCATATCCTTCACGACGTAATTCATCGGTAACGGTGATGTCGAGTGCGACTGTCAGTCGGCCTTTATTAGAAACCAACCATCCGGGTATGTCCTCCGAGAGGATTTCAACATCGGCAGTTTCTATTGTTGCTTCTGTGCCATCGATGTTGAATGTGAATGAACCGTTCTTTTCGAAGGCAAGTATATCATCCTGAGTCATCTCGGCAATGGTGGCTGCAAGTTGTTTCATCATCTTGCCATAACGTTGACCGAGAACCTTGAAGTTGGGTTTTACACGTTTCACTACAACTCCGGCAGTATTGTCGACAAACTGCATTTCCTTAACGTTTACCTCGGCGAGAATCAGCTCTTTCATTGCTTCGATGCGGCAACGTTGTTCTTCATCGACAACGGGTATCATCAGGGTGGAGAGTGGTTGACGCACCTTGATGTTTACCTTGCGACGTAGAGCATGTACCATCGAAGATATGTCTTGGGCTATGTGCATGCGTATTTCCAATTCCTTGTCTATTACCTCGTTGTTGCAAGTGGGGAATGTGCTGAGGTGTACCGACTGATTGTCTTTACCCGAGGCTGTGGTCAAGTCGGTGTATAAGCGGTCGGCATAGAAAGGTGCTATGGGTGCCATCAAGCGGGCTATGGTTTCGAGGCAGGTGTATAGTGTCTGATAAGCCGAGAGTTTATCTTGGTTCATCTTTCCTGCCCAGAAGCGTTTGCGGTTGAGGCGTACATACCAGTTGCTGAGGTGGTCGTTGACAAACTCGGCAATGGCACGTCCTGCACGAGTAGGCTCGTAAGTGTCATAGTAACCATCTACCTCGTTAATCAATGAGTTGAGCTGCGAGATAATCCAGCGGTCTATCTCGGGACGCTCGGCAAGGGGTACTTGTTCTTCGGTTCCGGTAAAGCCATCAACGTTGGCATACTGGGCGAAGAATGAGTAGGTGTTGTAGAGTGTGCCGAAGAATTTGCGACGTATCTCTTCAACGCCTTCGATATCAAATTTGAGGTTATCCCAAGGCGATGAGTTGGTTATCATGTACCAACGCAGGGGATCGGAGCCATATTTCTCGATTGTCTCGAATGGGTCTACGGCATTACCCAGACGTTTCGACATCTTGTTGCCGTTCTTGTCCAATACAAGACCATTGGAGATAACGGCCTTATAAGAGATATTATCGAATACCATTGTTGAGATGGCATGTAGTGTGAAGAACCATCCGCGTGTCTGGTCTACTCCCTCGGCGATGAAGTCGCAGGGGAATACGTCACCACGGTCAAAGGCTTCTTTGTTCTCGAAGGGGTAGTGTATCTGAGCATAGGGCATGGCACCTGAGTCGAACCATACGTCTATCAAGTCGCTCTCACGACGCATGGGTTTGCCACTCTCCGATATGAGTACTATTTCGTCTACGAAGGGACGGTGCAAGTCTATCTTGTCGTAGTTCTCTTGTGTATATTCACCGGGTACAAATCCTTGCTCTTTGTAGGGGTTGCTTGCCATGACTCCGGCTGCAACCGACTTTTCGATGGCATTGTATAGTTCTTCAACCGAACCTATACACATCTCCTCGTCGCCTTCTTCGGTACGCCAGATGGGGAGGGGAGTACCCCAGTAACGCGAACGACTAAGGTTCCAGTCGTTGAGGTTCTCGAGCCACTTGCCGAAGCGACCTGTTCCGGTCGACTCGGGTTTCCAGTTGATGGTCTTGTTCAATTCCATCATACGCTCCTTGGCTGCTGTCGAGCGGATAAACCAGCTATCCAACGGATAGTATAATACAGGCTTGTCGGTACGCCAGCAGTGAGGATAGTTGTGTTCATGTTTTTCCATCTTGAAAGCTTTCTGTTCGGCCTTCATTTTCATGCAGATGTACAGGTCGAGACTCTCGGCTGCCGAGGCTGCTTTCTCGTCGTACTTGCCATTGATGGTGAATTGTGGGTCGTATGCGTTCTTAACCCAGCGACCTTCATATTCCTTGTACAACTCTGTGTCGATGCATTCGTTTACGAAACGCTCGTCGAGTGTATCCATGGTGTAAAATTTACCGGTAAGGTCGACCATAGGACGGGTCTCGCCACGCTTGTTTATCATGAAGAGTGAAGGTATGCCGGCTGCACGAGCTACGAAGGCATCGTCGGCACCAAATGTGGGTGCAATGTGTACGATACCGGTACCGTCCTCGGTGGTTACATAATCACCCGGAATCACGCGGAATGCTTTGTCGGCGGCTTCCACCCAATTGCCATCTTCATCAACACTTACAGGCTTTACCCAAGGCAACAATTGCTCATACTGCATGCCCACAAGGTCGCTACCTTTGTATTCACCCACTACTTTGTAGGGGACGAGCTTGTCACCGGGCTTGTAGTCTTCGAGGGCTATATCGGCGGCTTTGGGGTTGAAGTGTGCATGGAGCAACGACTTGGCGAGTACCACTGTCATTTTCTCTCCGTTATAAGCATTGTATGTCTGTACGGCTACATATTCAATCTTTGGACCCACACAGAGGGCTGTGTTGGAGGGTAGTGTCCAAGGTGTGGTTGTCCATGCAATGAAATAGGGCGTTCCCCATTCGGCCATCTCGGGCTTGGGGTTTTTCATCTTGAATTGTCCTACTACGGTGAGATCTTTCACATCGCGGTAACAGCCCGGCTGGTTCAACTCGTGCGAGCTGAGTCCGGTACCGGCTGCCGGTGAATATGGTTGAATGGTGTAACCCTTATATAGCAGGTTTTTGTTATAGAGTTGTTTGAGCAACCACCACAAGGTCTCGATGTATCGATTGTCGTAGGTAATATAGGGATCGTCCATGTCTACCCAATAACCCATCTTGTGAGTGAGGTCTTCCCACTCGTGGGTATATTTCATCACGTCTTTGCGACATGCTGCGTTGTAGTCGGCTACGCTGATTGTCTTTCCTATGTCTTCCTTGGTAATACCCATAGCTTTCTCCACACCCAACTCAACAGGTAGTCCGTGTGTGTCCCAGCCTGCTTTACGCATTACCTTAAAACCTTTCATGGTCTTGTAGCGGCAGAAGATGTCCTTGATGGAGCGTGCCATTACGTGGTGAATACCCGGCATACCATTGGCCGATGGAGGTCCTTCGTAGAATACAAATGAAGGGCATCCTTCACGGGTCTCTATACTCTTGTGAAATACGTCGTTCTCATCCCATTGTGCCAGCACCTCTTTGTTGATTTCCGAGAGGTTGATATGGTCATATTCAGTAAATTTTTTACTCATATTATTGTGGTATTATTAGTCTTTCAGTAAAATATCCGCGAAGATACAAAAAATATATATACAATGATAAATAATTAGTTAGAAAATAGCATTGTTTGTAATTTATAACATCCTGTCGGCTCTCTCTGTCGATTGTGTTATCCTATCCTACACCCAAGTCGGTATTTTCTATCAGTACCTCTATCTTGTCGTTGCTCTTCAATGTGGGAAATATCTCGTCGATAAACCACTTTGCCAATTCTTTGTCTTGTCGGATGTGTGTAGTGTTGTTATTGAAGATATTGACACTTGTGTATTCAAAGTGTGTTTGTGCCAGTTCTATATCTCGCACAATGCGTTGACGGTTGTCTCCGATGGTGCAGCACAGCAGGCACACTCCATCGTAGTGCCGAGCCACATCTTGCACTGTTACCGTGGTGGGGATGCCTTTGTTCCATTGCTCTCGTAAGGTCCCGTCGAAGCTCTCTATGCCGCAACGATACTTGACATGTGCCGGTGCAAACTGTTGTGCAAACTCTTGCAACCGGTATCGATACATCCAGTGCATCTCGAACCATACGGTGTGTATCTTCTTGCGGTGTATGACATCTTGCAATAGTGCAATCGTGTCATCATCGAGTTCTATTGCCGAGCCCGAATTGATAACATCCAATGTTCCGTATTGGCCTGTTACTTGTTGTAGTACTTCGCGGTTGATATTGTGTGCATTATTGCTTGTGTCGGTATGATAGTCGCAGAAGGTGCATCGATGCCAGCGGCATCCTTTACCTTGCAACAGAACAAATTCGCGAGGGAATTTTTCTCTTATTATTGCATATCGCTGCATCACATATCCTCCTTCCCGATGTGTCGTTTGATCCATCCTATGGCAAGGTAGGCCAAGGGGGTTCCCATGCTTGCCTCTATGAGCAACTTGCTGACGTACTGAAATACAAGCATGTACACGAGGTCGTGTGTGCTTACTACACCGGCAAAGGCTATGAGTACAAATGGGACGGTGTCGAACAGATAACCCACTGCCGAGCTGCCGATGGTACGCACCCACAAGTGTCGGCCTTGCATCTTTATCTTAATGTGTTCCATGACCCATGCGTTCGACAGTTCGCCGCACAGAAAACCTGCCAACGAACCTAATACGATGCGGGGTACATAGGTAAACACATGGTTGTAGGCTGTGGCTGTCTCGTCGAGGTATTGTGGTGACGGCAACCACACACCTATCTGGGTGCATATGACGAGTAGTATGTTGCACACTAAGGTGAGCCATATCACACGTCGTGATGTGCGAAATCCCCATATCTCGGTGAGTACGTCGCCCAGCATATATGCAAAGGGAAAAGTGATAGTTCCGGCATCGAAATAAAAGAGATCGAACAGTCCTATAACCTTGACAGCCATGACATTCGATACGAGATAGAGCGTTACAAACAACGCTGTTACAATCATCAGTGCTGTGTGATTGTTTTCTCGGTTTTTTAAAGGGTTTTCCGTAACCTTGTTCATAGACGATTATGTTCAGTTTTCTATATGCTCCCTCCTCACAACTCTTGTGCAATGGGTGGGGTAGTGGCTTGTTTATTTCTTAGGCAACGTCATAAAAAAAGTGTGCCATAATAATGACACACTGACTATCTTGCGGAGAGAGAGGGATTCGAACCCCCGGAGGTGTTACCCTCAACGGTTTTCAAGACCGCCGCAATCGACCACTCTGCCATCTCTCCATTTGATTAAACATGATTGTTTTCTCAAATGCGATGCAAAGGTAAGAACAATACTCTGAATATCCAAATAAAAACACGATTTTTTTATTCTGTTTTTTTATTTGTGTCAAATATACCCCGCCCCGCACCTTCTATCACCCTGTGAGTGGCGTGTTTCCTCTTACCCAACGATGGCGTAACGTCTTTGATGTATTAGAGAGTGTCTTGTTTCTCTCCCCCCACGAATACGCACTGCGTGCTTCATCGTGGGGTTTCGATGGCGTAACGTCTTCGACGTATATGCGAGAGTTTTGTTCTTCTCCCCCCACGAATACGCACTGCGTGCTTCATCGTGGGGTTTCGAT
>JAFXJY010000001.1 GCA_017531985.1 Bacteroidaceae bacterium
CCATGGAAAAACAGCTCCTGTGGGTGAGAAGATGCCCAATGAGTTGGGTATATACGACATGAGTGGCAATGTACAAGAATGGTGTAGCGACTTTTGGCAAGCCGACTATTCTCCCGAACATCAAACCAACCCTCAAGGACCCAAAAAGGGGACAAAGCACGTGCTACGCGGTGGCAACTGGGCCTTTAACGACACATCGTGCCGGGTGTATCGTCGCAACAGCGAGGACCCCGCTAAACGAAGTCGATTTAACGGCTTGCGTATTGTTACAACGAAATAGCTTACATAAAAGGGGCTGACTAAATATAAACTAACCATTTGAAATTTGAGAATCCTTAAAGACAAAAGAAAGGGTCGTATCTTACTCAATATAGAGTTTGATACAACCCTTTTTGTGGTAAAATAGTTATAATTTACTACTTCTTAGAGTAGTCATTTCTGTTTTGAGAAAGCCTCTTTTTACGATACTTGCCAATTTGTTTATGAGCCTAATTTATATACCATTATCAATGGACTCCCATTTGATTGTTTTTCAGCTTTCAACACAAAAGGAGTATTATTCTTACATACAGATATTCGACCGTGAAAATCAGTATTGCTAATAACATAGTCTTGGGTCTCTACACAATCAACCTTCATTTTAACAGTTGCACCCTCTTTAAATGGTCCAAATACACCTTCCCAATCTTTTGTTACAAATTTAAGTTCATAACCCTTCTCTGTCATCAACTCTACTCTGACTTTGGAAACTTTATACATAGAATTAGTTGCTATTTCATATTTAACATAATATTCATCAGCAACAATAGGAGGTTCATTTTTTTGGCATGAAACTAATAAAATGCAACTCACTATAAAAAATATTATACGACTCATTTTTTTCATAATAAGTAAATTTAATGATGGAGGTTGTGTCAAAATTTAATTTTGACACAACCTCCATCGTCTTTTTTGAGCCTCTTGTCGGATTCGAACCAACGACCCCGAGATTACAAATCACGTGCTCTGGCCAACTGAGCTAAAGAGGCATGAGGGTAAGCTTACCACATCGCACCGCTACGACCTACTACCCTTGCTACGGTCAAGTCCTGGGGGAATTCACAGGGAGCTGGTCGTGTAGGACTTACCCGGCTGCAAAGGTACAACTTTTTTTGTTCTCTGCAAGGGATTGTGGGTATTTTTTTCATATTTTTCATTCGTTACTCTCTAACATGTTGTGATTGAGTGTCTTTTTCAATAAGGAAACTTCTATAAATTCTACTGACTATTCATTCACGATGGGGAAACATGCTTTTTGTTTGCCTCCCGCTACACTCGCCTTTCACTCCATTTACCACGCTTGAAGTAGAGGTAGGCTCCCAAGAGTATGATAGACCAATAAATATACTCAACCGTCCAACATACTGCCACATCCGACCGCAGATAGAAGATAATAGCGTAAATAGCGGTGGCATAGAAGATGGTGGCTATAATCTCGATGATAAGTGCCAGACGTGTGTTGCCCGTACCCGATACTGCATGAAATAGGATGCACGCCGGAATGGCTATCAGGTTAAATCCCAACATCACATAGACCGAGGCGACCGAGCCGGTAAGCAGCGTGACATCGTCGGTAAAGATACGCATGAATGTCTGCGGCATGAAAGCTATTATTACCACCATAGGCAGTATTACCGCATACCCCATTGTCACTATTCGCTTCAATATTAAAGGTACATCATGCTGCCGCAATGCACCCAAGGCATTGCTCACCAATGTACTCGCTGTCGAGGCAAAGGCTATGATGGGCATGAATATCAGTGATGAACCGCTACGCACGATGTTGGTAATGGCCAGTTGTTCTTCGCCCAGATGCTCGATAGCAAGGAAAAAGACAAACCACACAGCATGGGTGAGGAAGTTTTGTATCATGGTCCACACCGATAGCGAGAGTATGCCGCTGATGACAGCGGGTGCAAACTTCAATCGTAGAGTAAACCCATAGCGATGCAAGTCGACCTTGGTACAGGCATATATGATAAAGTGCAACATGGCAAGAGCCTCCGACACAACCGAGCCGAGAGCTGCTCCGGCAATGCCCATAGCAGGCACACCAAACGCACCAAATACAAATATGTAATTGAGTACTACGTTGGAGAGCGTGAGAATGATAGAGTTCCACATGAGTACACCGGTGCGTGTGATACCCACAAAGAAAGCACGACACATCACACTGACCGCCGAGAATATCAGTCCCCATATACGCCAGTCGAGATAGCTGATGCAAGCGTCGTATATGCGGTCGGACGATACTATACTCGCCAACAACATAGGTGACAGCCACTTGGACAGTGCGATAAGTGCCATGGCAATAGCCAGCAAGAAGAAGCAACCTTGCATCACTATGTCGCCTATGGCTGCATATCGACCTTCGCCATTGCGACGACCTATAAATATCTGAGCTCCGACACTAAACCCGAATACAGCCATGTAAATGGTCAGGTAATAGACCGAAACAAGTGCCGTAGCACCCAACTCCACTTCTCCCACACGCCCCATGAAAGCCGTATCGGTGACATTAATTAAAGTCTGCATGACCAGACTGATGAGTATGGGATAGGCAATGTGCCAAATGTCGCGATATTTATACATCTTATATAAGACTACGTTTTTACACAAAGGCAATACAGACTCACCCTTGCTCATGCAAGAGGTGAGTCTGTAATATATACAACCCTTAAATTATTCTATTTGTAGCAGTATCGGGGAAGATTACACGCGGTGTAAAAGAGCGAGCTTCTTCGGCCTCCATCCAAGCATAAGCCATGATGATTACAACATCACCGGGCTGAACAAGGCGAGCAGCAGCACCATTGAGACACACAACACCCGAGCCACGCTCTCCTCGTATAACATACGTTTCAAATCTTGCTCCATTGTTGTTATCGACAATGGCTACCTTCTCATTGGCAATTATTCCGGCAGCGTCCATCAAATCTTCGTCGATAGTAATACTACCGATGTAGTCGAGGTTGGCTTGTGTCACCGTTACGCGGTGAATTTTTGATTTAAGAACTTCAATATACATTGTATATCTATTTATGTATGCTATGTAAATGTTTGCAAGAAACTACTATCAAGGGCGACAATAAGCAATGTTATCAATGAGTCGCACCTCACCGTTGTAGACTGTTATACAACCCACTATATAATTGCTATCGCTCCACTGTGCCACCGGCTGCAATGTGATACCATCCACTATTTCGTAATACTCCACCCGCATTTCGGGGACATCATTAATGGTATCGACTACATAACGGATAGTCTCATCGACAGTGTGCGACTGTGCAAAGGTAAGACTTTTAAATAAAGTATCGGCAATGCGAGGTGCATTAATTCGCTGTTGTGCTGTAAGACGAGTGTTACGGCTGCTCAACGCCAATCCATCGGCTTCGCGAACAATGGGGCAAGGAACAATCTCAACATCGAGTTGCAACTGTGCCACCATGGCACGAATAACGGCAATCTGTTGAAAATCTTTTTCACCGAAGTAGGCTCGATGAGGTGATACCATCGCAAAGAGTTTGCTCACGATCTGAGCCACACCGTTGAAGTGACCGGGACGATAACGCCCCTCCATTACCTCGGCCACGCCACCCAAGTCGAACACTCGTGTATCGGGTTCGGGATACACTTCTTCAACCGAAGGAGTAAAGACATAGGTACAACCTGCCTTTTCGAGCAAGGCACAATCTTCATCGGGGGTGCGAGGATACAACTCCAAGTCACGCTTATCATTGAACTGTGTAGGGTTCACAAAAACACTCACCACAGTAATATCATTCTCAGCGACACAACGCTCGACAAGCGATATATGTCCCACATGCAAGGCTCCCATGGTGGGAACCAAGCCAATACTCCGACCATCATTACGGGCTGCGTCAACACATCGGCGCAAGTCTGCTATTGTTGTAATTCTTTCCATAATTAAACTGCGATTACTAAAATCGGTGCAAAGGAAATAAATAAACTACAAACAACGAAACATTAACGCAACAAAATTTAAATATTGCAAGATAAAAATGAATAAAAAGAAGAAAAATCGATGTTAAGACAGCTGAAATTTGGACGATATAGCAATTTTTTTTATTATCTTTGCAACGGTAATGTGCGTACAGATGTTTGCTATTACCCATTATACAACAAGGAAAAAGTCATGAGCAAAACAAAAGTTTTATTTATCGCCCAGGAAATGATGCCTTACATGCCCACCAATGAGCTGTCGAAGGTATGTCGCGAATTACCTCAAAACATACAGGAGAGGGGACACGAAATACGCGTGTTTATGCCCAAATATGGCACAATCAACGAACGTCGCAATCAACTCCATGAGGTAAAGCGTCTCTCGGGTATGAATTTAATCATCGACGACACCGACCATCCGCTTATTATAAAAGTAGCTTCGATACAATCGGCTCGCATGCAAGTCTACTTTACCGACAACGACGATTATTTCCAACGCAACATCGGGATGGAGATAGATGAGGCTAATCGTGAGGACAATGACGAACGCAGCATTTTCTTTGTACGCAGCGTAATGGAGACTGTCAAGAACTTCGGATGGGCACCCGACATCATCCATTGTCATGGCTGGCTATCCTCATTGGCACCGCTCTATATCAAGAAATCGTATGCCGACGACCCTTGTTTCCGCAGTTCCAAAGTTGTGGTATCTTTGTATGAGAATAATTTCACACGTCCGTTTGACAAACGTTTTGCCGAGAAGATTATCTTCCGCAACATCACTCCATCCGACATACCATTTACTACCGGCGATGAGATAGACTTTATCACACTGAACAAACTCGCCATCGACTATGCCGATGGCGTAGCAATAGGCAACGAAAACGTAGACCCCGCACTCATCGACTATGCCAAAGAAAAAGGCAAATTGTTCCTCCCCTACACATCCGACGAAAATCGCACCGATGCCTACGAGCAGTTCTACGACCAGGTGTGGAACAATAACCAATAACTACTGACATCGTAAAGATAATGAAAATACTGAAATACTTAGCGATAGCCATCGCCTGCTTGGCAATGATAGCTTGCGATGATGAAATATCGACCATAGGTTCTTCACTCAATGCATCCAATATCGAGATTACTGTCGACTCGACATTTGTCAAATTGTCGGGTAAATCGGTATTCACCGATAGTATTCTCGGACGAACAACCGACCCCCTATTGGGCAACCTCACCGTAAGCAACTACGGAACACTTCGTACCGGCTATCTTACACAATTCATGCCCACACTCAACATCGACACGCTCAACGTAACCCCCGCAACACTCGACTCTATCAAGTTGTATCTCAACTACTACGATACCGACCTCACCGGCGACTCGTTAGCTCCCATGGTACTCGATGTATATCGTCTTGATAAGACACTGAAAGGACCGCTATACACCAATATCGACCCTCTCGAATACTATTCGCCTCGCAACTTGATAGCCAGTTGTACTTTCGGTAGTACCACCGAAGGATTCATCGACGAGAACAACAGCACCGATACCGAAACAATAACCTATAAACGCATCGCTGTCGATCTGCCCATGTCGCTTGGTGAAGAGATATTCAACGAATACAAGAGCAACCCCGAAATATTTGCCATGCCCTCCGAGTTTGCCAAGTTCTTCCCGGGTATGTACATGAATGTATCCTATGGCAACGGACGTGTAGTAAATGTCAAAGGCATATTTATGACCATGTACTATCGTGCCATCGATACCGAGGGTGAAATAGATACCCTTTCCTACACTTACATGGGTGTAACCCCCGAAGTATATAGCATCAACCACTTCTCCCTCACCCCCGATGAAGCATTGAAGCAAAACATCGAAGCAGGAAATGCAACGCAAGATCGCGTCTATGTGCAGGCTCCCATCGGCTACATGCCCATCATCCACTTCCCCACTCAGAACATCATTGACAAGTACAATGAGAAGATGAGTGAAACACACAAGATTCAGAACATTCTTAACTCGCTAAACTTTTCCATCCCCGCCATTGTAGAAGACAACGCTCTACTATCCCCTCCACAGCATTTGCTTTTTATCAGAGCTTCGCAAGTAAAAGACTTCTTCGAGAAAAAGCAACTACCCGACGATATCAGCACAGTATATGCCACCTACAATAAAGCCACCAAGACTTACAACTTTGGCAATATAGGCAGTTACATACGCAGTATCATGCAACGAGAGGACCCCACCGTCACCCAAGACGATGAAACAATAGCTCTCATTCCCGTACAAGTACTGAGTGAGACATCGAGCAACTACTACAACACCACCACGTCGGTAACAAGCGTGACACCCTATTGTGCCTCACCGGCTATTGTACAGCTCGACCTCAGTGGTGCTAAGATTAAAATCACATACACAACCCAGAAAGCCAATTAAGAATCGGTTTTGAATCTTATTCAACAAGTTAATTCGCTATTGCTAAGAATAGTTTCGGATTCTTTGAGATTCTTAGAGAACTTCAAAAGAAATAAAACAATCGCAATTATACTGCTCTTACAAGAAAAAGCATTATCTTTGCACCGCTCAACAACCCTCATATCACCCAACAACGAGGGAGAGTAACAAGCCACAATAGCTCAGTCGGTAGAGCATTTCATTCGTAACGAAAAGGTCGTGGGTTCGAGTCCCACTCGTGGCTCATCACAACAAGGTCGATAGTACAACACAACGTACCATCGACCTTGTTGGTTAAGGTAAATGCTACAAATTGGCTCAGTAGCAAAAAGGTGTGGAATTGGGAGGGAGAGGTTAACTTCTACAAATACCACAAAACAATGGATGGAAGTCCCACCCCAAAAATTATATCTTTGATTGATTAATCAACAACGGGTCTGATTGTATTTCCAACAAATCGAGACCCCGTATAATAATGCAATGATTTATTTTGGGAGTCGAAATCAACACTATTAGCCCAATATTCATATGCCAAAGTTGATGACCAATAGTGTCCGATTTGTGTATCTTCATAACCGCTCTCACCGGCTGCCGGCAGAAAGATAAATTTTCCAGTTGTTCTACTTGAAACTTTGTATCCAAAGCAGCCATTAATCTGAGTCCAAGTCCAATCACATTCCTTTCTGAGTTCTTGCCATTCTTTATAGGTGGGCATACGCCATCCCTTACCCCAATTTACAGCAGCAACATCATCAGCCTTATCTAATGTCGACTTATTATCTAACTTCCCATATTGTGCATCTTTATTGTACTTCTTTATATAATACTCTTGATAATATCCACGTTCTATCACCTTACTTGCATCGTACCATTTATAGTTCGTTTCGGTATATTCCTTTTTGGGTAAAATTTCGCCCCATGCATAATAATCGCCCGAATCTTCCGGTGCATCCGCTCCTACATTACACGTTGCCCACTTGACCGACAAGCCAAGATCGACAAATTCATGACCATTGATGTGCGTAGCTTCATAACGTGCAATGCTGTCTAATCTTTGCTGTTGAGCCTCTTCGGCTCTCTTGATTGCTGCAAGGCTGTCTTCGACAAACCGTTCACGAGCGGCTATTCTATCCAATACAAATTTTACTCGCTCAATGCTGTCAGCCAGGAACTCTTCGCGTTCAATACTATCCGCTACATATTGTTCTCGGGCTAACTTGGCTTGACGATTCTGAATACTTTCTATACCCCAAAACACCAATACTCCTAACCCACTGATCATTAAAACAATCCATATCGTCCATGCAAATATGCCGCTAAAATCCTTCTTACGAGGCTTATCGGGCTTTTTAGGTGGATTGTCTGCTACAAACGGTGGTTCAAGATCGGTAATGACGGTAATGTCCCGGTCTTCACCATCGGCTGCACTATCCAAGAGAGTGATAAACTCGACAACCGTCCGCGGTCGGTCGTCTTTGTCGACTTGCATGGCCGACCGGATGGTTTGCATGGTGATACTACTGACGCCACATGCTTGCAGAGGCTCAATGGGAAGTCCCTTAATGAGTTTATTGGCTACGGGAGGTACATCACCGCAGAGCAAATTGTAAAGTGTTGCTCCCAACGAATAGATGTCGGTGGCCGGGGTAAATGATTGCACATCACCTTCTATCTGCTCTATGGGAGCATATCCCTTGGTATAGCCCATTAAGGTCGAGGTATTCTCGCCCGACTCTTCGTCGTACTGCTTAGACACACCGAAGTCGATAAGGATAGCTTGGTCGCTGCCATCAATCATGATATTGGCAGGCTTGATGTCAAGGTGAAGCAGCTTTTTACCATGAACATACTGCAAGGCATCGGCTACCTGACGGATGTAACGCAAGGCATCGGCTTCGCTCAATACTCCACGATGCTTAACGAGATCTCTCAAAGAGATTCCGTCGATGTAGTCCATGACATAGTAGGCAGTGCCATTCTCCTCAAAAACATCGGTCACACGCACAATACCGGAATGGTGCAACGAAGCGATAACGCGGGCTTCGTCGATAAATTTGCGACGAAGTTTGTTGAAAAGCGGCTGCTTGGTATCAGTAAGCACCGATATATGCCCTGTCATTTTATCACGTTGACAGAAGTCACTCACAAACAACTCCTTGATGGCTATTTTGGTACGCAACATGACATTCTCAGCCTCGTAGGTGCATCCAAATCCACCTCGGCTGATGTAACGTACTATCCGGTATTTACCACCTTGCAGAACGGTATTTTCTTGCAAATGCATGTTTGTGTACATGAAGGGTGTTATGCTTACTGATGGGAATCTCTATACCTCTCGCATGATACAGGTGTATAGACTATTCTTATTATTCAATCACGAAATCGCTTGACGATGTCGCCATAATTCTCAATGCGGCGATCACGAAGGAATGGCCACCAACGACGCACTTGTTCGCTGCGTTGCAAGTCGACCTCAACGACGGTGGTACAAGGCTTATCGTCGGGAGCAAGGAAGAGCAATTCGCCTTGCGGACCGGCCACAAAACTGTGTCCCCAGAACTGTATTCCGCGAGTTTGCCCCGATGGGTCGGGTTCATGTCCCACACGATTGACGGTCACGACAGGGAGTCCGTTGGCAACGGCATGACCGCGTTGTACGGTCTCCCACGCTGTCTGTTGACGAGCTTTCTCGTCATGAGTGTCGCTACTCTCCCATCCGATAGCAGTGGGATAGATGAGCAATTCGGCACCACGCAGAGCCATGAGGCGTGCAGCCTCGGGATACCATTGATCCCAACACACCAATACACCGAGCCGTCCCACCGACGTATCGATGGGTTCAAAGCCTATATCACCGGGGGTAAAGTAGAATTTTTCGTAGTAGGCCGGGTCGTCGGGTATGTGCATCTTGCGATAACGTCCCGCAATAGAGCCATCACTATCAAACACCACAGCCGTGTTGTGATACAAACCGGCAGCACGACGCTCGAAGAGCGAGGTAACCAAGACAATACCACAACGGCGGGCTATATCGGCATAAAATTGGGTCGACGGACCGGGAATGGGTTCGGCAAGATCAAAAAGGTCGGTATTCTCGGTCTGGCAGAAATACAGCGAATTGTGCAGTTCCTGCAACACAACCAACTGAGCCCCTTGCTCGGCACACAACTCTATATTGGCTTTCAGTTGCACTTTGTTCTGCTCAACATCGGCACCATTACATTGTTGTACAATTCCTACTTTCAATATTCTATCCATATCTTTATACATCGTTATACATCATTTTATTTTATCACACCTTGCGGATATTGCATAGTCACACAGTGCAACGAGCCATGCTGCTTAATCAACGCCCTACAATCTATGCCCACCACCTCGCGACCGGGAAAAGCCTCGGCAATGACACGAGCAGCCTCCTCGTCGAGCGAAGGTTCGGCATAGGTGGGATACAGCACTGCATCGTTGAGGATAAGAAAGTTGGCATACGTTGCCGGAAGTCGCTCACCCTGCTCGTCAAAGGTAGCAGCAGCCATAGGCAAGGGCAACAAGCGATAGGGACGTCCATCGAGCGTGCGGAAGGACTTCAACTGCTGTTCCATGGCAGCGAGAGCCGTATAATGCTCGTCCTGTTCGTCTTCACAACGCACATACAATATAGTATCATGAGGGGCTAAGCGAGCCAGCGTATCGATGTGACTGTCGGTGTCGTCGCCTGCCAGATAACCATGATCAATCCACAGTATCTGCTTCAATCCGAATGCGTCGCTGAGATAACGTTCTATCTCAGCACGGCTCCACTCACCATTGCGATTGGGCGAGAGGAGACACTCGCTTGTGGTGAGCATTGTGCCGCAACCATCGCTTTCGATCGAACCTCCTTCGATGATGAAATTGAGACGATTGCAATAATCGGCATGAAATACTCCGTTGCGGTGCATGCTACTGGTAATGAGATTGTCATGACAGGCAGCAAATTTCAACCCCCAGCCATTGAAAGCAAAGTCATAAACGACAGGCTTACCATCGCACCATACAGTAATACCGCCATGATCGCGAGCCCAAGTATCGTTGGTATTGCACTCCACCCAACGCACATTCTCCATGTTCACCTCATTGGCTATTCGGCGACCCACACGCTCCACCTCGGGAGTGACTATCAGCAACAACTGTCGCTCGGCAATGGCACGAGCTATGTTTACAAAACACTCTTCCACCTCATCGAGCATATAAGCCCAGTCGGTAAGATTGTGAGGCCAAGTAAGCTGCACAGCACTCTGGGCAGCCCATTCGGCAGGCAAAATTATGTTTTCACTTTTCATATTTACACATAGTGATATTACTTATTCGCCTCGCGAGGTTGGCGATCGAAGAAGGGATTTTTAGACGTGCAACTAAGAGCAATGGCTATCACTTGCGAGCAACCGGGAAGCCAGTCGAGCGATAGCGACGACCATCCTGCCGAAAACATTACACGCGTGTCGACACACAAGGTAGCAGCTAACGAACAAGCCGACCCTACGGCTATACCCAAGTCGATGGAGTTCATCACACAAGGAGCCGATATAGGCTTATCGGCACAGGTCGTACAACCACAATAGGCACAGTTCAAACCCTGATTCAACACCGGTGAACCGATGAGCAATACAGCATCTCCTTGCAATATATTCTCGGCATCGCGAAGTAGAAACTGCATTCCACTCTCCTCGCCTTTCTGTCGCATCACAGCTGAGAGACGCTCCAAGTCGGTACGATCACTTACAAGTGCTATCTCCACAATATCCACACCTCGAGCCTTAGGAGCTGTACGAGCAGCCATCATCATGCGGCGACCTGCCTCAACTACCAACTCATGACGTATATTTCGTTCGTTTTGTACCATAATTACATGTTTTTTATGAACTATAAATAAGTAACTACACATTGAGTGTGTAAAGATAACCATTTTATGCGGATAAAAAAAGTGAACAGAGAAATAAAGCAAATTATATCTAGGAACTGACCGATAACACACCCGCATTACTGACAAGTATCACATGGATATGTTTTTACACCTTTACATTACTAAACAACTCAAAGTAATCACCCAACATCGGATGATAATACTTTTAACTTCTTACCCACACGTCTCCCGTATAATATATCAAGCTAAAAAAGCATAGTCAACATCCTATTTTCTCAAAAAAAATGACTATCTTTGGGCGATTTTTGCGATGCGTCTATGCAGGCTGTTACCGCACAGATATAAATCGCTTATATTCAGTACAAAAAATCAATCATCGTATTATGAACATATCATACAATTGGCTTAAAAATTATCTCAACTTCGATCTCACTCCCGAGGAGACATCGGCGGCACTTACTTCGATAGGTCTTGAAACCGGTGGTATCGAGGAAGTTCAAACCATTAAAGGAGGTCTTGAAGGACTTGTTATCGGTAAGGTTCTTACCTGTGTCGATCACCCCAACAGCGACCACTTGCACATAACAACCGTTGATCTTGGTGATGGAACACCCACACAGATTGTCTGCGGTGCAGCCAACGTTGCAGCCGGACAACACGTTGTAGTGGCAACAGTGGGAACTACACTATATAGCGGTGATGAGAGTTTCACCATCAAGAAGTCGAAAATACGTGGAGAAGAGTCGTTCGGTATGATATGTGCCGAAGACGAGATAGGCATAGGCAACTCACATGATGGCATTATTGTACTACCCGATGATGTAACACCGGGAACACTTGCCAAGGATTATTATAACGTAAAGAGCGACTATGTGCTTGAAGTGGATATCACCCCCAACCGCATCGATGCAGCTTCGCATTACGGAGTAGCACGCGACTTGGCTGCCTACCTGACCCAACAAGGCAAGCAAGTAACATTGCAACGCCCTTCGGTCGATGCTTTCAAAGTCAATCGCCCCGATGGAGGCATAGCGGTAGAGGTACTCAACGAAGAAGCATGTCCGCGATATGCCGGTGTGACAATACGCGGAGTAAAAGTTACCGAGAGTCCCGAGTGGCTTCGCAACGCACTCACAGCCATCGGTCTGCACCCCATCAACAATATTGTGGATATAACCAACTATCTGCTCCATGCAACAGGACAACCCTTGCACTGCTTCGACCTGAATGAAATAAAAGGTGGCAAAGTAGTGGTGCGTACGGCTGTGGCAGGTAGCAAGTTCGTAACACTCGATGAAGTGGAACGCACCCTCTCCGACCAAGATCTGATGATATGCAATGCCGAAGAACCCATGTGCATAGCCGGAGTATTCGGCGGATTGAAATCGGGAGTAACAGAAAAGACAACCGATATATTCTTGGAATCGGCCTACTTCCACCCCACATGGGTACGCAAGACAGCCCGTCGACAAGCACTCAACACCGATGCATCGTTCCGATTTGAACGTGGTATCGACAACAACAACCTCATATATGTACTGAAACGTGCCGCCCTCATGGTGCAAGAGTTGGCAGGTGGCGAAGTGTGTGGCGACATCATTGACACTCATCCCGAAGGATTTGCCCCATTCCCTGTTACGCTCACTTACGACAAGTGCAACAAACTGATAGGCAAAGAAATCCCGGCAGAGACCATTAAGAACATACTTCACAGTCTCGAAATAGAGATTACAGCCGAGGATGACACTCAATTGCAACTACTCGTCCCCACATATCGTGTGGATGTACAACGCGATGTCGATGTGATAGAAGATATACTACGCATATACGGTTATAACAACGTAGAATTTACCGATGCCGTACACTCCAACTTGTCGTACAAGACACCTACTGACGAGAACCATCGACTGCAAAATATCATCTCGGAGCAGCTCACAGGTTGCGGATTTAACGAAATAATGTGCAACTCACTGTCATCCATCTCCTACTACGAAGGATGTGAAGAGTATCCCGAGAACAATTGTGCCAGACTGCTCAACCCGCTGAGCAACGACTTGTGCGTGATGCGACAGACCCTGCTATTCGGCGGATTGGAAAGCCTCGCTCGCAACATCAACCGTCGTCGTCCGCATCTGCGTATGTACGAATTTGGCAACTGCTACCATTATAACCCCGAAGCATCGACCGAAAAGTCAATAACAGCCCCATATACCGAAGAGAAGCACCTCGGATTGTGGCTTACCGGAAATCGTGTATCGGGTAGTTGGGCTCACCCCGACGAGAAATCGAGCGTCTACGAGTTGAAGGCCTATGTCGAAAACATCATCTCACGCATCGGAGTTCCTGCCAAGGATATAACCATGACACAAATAAGCAACGGTATATATAGTGCAGCACTTCTCATTGCCAATCGTGCCGGAAAAGAACTTGCCACAGTGGGTATCATTACCAAGAAAGTGGCTAAGAAATTTGACATAGACATAGAAATATATTATGCCGAACTCAATTGGGACAACCTCATGCGATACGCACTTCGCAACAAAGTAACATATACCGAGTTGCCCAAGTTCCAAGCCGTTAAACGCGACCTTGCATTGCTCATCGACCAAAACGTAACATTCGCCGACATACAACGCATTGCTTACGAGACCGAACGCAAGTTGCTTAAAGAGGTAACACTCTTTGACGTGTACGAGGGCGATAAGCTCCCTGCCGGCAAGAAATCATATGCTGTGTCATTCCTCCTGCAAGATGCCGAAAAGACTCTCAACGACAAGCAGATAGACAATGTAATGAGTCGCCTGATAACAGCACTCACCAAGCAACTAAATGCCGAATTGCGATAAAACAAAAAAACAATAATATAAACAATAAAGACAGACAATTATGGGAAGAGCGTTTGAATACCGCAAAGCCAGAAAAATGAAACGTTGGGGCAACATGTCCCGCACATTCACCAAGATAGGTAAAGAAATAACCATCGCTGTAAAGGCCGGAGGTCCCGACCCCGATGGCAACCCTCGTCTGCGTGCCTTGATGCAAAATGCCAAAGCCGCCAACATGCCCAAAGAAAACGTTGAGCGTGCCATCAAGAAAGCTACCGATAAAGACGCAGGTGACTACAAGGAAATCATCTATGAAGGATACGGACCTCATGGTATAGCTATTGTTGTAGAGACCGCAACCGACAACCACACACGCACAGTTGCCAACGTACGCAGCTACTTCAACAAGGCTGGTGGCTCATTAGGCACAACAGGTTCTCTCTCGTTCATGTTTGAACACAAATGTGTATTCCACATCAAGCCCAAAGATGGAGTATCAATTGAAGACCTCGAACTGGAACTCATTGACTACGGTGTTGATGAACTTGAAGCCGACGACGAGGAAATCGTACTCTACGGTGCATTCGAGTCGAACAGCGAGATACAAAAATATCTTGAAGAAAACGCATTTGAAATCATCAGTTCAGAGTTTGAACGCATCCCCAACGACTTGAAAGAAGTTGATGCCGAACAACGTGCAGCAATAGAAAAACTCATCGAACGCCTCGAAGAAGACGAAGACGTACAGAACGTATTCCACAACATGAAAGAGGAAGACGAAGAGTAAACAAGAATTACTACTCGTTTACAACATAGGAGGCTGACCTCGGTCAGCCTCTTTTTATATCCCCATTTACACCGACAGTCTCAGGGAAATGCACATTGTGCCGGACTATCGACCATAGAGAGACAAAAAAATCCCGCCAAGGCGGGATTTTTTTGTTGTTAATAATATCATATTACTAACACACCGACCAACGTCGGATGTGTCGTTTACCACCAACGCGGGTCACCGATAGAGCCGGCATAAGGTGCTGCTACACCTGTGAGAGTGAGGTTTCCATTGGCAGCATCGACAAAAATATCGACAGCAGCCGCACCAAGAGGTGTAGCCTCGGCGAGTATTCCTGCCGAACTTGCAAATGCAAAGTCGTCCGTTGCATAACAACTTACCACCTCGCCATTGACTGTCTTACCACGATAGCCCTTATGCGATGCAGGATCCATTACGGCTCCAAACACGTTCTTCTCAAAACGGATGTTACCGGTATCGGTATCGCCAAAGTCGAACATATAACGTGTGTTTTTACCGCAATTCTGGAATGTACAGTTGCTAACGGTAGCATTACAATTACGTCCTTTACCTGCAACGGAGCGATGCTCAATGATGTTGGTACCTACGTTGTAGAATGTTGAGTTTGTGATGACAAATTCGCCAACGAAGTAATCGACATTCTTAAACATGAAGCATGCATAACCCGAACCCGACTTGTTGAAATCATGGACGTAGCAGTTATCGACATTTATGCGACCCAAGCCCGTTCCTTCGCTTGCTTGATGACGAATGATAGAGTTATCGTAGCCCGTAAACTCACAGTCGATAAAATTAAGTTCGCCACAACCAAGGAATTTCTTATCGCCATCGTCTTTGAGGTTAACTACATATCCCCATCCGCTCTTTCCTTCGAATCGGATGTTTTCAAAAGTAACAGTGCCAAGGTCACCATAGAGGCGGAACTCTTTAAACTGAATAGTAGGCTTACCATCGGTTGAGCTTTCACCACGAATAGTTATATCCTTGGTAATACCCACATTGACAGGATCGCCCTCGGCATTGGTAAGTGTCACAAACATGCCGGCAGGTATATAGATGGTACTTCCGTCGGGCAGACGTTCGATAAGTGCATTGAAATCTTCAACGCCATCGTAAACAACGGCATCACCGGCACCACTCTTAGTCTTGAACGATACTTCATTGTAATCGCCCATCACACCCTCTATGGCACTATTATGACCGCGTACGAGGTAAGTTGTACCCTCGGCCAATCCTGTAAAGGTGTAGCTTCCGGCTTGCTGAGCTGCTGCATCGAGGTTGACAACCGTCTCGTTGTTTTCTCCATTGACTTTAATGATGAGTTGGTCCATAGGATTCTCGGCAAGACGCTCCACATACCATGTAACCGTTGCTTCGCTGGTAAATACATCATTACGGTCGACCGACTTGAGTATCTCAACAATGGGTCGATTAAGTGTCTTGTAGGCTTTCTCCGAAACCAACCAATGTGACTGCTCGACACCTTGTGCAAAGGCGGCAACACGTATAAAGAGGCTCTTTTCAAGACCAAGACCTGTCACAGTAGCCTTGCCAATGGGCGACGAAACCACCACTTCGGTCACATCGCGAACGATACCGGGATGACCTTCATAATATGTTTCATCGGCCTCGTTGAAGAGAGAGTCTTGACTAAACTGTAACTTATATCCCTCGGCATCTCTTACCGTTGACCATTCCAGTTCGAAACCATCGATAATGGGGGTGACATAACTAAACTCAATGGGAGCAAAGAGTCTCGAAAGATTTTCATCGGGGTAATTGATGTCACCGGTTATGGTATTATCCTCACAGGCAGTCATAGCCACCGACAAGGCTGCAATACCCCATATTGCTAATTTATTTAATTTCTTCATGCTTGTCTTTTATTAGATGATTAATATCCATAATCGTTTACCAATGTATTCTGACTACCCGAAATAAGAACCGATACAATGGGAAGCAATTGACGCTTGTCGGGGTCACCTTGGTAATACACCTTGTTAATCCATTCGTCCGAGAGATATGGCTCGTCGTTGCTCTCACCATTAGTCCATTTAGCCTCTTGCCACTCTTCGCCTGCGGGAGGTGTAAAGGTATCTTCGTAAGGATCAATATTGTGATATTCGAGCGTTTCGAGGTCGCCTTTGAGTCGGTAATAAACCATACGAGGCTCACCGGCATCCATCATTACACTGAAATCGCCTATGCACTCACGCAATTCGGCAGTCTCTTCCTTGGCTATATCCATAGCTTCTTTCAACTCTCCCCAGCGAATGAGGTCTTGCTTGCGAATAAGCTCCTCGGCAAACTCAAACATACGCTCGTCCTTGATGGCTTTGAGCATACCGGCTTTGCCACCTATATTGTAAGGTATCTTATCCATAGCACCATCGCCACCGAAAGCACGACGTCGTATCATCTGCACATAAGGAAGTGCGGCAGCAGGATTCTCCAACATACAATGTGCCTCGGCTGCCATCAGTACAACATCGGCCGAACGCATAACGGGGAAGTTGATACCTTCGTCATTCTCGGCATTGGTGAGGATACCCACACTATTGACATCGCGATATTCGGCACGGAACTTACCAAAGTACATCTTGGTTATATTAGAGATGGTTTGGAAGCCGGTGGCACTACCTTGCAATTTTTTGTCGCTCTTGACATACTTGTATGGTACTACCGTAACATCACGACGGTCATCACCTTCTTGGAAGCGATAGTAGTAGACAGGAGATGCTGCAAAGTAGGGACTTACCTTCTTGGCTACATACTTGTCGGCATCGTCGTGATATGCACCGAATGTGTGAGCTACGCGACCGCGACCGGTGCGGAAACCTATCTCGAAGATTGATTCGCCACCTACTGCTATCTTATCGTTCATGATATTACGCCAGAATTGCTCAAACGAACCTCTCTCGGTAGGGAAATTACAATAGCCCGAAGCAAGCAGTTCTTCGCACTCATCTTTAACAATTGTCCACAATTCTTGACGACGAGCCTCATCGGGGAATACCCAATTGATTTCACCGGGATCATCACCTACGGTGTAGGGATTCTCGAAGTCACGATTGACACGAACAAGTGCCTTACCGGCTGCACTCATGGCCACACGGGCACGCAAAGCCTTGGAAAAAACACGATTGGCACGCTCAACTGTCGTATAAGAGTATTCGCCCGGCCATGCACCATACTGGTCGGCCACTTCGAGGTCGGCAAGAATCTGATTGTATATCACCGTACGGTCACTCTTAGGAATCCAAGCACTCTCCATCTGCAAGGGTTCAAAACGAGCCGGCACATCGCCCCAATACTTGATAAGGTCGAAGTAGAAGAATGCACGCAATGTAAGAACCTCGGCATAGAGGGCACCCATGTGAGTACCGGGTTGCGGATTGCCATATTCGGTAATACCTTTGATGGCAAGGTTGCAACGCTCGATGGCCGAGTAGAGTTGCGAGAATGGATCACGTCCTCCTGTTGCCGACCAGTTGTCCTGCAAGCCGGCAGTCTGCATGTAAATGGCCAAAGAGCGACGGTTGTCGGCAGTAGCAGCATCACTATCGGCACTACCGGTTTGCAATTCTATATCGGTGTTTACACCCATATTATTGGTAAGGTTGTTGCGGTAAGAGTTGGTCTCACCCATTGTGTGGTAGATTGAGCCTATCTGTCCCTCTGTGGTCTCCACCTTCGAGAAGATAACACTCTCGTCCATACCCGACTCGGTCTCTACTTGCAGGAAAGGCGTATCGGCACATCCCGCAAGTGCCAGACATGCGGCAGCTAAAATCGATTTATATGCTATATGTTTCATAATGATAATGCTTATTAGAATGTTATGTTAACACCAAAGTTGAATCCACGACTCTTGGGATAGGCCGAGTAGTCGACACCCGATGTATAAGGAACTTTGCGACGTGTGCTTACTTCGGGATCATATCCGGTGTACTTGGTAGCACAGAAGAGATTGGTTCCTGTAAAGAAAAGACGCAGACGCTGTATATACCATTGTTTGGTCAAATGGTGAGGTAATGTGTAACCGAAAGTCAAGGTGTTGAGTCGCAAGAAAGAACCATCCTCAACGCCCCATGAGTGGAATACATACTTAGGCATCACCGGCGACCACATAGTGGCATCACTATTCATCTCATTCAACACAGCCGGATCGGTGATTCGCTCACCGGTAGTCCAGTCAATCTGTGTGTAACGATTCTCGCTACCCATCAAAGCCAATTGGTTGCGATGATAGTATTTACTTGTGTTGGTAAACTCGAGCTTGTTGGCATTATATATCTCGTTACCGATAGAGAATGTAAAGGCTGCCGAGAGATCAAATCCCTTGAATGTTGCCGAGAGTCCGAAACCACCGGTAAAGTCGGGCATAGAGCAACCGATTACTTTCATATCTTTTTCATCGATGCTTCCGCTATTATCTTGGTCTTTCAACTTCAAAGCACCGGGTCCCCATGAAGAACCTGTGATGGCACTGTTATCGACTACACCATCCTTGGCAACCCACTTATTACCATCCCAAGTGAAGTCGTCGGCAGTATAGTAACCTTCGGTTTCGTAACCCCACATCTGACCCATCGACTGACCTACGATAACACGATAGTCTTCGCTGATTTCCGAACCTGCCCAGCCTGAGTTACCCGAGAGATATTCGAGACCTCCCAAGTCCATTACCTCATTGTGGTTGTAGGCAATGTTAAAGTTGAAGTCGAGTGTAAAATCATGGGTATTGACAAGAGCTGCATTAAGTGCCAACTCAATACCTCGGTTGCGAGTAGAACCGATGTTGCGAGTTACTGTCTGATAGCCTGTTCCTTGAATGGGGAAGTCAATGAGCAAGTCTTTAACATCATTCTGATAAAGGTCGATAGTACCATTGATGCGGCTGTTCCAGAAAGCAAAATCAAGACCTACGTTGTAAGTGTAAGTTGTCTCCCACTTGATATCGGCATTATTGAGTGAATTACCTGCCGACCAATATGAGTTAAATCCATTCATCCACAACTCGGTATTCGAAGAGAATATCTTCATATATTGTCCGGCAGCTATGTTATTGTTACCTGCCACACCATAGCTGGCACGAAGTTTCAAGTTGTTCAGCCAACCCGAAGCACCTTCCATCCATGACTCATCGCTGAGACGCCATGCAGCAGCTACTGAGGGGAAATAACCCCATTGATTGCCGGGGGCAAACTTGCTGGAACCATCGGCACGGAATGTTGCTGTAATGAGATAACGACTCAGATAGTCATATCCGACGCGACCAAAGAACGAAAGCAAACGGTCGTCGTAGGAATAGAAATTCTCAATAGAAGCAGGAATACCTTCGGTCATGTAACCGAAGCTCTGTTCGGGTGTAAACATAGTGGGCATACCTTCCACACGATTGGTCTTGGTAGAAGCACTTGTTATGGTCATCTCCTCACCGATAAGGGCATTGAGATTGTGTGCTTTGTTGGGCGATGTCCACTTGTAAGAGAGTGTATTGGTGTTGCGTAGACGCTTGGTATCCTTGTCGGTTATAGTGGCAATGGGCATACCCGGAGCCAATGACGAGTTGCGAGCATCGTAAGTAGATGCACCTTTATATATCTTATCCTCGTCGACACGACCTTCAATACCGAAGTCGGTGCGGAATTGCAGATTCTTGATAAAGTCGATTGACACTCCACCATTGATGCTATACAATTGGCGATGACGATTCTTATAGTTATCTTGGATGGCAGTAGTAGGTTTCACCAACGAGCCTACAACATCCTCATCGGTATCGCCATCGTCATAGAGCGATGTAACACTGATGGGAGGGAATATAACGGTGTGTTTCAGTCGTGAGTCACTGGTCGACGTTTCACCACCACCCGACTTAGAGTCGTTGGCACCGGCACCTGTTACAATCATGTCGCTGTAACGTGTGCTGAAATTGACTTTCAACCACTTCAATGGCTTAGCATTCAACTTGAAAGAGAAGTTATCACGCTTGTAATCGCTATCGAGCATGATTGCATTCTCGTCGGTGTGCTGATAAGAAGCAAGATAGCTGACCTTATCGGTACCACCTGAGAGGCTCACGTTGTGCGAGAAGTACGAACCGGTGTTACCATACACCTCATCTTGCCAGTTGATACCGGTCATTTGTTGGTATAAATCCAAGTCTTGGAAGAGACCGAAAGAAGATTGATAACGGTCGAGCTTATCTTGAAGAACAGCTTGTTCATACTGACTCTTGGCAAACTCATAAGGAGAGAGTACATCGAGAGTCTTGGCAATTTTCTTAAAACCATAAGTACCATCGTAACTTACCGAGAATTTACCCTCTTTGGCAGTCTTGGTGGTGATAATTACCACACCATTGGCACCTCGGCTACCATAGATGGCAGTCGACGATGCATCCTTCAATACGTCGATAGACTGAATATCGGCAGGAGAAATATCGGAAATGCTCGATACCGGGAAACCATCGACAATGTAAAGCGGTGTACTCTCTTGTGTAATAGAGCCACCACCACGCACGCGGATATTGATTTCGGCATCGGGCGAACCTTCTGATGTAGTCACGTTGACACCAGCCAGCTTACCCGACATAGCCTCAGCCACATTCACCACAGGCACATTTTCGATAGCCTTTGATGAGATAGACGAAACCGAGCCGGTAAGGTCTTTCTTGCGGGCTGTACCATAACCGATAACAACCACATCGTCGAGTACGACCGAATTTTCTTTCAGCACAATATCAATGCGGCTTTTACCCGCCACATTAACTTCTTGGGGAGTCATACCCACATAAGAAACGACTAAGGGATGTTTCCCCGAAATATTCAATGAGAAGTTACCATCAATATCGGTTGATGCACCGATTTTAGTACCCTTCTCCAAGACCGATGCTCCTATAATAGGCTCGCCGGTCTCATCTGTCACTGTTCCTGTGATAGTGACAGTCTGTGCCGAGACGCTCCACACTAATGCTAATAACAGCATTGTGAGCATAGCACGAAGGTTCATTAACTTTCTTGACATTCTGTGTAGAATTAAGTTTGGTATTAGTAATTATTTATATTTTCTCACGGTTTGATTTGTTACTGCTAAAATCTTTCAAGAAGGTTCTGTATAAAATATTTAATCCTTCTATACAGACTAATTTTCTTTTCTTTCATTACCACATTAATGTGGCGTTCATCAGTTACCGGAACTTCTTGTGTTTGCATGTCGACGTATGCAAAAACGAGAACATCATGCATGGATACATTATTTAATGTATAACGACCATCTAAATCGGTGGATGTACCCATATTGGTATTTTGTATCATAACATTAGCACCTATAATAGGCTCGCCGTTCTCATCTGATACCTCTCCTGTGATGGTGAAAGTCTGTGCCGATACGCTCCACACTAATGCTAATAACAGCATTGTGAACTTAGCTCGAAGGTTCATTAACTTTCTTGACATTCTGTGTAGAATTATATTGGGTATTAGTAACTATTTTTATTTTATTTCAATCTGTTTAAAATATTCTCTTTCTTAGGTTTTTACAGCAAGTCACCTCTTAAAAGATATAAATTATCAGAAAAAAACATTTATCATGGTACAAAAGTAAACAGCATACGGCAAAGATAAATGTAGTTTTTAATCTAATAATTGTTCTTTTATGTCATTTACATTGAGTAAGCATATCGTAGAGCCATGCCCACGCAACTTCGGTCTGTTCAGGGAATCTCCAATGCCCTGCTTGATGAGCTACAAAGAGTGACTTGGGTGCCTCAATTACATTGTAGGCAGCATAATACGATGTAGGCGGACACGTCGGGTCGTTATACCCCCATGAGTAATAACCGGGAACTTGCAATTGACGAGCAAAATTGACTACATCGTAGTATTGCGTGGTAATGATTTTGTCGGTCTTGTTATTGAGTTGATTGTTCTTGTCAGCAAACATGTGAGGCCAACCACCGGCACGACCGTGTAAATAACCGGTTACATCACACAAGGCCGGATAGAATGCGACCAAGGCTTTCACCCGGCTATCGAGTGATGCAGTCACAATGGATAATGCCCCTCCTTGACTACCCCCTATCACGCCCAGATTTCGGCCATCATACTCTTCAAGCGTACTGATATAATCGATGGCTCTTACACAACCGGTGTATATGCGACGGTAATAATAGTGAGCCTTGTCATCGAGATGTATAAAGGCATAATCTTTAAGCACACCATATCGCAGGTTGTCATATACCTCTTGCGACAGATTAAGAGGGATACCATTGACACCTATGGCAAAGGTTATCATTCCCTCGCCTACCTCGGACAGCTGCACTTCGGCAGGGACAGGTTTCACGCCCGCACCGGGTAGGCACAATACGGCGGGATATTTACCTTGTTTTTTGGGGACACACAGCCATCCGTACAGATAAGTATCCTTACGCCAGTGCTGCAACTGCACATGATATACGTTGGTGCGAGCCGTACATTTCTCAGGGACAAGGGTTACGACAGGGTCGATGGGTATAAGAGCAGCCTTTTCTAAGGATTTCTGCCAGAATAAGTTAAAGTCGTGAGGCATAATCTGTGTGGGCATAATACTATGAGGAGCAAATGCGATATTCACATAGTTGGAATAGCTATGACCCTCAACCTCAACGTTACATGAGCAAGTCATAAATCCCGGTCTCGACATAGTGCCTGCCGAGAGAGTCAATACCGATTGCGTCATGATAGTATCTCCACTCATGACAGGAGGCATTTTTTCAGCCCCTATACTATATGAGAGACGTACATCGGTCAGTGCAACATTGGCTCGCACGACTCGTATTGAGAACACCGCTTCCTCGCCCACATCGTAGGTCCAAGTATCATGATCGGGGATGATTTCTATTTCTACAAGCTGACGCACATTTTTTTTCTGTCCCTTAACCTCCGGAACAAGAACGATAAGAGAAAGCAGTGCGATGATGAGTGTTATATGAACAGATTTCATGGTATAGAATGATGGTTATATTATCGGTAATGTACATTATTATAAAGCTCAACATGAAGAAAATCGCATTGTATTGCTGCACATCATCTAATGGGCATCCAATACACTACACCGATTATCGTAGTCGACCTTCTTCAATAACGTATGTTTGTGTAGCCATTGGTAATACCAATGCAGGCTGATGTGTCACCATTACAACGGCTGTATGCGACTTTATCTGTTGCAACATCTCGCATATGTGTGTTACAAAGGTATCGTCAATATAAGAAAAGGGTTCGTCAAGGACTAACAACTGCGGTCGCGATACAACAGCACGTCCCAATAGCACTCGCTGCAACTGTCCACCCGATAGCTCTCCGATGGGACGTTGTGCCAAGGCAGTAAGATGCAATTGCTCCATTACCATTTGCACGCGAAGTTGCCGTTCATTCCTATCGAGCGATTTCGTGGCATATAAGCCCGACCGTATCACCTCCTCAACAACAATAGGGAAATGGTTATCAATCGAGTTTTTCTGTGGAAGATAGCCTATTGATAAATGAGTTACTGACTCACAACGTTGATAATATTCAACCGCACCCGATGTAGGAGTCAACAGTCGCAGCAACAGTCGTAGCAGCGTTGTTTTTCCTCCACCATTAGTACCGGTTATCACGACAAAGTCGTGATTATCAACCACAAGATTAACATCTTGCAAAATGAGGTTTCGGTCATAGGCAAATGATACTCGGGAAAGAGAGACCAATGTATTATTGTTGACGATGTGCGATTGCATAAGATATTGATAACATTTCGTTTATCCAGTCATAACTGAGAGGATTTATTTCAATAGGCCGAGCGTCTATCTCTTGGGCAAAAGTATACACTTGTCGTGGATTGAACTCGGACTGAACAAAGACCACCTCTACCTCCTTATCACGAGCTTGCTCAACAACACTTTTCATCGCGAAGGCCGATGTCTCTTTGCCCATATTCTCGATACACAACTGTTGCAGATTATAATCACGAGCAAAATAACTCAATGAGGGATGATAGATGGCAAATGTAGTACCCTCGCAGGGCAACAACATTTGTGTCATGACACTATCGACACTGTCAATACGCTGCACAAGTCTCTCATAACGAGCCTTATAATATTCTCGATTCGTACCATCAATCTCTTCCAGAGCGTTGTAAATATTACGAGCCATGACGCGAGCATTCTTGGGCGAACACCATATGTGTGGATCGACTACCGACATCGCATGCGATACTCCATCGTGATGTGTGTGTGAATGCGTCGACTTTATCATATCGATACCTTGCGAAGTATCAAATATCTTCATTTCGGGATTATTGTGCGATAGTTTATCCATCCACGCTATTTCAAATCCCAACATCCCCACACGCAAGTATGCTTCACTATTTTCCACCGCCGCCAGTTGTTGGGGCGAAGGATCGTATGCCTCGGGATTACCATTGGCAGGAACGACACAATTGACATTAAACTTATCACCGGCAATCTGCTCGGCAAGAAACTTCTGCGGCAATATAGTTACTGATATAGTGCGTTGTACATTCTCTCGCTGTTGACAAGAGAGAATTGAAATTGTGACCATCCATGTCACTATCAGATATAACAATCTTTTTCCCATCGGTATAAGTTTAACATTCAAAGGTACAACAATCCTTTGAATAATGGAATGAGAATGGCAATTTTAACACTTTACAATTAGAATCTGTTTTAATTTTATTTCGAGATTATTTGAGGACTATTTTTGAGCAGACATTCATTTGGGAGATGCAGGGAATAGCGAGCTATTTTCAAATTCTCGAAATGAATAGGTGCCGTCTTTCACACCGTACACTACACGATGCAGAGTACGAGTAATTATATCACAATCGGGTGATAGCCCCATACCCCAAGTCATCAAATTCAATTCGACCGACATTCGCCCCACGGCATAGGGTGGTTGTATGTATCGATAATCATCGTGTAACGTAAAACCCATCGACTGATAGAATGTAATTCGACGGCGAGTAGTATCATCAACAGGAGGTTCCACTTCGATAACTACCGGTACGTTATCAGTACGAGACAGAAATTGATGTAAAGCCCTGCGTCCGATACCGCTGCCACGACAAGTCTCATCGATGGCAAAATGTTCGATGTAACGCCATCCATCCATATTCCACCACGACATAAATCCGCACACTTCACTACCTCGAACGATAGCTTCGACCGTAAAAAGAGGTTCTCCTTCTATCAGAGCGAGTAACACATCAAAGTCTCTACGCTCATCGACAGGGAAAGCATTCTCATATATTCTCTGCACCACACTCAACTCATGTGCAGCTGATGTCAATCTCTTATTGAATATCATATATAGTAAAGAATTTATAGCATGTTCTATTAATTAGTAGATAAATTCATCGTTGTCGGTAGCTTCTATTTCGGTCGCTTTTGAATTTATAGAACCTACCTTATAACTTGCGAATGTAATAACATTATTTGTGTACAACAAATTTTTACGCTCGACGCCACAAAAATTATTTACATACGCAACATTACATAGGGAGAGATTCTTCATAAATAAGGTGCTAATAGTATCATTTCATTTTCAAAAATAAAATTTATCAAACATTTCATTCACATATTTATTGAATATTCAAGATTAAATTATAACTTTGCAATAAATAATAAATACACGTTAACCTAATCTAAACAAATTATCATGGGACATCATCAATTAGATGAATTGGATTATAAAATCTTAAAGCTCATTGCGTCAAATGCACGCATACCATTTCTCGAAGTAGCACGCGAATGCGGTGTATCGGGTGCAGCCATTCACCAACGCGTACAGAAACTCACCAACATAGGAGTACTAAAAGGCTCGGAATACATTCTCGATTCACACAAAATCGGATTTGGCACATGTGCCTACATTGGATTTTACTTGCAAACTCCGGGTGACTTCTCCGACATCGTTGAACAATTACGCCAGATTCCCGAGGTTGTGGAATGCCACTTTACAACGGGCGAGTACGACATGTTCATCAAGCTGTACGCTCGCGACAACAGCCATATGCTCGATATTATACACACCAAGTTACAACCCTTAGGCTTGGCTCGCACCGAGAGTCTTATCTCTTTTAAAGAGGTATTCCGTCGTCAATTACCTATTGAAGATGTATCATATTTAGCCGAAGAGTAACCTCTCCCTTACCCGCACTTGCAAGGATATACAGCAACATAACAACATTAAGAGATTGTTGTCAAATCGTTTATTCACAATCACTTAATGTTGTTATTCCATTTTCATTGCACATACCCACTATTTACTACTCCTACGCCACTGACCCGATATCCAAGGAAGATACTTGACACACAAGGGTACTACAATCCATCGCAACATTACCAAGGTCGTAATACTCGTTACCACTACGGCGGCATCATGTCCCATAAATCGGAGGCAAACACCCATCAATAGCGGAATTACCATCAGGTGCGTACACAGCACAATGAGCGAATAACGTCCCAGATATGTAACCATAGGTACCCGCCCTATCAACTTACACAGATAAAACACCCCGACATAAAGCGATGCCATCATCATTAACAATTGCCAATATGGCACTGAGTAGTTGTTTTCGGCCATCGATACATACCCTCGCAATAGCAGATAGACCATCAAGCACGGGACGATAAACAGATAACCTATTGTATCACGCGACTTGTTGTACTCTATACCGGGAAAACGGCTGAACATATACCCCATTGTATAAAACACGACTCCCGTCAATGCTACCTCGGGGAAGAGGGGTGTGTGGATACCGCAATGCCCTATATAATATCCCACACCTCCCACAATAAGTGCCATTGCAGCGATTACAATTGTGCGATGTTGCGGTATAATCAGGTCGATAACGCTTACCATGCATCGGAAGAGCAACGATGTGATAAAGAGTGTAACCAAGAACCATGTAGGTGTATTGGGCAGTTGGTGTGGTAATGAGGCATAAAACGTTGCAGATAAGTCTTGTAACGGCATGTTCACACCACAAGCATGCAGCACATTATACTCCACTCCACATAATAGATTATAGGCATTATAAGGGAGAATGAGTCCCATTAAATTTCGTTTAAAGAACTCACTCCAAGTGAGCGTCTCTTTAAAAAACATACCCGAAATAATCATAAACAATAGAGGTCGCACCGAATTGGGGGTGTACACCAGTGATAGAAATTGACTGTGATATAGTACGACAAAGATGATGGCTCCACCTTTGAGCGTATCAATATAATCATATCGCTGTCTGTCATTCATATTACTCACCTTATCTTAGTACAAAAGTATAGAATAATCGGGAATTTTTCAGTAAGTTTGTAGCAATTTTTATAATTCACTCCTATGAGTATAACGAGTATAATACAAGTAATGTGTAGAGTATCGCAATCGGCATCATTTCGTGAGCTGGTACGATTTGGTATTGTAGGAGTTGCTGCCACACTCATACAATATGGCGTGTATTATGCTATCAATCAAGTAGTAGGATGGGGAGCTACCATATCACTTACGATAGGATATGGTATAAGTTTTGTATTCAACTTCTTTCTTTCCAACTACTTTACATTCAAGACTCGTCCTACGATGAAAAAGGGAATAGGATTTGGAGTATCACATATAGTCAATTACTGCATGCAGATATTGTTTTTAAACATATACATGTATGTAGGTATTCCCCAAGAATATGCCCCTATACCCATGTTCGTAACCGTTATCCCCATCAATTTCATACTTGTACGCACGGTGCTTAAATCCAAGAAATTATGAAGACCATATCACTTATTATACCGACCTATAATGAGGAAGAATCATTACACATATTGTACGAAGAGTTGTGTGGATTGACACAGTCGTTACCACATTACAGTTGGGAAATACTGTTTGTCAACGATGGAAGCAACGACAAGTCAGCCTCTATTATCGATACATTTGTTGAGCAAGACAACAGAGTAGCCGTTGTCGAGTTGTCACGCAACTTCGGCAAGGAGGCTGCTATGTTGGCCGGATTTGATTATGTACAGGGCGATTGTGCCATCGTATTGGATGCCGACTTACAACACCCGATATCGGTCATACCGCAAATGATAGAGTACTGGGAAGAGGGCTATGACGATGTGTATGTTCGCCGTCGCAGCCGCGGTGACAGCACTCCGCTGCGTCGGATGCTATCACGCTGTTATTACTCTTTATTACAACACGCCAGCAACATCGATGTATTACCGGATGTTGGCGATTTTCGCCTGCTTGACCGCAAATGCATCGACAGTCTGAAACTACTGCGTGAGCAATGTCGCTACACCAAGGGAATGTATGCATGGATAGGGTTTCGCAAGAAAGAGATTGTTTGCGACTTACATGAACGCATAGCCGGCAAGTCAAAATGGGGGTTGGGGCAATTGCTCAATCTTGCCATTGAGGGCGTAACATCGTTTTCTGTTACACCTTTACGCATCTCCTCCATATTGGGATTCATAATCTCACTTATAGCATTTATTTACATGATTATTGTCTTAACCAAGACGTTGATATGGGGCGATCCGGTAGCAGGTTATCCATCGCTCATGTGCATTATATTGTTTCTGGGAGGCATACAATTATTGTCATTGGGTATTATCGGAGAGTACTTGGGACGCATCTTTAATGAAACCAAGAATCGCCCCACTTACATAGCTCGAGAGTATAAAAAGAGGAAGGAGAATCAAGGACATTCCGATAATTAACAATTTAATAATCAACGTAGATATAGAAGTTTACCATTATCGGTCGGTATCAACATATGAGGATTGTTCCGACCGATTATATCAACAAGCACACCATGCAAAGCCCGAAACCCAAAATCGTCATATCTATTATTTTCTTCTTTGTGGCAGTGATTTTTTTCTGTCTCAACTCATTTGTACCCTATTACGACGATGATGTGTGGTATGCACTTCGCTATATTCCCGGTGAAAGCATATCGCCCATCACTCAACCGTTAGATATACTTGTCTCGCAATATCATCACTACATGGGCGAGAACTCACGAGCCATCATACACATTACCTTACAATCGCTATTAGCCGTTCTGCCCGAGATCGGATTTGACCTTATCAACACAATCGTATTTTTACTATTGATATACTTGATGACAAGCTATGTACAACGGAAAGAACAACCACTTCAACCACTCCCCCTGCTTCTCACTATATGTGGCATATACGGATTATTACCCGACATGGATTATCTCTTTTATTGGGCTGCCGGCTCACTCAATTACCTGTGGGCATCGGTTGCTACACTAATATTTTTCCACATGTGGCGTAAGGGTATCACATCATACGATAAGGTTACAGCACATACTTGGATATATGCAACCATTGCCTTAGGTTGTGCATTCTCTCACGAGGCTTTTGCCTTACCTGTGGGTGGTAGTCTGTTGATATACATGCTGGTCAATCATCGTCATATCGGATACAATCATCGCACAATAGTAGCTCTGGCCTACGGCATCGGATGCTTGGCAATACTGATAGCTCCGGGTATGGAAAACAAGACCGAACATATAGGATATGACTCGCCACAACACTATGTACAACAACTCATTATAACCATACGCAACCTACGAGTTATACCACTGTGCGTGACAGTAGCATGTCTGAGTTGCTGCTACACAGGAGGTAGAAAAGCACTTATAACATTCATCAGAGACAATCGATATTTATTACTCGTAGCACTCTTAGCCTTTATCATGGTGGCCAGTGTCAGAGCAGGAGCCTACACGATGCGTATTTTTTATGCTGCCGAATTCTTTGCATTGCTCCTGTTGCTTCGCTACTGCAACCTGCTACTGACGGCTCTATCGCTCCGTTGGCAACATATACTATCAAAAGGTCTTGGGTGCATCATGATATTATGGTGCATCATGATATTACCGGCAGCTCATCGCACAGGAGTAGAACATCATCGTCTATTGACACACGATGAAGGTGTGATATTTCTTGCACATGAGAATACTCCACCTCCGGCACGACGCTGGATAATGAATCTGCATAAGTATTATTATGCGACACCCGAAGCCGAGTGGCGTGCTTTTGTAATCCCCCTCAGAGAATTAAAAGACAGACTTCCCGTACCCACTCCTCTATTGGCTCGAGATAGTTGTATGAATTATCAACTTCACAATAAATACATACTGATATTGCCCCATGACATACAACCGGCAATCGAAAACCCGGATGAATTTTTCACCTCGGCACACAAGGTTTCGGGCAATAATCCCTTTTTTATCACGAGTGACAGTTGCTACATTATCGCACCATTAGATAGCATGCAATGCGGCAACACATGGCAGTGGCACTATTATCCTGCTTCATGGCATGAACCATCGGCTTCGTTATCGGGATTTATACGTCGGCTTGTTGCACCTTCCAGTTTTCCACTCACATCTCCTGTCGAATATCCCGACACCATAACACTACCCGACCATCGCCGTTTTGTTATCTATGCCCGACCGCCATACCGCACCTTACAAGGTATAGAGCCTTGTTTGACACAGTGATATACCACAACTCTCACCTAAGGATAAAGCAATGATAACACATTGTGTCAAATATCGCCATTGTCGGCAAAGCTATAATACTTCTTGTCACATATAATGACATGGTCGACAACGCTTACCTCCACCAGTTGAGCTGCATCTTTGATGCGACGAGTTATTGACATATCCTCACGACTGGGTTTACATGTACCCGAGGGATGATTGTGACACAATATGATGGCCGATGCAAGCGATTGGATGGCTGCTCGAAGAATTAATTTACTCTCCACAGTAGCTGAGGCTGTTCCTCCTTGACTTATCTTAATAGAGTCTATCACACGACCGGCTCGATTGAGTAATATAGTCCAAAATTCTTCATGAGGCAGGTCGGCGAGTCGTTGTTTCATATAATCATACACCTTGGCACTGGTATTCAATACAGGACGTTCTGGAATGTCCTCTTCTCGTCGACGACGTCCCAACTCCATAGCAGCAAGGATTGTTATCGCCTTGGCCTCGCCTATACCTTTATAGGCTGTCAGAGCCTTTAAGTCGTATTTGCCCAGCTGATGTAAGCTATTGTCTACCGAGTTGAGAATACGTTGCGATAGCTCAATGGCCGTCTCCTCAGTATTGCCCGAGCCTATCAGTATAGCTAATAATTCGGCATTGCTCAATGAACGAGCTCCATGCATCATCATTTTCTCGCGGGGACGGTCATCGACCGATAGCTGTGTGATAGTAAGTTTAGCCATTACTTATAGAAACTGTTACGAAATGCCTCAAATTCATCTTTATGCAGCACGCAACGCTGCCACCATGCACGCAAAAATCCACTACCATAACCGGTGAGTTGTATAAACGATGCTACAACCGACAGGCATCCTATCTTGAAACTTTTGTTACGCAACGTGGCATCGGTCAGAATTATCACAACGAACAACCCCAAGAGTGATGACAGCCAAGGTAGAATGGGGATTCCCAGTAAAAGCAATACAACTCCGACGGTAAAAAGTGCCGGCAAGACATGTACCGGTTTGAGTGAATCGGGATATTTCTTGTACAAATTGATGCGAGCTATACCCGAATTGTGAACCTGCTTGAAGAATTTTGCAAAATCGGTACGACGCTTGTGCCACACCCACGCCTCGGGAAAGAGTCGGCAACTATACCCCGCCTTGAAAATACGAATACTGAAATCTATATCTTCGCCAAAACGCATCTTGGAGAATCCACCCAGAGCTTTATAGACATCGGCTCGTATTCCCATGTTGAAACTACGAGGGTAAAATTTATCCAACTTTTTCTTTCCGCCACGGATACCTCCGGTGGTAAAGAAAGATGTCATGGCATAGTTAATGGCCTTCTGCACATCGGTAAACGACTCATGGGCTCGATCAGGACCGCCAAAGGCGTCGGTCGGGGTCTGCGACAACTCGGTCAATACTGCATTTAAATAGCCCTCGGGGATGATACAATCGGAGTCAAGCACAATGAGGTAGTGACCCTTAGCTCGCTCGGCACCATAATTACGCGACTGACCGGGACCCGAGTTGGGCTTATTATAATAATGTATATCAAGCCTGCCTTCGTACTGTCGAACAACAGTCTCGCAGGTAACTTGCGATCCATCCTCAACTACTATCACTTCAAAGTCTTTACACTGCTGTCGGGTGAGACTTTCAAGCAATTCACACACCTCATCGGGACGATTGTACACCGGTATTATTAACGAGAAATATGCCATAACGGGTCTTATTTGTAACTTCTTGCAGCAAAGTTAACACCTTTTTTGTAATAAACAATTGAGCCATTAAATAATAAAAAAGGACTTCACCGAGTATTTCGATGAAGTCCATGATATCAGGTGGGTAAATTAATCATTATTTGGCAGCAGTAGTGTCGGTAACAGCCTCACTTGCTTTATTGTTCTTCTTGTTAAGTCCGTCGATAATATCTTGTGTAATGTTGTAGGCATCACCAATGTATAATGTAGCTGCTCGATCGAAAATGACATCGTAACCGGCAGTTTTGTTATATTCATTGATGTAAGCACGCACAGCGTCCGACAGTTCTTTCATCATCTGCTGTTGTGCTTGCAAGTTTTCGGCATCGATACGGGCTGCATCGGCCTGCAACTTCTCTTGTTCCTGCATCAAAGCATTGTATTGTTGCTCGGCACTGCTCTGCGAAAGGAATCCATTGTTCTGCACTTTGCGTTGGAACTCCTCCTGACGCTTGGCAAGTGATGCCAAACGAGAGTTAAGATTGGCACGATCATTTTCCATCTTATTGACCAATTTCATCTCCAATTCTTTGGCATATTCATAGTTAGCTATGAGCGAATCAAGGTCGACATAAGCAATTGATAATTGTTGACCACCTTCACATTCGTGAGCGGGTACCGATGTTGTATTAGCTTCACTGTTACTGCAAGAAGTCATAAAGGCAAATCCTGCAACAAGTACAAATACGCATAATGCGTTCAAAAGGTTTTTCATAATTCTCTATATTTCTATTTAGTTTGATTCTTGTTCAATATAATCCTTCAACGTCTTAGTATTGCGATCACGAGCATCGGTCGACATGGCACATGTAATTCCACGACGTTTCATCTCTTTATTGGCACTGATGTGCATACTTGGGAACTTTCCACCATCAATAAAAAAGACTTTTATGCCCAATAATAGCACTGCAATCGCAATTATAACAATTGTTATGAGTATTGTATTCAACATTATTTGTATATTTGTGGTGCAAATATAGGAAAGAGAAATTTCCTAACCACTATTTTAGTTGGTATATTTTGTTTAGAGTGCATGAAAAACCTTAAAAATTAACATAAACTATCCCACTATTACACTCGTTAACGTTTGTAGGGGGTAATAATTCAGTAAAACTACTATGAAAGTAAAAGATTTGAAACCCGCGTTGGTATGGGAGATATTCGATGCCATTACGCAAGTACCACGACCTTCAAAGAAAGAAGAAAAGATTCGTGCCTATTTGTTGGAATTTGCCAAGCAACACAACCTTGAAGTTGCCACTGATGAGATAGGTAACGTTGTAATGACCGTACCTGCCACTCCCGGTTGCGAAGATGCTCCCACAGTTATCTTACAAGCTCACATGGACATGGTATGTGAGAAGAACAGCGATGTAGAACTCGACTTTGAGAACGACCCCATTGAGACATACATCGATGGTGAGTGGGTAAGAGCTCGCGGTACTACTCTGGGTGCCGACAATGGTATTGGTATGGCAGCAGCAATGGCTGTACTCATTAACCCCGAGGCAAAACATGGTCGCTTGCAAGCCCTCTTTACTGTCGACGAAGAGACAGGTCTTACAGGAGCCAATAACCTTGATGGCTCACTCATCGATGGTGACATCCTGCTCAACCTCGACTCGGAAGACGATGCACAAATCTTTATCGGTTGTGCCGGTGGTATCGATACAACATCAACCTTTACCTATACCGAGCAAGCAGCTCCCCAAGACTACTACTATGCAACATTGCGTATCAGAGGTCTTAATGGAGGTCACTCGGGTGGCGACATCCATCACGGACGCGGTAATGCCAACAAAATATTGGCTCGTTTCTTGTGGAATGCCATGAAGAAATACGATGTTAAGTTAGCTGCTATCGATGGCGGTAACTTACGCAACGCCATACCACGCGAAGCTATGGCTGTTGTGGGTGTTCCTGTTAAGGACAAAGAGTCGCTCCGCGTCGACTTCAACTGCCACATTGCTATGGTAGAGGATGAATTGCGTGGTGTTGATGCCCTTACCGGCTCGGACATGGAAACTGCCGAAACTCCTGCTACATGCATCGATGACAAGACCGCTCACAACCTCATCTCGGCTCTCTATGCTGCACCTCATGGTGTGATAGCTATGAGTCGCGAACTGCCCGGATTGGTACAGACATCGACCAACCTTGCTTCGGTGAAAATGCGTGAGGGTAACACCATCGTTGTTGCTACCAGCCAACGTAGCTCGGTAGAGAGTGAAAAGCACGATATTGCCAACCAGATAGAGGCTCTCTTTGCTATGGCCGGTGCTGTACCTGCTCATGGCGAAGGCTACCCCGGATGGAAACCCAACATGCAATCGGCTATCAAAGACATCGCTGTTGAGGCTTACGAAGAGTTGTTCAACGTAACACCCGAAATTCTCGCCATCCATGCCGGTCTCGAATGTGGATTGTTCCTCACTAAGTATCCTCACCTCGATATGATTTCGTTCGGTCCCACATTGCGTGACGTACACTCGCCCGACGAGCGTATGCACATCCCGGCTGTTGAGAAATTCTGGTTGCATTTGCTCCGCATCCTCGAAAAGGTTGCCGATATGAAGAAATAAGTTGATTCTACAATAGTAGCAAAATAATTGACACGCAACGAAAAAAGCCCCGGTCGGGGCTTTTTTCATTTCTTTTGAACGCACACACTCAGGCGATTGCTTTACAGAAAAGGGCGAGCGAATATCAGAATATGGCTACGGCTCGCACATGGTTGCTGAGGTTCTTGAAGTAACTGCGAGTGAAGCCATCATTCATGTCGACATACCACGAACAGTTGTTGTTAAACTCGGTCGATGACCAGTAACATCCATCGATAACAGCATGTCGATGGGCGACAAGTGTAGCATTTATCTTCTCTTTATTGCGAGAAATAATCACTAACTCTTCCTTCGAGGGCAAATACCACGCGACAGCTTTGCTCCTACACCACACGAATGCCTGATACCCGCTATTATCGGTACGCTGCATAACTCGATCGGTATTATACTTACCATCGACCGCAGCGGATGCTCCGACAACAATGCCTTTACTGTATTGCTCACTCGTACACCACATAGTCAGCGACGTGTCCACACTCACTACTTTACCATGAAGTCCGTCTTCGCTCACTTCAAAGACGACACCTCGGATACCATCTTTTTCGTAATAGTCTCCGACTTTATACTTCTTGGAAAGTGCAGGTATAGGCATAGATGTTGGTTTCGGGACACTAATCATCGTAGTAGTACTCCCATTGAGTTCGGCTTCAATCTTGGCAATCTCCATCTCTTTAAGCTCGCAGTCGGACTCGGCTCTCTTCAAGGCAGCTCGTGCTTCTTGTTCTTTTTTCTTTAATTCTATCAACTCCGACTTTAACCTCGTCAATTCAGCTTCTTTCTCTTTACGGTTATGATTATCGCATCCGAGTTCATGCAGAGCTGCTATAACGGCTTGTTCGCTCTCTATCCATTGCACGTTGGTAAAGACGAAATCCAGTTCATCATTGTCTTCAAACCTGAAATCGCCTATTCGATAGGGTATGATGTGCTTGTTGCGTTTGAGCGAAAACAGTATCTCACGCTGCGTCCATGCTGAGGCTGCCGAATGAGACGAAGCAACAAAAACGACTACCTTACAATCACGAATGTAACGAGTTATTTCGGCAAGGAAATTGGCCGAACCATGAATATTGCGGTCAATCCAATAACTGATGCCGGCACGATCAAGAGCTTGGCACAATTGATTGGCTATGACCATATCTTGACGTGAGTAACTGATGAAAACATCGTATTGCATAGACAAGAAACGGGCTTAATGATAAACTCCTACAAAGGTAGTAAAAAAACGGGATAATGGGTGCAATGTAATAAAAAAACGAGATGTTCAACCACATCTCGTTTATATTGTACATAAATTAGTTGGCCATGCAACTTCCTAACTCGCCTTGCAACTTGGGTACATAGTTGTACGAACGTGCAAATTGCATAATGGCTTCGAGCGTCGAGGGTCGAGCATGTAGCTCTGTTGTGCGATTTTGCGATGTTTTGATGGAAACAGGAGTAGAGTTTTTATTCATAGGCGTATTTCTAAGGGGTTACACCTATATAACGCAAAACGACCTGCTATTATTGCATGAATATCAATATTTTTATTTCTTATCTGACCGGTCTTACAATGTAAGAGCTATGTTGTACTGCTCGGCCATGCGACGGATATTGAGAATAGCATATCGCATGCGACCCAAGGCGGTATTGATACTCACATTTGTTAGTTCGGCAATCTCCTTGAAACTAAGGTCGCGATAGAAACGCATCTCTATTACTTCACGTTGGCTGTCGGGCAGTGCATCGACAAGACGACGTATGTCGCAAGTAATCTGATCCTGTATGAGAGTATCTTCGATGGTTCCTTCACTCAACTCCTTGCGGTTGAATATGTCCAACTCGTCATCTTCGCTACTGATGCAATTCTCTATCTTCTCTTGTCTATAATTATCAATGATGAGGTTGTGTGCTATACGAGTTATCCACGACATGAAACGTCCATTGCCTGTATAACGACCTTGACGTATAGTCATAATGGCTTTGACAAAGGTCTCTTGAAAAATATCATTAGCCTTGTCATCGTCCTTGACAATGTAATATATATAAGAATAGATTTTCGACTCGTGCCTTTTAAGAAGGATGTCAAAAGCCTCATTGTTGCCATCGATATACCGTGCTACCAATTCGTCATCGGTATAACCAAACAAATTATTCATTTTACTCTACTGTTTTGCGTTTAAATAAGAGTAATTTTGTTCAATAGGCTTTCAGTTTTAAAGGTTAATAGTCGGTTGTTTTGATATTTGAGTTGCAAATAAAGATTATTTTTTGCGAAATACGAAATATTTTCACAAGAAAATGATGTGTTTGGATATTTTTTAACAGTTTTAACACAATATTTTCTCATAGCGATACAATAAATGAGCATTTCTTACGATACATGAGAAGATAAGTGCTGCGAGGTCAAACTTTTTTCTTTATCTTCGCAACATTATATCATCTACCACATGAATAATGCTCGACGATACACCTTGCAACATGTTCCGTTCTTGCGGATGCTCCTACCGTTGATTGCGGGCATCACTTGGCAACATATCAGTCCCTCCTCTTATATTATATATGTGTGGGGCATCATAGTTGTAGGAAGTTGCCTTGTTGCATGGTTTACTCGCAACAAGGCTTTGTCGGCACTGCATCAGTATACGTTCAATATATCGCTCGTAGCTGTCTTGATTACTGCGGGAATGGTAAGCTACCGCTGCAACATTGCACAAGACTTGTTGCCCGATATGAGTAGTCGAACCGTAGCCACAGCCCGCATTGAATCACCATCGGTCGAGAGTACTCACTCTTACCGCACACAAGCTACGATAGTGGCTCTGCATGACGACAGTTCAATGCGAGAGGTTGACATTCCGGTCATACTGTACATCAAGAAGTCATTTTCGGCTTCGCACCTATCGGGAGGCGACTTGATATATTTCACACCTCAGTTACAACGCTTTGAGTCACCTACCCTACCACACTCCTACGATAATGCCCGACAGATGGCCTTGAAGGGTTACCTCTACTATCAATACCTGAATGATGAGCAATGGCAGCTATCGGACTACACTACCCGAGCAACCTTGCACGATCGAGCCAACCGCGTGCAGTCGCAATGCATCGCATCACTGCGTCAATGCGGGTTGTCGCCTGACAATACAGCCCTTATGTCGGCTCTGCTGTGGGGATACAGAGATGATATACCGGAAGATATTCGCACTGATTTCTCAACAGCCGGTTTGTCCCATATATTAGCGGTAAGCGGATTGCACACCGGTATCATAGCATTTCTGTTGTGGTTTTTGTTATATCCACTACGCTACACACGATTACGCAAGTTACAACATATACTCACCATTACAGTACTGTGGATATATGCCTTCATTACCGGACTTTCGCCCTCGGTGACACGAGCTTGTCTGATGGCTACGTTTATAGGCGTAGCTCATATTATCGACCGCCGCAACACATCACTCAATGCCTTGTGTGGCTCGGCGGTTATCATCCTATTGCTGTCACCCATGCAACTCTTCGATGTTGGCTTTCAACTGAGCTACACAGCAGTGGCCGGTATTATCTTGTTCAGTCCCTACTGCGACTTGTCAAGCTACCTTGACAAGCCCCACGAATCGGTACGTTATGTATCGGGATTAATAGCAGCTTCCATTGCTGCACAAGTTACAACAGCCCCCTTGGCAGCATATTATTTTCACTATATACCCATGTGGGGATTACTTTCCAACCTCATATTTGTTCCTTTATTACCACTTGTAGTCATTGCCACATTGTGCCTCCAATTAGCTCACGCTTGCCGAGTTCCCCACTCTTATCTCACCACCATAACCGACAGCATGGTCGATACACTTACGCAAGGAGCCTATACAATAGCCCGACTACCCGGAGCCACGATGAACGATGTGTGGATTACACCCACGATGCTACTTGTATATGTAGTCATATTGGCTTCGATATGGTATATGCTATCACGCAGAACTCTCCGAGCAATTATTATAGTATTGGTGGCAATAATAGTTCTACAAGTCATACACATCTCGGCAACAGTCACACCCTCAACGCCACGAGCTTATGTACCACAAGAGCGAGAATACACCAACATACAACTCTCGGACAATCGACACAATTGCTACATCATCAATACATCACCGATAGCCGAGCCTCCACGCAGCGGAAAGGAGTGGCGAATGAGCCAACACTTCACTACACATATCATCAATCATGGCGACACTATATGCAATGCCGACATCTACATAGCCCTACCTTTCATCGAGTATTGGGGAACAAAAATTCTTTGGGTCGATGACAACACTTGGAGATATTGTAATAGCAAGCAATTGTACGAAATCGACTATGCCATCATTACCGAGGCATATAAAGGTCGAATAAAACATCTGTTGAGCAATTTTGCCATAGACAACGTAATACTCTCCGCCACAATCTTCCCACAACGAGCCTCCGAGTTGGCAGTAGAATGCAAGAATCATGGTATTATTTGTCATGATATTCGCCAAGACAACACATTAGACATAGCTCGGCTTACCGAGAATAATTAGATTTTTGTTACCATCGTTAAGTTGATAGATAATTTTTTTTGACAATCATTTTGCCAAGCAAAAAAATCAACCTACATTTGCATGCCGAAAACCTTAAAGAAACTATAAACTTAAACCTTACAAATATGACAAAAAAATTACTTCTCGGTATTATGAGTATTGCTCTTACATGCAGCACAACTTATGCAGCAATACAGACTGCTCAATTCAACAAGGCAGTAAAATTCAATACCACCACCGACAAAGGCACAACCATGATGCGTGCCGCAGCAGAAGACACACAGATTTTCCTTGATGACTTCGAAGACAACAATGTACAAACAGTTCCCAACGGATGGACAGTTGTAGATCCTTCAACCTCGCAATATGGCGGTATGTTGGCTGACAACTATTATGCTGCATATTCGGGCGATTTCTATTTTGCATCGGGATATGACGACACAGCAGCCCGTAATGCATGGGCATTTGCACCTGCCGTAACACTCGAAGCCGGTCATACATACCACTTCGGTATATGGTCATTCTGCCAAGGCTATCGTGGATATGCCGATGAATGGAGAATGACCATCGGTACTGCACAAACAGCCGAATCACAGACCAATATCATCATAGACCGTTCAGGCAGCAATGCTATTGTTGACAGCGAATGGACATTGTGCAGTGGCACATTTACCCCTACCACCACCGGCACATATTATCCTGCATTGCACCACTGTACACAAGAGATCAACGTAGGTATGTGTTTCTGGGACTATTTCCAAATCGACAGCGACCACGTAAGAATACTTCCGCAAGGTTCTATGTTCTCGATGGGTGGTTTGTGGTCACTCGATGGTCACACACAAGATGAAGAAGGCAATACCGGTGTTTGTCGTGCCTATATGTATGAAGGCGAGACATTGAAATATGGTTGCATCGCATCAAACTGCACAAGTGTAGAATGGGATTTTGGTAATTTTGGAACTACACCTAATGTTACAGCTGCACAACCCGTCGTAACATACAATTTCCCCGAAGGTAGAGACGAAGTATACAACGATGTATTCCTCATCATGAAGAATGATGATGGTGAAGCCTATGCACTCCGCGAGTTCTACATCAACCGCATTGGCAACAACACCGTACACACCGACTTTGTATCCAACATTCGTCCCGAAGATGGTTTCTATATGATTGCAGCAGACGGAAACCAATACAATGCATTGAGCGGATTAAACACATCATACAGCCGATTGGCCGAGCGTTATCTCATGGACGATAATGTATCAGCTACCATCACAGGTGCATACATCTTGCCCTTGCAATACAAAATGACCGTTATCAATCGTAAGAAAGAGTTTACTGTCAGAGTACTTTCGGCCGACGAAAACAATATGCCCGGTAGCGAATTGTATAGCGAGATATTCAAGTTTGAAGAGGTATTTGGCAATACCAATTTCCAAGGAGCTCAATTGATAGGCTTCGGATTCAGCCAAGAAGTCGCTGTAAAAGGAACATTCTTCATCGAGTTTGAATTCCCCTCGATAAGCATAGGCTCTAACAACAGCATCTTCTTTGCCACCACTCAAGCTCGTGCTTTTGCCAATGACAATTCAAGTTACTTCTACAACCCCACCAGTGTATCGGGTATGAGCGAAGGATGGTACAGCTCAAACGATTACTATGGAGCCGGTATCTCTTCGGCTATCTATCCCCTTGTAACATTCCAAGACATGGCAGGTGTAGCCGCTCCTTCGGTAAGCGAATGCACTGTATATGCCAACGGTAAGGAGATAAACATTGTAAACGCACAAGAAGGTAGCGAAATAGTAATTACCGACATTGCCGGTCGCGTAGTATTGCGTACTCCGGCCAATGCCATCAAGACCACTCTCAACACCAACCTCTCGGCAGGTGTATATGTAGTAACAGTTGATGGTGTATCTACTAAGGTTGCCCTTCGATAAATAATATCAAAACGATATAATCAAAAAGCCATCGGGGAGTCCGATGGCTTTTTTTATCCATTACCACACTTTCGGCTTTGGGCTACATCAATGGCTTACTCGTCGAGCAGATGAGGACGCAATCGACGTGTTCGCTCGACAGCCTGCTCATGCTTCCACTCGTCAATCTTACGTTGATGTCCCGACAACAATATATCGGGGACACGCCATCCCTTATACTCGGCTGGTCGTGTGTAGACGGGAGGTGCCAAGAGATTATCTTGAAACGAATCGCTCAAAGCCGATTGTTCATCACCAATGGCACCGGGTATAAGACGCACCACAGCATCGGCAATGATAGCTGCCGGCAATTCACCTCCGGTCAGCACATAATCGCCAATGGAAATCTCGCGAGTAATCAGATGCTCTCGTATGCGATAATCGATTCCCTTGTAGTGACCACACAATATGATTATATTTTCGAGCATCGAAAGAGAGTTGGCAATGGGCTGATCAAACATCTCACCATCGGGCGAGGTAAAAATCACTTCATCGTAATGTCTCTGCTCTTTCAACGAAGAAATAGCACGATCGACAGGCTCTATCTGCATGACCATCCCGGCCTCTCCTCCAAAGGGATAATCATCGACTCGTCGATGCTTGTCGAGCGTATAGTCACGCAGATTGTGAACTACGATTTCGGCAAGACCTTTATCTTGGGCTCGTTTCAATATGGAATTATTCAATGGCCCATCGAGTAGTTCGGGTAGAACGGTAATAATATCGATACGCATGGCAAAAAGAGTTACAATAACATTCCGGCAGCCACTTCTTGTGCTTTGTCGGCACCGCAAGATTGCTCTACAATCGACAAGGCGAATGCCGTAGCCGAAGAGGGTCCGTTGGATGTCGTAATATTCTCATCAACCACCACACGTTCGTTGACAATGATAGCACCTTCAAGATTATGCTCGAAGCCGGGATAACAAGTAGCACGTCGTCCATTGAGTAAGCCCAACATACCCAATATAGATGGCGAAGCACAAATAGCCGCTGTGGGCAGTCCTGCCTCGGCATGATTCTTCACAAGATTGCAAAGGTGACGACTCGCTGCCAAGTTGGTCATACCGGGCATGCCACCGGGTAAAATAATCCACTCAACCTCGTCAATGGCTATATCTTGTGCCAAGGCATCGGCTACAACCGGTATACCATGAGCTCCGGTAACTGTCAATTTATCATTAATAGAGAGTGTCATTAATGGCATCTCGGCACGACGCATAATATCTACCACGGTTAATGCCTCGATTTCTTCGAAACCATCGGCAAGGAAAAGATAAGACTTCTTCATAGGTCAATATTTTTTACAATTAGACTTGGGGGAACTTCTATTAAGTTCCACAGATTAATAATTTCATTAATTCGTTATCGGGAACATTCTTATTGCAAATTTTATATTTTTCTTGACATATTTCAGTCCTGACCCCAATCTACCGGCACTCTACATGCTCTTTCGGTCAGATTATAAAATACTCTCAAAGAAAAAAATCACAAATCATAACAATATTATTTACAGATGTTCCCTTTATTATCTTGATGAATATCTTGCATCCAAGCAACAACTTGACACATTACCACATTTCACCAATATTTAGCAAATATAATAAATACAATTCTTGTTTCAAAATATCAAAAGGATTTTTTTATTTTTTTGCAAGTTGGAAAATGTTGTCGAAAAAGAGACATCATATTATTCATACATAATGACCCGCCCAACATGTGACACGAGGCATCTTGAAAACCACACTCGATTATTGAAACATCTCACTACAAAGCAACAAAAAAGAGTATTTTATATCAGACACGACATTACCGCCATAAGCATACCGAAGTTCTCATAAAAAATAGCTCATTCATCGATATACACTTAAATTCAATCGATAAAAAACAATACTCAAAGTTTCCTTGCTAGATTAATCACTCACATCTTATTGCTCAACACACCAAATCAGATGCAAAAAAGTAAAAAAAATATCAATAAAAAGAGAGAGATTATTCTTTTATATCGAAAAACTTTTTTGTAACTTTGCGAGGATTTATATTGACAGGTATAATATCAGGCGACATAAATCACAAAGACAAACCAAACAACAAAGGATAAAATAGCAATATGAATTCAGCACTATTTGTGACAATCTTAGTCACAGCCATTGTAATGGTTGGAGCAGCCTTGCTCATTGCATGGTTACTTGCCCCCCGCTCATTCAACCCACAGAAAGGCGAAGCATATGAGTGCGGTATTCCCACCCGAGGCACCTCATGGATGCAATTCAAAGCCGGTTATTACTTGTTTGCCATTCTCTACCTCATGTTCGATGTCGAGACAGTATTTCTGTTTCCATGGGCAGTAATACTTAGAGAAGTAGGAGCAGCCGGTCTTATCAGCATTGCAGTCTTTATGGTCATTCTTGTATTAGGTCTTGTTTATGCATGGAAGAAAGGAGCATTGGAATGGAAGTAAAAAAATCAAAAATCAAGGCTATGCCCTACGAGGACTTCAAGGATAATGAGTCACTCGAACAAATGGTAGAAGAACTGAATGCAGCCGGCACTAACGTTGTAGTGGGCGTATTCGATGATATTATAAACTGGGGTCGCTCCAATTCTGTGTGGCCATTGGCTTTTGCCACCAGCTGCTGCGGTATCGAGTTCATGTCGGTTGCTGCTGCACGCCACGACATGGCTCGTTTTGGATTTGAGGTAACACGCAACTCGCCTCGTCAAGCCGACTTCTTAATGGTAGCCGGAACTATTGTTCACCGCATGGCACCCATTCTAAAACGCGTGTACGACCAGCTTGCCGAGCCTAAATATGTAATAGCAACCGGAGCATGTGCCGTATCGGGAGGACCATTCCGCAACTCTTATCACACAGTACAAGGCATCGACCAGATAATACCGGTGGACGTATTTGTACCCGGATGTCCTCCTCGTCCCGAGGCAATGCTGTATGGCATGATGCAACTGCAACGCAAAATAAAAGTGGAAAACTTCTTCGGCGGAGTCAACCGCAAGCAGAAGCGTGAAGAGTTCTTCAAAGAGAAAGAATAAGCGTTGAATAAGCAACAAACAGAATTAACAATACACCTTATATAATAATATATATGGCAACCATTCAAGAAAAAATAAGCACGCTTATCCCCCAAGCCACATTTTCAGAGGCACAAGTACTGCAAATATCAGTACCCGACGAAGAGTGGCATAAGCTCGCCAAAGCCTTGTATGAAGATGCAAATTCACCATTTGACTACCTCACTACCATCGTAGGTATGGACTGGGGTGAGACGGTGGGCTGTTTATATTACTTAGAGTCGACCAAGACAGGTGACCGCCTGTGTGTGCGTGTGGAAACAAATAATAAAGAAAATCCCATGCTACACTCAGTATCAGACCTGTGGGAGTCGGCCAATTTTTATGAAAGAGAAGTATATGACTTCTTCGGAATCATATTCATCAATCACCCCGACATGCGACGTCTATTCTTACGTCGCGACTGGGTGGGACACCCTCTTCGCAAAGATTATGATGCCAGTCCCGAGGTAAACCCTGTGCGTCTGCACCACGAGGAGGCTTACGACACGACTATTTCGTACGTTGAACAAGCCGACGGAAGCATTAAAAAGACCGAACCTGTCATATTTGCCCCCGATGATTATGTTATAAACATAGGTCCGCAACACCCCTCGACACACGGTGTACTACGCTTACGTTGTTCGCTCGATGGTGAGTTTATCAAGAAAGTCGATCCTTATTGCGGATACATCCATCGTGGCATTGAGAAGATGTGTGAATCGCTCATGTATCCTCAAACATTGCACTTCACCGATCGTCTTGACTACCTATCGGCAATGCAAAATCGCCATGCCTTGTGTATGTGTATTGAAGATGCCCTGCAAGTGGAAATACCCGAACGAGCTCAATACATTCGTACCATCAACGATGAGTTGATGCGTATATCGTCGCACCTACTCTTCTGGGGAACATTCTGCAATGACTTGGGTAGTACCACAGCACTTATCTACGGTTTCCGCGAGCGTGAGATGGTCCTCGATATTCTTGAAGAGACAACCGGTGCCCGCATGTCGTTCCACTACAACAAGATAGGTGGTGTCATGAAAGACATTCATCACGACTATCAACGCAAAATCAAAGAATTTTGCAAGATTATGCCCGAGCGACTCAAAGAATACCATCGCTTCTTCACCGGCAACGTAATTGCCCAAGGACGTATGCATGGCATCAGCGTCATATCGAAAGAACGCTGCATAACACACTCAATGACAGGTCCATCGGGACGTGCTTCGGGTTGGGCTTGCGACGTGCGTAAACGCATTCCATATGCCTTGTATGACAAAGTGGAGTTTGACGAAGTATTGCGAACCGAAGGTGATATATACGCTCGCTACATGGTGCGTATGGACGAGATATTACAATCGATACGCATTATCGAACAACTTATCGACAACATACCCGAGGGTCCTGTATCGGAGAAGATGAAACCCATCATCACACTTCCCGAAGGACAATGGTTCCGCCAAGTGGAAGCCAGTCGCGGAGCTTTCGGTGTATTTATTGAAAGTCATGGAGAAAAATATCCCTATCGTCTTAAATTCAACTCTCCGGGCATGATGCTTGTAGCATCGCTCGATGAGGTGTGTCGTGGTGGAAAGATTGCCGACCTTATAGCAGGAGGTGGCTCACTCGACTACGTTATACCCGACATTGACCGATAATCGAAACGCAAACTATAATAAACGAAGATAACATGTACGACTTTTCGAATATTACATCATGGATACACACTCTTCTGATGAGTTTTCTGCCTGAGTGGGCAACACTGCTCATCGAGTTTGTGCTGATAGGTGTTGCCATACTGGCACTCTATTGTATTCTTGCATTGTTCCTCATCTATTTCGAGCGAAGAGTAGCAGGAGCCTTTCAATGCCGTTTAGGTCCTAATCGAGTAGGTCCATTCGGAATTTTCCAGAGTATTGCCGATATGCTCAAAATTCTCATCAAAGAGCTTATCTACCTGAAAAACATTGACCACTTCCTGTTCAATCTTGCACCATTTTTCGTTTTGGCAGCCTCAATGCTTACATTTGCATGTCTGCCATGGGGTAACGGATTACAAGTTATCAACTACGATGTAGGTGTATTCTTCATGCTTGCCGTATCGGGATTAGGCATCATAGGTGTGCTACTGGCCGGATGGGCATCAAACAGTAAATACACCGTCATCGGTGCCATGCGAGCCGGTGCCCAAATGATAAGTTACGAGTTATCAATAGGATTATCGATACTCACTATTGTTGCCATCTCAGGCAGCATGTCGGTAACCGGCATTGTCGAGGCACAATATGATGGATGGTTCTTATTCAAAGGACACATCCCCGCATTAATAGCATTCATCATCTATTTAGTAGCAGGCTCGGCCGAGATAAATCGTGGTCCATTCGATATGGCCGAAGCCGAGAGTGAGCTTACAGCCGGTTATCACACCGAATACTCAGGTATCCACTTTGGCTTCTATTACCTTGCCGAATACCTCAACCTATTCATCATGGGAGGTATAGCCACAACACTCTTCTTGGGTGGATGGATGCCACTACACATACCCGGTTGGGATGGATTTAACGCCATCATGGACTACATACCTTCGGTTGTGTGGTTCTTGGGCAAGAGCATCGTTGTAGTGTGGATAAGCATGTGGTTCCGCTGGACATTCCCTCGCTTACGCATCGACCAGTTGCTCAAACTTGAATGGAAATATCTGCTCCCCATCAGCTTGGTTAACCTCGCAATAATGAGCGTTATCGTAGCGTTGGGATGGCACTTCTGATACTGTGAGAAATTAAAGAGATTATTTAAAACCTTATAAAACTGCCAACAGGCTAAAACTATGAGTGATAAGTTTGGCTATATTACGCAAGTAATCGGACCGGTTGTCGATGTCACTTTCGAGGGCGAAGACAACACAGTCCCCCCCATTTATGCTGCCTTGAAAATCGAACGTGAAAGCGGAGCTGATTTATTGGTGGAAGTAGAACAACACATCGGAGAAAACACTGTTCGATGCGTCGCGATGGACTCGACCGATGGTCTTACAAGAGGAATGAAAGTCATCAACTTGGGTCGTCCACTTTCGATGCCCACTGGCGACCAAGTAAAGGGTCGACTAATGAACGTGATGGGCGAAGCCATCGACCACCTTCCCGCATTGGACTATACGAATGTCAAGTCGATACATCAAGAAGCCCCCTCATTCGAGGAACTGACAGTAAGTACCGAGTTCCTATTTACCGGTATCAAGGTTATCGACCTTCTCGAGCCTTATTCGCGTGGTGGTAAAATCGGTCTTTTCGGTGGTGCCGGTGTGGGTAAGACAGTGCTTATCATGGAGATGATTAATAACATAGCCAAGGGACATAACGGATTTTCGGTATTTGCCGGTGTGGGAGAACGCACTCGTGAAGGAAATGACCTATTGCGAGAAATGATCGAATCGGGAGTTATGTCATACGGAGATAAGTTCCGCGAAGGTATGGAACGAGGAGAATGGAATCTCGAAGATGTAGACATGACAAGTGTAAACAACTCGCAAGCCACACTCGTATTCGGACAGATGAACGAACCCCCCGGAGCTCGTTTGCGTGTAGCACTGGCAGGTCTTACAGTTGCCGAGCAGTTCCGCGATGGAGATGGTGGTGGAAAAGAAATCCTCCTCTTTATCGATAATATTTTCCGTTTCACACAAGCCGGTTCAGAAGTATCAGCGTTGTTGGGACGTATGCCATCGGCCGTAGGATACCAACCTACCCTTGCATCGGAAATGGGTAAATTGCAAGAACGTATCACATCGACCAAGCAAGGAGCCATCACATCGGTACAAGCCATCTATGTACCTGCCGACGACTTAACCGACCCTGCACCTGCCACTACATTCAGCTTCTTGGATGCAACAACGGTATTAAGCCGTAAAATTTCGGAATTGGGTATCTACCCTGCTGTCGATCCCTTGGAATCGACCTCTCGCATCCTTGACCCCCTCATTGTAGGTGAGGAGCATTATAACACAGCACAAGCCGTTAAGCAGTTATTGCAGAAGTATAATGAGCTGCAAGACATCATAGCCATCCTTGGTATTGATGAACTATCGGACGAAGATAAATTGGTAGTAAGTCGAGCCCGTCGAGCCCAACGCTTCTTGTCGCAACCGTTCCACGTTGCCGAACAATTTACCGGCCTACCGGGTGTCATGGTTCCACTTGAAGAGACCATCAGAGGTTTCAAGATGATACTCAGTGGAGAAATGGATGAATATCCCGAGCAAGCGTTCCTCAATGTAGGTACTATCGACGAAGCCATAGCCAAGGGTAAGAAAATGCTCGAACAAGCCAAATCCAACTAAACAAAGTTATGAAACTCGAAATCATATCATCGGAAAAACGACTTTTCAACGGAGAAGTAGATCAAGTAACACTACCCGGAAGCATGGGTTCGTTTACAGTTCTCAACAACCACGCTTCGTTGGTATCGACCCTCGAAAAGGGAACGATAGAGTATGTCATCGGCACTGAACGCCATTCCGTTGAGACGAGTGGCGGATTTGTAGATGTAGATAATAATCGCATAGCAGTGTGCATATATTAACCCCGGCGATAAGGAAGCTACAAAGTAAAAACGGATTCAATGAAAAAACATTCGATACTAATCATCAGCATCACACTCATCGTTCTTGCAGCAGCAACAAGCATAGCCTTGTTTGATCACACGCATCACGATGAGAATGCCCGATTTAATGCCAAAGAGACCATCTTTGACCATTTGGTAGACCATTACAGCTGGGAAGTACCTTTTTCGCACAGTCACCACATTCCCCTACCCATCATTGTGCAAGACTATGAAGGTGGATGGCATTGCTTCATGTCGAGTCGACTATCGCATGGTGAAATGCATGAAGGTTTCAGAATAGGAACTGAGGAAGATGGTTTTGATGGAAAGGTTGTAGGTACTAAGCCCAACGGAGAGGTATATCGTCCGTTGGATATTTCTATAACCAAGAACGTGGCAGCACTACTCATCACTGTCATAGTAGTGTGTTTGTGCTTATTCCCACTTGTACGCTGGTACAAGAATAATGGCACGAAATCGCCTCGTGGCATAGTGGGAGCAATAGAGATGCTGACATGTATGATATACGATGATGTTATCAAGTCAATATTAGGGCCTGTCAAAGGAGCCCGATTTGCCCCATATTTGCTCACAGCCTTCTACTTCATCTTTATCTCAAATCTGATGGGACTGATGGTAATCTTCCCGGCCGGAGCCAACCTTACGGGCAACTTGGCTATTACCATGGTATTGGCCATCTGCACATTCTTGGCAGTGAACATCTTTGGCACGAAAGAATATTGGAAAGAGATATTCTGGCCTGATGTACCCATGTTCTTGAAGTGTCCGCTACCTATTATGCCATTTATCGAGATATTTGGCGTATTCACCAAGCCCATAGCCTTGATGGTACGTCTCTTTGCCAACATGATGGGTGGTCATATGATAGTACTTGTATTGTTATCGCTCATTTTCATCTTCAAGGAGATGGGAGGCGTAGCAGTAGCCGGTGGTACAACGGTATTGTCAGTAGGATTCTCACTATTTATGTACATAATCGATACATTGGTAAGCTACATCCAAGCCTATGTATTTACCATGTTGTCGACGATATTCATATCGCTGGCACAGGTTGAACATCATCACGAATAATAAAAAAACAAAATAAATTACTAACCTTATAAAACTTAACAATTATGTTATCTATGATTTTAGCAGCCCTCGAGTCACTTACAGTAATAGGTGCATGTGTAGGAGCAGGTATCGCTGCCATCGCAGCAGGTTTTGGTATCGGTCGCATTGGTAGCTCGGCCATGGAAGCAATTGCACGCCAACCCGAAGCAGCCGGTGACGTACGCGGTAGTATGATTGTGATTGCAGCTCTTATTGAGGGTGTTGCCCTTTTCGCTGTAATCGTATGTATTCTTGCATTGTTCCTCTAATAACGCCTAAACGTCCCGTATGGAACTGTTCATGCCCGAAGCAGGGCTTGTCTTTTGGATGTTTGTTGTCTTTGTGGTGTTGTTCGCCATATTGGCAAAGTTTGCATGGCCAGTCATCATCAAGATGGTAGACGAGCGTGCCGACCTCATCGATAAGGGTGTCGAGTATGCCGAGGCAGCCAAAGCAAGCCTTGAAAACTCCGAAAATCAAGCACGAGCGATTCTTGCTGAGGCCAACCAACGTCAGTTGGAAATCCTTCAAGAAGCAGCACAGATGAAAGCACAAATCATCGAAGAAGCCAAGAAAGCTGCTGCCGAAGAAGCCAAGAAACTGACCGATGCCGCTGCCATCAGTATAGAGCAATCGCGTAAAGAAGCCGAGCTACAGTTCCGCCAAGAAGTGAGCCAATTCGCCCTCACAATAGCCGAAAACATCATTCGCAAAGAACTCGCGGGCGACACAGCTCAGGCGGAAATAGTAGAGCAATTATTGAACGAACTAGAACATAAAAACTAAAATCTATGAACGAAGGATTAATTCCACGCCGTTATGCCAAGGCTCTGTACAAGTATGCACAAGAGCATGAATGTACACAGCAGATCTATGCCGATGCTCAACGGCTTGAAGCGACATTCGTGACCCACCCCGAGCTGAAAAAAGCATTGGGAAATCCCGCATTGACAGCAAGCCAAAAAGAGCAACTACTCGTGGCAGCTGCCGGAGAGAGATGTGGTGAGGCACTCCTTCGATTTATAAACTTAGTGGTACTCAATCACCGAGAGGAATTTTTCCAAGCGACAATGATGTCTTATCAAGATATATATCGCAAGGAGAATGGTATAGCACGCGTCACTATTGTCACAGCCACTTCATTGAGCGACGAGATAATAGAACGCATCAAGAACTTACTGAGAAATCGGTTGGAAAAAGAACTTGAATTCAGATACGAAATTGATCCCTCACTCATAGGTGGTTTTATACTCCGTGTCGAATCGATGCAACTCGATGCATCAATTCAGAACGAGCTTAATAAATTACGCGTAAAATTATTAAACAAATAGTCATATGATAAAACCAAACGAGATATCGGATATACTCAAAAGCAAGCTCGAAGAAGTTGACAAACAAGCCAACTTTGAGGAGATTGGTACCGTACTCGAAGTGGGTGATGGTGTGGCACACGTCTACGGCCTTGACAATGTAAAGTCGAGCGAACTTGTAGAATTTGAAAACGGAGTGCGAGGAGTAGCCATGAACCTCGAAGAGAGCAATGTAGGTGTCATTCTTCTGAACGATATCGAGAAGGTTACCGAAAATATGAAGGTGCGACGCACCGGTGATATTGCATCTATACCTGTTGGCGAAGGACTGCTGGGACGTGTTATCAACACTCTTGGCGATCCCATCGACGGCATGGGAGCAATCAGTGGCAACACTGTGCTGATGCCACTCGACCGCAAAGCCCCCGGTGTAATATTCCGCCAACCGGTTAAGGAGCCATTGCAGACAGGTATTAAGGCCATCGATGCCATGGTACCCATTGGTCGCGGACAACGCGAACTTATCATCGGTGACCGCCAAGTGGGTAAAACGACAATTGCCATAGATACAATCATCAACCAACGAGAGAATTTCAAAAAAGGGAATCCACTCTATTGTATATATGTAGCAATAGGTCAGAAAGCCTCGTCGGTGGCTGCTCTTGTCAACACACTGCGTGAACACGGTGCCATGGACTATACCATCGTATTGGCAGCCAATGCATCTGACTCGGCAGCAATGCGTTACTACGCCCCCATGGCGGGAGCTGCAATAGGTGAATACTTCCGCGACTCGGGACGTCATGCACTTGTCATCTACGATGACTTGTCAAAACAAGCCGTATCGTACCGCGAAATTTCACTCATTCTCCGTCGTCCTTCGGGTCGTGAAGCCTACCCCGGAGATATATTCTATTTGCACTCACGTCTGTTGGAACGTTCGGCCAAGATTATCGACAACGATAAGGTTGCTGCATCAATGAACGACCTGCCCGAAGTATTGAAGCCAATGGTCAAAGGTGGTGGTTCGCTTACAGCTCTCCCCATTATCGAGACACAAGCCGGTGACGTTTCGGCATATATCCCCACCAACGTAATTTCTATTACCGACGGACAGATATTCCTCGAAACAAAACTCTTCAATCAAGGTATTCGTCCTGCCATCAACGTAGGTATCTCAGTATCGCGTGTAGGAGGTAGTGCCCAGCTTAAAGCGATGAAGAAGATAGCAGGTACACTCAAAATCGACCAAGCACAGTTCCGCGAGTTGGAATCATTCACCCAATTTGGTGGCGATATTGACCCCGTAACAGCTATGGTCATCGACAAGGGTCGCAAGAACGAACGTATCCTCATACAACCACAATATAGTCCTGTACCTGTCGAAGAAGAGATTGCCATCATCTTCTGCGGTACACAAGGATTGTTGTCGAATGTTCCCATCGAAAAGGTAGCCGAGTTTGAGAAACTATTCCTTCAAATTCTTCATGCCAAACATCAGTCCGATGTGCTTGATGAATTAAAGAAAGGAACTCTCAACGACAATATAGCAGCTATCCTCACCGATGTTGCAAATGAAGTTGCTAACCGCTTTAAGGCTTAAATAAAATATGGCATCCATACGCGAACTGAAAGGTAGAATAGGCTCGGTATCGACATCGGAGAAGATTACCGGAGCGATGAAAATGATATCATCGGCCAAGATGCACAAGGCCATGCAGGCACTGCAACGTGTTGAGCCATTCCGCCAACAGATACAATCGACCATCGATAACCTATTGTCGGCCGATAGTAAATACACCTCGCCACTAACGCAACAACGCCCAATACACAATGTGGGTATCATCTTGCTGGGCAGTGACGAAGGGCTGTGTGGAGCATTTAACATGTTGCTATTCAAGCGAATGCTTGAAACCATCCAACGTGAAAGAGAAGATAATGGTGAAGATACAGCCTTTGTACTCTACCCCGTGGGAAAGAAAGTACAAGCCGCTTCACGAAAGTTATCATTATCGGGAGTGACTGTTGTGGAGTTACCTTACATGACAGCCAAGAGTGACGGTGATAAAATCAAGCAAATGTGCGACGAGATTACTCGTCAATATCTGGGTGGCGAGATAGATAAAGTGGAAATCGTGTTTATGGAGTTTCTAAGCATCGGTCGACAATCTCTTGCCACACGCACCATGCTTCCGGTAATAGCCGAAACGAACGAAAACACAACCGAAGGCAAGCCCTATCTCTTCGAGCCGGATGTAGCAACCATCTTCGATGAAGTGCTGCCACTCTCAGTATTAGCGACACTGCAAGAAAGTATCTGCCAAAACAGAGCTTCGGAACAAGCAGCCCGTGTGCTTGCCATGCAATCGGCCAACGACAATGCCAAGAAACTACGCGAAGAGCTGCAACTGGAATACAACAAACTACGTCAGCAAAGTATTACTAATGAACTACTTGATATCTTAGGAGGAAAGGTTGACGGATAATGAGATCTTCTCATGACGAGAGAGCATATCGAGCAAAGAAAAGATATGCTTTCTCGTCGAGAGATAATAACTACAACAAACTGATAGGAATGACTATCGAAAAGAATTATGGGAAGTAATAAGAACTATTTCGCATCATTATTCAAAGGTATCGGGAGCTTGCTCACCGGCATGAGTATTACGGGTAAATATTTTTTCAGCCGTAAGATTACCCAAGAGTACCCCGAGAACCGTGAAACGCTCATCATACCCGAGCGTTTTCGTGCTACACTTTCACTTGTATATGATGAAGAAGGCAACCACAAGTGCATAGCATGTGGTATATGCCAGAAAAATTGCCCCAACAATACAATAGAGATTGTAGCCAAGAAAATAGAGACAGAGGACGGCAAGTCCAAGCGTGTATTAGACAAATACATGTACGACTTGGGAAGTTGCACATTCTGCCAACTATGTGTCAGCACATGTCCTCACAACGCAATCGAGTTCACCAACGAGTTTGAACAAGCAGTCTTCTCACGAGAAAAACTCGTCAAGCAACTGAACAATCGTCCCGAGCCGGTGCGTGAAATCCCCAAAGAAGAAAAATCAGAATAAAAAAACATATGGAACTCTTACCCTTAGCACAACAAGTTATTTTCTACTTGCTCGCGGCAGTGATAGTAATATGCTCGATACTGGCAGTTACTACTCGTCGCATACTTCGGGCAGCCACATATCTGCTGTTTACACTACTGGCAACAGCAGGTATCTACTTCATGCTCGACTACACATTCCTTGGCTCGGTGCAAATAGCTGTTTACGCCGGAGGTATCCTCGTGTTGTTCGTCTTTTCAATCCTGCTCACCAGTCATCCCGGTGAGGAAACCGAAAAATCGAGCAAGACCAAACGCATACTGGGTCTTATCGCAGCGATAGCCGGTATCGTTACATGCGGATATGCACTCTTTACCTACCCTTGGTCATCGACCGCAGTCGGAGAAGCTCAGTCGATACAACAGATAGGTCATGCACTGATAGGAATGGAGAAATTTCAGTATCTGCTACCTTTCGAGGCAGTGAGTGTGTTACTATTGGCTTGCATCATCGGAGCCATTATGATAGCCCGTAAACGCTAAAAGAGAAGATTATGGAAACACCTATGATGTACTATATCGTAATAAGCCTTGTGATGTTCTTTGCCGGCGTATACGGCTTCATGACACGCAAGAACATGCTTATGATGCTCATCTCGATAGAGTTGATGCTCAATGCGGTAGATATAAACTTTGCCGTATTCAACCGTTTTTTATTCCCCGGGCAAATGGAAGGCATGATATTCTCTATCTTCGCCATTGCCATTGCAGCAGCCGAGACTGCTATTGCTATTGCCATTATTATTAACATTTATCGTCACATACGCAACATCGATGCGGATAATCTTGACGATATGAAATATTAACAATTGCTATGGAATATACCATTTTCATTTTGTTACTGCCCTTGGCAATGTTCTTGTTGTTGGGACTCCTCGACACCAAGCTCAAGCCTCGTGTGGCCGGCATATTAGGCACATTGGGTATGACTGTATGTACAGCACTGGCATATTACACAGCCTACCTGTTCTTTACTCAGTCTCGTGTTGATGGTGTGTACCCGTCGCACACACCTGTCAACTACGAATGGTTACGTTTTACCGAACATCTTCACATCGACTTGGGTATCTATCTCGACCCCATCTCGGTAATGATGCTTGTAGTTATCACAACCGTATCATTGATGGTACACATCTATAGCCTTGGCTACATGCATGGAGAGAAAGGATTTCAGCGTTACTATGCATTCCTTTCACTGTTCAGCATGTCGATGTTAGGACTGGTTGTTGCCACAAACATATTCCAGATGTACATTTTCTGGGAGCTTGTGGGTGTATCATCTTACTTACTGATAGGCTTCTATTATACCAAGCCTGCTGCAATAGCCGCATCGAAAAAGGCCTTTATTGTAACTCGCTTTGCCGACCTCGGCTTCCTGATTGGTATTCTTATCCTATCATTCTTTACCAAGACATTTGACTTTGCTACGCTAACAGCCAATCCTTCGGCCATCATAACCGAAAGTGCCGGTATGACATTTATGGGTTGCTCGGTGGCATCATGGGCATTGGCACTAATCTTTATGGGTGGTGCCGGAAAATCGGCCATGTTCCCCTTGCACATATGGTTGCCCGATGCAATGGAAGGTCCTACTCCTGTGTCGGCACTCATCCACGCCGCAACAATGGTTGTGGCCGGTGTGTACTTGGTGGCTCGTTTGTTCCCTGTATACTGTGTAACACCCGAAGTGTTAGACCTTATAACAACCGTAGGTGCTATTACAGCATTATATGCAGCCATAGTAGCATGTGTACAGACCGATATTAAACGCGTACTTGCATTCTCAACCATCTCGCAAATAGCATTTATGATAGTGGCATTAGGCGTGGCAAGCGATACCGACCTTCACGCAGGTCTCGGTTACATGGCATCCATGTTCCACTTATTCACTCACGCCATGTTCAAGGCTCTTCTATTCTTGGGAGCAGGTGCAATCATTCACGCTGTACACTCTAACGAAATGTCGGAGATGGGAGGTCTACGCAAGTATATGCCCATTACCCACATCACATTCCTTATCGCCTGCTTGGCAATAGCCGGTATACCTCCATTCTCGGGCTTTTTCAGCAAGGATGAGATACTCACAGCAGTGATGCACAAGAGTACCTTCTGGGGTATATGGATGACAATAGTAGCCGGTCTGACAGCATTCTATATGTTCCGTCTATACTTCCGCATCTTCTGGTGGAAAGAGACCGATTGCAGCCATCACACTCCACATGAGGCTCCGTTGACAATGACTTTGCCACTCATATTCCTTGCTGTGGTTACATGTGTAGCCGGATTTATTCCTTTTGGCGAACTGGTAAGTGTCAATGGTCAACCTTACCACATCCACCTCGACATGAGCGTAGCCACAACAAGTATTATTGTAGCTGTGTGTGCCATCTTGTTGGCGACATGGATGTATCTCAAAGAGAATAACAAGCCCGGCAATATCGAGAAAGCTACATCGGTACTACATCGTGCAGCCTATCGTCGTTTCTACATCGATGAGATATACTTGTTTATTACACACAAGATAATCTTCAACCTGATATGCCGTCCCATCGCATGGTTCGACCGTCACATCATTGATGGCACAATGGATATGTTTGCCAATGTTACTCAATGCGTATCGGCTCGCATTAAAGGCTTGCAATCGGGTTCGGTTCAAGGTTATGTATGGTTAATATTAATCGGTTCACTCTTGGTTGCAACCATCACAATATGTTGTTGTCTCTAAAAGTTGAAGAACTAATAAAAACGAAGGAACTATGAATTTTCTATCATTATTCGTACTAATTCCAATCTTGATGATGGCAGGTCTTGCCATAGCAAGAAACATGAAAGAGATACGTACCGTAGCAGTCACCTTCTCGGCACTTCAACTGGGACTTGCTATCTACACCGTATTCAAATATCTGTCGGAGCGTATAGCCGGCAACACCGAGGAAATGCTATTCCAAGCATCGATGATGTGGTATGAGCCTCTTAACATCCACTACTCAGTGGGTGTCGATGGTATCTCCATCGTGATGATACTACTCACCGCCATTATCGTCTTTGCCGGAGTATTTGCATCGTGGAAGATTGAACCACTATCCAAAGAGTTCTTCTTGTGGTTGACACTTCTTTCCATCGGAGTTTACGGTTTCTTTATCTCCATCGATTTGTTCACAATGTTCATGTTCTACGAGGTAGCACTCATCCCCATGTACCTGCTCATAGGCGTGTGGGGAAGTGGCAAAAAGAACTACTCGGCGATGAAACTGACACTGATGCTCATGGGAGGCTCGGCCTTACTGATGTTGGGCATCTTGGGTATCTATTATCATTCGGCACCCGAAGGTCAGCCTCTGACAATGAACATCCTTGAAATAGCCAACAACAATGCCATCCCTCACGACTGGCAATACTTCCTATTCCCGCTGACCTTTGTAGGATTTGGTATCTTAGGAGCCATGTTCCCCTTCCACACATGGTCGCCCGACGGTCACGCATCGGCACCTACCGCCGTATCGATGCTTCACGCCGGTGTATTGATGAAATTGGGAGGTTACGGATGTTTCCGTGTAGCTATCTACCTCATGCCCTTTGCGGCTCAGGAGTTATCGTGGATATTCCTTATCCTCACCGGTATCAGTGTAGTATATGGAGCATTCTCGGCATGCGTACAGACCGACTTGAAGTATATCAACGCATACTCATCGGTAAGTCACTGCGGACTGGTACTCTTTGCCATTCTGATGCTCAATAATACAGCTATGACCGGTGCTGTGATGCAAATGTTATCGCATGGTCTTATGACAGCATTGTTCTTTGCACTCATAGGTATGATATACGGACGTACACACACTCGTGACATACGAGAAATGGGTGGACTCATGCAGATAATGCCCTTCCTTTCGGTATGTTATGTCATAGCCGGTCTTGCTTCACTAGGTCTGCCCGGTCTTAGCGGATTCGTTGCCGAGATGACCATCTTTGTAGGTTCGTTCCAACACACCGATACATTCCATCGAGTATTCACTATCGTAGCATGCTGCTCAATCGTGATAACTGCCGTCTACATACTACGAGTAGTAGGAAAATTGCTCTACGGAGCAGTGCAAGACGAGCATCACCGCCAGCTCACCGATGCTACATGGTGGGAACGCCTCTCGGCTGTTACCCTTATTATCTGTGTTGCTGCTATCGGATGTTTCCCCGGATGGATATCCAATCTTATCAGCAACAGCCTTAACGCTATCGTAGAACGCTTATCATAATCACACAGTTATGGATTTGTCACAATATACATTGATATGGGAGTATATGCAGCCCGAGTTATTGCTGCTGATAGCCACAGTACTCCTTTTCTTCATCGACTTGTTTGCATCACCACGATTTCTCGACAAGTGGTTTTCGGCTACGGCATGCTTTTTACTGGCAGTAGTTACCATCTTAGGATGCATTCCCGGAGAGGCAACACACACTCTCTTTGGAGGTATGTTTATCAGCACTCCTATGACAACGGCTATGAAAATGGTACTGAACATAGGAACTATACTCATACTGTTGCAAGCACACACATGGATAAATAGCGAAGCATGTAAGGTGCGTCGAGGAGAATTTTATGAGTTGATGTTCTTTACTCTCTTCGGTATGTATCTGATGATTTCGTCGGGTCATTTTCTCATCTTCTTTATCGGTCTCGAAACAGCATCATTGCCTATCGCAGCACTCGTAGCTTTCAACAAGCAGGGAGGTGACTCGTATGAATCGGGTGCCAAGTATCTGTTCAATGCCGTTTTCTCATCGGCTATCTTCTTGATGGGTATTTCATTTATGTATGCCATCGGAGGTTCACTCTACTTTGTAGATATTGCAACAGTTGCCACCACCCATACGGCATTGTTCATCGTAGCCCTTGCTTTTATCATCACCGGCATAGGATTTAAGTTGTCGCTTGTTCCTTTCCACTTGTGGACAGCCGATGTGTATCAAGGAGGTCCTACGGCTGTGACAGCATATCTTTCGGTCATATCGAAAGGTGCAGCTGCCTTTGCATTCCTCTGGGTGTTATTCAAGACATTCAGTCCCTCACACGAGATGTGGCAAGGCATACTTTACGCACTCATTATACTCACCATAACATTGGGTAACTTGTTTGCTATTCGTCAGAAGGACTTGAAACGTTTCCTTGCCTTCTCTTCTATTTCGCAAGCCGGTTACATCATGCTTGGTGTAATGGCTTATAGTGCCCAAGGATTGACTGCTCTGGTATATTACATACTGGTGTATATATTCTCAAACTTGGCTGCATTTGGTGTCATAGCTGCTATTGAAAATAAGACCGGTAAAGTAAACATGGATGACTACAACGGATTGTATCAGACCAATCCTAAGTTAAGCCTTGCCATGATGCTTGCCATGTTCTCATTGGCAGGTATTCCTCCATTCGCAGGATTTTTTAGCAAGTTCTTTATTTTCGCTTCGGCAGTAAACAGTGGTTTCTACATCTTGGTACTCATTGCCTTGATTAATACCATCATTTCATTGTACTACTACTTGTTGGTAGTTAAGGCTATGTTTATCAATCCCAACGAGAATCCTATCGAGCCTATCAAGACCGATTGCTATGGTCGCACCGGATTGGTTATATGTGTAGCAGGCATATTACTACTCGGTATAGCAAGTTGTGTATATGGCTATCTGTCGGGATTGAGCCTCACCGTAGGTATCTAAAACCTTCACTATACAGAGTAAGGGCTGTGTCGGAACTTTTACCGACACAGCCCTTGCTGCATAAATATGGGATAATCTGAATGAGATAACTTGACGAATAGTGCTACAATACTCGGTTGATAACAACAGGGGATATATTAGTTAATCAATCGACAGGCAACAATTTACTTTTAGTTACATACCATATATAGCCATCGACATGTTCATATCCCATCAGTCGCAGATAATTCATGTAACGAGATACCTGAGTACAATATGACTTCTTCTCGATGTTTCCGAACTTATAGTCTATTACTACCACCCTATCGCCATCAATAACGATACGGTCGGGGCGGCTAACGGATGTATCCGATATTATTATATCGGTCTCATTGAGGACTTGCACATCCGTTGAGAACCAATGCTGCACCTCGGGGGTAGTGATGAGACTTGTCAACTCCTGAGCAATGTTGCAAGCCTGACGCTTCATCAATTTTCCTTCGCGAACAAATTGCTGTACTACCTTATCAACATCCTGCACAGTATATATCAACGACAAGATTTCATGCATGAGAATACCCTTGTTCCGCATTGCATTGCCCGACACACCGGCTGCCGTTGTACGCTGTTTAAGACGTTTCTGCGAAGGTACCACTATATCGTATGCCACACTTGTCATTTCGGTAGCAGGCTTATCTTCGATAAGAGGAGTCCAATCGGCTCCTATCGACAATATCTTTTCTTCATCACTATCTTCGATAATACATGAAGCGAAGTCGATGGTAGGGCATACTTCATCGAAGGGCTCAGGGAAATTGAGAGTTTCACTAATAACATCACCTAGCATATAAGCACCTCTTTTGGAGGGAGTGCGGGTATATATAATCAACTCTTGACGAGCTCGCGTAAATGCCACATATGCAAGGTTGAGATTGTCGACATATTCGCTTATAAGTTCTTGGAAATATTGTGGTGCAAAGATTGTCGATACCAACTCATCCTTGTGATCGATAGGTAATACCGGCAAATGGTTGAAAGGAGGTCGGTCGGGTTCATACCACATCATATTGGGCTGATTGGAAGAAGCCGACGACATAGTCCAATGAGCGAAGGGGATGATAACGACCGGATATTCAAGTCCTTTGGACTTGTGTATGGTCAGCACAGTAATGGCGTTCAAGTTCTCGGGCGACTTAACTGTATATTTACCTTCTTTATCATCCCACCATCGCAAGAATGAATATACATCGGACGAACGATTGCTGCAATACTCCACGACAACATCTTGAAATGCCTCGATGTATGCAATATACTCGGGACGAGTGTTCAACTTGAAATGATGTATGATAAGTTCACACATCTCAAAGAGAGACTTAGACGATATGTCACGAATAAAAGCATCCAAATCTTCATCAATAGTCTTTTCGGTCGATTTTCGCTCAAAGAAATCGGTCAGCGAACGATTACTATCACTACCATTTACCAGTCCGTGTTCATACGCCAATATGAGTTTATTAAGGTCGTATCCGGGATTTTGTATATACCGCAGTATGCCTATAATCAGCTTTACAGGAGGTGCACTGCTCAATAACAACGAATCGTCCGATATGACTTTTATATCACGCAACACACCGGTGTGTTCGGCTGCAAGCGAAAGGAGTAATTCCACCACTTTACAACCCTCTTTACCTTTTCTCACAAGAATCAGTATATCCTTGGGTCGATAACCGCGAATGAGCAGTTCTTCAAGTTGAGCCGGTAGACGCTGTAAAATTTCGTCTTCGAATATTTCACTGTTTCTCGACTTCAATATATGTAAATCGACACGCCCGCTATGCAATAATTTCTTTTCCGACACTTTCTGCGACACATTCTCATATATCTTTCCTATCACATCATCGTCCGGCAGAGTGTGATGCCCGGCCTGCATCAACGTTCGGATGCGACCTTGCAGCAAGACCGAAGCAACCTTAAAGAAAGAATTGTTAAAGGCTATCACCCCGGCACAACTACGCCAATTGGTATCATTACCTGAGGTCATCGATGCATAGTTAAAGTCATCCAATCCCTTATGCAACAATCGCCAGTCGGAATTACGCCAACGATATATACTCTGCTTTACATCGCCTACAATAAGGTTCTCGTTATTACCGGCAAGGCTCTCATTGACCAATGGTTCGAAATTATCCCATTGCAAGTTGGAGGTATCTTGAAATTCATCAATCATATAGTGAGAGATGCGTGTACCCATCTTCTCATAGATAAAGGGGGCGTCACTCTTATTGATAAGTCCGCGAAGTATATCGGGTGTTTCGGAAAGAAGTATCGAATTGTGTTCCTGACTATACTCATTGACATACTCACCTATGGTGGTAAGCACCCCCATAGCATAGATGTGACGTAGACACACATCGACCGAATTGAACTCTATCAACGGCTCGCCCAACATATCATTAAGGGCATAAAACGCCGGAGAGAGAGCCTCGATGAGGTGCGGTATGGATGGACCTTTCTTCAACTTGGACGATGTAAACCAACCCTCAGGATCTTCCATCTTATTCCTCCACGTTTCGGCTATCTTCTGAAAGGCTTTTATATCGGCAAGAATAAGTTGCTCGTCACACACAACATCGAGTTTCTTAATCCATCCTCTATAAAATACATCATACGTTATACCTTGCTGCGAGATAGCTTCACGAGCTTGCCGGGCAGCATCAGCAAGTCGGGTCACATACTGTTCCCGAAAGTTACGAAGTGTATTAATATAGTGATTGTAATCACTCAATTTCACCTTATGCAACACCTTGCTGTAACGCTTAAAGACTTCGGAAGAAAGCTGTTTGGCCAACAAAGGTAAGTCCGACCGATTGTGAATATTCCAAGACTTACCATTGCGTATCTGCTCCCGGGCGTACTCTAATATCCAGTCGAACAATTCCTTGTTGTTATCCAAGCTGTCAAACATGCGGTCGATGGCTGCCATCGTTACATACGATGTATCCAGTTCTACATCATATCCACCTTGCAATCCCACTTCGCGAGTAAATGCTCTTAATACTTGCTGAAAGAAACTATCGATTGTGGAGATGCCGAAAAATGAAAAATCTTGCAATATCTGGTGCAGAACCATTGCAGCATTGCGTTGAACACAAGACTCATCACAACGAAAAGCATTACACAGGTCGTCAATATAGTCCGACTCATTGGGCGTGTGTGCCAAGACATCGAGCTGCGACACGATACGCTGCTTCATCTCCTCGGTGGCTTTATTGGTAAAAGTTACCGCCAGTATGCGACGATGCGAATTGTTGTAATTACGATAGAACGTATAATATTGGTCATGCTCATTGCGACGCCCCAACAACATCTTTATATACTCGTATGTAAGTCTATAAGTCTTGCCCGAGCCGGCCGATGCTCTATATACTTTCAGCATAGTGAATTTACAATTAAATAAGTCATATCAATGCTACAAGTGATAGAACTAAATGATGCGGGCCTTGTATCCCTCCCGAGTGAGTACTGCCAACACCTTATCACAATGATTGCCTTGAATAAGTATCTCGCCATCTTTCTCCGAGCCACCTACTCCACATGCTGTTTTCAATACCTTAGCCAACGATTTCAGGTCGGCACTTTTACCCACAAAACCTGTCACGAGTGTTACCACCTTACCGTTGCGATGACGCTTATCAAGCTTTATTCGCAAATTTTGCTTGCCGGGAGGCAACGTTTCATCCTCCTCCACCGCAGCTGTATCGTACTTATAGTCGGGGTTTGTCGAATAGACCACAGCAAGCCTATCTTTCCAATCATTATCGTTTGCCATAGAGATTCATAATTTAATTGATGCGAAGATACAACAAAGATTTGGAAATAAGAATAGTGAAAGAGTAAAGTTTACATTACATCATCTCTCGGAATGGTGGCGGATAATTTTTACATCTTACTCACCAATATCAGAAAAGTTGCTACCTTTGTAATACAAACATATCAAGAATGTTTCTTGTTACCCCAATAATGCATCGAAACAAATTATGAAGACTAATACACAAGAAAAACAAGTCATAGAAGTATTACGACAAGAAGGAGGATATGCAACATTAAAACGACTGAACGAGATCATGGATTTCTCGACATGGAAAACTAAGACCCCTGAAGCCTCAGTGAGACGTATCGTTCAAGTCAGCAATCACATCTTTCGTATCCAACCCGGATTATGGGCATTGAAAGAGATGCGTGAAGAGGTATTGAAGCATTTAGAACTGAATGAAGGCAACAAGAAAAGTGAAGAAATATTCACACATAGTTATTATCAAGGCTTGTTAGTTGAGATAGGAAAATTTCGGAAACAAAATACTTACATTCCGGCACAAGACAAAAATAGGAAATTTATTGACCAATGTCTCGGAGAAATTACCGATACCACTACACTTCCCAACTTTACTTACGACAACCTATTGAGGAAAGCCAAGACGGTAGATGTTATATGGTTTAACGAAAGAAACATGCCATCAAATTTCTATGAAATAGAACATACGACCGATATTAAGAATTCTCTTTCCAAGTTTTATGAACTGCAAGACTTTCATGCAGGTTTCTATATTGTAGCCGATCGTTGCAGAAAAGGTGAATTTGAAGACAAATTACATGTGTCCATGTTTGCCCCCATCGAGAACCGCGTAAAATTCCTTGATTACCTACACGTTGTAGAAATGTACGAAGGCATGAAAATAATCAATAATTCAATGTGGTTATAGTTCCTAAATTAATTGATCCTGCATATTTTCGATGCAGTATATTTCCAACACAATATAACGGCTACACTTCGGGTGGTAATTTTACAGTCGGCACAATAAAGCACTCGTTGTTACGTTATAAAATAAGGCTAAATATAATACAATGAGACTATACAATAGGATAAGACAATATATAAGCAAGTTGTGTGTAACTGCGACTGCGTGTGTCATGGCAATGTTGCTTGTTCCGGTGAGTACACAAGCTTTACCGGTGGAACATTATGCGGCAAGTTCGGTGCTGAGTAGTGGTCGATGGTATAAGATAAGCATCAAGGAGAGTGGCATGTATCAGATTAGTTATTCACAATTGAAAAGTTGGGGATTTCAAGACCCTTCGAGGGTACGCATATACGGCTACGGTGGAGCATTGCTTCCCGAGACATATAGTACCAACGATATAGATGACTTACCACAGATACCTATTGTCCACAATAACAATCGTATAATTTTCTACGGACAAGGTACTGTAAAATGGTGGTTTGATAATAAAAGCAACACCATGAAACAAAGGCAGAATACCTATGCCAATGAAGGTTGTTACTTTATCACCGAGAGTGATGTTGAACAAGCCACCACTACACCGGCTTATATATACGAGACACCGAGTGAAGAGTTGGTCGAAATATACGATGGCTACTCACTTCATGAACAGGAGTTGGCATCGATGAGCCGTACGGGACAAATGTTCTTTGGTGAAGATTTTCGTTACACACAGACACGCAATTTTTCGTTCGATATTCCGGGCATAGAGACTGAATATCCCATGCGGGTCGATATTGCATTCGGAGCTAAAATAACCGGTGGTACCGGTAGTTTGCGTGTATATCACAATGGTACCAAAATATCCGACGGCTCCAATTGGAGCATTGCCGCCAATACCGATGCCACCTACGAATTTATGAAATACATCTCTCCATCGGCCACTTGCATACCACGCGGAGGCAAGGAGGAGTTCAGTATAACATATCAGAGTGGTGGTATGACGGTAAATGCCCGTCTCGACTACATTCGCTTGTCGTACAAACGTCGATTGCAACTATACGATGGAGCGGTACAATTTCGTGTTCACGACTACACATTACGTCAGAGCTATGCCATAGGTGGCATGAACGAGCAGTGCATCGTATGGGATATTACCACGCAACACGCACCTCAGCATGTCGACTTCACAATAAGTGATAATAGGGCTATATTCAATGCCATGCAAACCGGGCGAGAGTACATTGCCTTTGACCCGAGTGCGACCTTTCCCACACCATCGGGATTAGGAGCCATTGGCAACCAGGACCTGCACGCATTGGAAACGCCCGATATGGTCATTTTGGCTCCGGGGCAGTTCCTTACGCAAGCTCAACAAGTAGCGGCACTACATGAGAGCATCGACTCGATGGTGGTTCATGTCATCGACCATGAACTGGTATTCAACGAGTTCTCATCGGGCACTGCCGATGGTGTAGCCTACCGCCGACTGATGAAGATGTTCTACGACCGTTCAAAAGCCGACCCTTCGGGACGACAAGTTAAATACCTTCTGCTCTTTGGACGTGGTTTTTACGACAATCGTCGCGTTATTACCGAGATAAAAAATTGTGGCTTCCCCACCCTGCTTACTTATCAGAGTCCACGCAGTGAGAACGAGACCTACTCCTACACCAGCGACGACTTCTTCACCTATCTCGAAGATGATGCCACGTCGCGTAACAGCACCAATATCATGAGCATAGGTGTGGGACGTTTTCCCATAAAGAGTGATGCCGAGGCCAATGTTATTGTTGAAAAGTTGTACAACTATGTCAACAAGCCCAATTACGGTTCATGGCGTAACCAAGCCATCATCATTGCCGATGATGGCAACTCAGGCACACACATGCGACAAGCCGAGAGTGCCATATCCTTCTGGTTGGATGATAAACCCGACCTTTTTGTCAACAAAATCTACATCGATGCTTATACCGAGCAGAACACATCGACCGGTCGCACATTCCCCGAGGCCAAGAAACGTATGATGCAGTTGCTGAAAGATGGCCAGCTCGTACTCGACTATGTAGGACATGCCAACTCGGTGGGATGGACTGCCGAGGACATGCTTAACATCAACGACATAAAGACTCTCTACTTAAAGAATCTACCCTTCATGTTCACCGCCACATGCGATTTCAGTCGATACGACTCGGAAGAAGTGTCGGGTGGAGAGTACTTTTTCCTTAACGAATTTGGTGGTGCTATCTCACTATTCTCATCTACTCGCGTAGCATGGATAAATGAAAATGGACGACTCAATAATGCCATAGGCGATTACCTGTTTGAAAGAGACGAGAACGACGAATATCTGCGTTTAGGCGACATCGTTCGCAAGGCCAAAAACAACCTGACCGAGCAATACCTTGTCTCGCCCAGCAAATATGCCCCCGACAGTAACAAACTTGTATATGCCTTGCTTGGCGACCCTGCCATGCGACTGGGATACCCTTCGTACCACATTGAAGCTACAAGCATCAACGGTGAAGAAGCTACAACAATGGTAACCCTGCAATCACGGTCGGAAGTCTCGATAGAGGGTCGCATACTCTCACCCTCGGGTGAGGCAGCCGGTGATTTCAATGGCGAAGTGTATGTTACACTATATGATGCCGAGCAGACAACCACATCGCACGGATATGACGATAGCGTACCGGTAGAATTTCAAGAACGAACCAACAAACTCTTTTCGGGAAGAGCCATCGTTACCGATGGTAAGTTCGGTCTCACATTCCGCATGCCTAAGGAGACAAGTTTTTCCAACAAACCCGGACTGCTCGACTTCTACGCTTACAGCTACGATGGCATTGAAGCCAGCGGAGCATCAACAGCTGTGAAGATAGGAGGCGTGGCCGAGGCTGCAACAAACGACACTATTGGTCCCGACATAACCTACTGCTACTTAAATACAAGTAATTTCAGTGATGGCGATGTGGTAAACGAGTCACCCGTACTCTTTGCAGCTATCAGCGACTCATCGGGTATCAACCTCTCGACAGCCGGTATAGGTCACAACATGACTGCCACCATCGATGGTACGACAAGCTACTCCGACCTCAACAGCTATTACACCCCCGACACTACCGGTTACTCAGGTATAATATGCTATCCGTTGGATAATCTTTCCGAAGGCGAACACACACTTACACTGCGTGTGTGGGATAACGAATGTAATTCATCGTCAACTACACTGCACTTCGTCGTAGAAAATGGATTGACACCCGAGATATATAAGATCTACGCTGACCAAAATCCGGCTCGCACCACAACCAATTTCTTCCTCGAACACGACCGACCCGATGGCACAGTGACTGTAACACTTACTATATATAACATCAAAGGTATGCCGGTGTGGCAAACTCAGAAAACGGGTATATCGGATATGTTCAAGACCTTCCCCATCACATGGAATTTGACCACAAGCAGTGGAGCAACAGTACCGGGTGGTGTGTACATATACCGAGCAACCATCTCGACCGACAACACACACATAGCTACTCGCTCACAGAAACTACTCGTTGCACCACAACGATAGAAACAGCCTGATAAAAAAGAAACTGAGTCAAGGATTACACTTCCGCTGACTCAGTTTTTTCATTAGGGAGTAACTTATTTTCCACCCTTATATTCTCACTTTTCATTCAAGTACTCACCCACCATTCGGGCAGCCAAGGCTACATACTCGGCACATGGACGGCGACGATAATAGTCGGGGGTACGTTCCTCGGGTACAGGAGCATCGCTATGCTGTTTCAGCCCCAACAACTCGCGGCACACTATACTACCACATTCATTGCTATAACGTTGAGCCAACTGCTGCACAGCAGCATACTGCTTGGCACGCACATCGCGATCGGTATTGGAAGCTCCTCGATAGGCTGCACTACTCACTATAAACATACCACTTACAGCACCACACACCTCACGCAGACGTCCCATACCACCACCAAGGGGCGATACAAGATTGGCTAACACTTCGGGATCTTGTTCCAACACATCGGCATAAGCTATCACCACCGATTGTGAGCAGTTATATCCCTGCTGAAAGGCTTGACGAGCCTGCTCAGCTCGCTCCTCTACATTGATTGCATAGTTCTTCTTTTCCATAACGATTTACCATTGAATGGGCAAGTACCCATGTTCTACAAGATAGTTATTGGCACGGCTGAAATGACGATTTCCGAAGAAACCACGATAGGCCGAAAGAGGTGAAGGATGCGGCGACTGCAACACCAAGTGACGGCTGCGGTCAATAAACGCACCCTTGCGTTGTGCATAGGCACCCCACAAGATAAAGACTACATGTTCACGTCGCGAGGCCAGACAACGAATAACTGCATCGGTAAAGGTCTCCCATCCACGATTTTGATGCGACCCTGCCTGATGAGCCCTCACAGTGAGTGTAGCATTAAGGAGCAACACCCCTTGCCGAGCCCAGCGTGTGAGATTGCCACTAAGGGGAACAGGAACACCCAAGTCGCTCTCTATCTCCTTGAAGATATTCTGCAACGAGGGAGGAAACTGCACACCATCATTGACCGAGAAACACAATCCGTGAGCCTGACCCGGCTCGTGGTAGGGATCCTGTCCGAGAATAACTACACGCACTTGCTCAAAAGGACATGCATCAAAAGCTGCAAAGATCTGTTGCCCGGGCGGATAGACCGTTCCGGAGGCATATTCGCTTCGCACATATCTTGTTAGCTCTTCAAAATAGGGCTTATCAAACTCCTCTTGCAACTGTTGTTTCCAGCTATCTTCTATACGGACATTCATGTTTAACAAAACTTTATAGCCATTCGACCTAACATAATATTATGATATAAAGTATATCATATTGCAAAAATAGGAAATATTTAGTACTTTTGCAACTGAAAATTATTCACACTTATTGCAGGATGCAATACTTGCAATAAGTAAAACACAAGCACCCATAGTTCAATGGATAGAATACCGGATTCCGGTTCCGACGATTGGGGTTCGACTCCCCATGGGTGTACTGAAAAAAAGAGACTCTTGCAGTCTCTTTTTTTTATTCCTTATATGTTGTAATACTACAAGATGTGTCACTCACACAATGTTCTTAAAACAACCGAGGTTGCACCCGTACATGGAGCAACCTCGTTGTTTGTATAGATATTATAGTTTTTACTTGATAATACCATCACGACGCATAAGAGCTTCGATTGAAGGCTCGTGACCACGGAAACGCTTGTAGAGTTCCATGGGATTCTCAGTACCACCACGTTCGAGAACATTCTCGCGGAATGAGCGTGCAGTTTCTTGGTTGAAGATACCGGTTTCCTTGAATGCTGCGAAGGCATCGGCATCAAGAACTTCTGCCCATTTGTAGCCATAGTATCCCGATGCATAACCACCCGAGAAGATGTGGCTGAATTGAGGACTGAGTGCTGTGCCGTCTACTGCGGGTACAACTTGTGTGGGAAGGAGAGCCTCTTTCTCAAATGCCAAGGCATCGGTAACAGGAGCTGTTATTGTGTGCCATGCCATGTCAAGCATACCGAATGAAAGCTGACGAACGCACGCATAGGCTGCATGGTATTGGCTTGAAGCTATAATCTTCTCAACCAACTCGGCAGGAATTGTTTCACCTGTTTGATAGTGACGAGCAAAGCCATCGAGGAACTCTTTCTCGGGAAGATAATTCTCGTTGAATTGTGAGGGTAACTCTACGAAGTCACGATATACGTTGGTACCCGAAAGAGAGTTATAATTAACCTTCGAGAGAAGTCCGTGCAAAGCGTGACCAAACTCGTGGAGGAAAGTCTCAACCTCACCATATGTAAGCAAAGATGGAGCAGTTGCTGTGGGACGTGTAAAGTTCATTACGATGGTAACATGAGGACGGCTGTCGAAAGTAGCACCGGTAGAATCGGTTTCAACCCATTGACCCTTAAATTCAGTCATCCATGCACCTTGACGCTTGCCGGCACGGGGGAAGAAGTCGGTATAAAGTACTCCGATGTAAGTACCATCGGCATCGGTTACCTCGTAGGCTTTGGCTTCCTCATGATATACGGGTATCTCTTTGTTCTCGGTAAATTGCAGGCCATACAACTTAGTGGCAAGACCGAATACTCCACCCACTACATTATCGAGTTCGAAGTAGGGACGCAACATTTCGTCATTGAGGTCATATTTCGAGGCTTTGAGTTGCTCGGCATAGTAAGAGAAATCCCAAGGCATTAACTGGAAGTCGGCACCTTCTTTTGCAGCAGCAAATTGTTGCAACTCGGCAACTTCTTGCAAAGCAACGGGCTTATATGCTTCGAGGAGCTGGTTCAATAGGTTGTAAACGGCTTCGGGTGTTCCGGCCATAGTGTGTTTCAACTTATATTCCGAGAAAGTATTGCAACCGAAGAGTTTCGCCATTTCGAGACGTATCTCGGCAATGCGAGTCAACACGGGGAGGTTGTCAAACTCACCACCTATCGAACGAGAATTGTAGGCACGATAGAGTTTCTCACGCAAGTCGCGACGAGTCGAATACTTCATGAAAGCACTATAACTGGGGAAAGAGAGGTCGACCATGTAACCCTCTTTACCTTTGCTTGCAGCCAAGGCAGCGGCAGCATCGATAGCACTTTGGGGCAGACCTGCGAGTTCTTCCTCGGTCAGTTCCATCGAGAAGGCGTTAGTGGCATACAAAGCATTTTGGCTAAATTTAAGTGTTTGGTTGCTCAATTCAACCGAGAGTTCACGATAACGCTCGCGAGCTTCACCTTCAAGATTGGCACCACTTTGAGCAAACGAGTCGTAAGTCTCCTCAACGAGCATCATCTGCTCTTGGTTGAGGTTGAGTTCGGCACGGCGGTCGTAGACGTACTTAATACGCTCGAAGAGGGCTTCATTGAGGCTGATACTGTTGCCATGCTCCGAGAGGAGGGGTTGAATACGAGTAGAGATTTCCATCATCTCATCGTTACTCTCGGCACCTTGCAAGGCAAAGAAAACCGAAGCTACACGATTGAGATAGCTGCCACTCTCTTCGAGAGCGACAATGGTGTTCTCGAATGTAGGCATCGAACGCTCGGCAAGGATGCGGTCAATTTCGGCATTTTGCAATTCGATACCTTTCTTGAAAGCCGGTTCGTAGAGGTCGTTGGTGATTTTGTCGAACGGAATAGTTCCGTGCGGTGTGTCATACTCGCCACTGAACGGGTCAAAGTTACTGTTGTTGGTTGTGCATTGTGTTGTCATTAATACAAAAGTACAAAGACAGATTGATACTAAAAATTTCTTCATTTTACGGTGTGTTTTACGTTGTTGTGCAAAGGTCGGTATTTATCTTGCTGTATGCTAAATGTTTTTTCTTAAAAAAATTAAAAAAACTCTATTTATACTACAAAATATCGTTAGTTGGCATCTAATACGAGACGAATAATCAATAAAAGAGATAAATGGCTTGGTAAGTAAGTTAAGTAATTATTACCTTTGAACCGCAATAACAAGTTATATTGTCATCTCTAAAAGTGTAAAAGAGATATGTGTAATACCAAGCATTGGCACGCTGTATATACGGCATCACGCTGTGAGAAAAAGGTGCGTGAGCGATTTGAAACGATGGGGATAGAGTGTTTCTTGCCCATCCAGATGGTGTTGCGTCAATGGAAATATCGCAAGAAACGAGTCGAAGTACCAGTCATATCGGGTATAATCTTTGTGTGTATCGAACCCGACGAGCATATCAAGGTGCTGCGGACGGCGGGAGTTGTTGCTTTCTTGAAGTTACGCGGCGAATCACAGGCTGCCATTATCCCCGACAAGCAAATGGAACAGTTCCGATTTCTCATTGAACATGCCGAGGAGGATGTGGAATTGACAAACGAGAATCTTGCCATTGGTGACTTTGTAACCGTTGTAAAAGGCTCGCTCAATGGCCTTGAAGGAGAGTTGATTTCATTTCATGGCAACAACAAGATTGTTGTTCGCCTCGATGTGATGGGCTGTGCCATGGTAAATATTCCATCAACTTATGTTGTTACACAGGCTGCTAAATAGTTTCTATTGACTACTTGGCTTCTATCAGCCCATTCATAACAGCATAAAGACTAAGTCCTGAAACCGTTTTTATACCCAACTTGGCAACAATATTCTTGCGATGTGAAAGGACTGTATTGACACTAATGTGCAGGCAATCGGCTATCTCTTTATTTATCATGCCATTTGCTACGCAACGCAACACCTCTACCTCACGCAATGACAATTCCTCCTGCATCTCGCTCATGTTATTATTTCTCTTAATCGTCCTGATACATTCCGACAACTGCTCTACAACATCTTCGACCGACTGACTGATGCCCAGCACCATCCCACTCCATTGCTTAAAACTATGATTAGTGACAAGTACAACACGCTGACGACGGGGTAATAGCCATTCCATTGCAGCAACAAAGGCATCGGTATTAACAAAATATCCATCATACTGTTCGGGCTGTGATGCAAGAAAACTCTCGCACGAAGCAAAACATTGTGATGGGATGTCGAAATAAGTCTGCAACAGATGTTGCAAGCCTACTGATGCAAGAGTATCGGGCAGAACAATAGCAATAGTCATAATGTGTCAAGATTGAGAAGTTGCACCATTCATTCGTATTGCCACCGGTCGCAATATGCGATTGCGGATACGATTATGCTGCACCACATCGTCTCGCAAGCTGGTGAGTGCAAATATAACGGCATGACACAGATTTATATCATAACTACCGGTGAGATGCTTGACCATAAGATTAAGCAAGTCATTGAGTTTCTCCTCGACCGTATCATTTTCTATTGATTCATTAATCAGTCCACCTATCTGCACCTCTTGCTCGGAACATTGCATAGCACATGCTCGCAATTGCGGAAACCACTCACCGGCATCGCTTTCGATACGGGCTTGCAGTTCATTGCGTACAGTTTTAAAAAAATTATACACCAACTCGACATTATTTTCTTTATCGCGACTCAACTCAACCAGACGGGAGAAGTGTCGCTCAATGTTGGGTAACTGCACTCGCTGATAATAGTTATTGGTCTTAGTCAGGTAGTCAATAATTTGTTCTATGCAGAATGATTGCAGACGCTTCTCGGGGAAATAATTCTCGTTGATATACGTATTGAGTATAGTTACAAAGAAATCGGTATCAAGATTGCTCTCTTGGCACACTGTTGCAATAGACTTCTCACCTAATCCCAGTGTAATACCAAATCGGGCAATGACCGGTATCAATGTTGTTTCGTGCAATATAGCATCGCAAAGGCGACTCTCGGGATGTAACAACGCCATTTATTCTATTTTTAAGTTTAGGGAACTTCAATAAGTTCCACTGATTAATAATTTATTAGTTATCGAAAACATTTTTCTTTGTTAGTTTTAATCTATTATTCATAACAGTCACACAACAAAGTAATAGGTAGACGTTTCCTTAAAAAAGGCCGAACAATTGGCTCTTCTAAGTTCACAACCACATGTCGGCCGAGGCCTTGTAATCGACCAACCATCCATCTATACTGTCAACCATACGCAATTCGAGTGGATACAATACCGACACGTCTCCCTCGGGGTGTATGATTATTACTTGACCGTATATCATGTTGGTCGTATCGGAAGGGAGGTATTGCTGAGCATGGGTAATTTTAAAGCGGACATCGGACGTCTGCAAGTCACTCAATTGTTCACCTATCCATGTAGCATAAAATTTAATATCATCGACCGACTGCGGTGTAGCTATGGCACATGCCTCATTATACTCACCATGTATCATGTGATGTGCAAAAGCTCGAGCTACTCGCATAGGCTCACTCTCTTTCTTAGCGGGGTGCATAAGCCACACACAGGGTAGCAACAATACCAGCAAAAACAACGTCGACTTGATAATTCGTACGATGTTCTTACTTCTATTAGATTTTTTCTTTTTTCTTCTTTTATTTGCCATATCCTGATGCAAATGTAAAGAAAATTTACGACAAGTTGAAGTTGTATAACAATATTTATCCGACCATCAGCTTACGCACCCACACTCCTTGCGAGGTAACTACACGCACAATCGAGGTGACTGAGATACAAAATGACAATGATGAATGTCCCGAAACGACCGACTGTAATGTTCCATCAAGAGAATATATATAGGCATAAGCGTAATCCTGAAATCCCTCTATTGAATATCGACTACCGTCGTACACAAGACGAATAGATGTGGAATGTGTATCATTGATCGATGCCGATACATATTGGGGATAAACTTCGTCAACACCCTCGCCGTCACTCTGACACTCTCGCACGATGTCGTCGACAAGGCTGTGCAGATATACTTCGAGAGCGGTATACCCTGTGTTATCATGCCAAGGCTGTGCTGCATCACTGTCATCATCGGGGTCGAGATTATTGAGTGTCTCCCATCGGTCGGGGATACCATCCTCGTCGCTATCGATGGGACATTCGGCTGTGAGCAATTCACTCCAACCACCTACATCGGAAGTCTTATCGATAATGCCCAATGCTCCGGTCGATGAACCTACATAGGTGTAATTGCCCGAGAGTATTTCATCGGCTATGCGTGCATCTTGTGTATCGCGACTCAACGATGCTCCGGCATACGTTACGACCTTATTGTAGGCCACCTCAGCGGCATGTGTGGTAACATCGCCGGGATAAAACTCGGTTGTCGACTTAATACCCTCTTCCGGTAGTTCGGCATTCTTGGTATTGGGATGTATACCATTCCAGTTATCGGCATTGGTAGCAGCTATCAAGTGGGCACCCTCTTGCACGTTGTCGTAGGGCGATGTGCCATCGACATAATTTCCTGCCACATAAAATGTACCCCACACCCCTTTCAGTTGCTGATTGGTACCATCGTCGGCATTGGGTTGGAAAATGCGAGCCACTATCGACTTCTTTGTGGCCGGTCCGGGTTTATAATAATTATTTACAAAGTTGTAGCTGCCACCTTCTCCGGCGTAACCGCTATTGGTGTTGCCCCAGTTATAAATGACATTGTTACGAAAGTCGACATTCTCCAAGTCGGCACGATTGCTATAACGGCTACCACACATGCGTGGATTGCGACTATCGTGGTGAGCTAAAATATTGTGGTGAAAAGAAGCATTCTTACCACCCCATATACCTCCATATCCATGATTACCCTTGACATGAATACTCGATTTAAGGCTCTCGGCTATCATACACCACTGCATGGTAAAGGAGCTGTTGTCGTAGAATGATGCACACTCATCGGTACTAAAACTCATGGAGCAGTGATCAATGATGATATTGCTATGACCTTGTCCTTCAAAGGCATCGCGAGCATCGGTAGCCATTTCACCAAGTCGACATCTTATAAATCGAATAATGACATTGTCGGCATCGACTTTGAGGCTGTAATTCTTCAAGCATATACCATCACCCGGAGCTGTCTGTCCGGCTATTGTTATATCACCCGATGAGATAACAAGATCACTCTCCAACTCTATCGTACCAGACACATCAAAGACAACGGTACGCACACCCGACTTGCGTACGGCATATCTCAACGTTCCTTTTGAGCCATCGTCCGACAGCTTGGTAACATGGTACACGCGACCTCCGCGACCTCCGGTAGTGGTGTATCGGGCATGACCTTCGGCACCGGGGAATGCCGCTGTCTGAGCGAAGAGAAGAGGTGTGGTCAAAATCAACGAAAACAAAAGAGCTACTATCTTCTTCATGACAACTATGAGATAAGGTAAAGACCGATGCAGCCACACTGTTCATCGGTCTTTATGATATTTTACGAAATGTGTTATTTTATCACAATAGGTTTGTACTTAGGAACAAGGGCTTTCATCACAATCCATCCAATAAGATAGGCAACGGCACACACACAGAAGATAATGAAGTAACCCGATTCAACGCCTTTGAAGCCCATTAGCTGCATCTCGGTCTCGGCGGCATGATCAAAGAGCATACCCGACAACTTATTGATGAGGAACGAACCTACACCTCCGGCCATACCACCTATACCGGTAATAGTGGCTACGGCACTCTTGGGGAACATATCGCCTACGGTCGAGAATATATTGGCACTCCACGATTGGTGAGCAGCTCCGGCAATACCTATGATGATAACCGGGAACCACACCGAATAGGCTCCGAGAGGCTGAGCAAAAAGAGCCAACAAGGGGAAGAATGCAAAGATGAGCATGGCTCGCATGCGTGCCGCATATGGGTCAAGACCTGTTTTATTGATAATAATAGAGGGTAATTTACCACCATATATCGACAATAATGTAATAGCATACAATACAAAGATGAGCGTCATACCCATGAAGCTATCCGATGTATATCCATACACATCGCTGATGTAGGCGGGGGTCCAGAAGAGGAAGAACCACCACACTCCGTCGGTCATAAATTTGCCAAATGCAAATGCCCATGTCTGCTTGAAACCAAGACACTGCAAGAAAGAGAGTTTCTTCTCACTGTTATTCTCGGCAGCAGGCTCTTCGTCTTCATCTTGATTGATATATTCCAACTCGGCTTGATTGACATACTTGCTTCGAGCAGGTGCATCATACATAAACAACCAGAAACCCATCCATATAAAACCTAATGCACCGATGATGATAAAGGCGGCCTCCCAGCCTCCTCCCCATCCTATACTCTTGAAGTAACCGGCTATTGTGGGAATGGTAAGGGGGGCTACCAATGCACCTACCGTAGCACCGGCATTGAAGATACTGGTGGCATAAGCACGGTCCTTTTTAGGGAAATATTCGGCAGTTACCTTGATAGCTGCCGGGAAGTTTCCTGCTTCACCTACGGCAAGGATGAAACGGGCTGCTATGAAATAATAGACACTGATAGTGGATATGCCCAACGCCACAGTACCGGTAGCACTTATCATGTCGGATACGCTATCCAATCCACAAGTATACTGTGTGGCAATGCCGCACACTGCATGCAAGCAGGCTCCCAACGACCACACTCCAATGGCCCACAGATAACCTTTCTTGGTACCCATCCAGTCGACAAATCGTCCGGCAAAGAGCATGCTGACAGCATAGAAAATGGAGAACCATGCAGTTATGTTACCATAGTCCTCATTGGTCCAGTGAAACTCAGGGGCTATAAAATCTTTCCAAGTAAGCGACAGCACTTGGCGGTCTAAGTAGTTGACCGTAGTGGCAACGAATAGCATCAAGCACATCATCCACCTAAATGAGGTCATCTTCTGATTTTTGTTCATGATTACTGATATTTATGGTATTAAAATTCAATATGTCGAGTAGTACTATTATCTATATCTTTGCAGCGATAGAAGAAGATAGATTTTTCAACATTTCTTTCATATTTTTATCGCAGCAAAAGTAAGAACTAAAATTTAATTACACAAATTATTCGTAATGACAACAATTATAGTATTCAAACAAATTTATTTACTTTTGTCGCATATTTTTGCGAATATTTTCTACAATCTATATATTCGCATCAATAATAACACGATTAATTATTCATCTAACTTACCTACTATCTATGAAACACCTTCGTTACATCACACTCGGCATTATCATGATAGCAGCCTCATTAAGTTCAATGTCAAGTGAGCCATCTTGGGCTGTACGCATGGTTGAGAGTGAAATACAACGCAACCCCGAGGCTTGGCAACTCGATTTCCAACCGAAACTCAAATGGGATTATTGTCATGGGCTGGAACTGCGAGCCATGCTATATGTTGCAGCGAAATACAATCGCAATGATATTCGCGACTATGCTCTCTCGTATGCCGATACCATGATCAATGCCGATGGAACTATCAAGAAGTATAAACTCACCGACTACTCACTCGACCGCATCAACTCGGGTAAATACCTCTTCGATGTGTACGACCTCACCGGTGAAGAACGCTACAAAAAAGCTCTTGACTTGCTGCGAAGCCAGTTTGACACACATCCTCGCAATGCCGATGGTGGATTATGGCATAAGAAAATATATCCGCATCAAGTGTGGTTGGATGGCGTGTACATGGGTAGTCCCTTCCTTGCCGAGTATGCCAAGCGTTATGAGAGTGGAGAACAACAAGCTACCGACTATGCCGATGTTATCAATCAGATGGTCATGGCCTCTTACCACACCTACGACTACAAGTCGCGGTTGTATCTGCATGCATGCGATGTGAGTAAGCAGATGTTCTGGTGCAACCCCATCAACGGACAGTCGGCTCACTGTTGGGGACGAGCCTTGGGTTGGTATGCCATGGCAATAGTTGACAACCTCGAACTATTGCCGACTGATTGTCCCGACCGCACCAAGGCTATCAATATACTGCTTCACATTGCACAACAACTGGAACGCTATGCCCACAAAGAGACCGGACTGTGGTATCAGGTGATGGATCGCAGTGGCGATGATGGTAATTATTTAGAGGCATCGGCCTCTTGCATGTTTACTTATGCCCTGTATAAAGGAGTGAGAATAGGTGTCCTACCCTCACATTACCGCAAGGTAGCCGACAAAGCATGGCAAGGTATTCTTGACAACTTTATCAGAATAGATAACCAAGGGCTTGTCAATATTACCGAGGTATGTGCCGTAGCCGGTCTTGGTGGCAAGAACAATCGCTCGGGCGACTACAACTACTACATCAACGAGATGAAACGCGACAACGATGCCAAGGCGGTGGGTCCCTTTATATTGGCAGCCCTCGAAGTGGAATACCTGTCGGAGAAGTAAACCTTTGTTCTACGATATAGTCAAATATTAAGAATACAAATTTGTGGAACTTATTGCAGTTCCCTCCCTATCACAAAATTTTTTAATATAATGAAAAACAAAATCTTACTCTTGCTGTGTGCCGTACTGATGTGTGGCAATTTATCGGCTCAGGAAAACGACCATAGAGTACCGGCCTTCCCCGGTGCCGAAGGTTACGGAAAATATACCGTCGGTGGACGTGGTGGCAAGGTGTACACCGTAACAACACTTGAAGACTACGACAAGGGAGAAACTCCCATTGAAGGCTCGTTCCGTCGTGCTGTTGAGAAAAAAGGTGCAAGAACCATTGTATTTGCCGTTGCCGGTAATATCAATCTGAAACGCAAACTCGACATTACCAAAGACAGTATTACCATAGCCGGACAGACAGCTCCTGCCCCGGGTGTGTGCGTATGCGGACACCAAGTTCGCATCAAGGCCAGCAACGTCATTATTCGCTACATGCGTTTCCGTTTGGGCGACATCAACCAAGAGGAAAGCGATGCCTTGTCAAGCACAGCATCGACCGAGAAAGGCATCTTCAACGATATCATTATCGACCACTGCTCGGTAAGTTGGAGTACCGACGAGTGTGCCTCGTTCTACGGCAACGAACGATTCACGTTCCAGTGGAATATCGTATCAGAGAGTCTGCGTAAGAGTATCCATGCCAAGGGTAGTCACGGATATGGAGGTATATGGGGCGGCAAAGGTGCTTCCTATCATCACAACCTGCTTGCCCATCACGACAGTCGCAATCCGCGTTTCGACCATCCGGGAGTAGGCGACATATCGGGCATTATAGACTTCCGCAACAATGTCATCTACAACTGGGGCAACAACAGTAGCTATGGAGGTCAGTGCCGCACCATTAATATTGTAAACAATTATTATAAGCCCGGACCCGCTACTGCCAAGAGCAAGCGTGGTCGTATCTTTGCACCCGAGGCTGCTATCAACGACACACACTACGGCTACGGCAAATATTTCGTCGATGGCAACATCATCTTAGGCGACAAGCGTGCCAGCAACAACAACTGGGCTGGTGGTGTGCAACAAATCAAGAAAGACATAGACCCTCTTGTGTTCAGCTATGACACCATCCGCATGAAAGAGGCTTTCCCTGCTGCCGACATTCCCTATACCGATGCAGAGACTGCCTATCGCCAAGTTCTTGCACATGTGGGTGCTTCACTCTATCGCGACGAGGTAGACAGCCGCATCGTTGAGGAAGTACGCAAGGGTAAGGCTACATATGGTGACAACGGCATAATCGACTCGCAGGAGCAAGTGGGTGGTTTCCCGATTCTCGAACAGATAGGTATACCCGAGTTCGACTCTGACATGGATGGTATGCCCGACGAGTGGGAAATCAAGAATGGTCTAAACCCCGAGAACAAAAAGGATGGCGTCGAATACACACTTTCGCAACAATACACCAACTTAGAGATGTACATCAACTCGCTCATCCCTGCCGAATCCATGATGATTATCCCTGCCGGCAAGAAGTAAATCGATACCGTTTCATTACACAATAAGGATATTATACAACAAATAGAGGTGTGCCGTCGGCACACCTCTATTGCATAATTCCACTAAGAATCAGTTTTGAATTTTATTAAACAAGTTCATTTGCTATTGCTAAGAATAGTTTCGGATTCTAAGTTTTTTTTATTTTCCCATCAACATAACTTTACCTTGCGATGGTACAGCAGGGATAGTACCCGGTTGCGATGCTTTGTTGACCTTGATGGCACGTTTGGCAATATTCTTTGAAGGAGACATATCGGCAACAGCCTCAGCAGGTGTTGTAAAGCGTACTTCGTTCACAGGACCCCACTCACCCTTGGCATTCTTGGCGGCAGCAATTACTACACACTCGGTATTGGGATTAATCTGATAGTCGGTTGTGATAGCGTCATAGAAGAACCAGCCGGTCATAGGCATAGGAGGCTCGCTACACAATTCGGCTTTAATAGCATCAGCGTCAACATCATAATTTTCTGCCATATATACACTGAATCGATAAGCACTTGATTGATCATTGGGTATGTAAGTAATGAATTGGCTTGGCAACATTTCTCCACCCCAGTCGGCCATGACATAATCGCCCAATGTAATTTCCACCTCGGCTACACCATCGCCACCAAGAGTAGTAGTAGTGAGTGCGTAAGTCTGATAAGGTGCCATTGTTCCGGCAGCATCCCACGCTTGTACCAATATTTCATACTCGGTTCCGGGAGACATGTTGGTCCATGTATAGGTTGTATCGGCAGTGCTACTGATACCCCACGCCTCAATCATTTGTCCCATATTAGAGAAACCAAACATGGGTGCAAACATCTCATACTGCGATTGCAATTGCCCCTTTTCACCGGTAACAAAGCTAAACTTCGACACATCGGCATTGGGCTTGAATGTGAATGTATATTGATACTGCTGTACATCAACCTCAATAATCTCCACTTGGGGGTCACCTACGAGAGGCATCGAGGGTGTTGTAAACTCTACTTTGCGTACATCGCACAACACACCGTATGCATCTATACCCACTGTAACGATAGTATAATCGGTACTGGGTTCAAACTCCATGCCTGCCATCTCGGCTGCTTCGAAATCTTTATCATATATATATTCAGAATCGTCGTCAACCAACGATGCCAAGACGTCGTCACCATACATGGCTATTCGTGCCGAAGGGAAGCACGATAGCTTGAATGCTTCACAATCGAGTGTACGAGTAACACTTACTATAACTTTATCGAGCGAAACTTCACTCACTACCACGTCGGCTGCTACCTCGCCATCGATTTTGTCAAACTCTATATAATCGACCTTATCAAGGATATAACCCTTGAAGTTGCCCGACTTTTCGTACATGATAAGACGATTTACATCGGTTGTCTCTTGTGCAAAGAGACTCAAACACATAATCGATGATAATACTGCTAATATAAACTTTTTCATAATTTCACAAATTTAAGGGTTGTTGATTGAATATTGATAACATAAACACCGGGGGCGAGATGCGATACATCTATTGCATCGCCGTTCCAGCCGGCTACTTTCATTACATGCATACCGATCACCGAGTAGACATTGACATCGGTACCATGTAAGTCATTACCGCCCACCAAGTACAAATTGTCCTGTACAGGATTGGGCATTACTACAAGAGGCTGCATTACATCCACCTCTCCAAGAGCGGCAGGTCCGTTCTTAAACGTGATACGCTTCACTTGCGTATAATTGTAAGCATCGGAAGCCGTAGCATCGCGAAACTCCACATTGAACGCTGTTGCATCAAATCGGATTTTCGAGATTTTCGAAATATCCACCTCGGCGGGAGCTGCCGCCGCATCGGACATCTCAATCGAAATGTGCTTTTCGGCTCTACTACATGGCATGGCTATGAGTAGCAAAGCCGCGGCAATCATGGGGTAAAATTTAGGTTTCATATCACTTTTTTATTAAAATCCGCAACAAATATACAACAAGAAAACAAAAAATCAAAATTTCAGTCCAATTTTGCACGCATTTTACATTTTTGTTGACAAATATCAATTTCTCAAACACTCTGACATCTAAAAATTACGACACTTACTGCTTATCGTCTATGAGTATCATAATATGCACATTCAACACACCGGCAACTCTCGATCACGCACTTATTATCACACCCGTGATAAGTAAACATCTTCACCCTTGTGTCATCAAAAGAGCCTACCACATCCCCCCAATGGGGAATATAGTAGGCTCAATATCTTCACGAAAGTATTCCTTTCGGGGAACTTCGACGAGTTCCCATTACATTATTATATCGGTTTATTTCAAAGTGCCATTCTCAGCCTCTTCGATCATCTCCTCACTGGCAAAGAGATATATTTCGACGCGACGGTTCTCGTCGGCACTGAGTGCTTCGTTATACTCACTGTAACCGAGACCCAAAATCTCAGTCATTTGCTTATCGGTTACACCGCATGATTTCAAGTACTTGGCCACTGCATCGGCACGTTGTTGCGATACTTTGAGGTTGGCAGCTTCGGTACCCACCTTATCAGTGTGACCGTAGATATTAACATTCATTGTGGGGTTCTCAATCAAGATGTTGGAGAACTCTTTGAGAGACTCTTTCGACTTAGTACTCAATGTCGAAGAGTTGAAGGCAAACAAGATACCCGACTCGAAAGTCACCTTCACGGCTTGCAATCCGTTCACATCGGTTACTTCCTCAACAGCTGCACCTTCTATCTCGGCAGCTTTCTTGGCAGCATCGTCCATTTTCTTACCGATGAGCATACCTACACCTGCACCAACAACACTTCCTATGGCAGCACCTATACCGGCAGCCTTACCTTTGTCATCACCTTTACCGATGAGAGCTCCCACACCGGCTCCTACGGCAGCACCCGAGCCACCGCCTATGGCCGCACCCTTACCTAAGTTTGACCAGTTACAACCTGAGAATAACAAACTTACCGACAGCAACACGGCTGCAAATTTCATTTTCTTCATAATTTTACTCCTTTTATTGATTATTCTTAAAATTGGTATTTTCTGCAAATTTAATCAAAATCGCTTAATAAAATACTATTTTTCGATAAAAATGTATTATCTTTACTTGCCAATACATAGAAAGAAGATGAACACAACAGGAAGTATATACAGGCTCACTACCTATGGCGAGTCGCATGGCGTGGCTATGGGCGGTGTTATCGATGGCGTTCCCGCCGGAATCGAACTCGACATGGAGGCTATCGATGCATTTTTGGCTCGTCGTCGTCCCGGGCAGTCGGCTCTGCAATCGACTCGTAGGGAAGACGATGCTGTGGAATTTCTGTCGGGCGTGTTCGAAGGTCGCACCACCGGTACACCCATCGGGTTTATCATTCGCAACAAGGATGCACACAGCTCCGACTATGAATCGATGCGGAATATCTATCGCCCCTCGCATGCCGACTATACTTATGCTGCTAAATATGGTCACCGCGACCATCGCGGTGGAGGGCGTGCCTCGGCTCGTGAAACAGTAACTCGCTGTGTGGCAGGAGCTATTGCCTTGCAGATATTGCAACAGATGGGTGTAAACATTACTGCTTATACCTCACAGATAGGTCACATAGCCCTTGCCAATGACTACAAGACTTACAACTTGTCGGTGCGAAACAACAACCGGGTGTGTTGCCCCGACGCTGAGACAGCACAGCTGATGGAGACTCTCATCGAAGAGGTAAAAGCCGATGGAGACAGCATAGGCGGAATAGTGACCTGCGTCATCAGCGGCGTACCGGCCGGATGGGGCGAACCGATATATGACAAGCTGCATGCCGACTTGGGCAAAGCCATGTTGGGCATCAATGCTGCCAAGGGATTTGAGTATGGAATGGGATTTGCCGGTGCAGCGATGCGAGGTTCGCAAGCCATCGATGAGATAGAAGTCAGCAACGGACGCATAGGCACACGCACCAACCACTCGGGAGGCATACAAGGAGGTATCTCCAACGGAGAGGATATATATTTCCGCGTAGCTTTTAAGCCCACTCCCACCCTGCTACGCCCGGTCACTACCATTACTTGCGATGGCAAGCCCACCACACTGATGGCACATGGCCGACACGACCCTTGTGTGGTGCCTCGTGCCATTCCCGTTGTCGAGGCAATGGCTGCGATGGTTCTGCTCGACCACTACCTGCGAAACAAAGTTTTATATCTAAATAATACAAATAAATTATGAAAGAAACACTTCATTACATCGAGAGTAATAAAGAGCGTTTTCGTGACGAACTCTATTCACTGTTACGCATACCCTCTATCAGTGCCAAACCCGAACATCGCGATGATATGTACGCTTGTGCCCACCGCTGGTGCGAACTGCTATTGGCTGCCGGAGCCGATCGAGCCGAGCTGATGGAGACAGCCTACAACCCCGTTGTATATGGTGAGAAAATAATCAACCCCGACTATCCCACCGTCATCGTTTACGGTCACTACGACGTGATGCCTGCCGAGCCGTTGGAGTTGTGGAACAGCGATCCCTTCGAGCCGGAAGTACGCGATGGCCGTCTGTGGGGACGTGGCACCGACGATGACAAAGGTCAAGCCTTCATACAAGTGAAAGCCTTCGAGATAGCCTTGCAACGCGGCATGTTGCACTGCAATGTCAAGTTCCTCTTTGAGGGTGGCGAGGAAGTAGGCTCACCGGGATTGGAAGAGTTCTGTCAAGAACATCGCGAACTGTTGCAAGGCGATGTCATCCTCGTGTCGGACACCAGCATGGTAGGTCGTGAACACCCATCACTCACCACCGGATTACGAGGACTTGCCTACTGGGAAATAGAAGTAACAGGACCCTGTCGCGACCTTCACTCGGGACACTTTGGAGGTGCGGTGGCCAACCCCATCAACGAACTGTGTAAGATGCTTGCCGGCATTACCGATGCCGATGGTCGCATCACCATCCCTCACTTCTACGACGATGCCGAGGAATTGTCGCCTGCCGAGCGTGCCATGATGGCAGCCGTACCTTACGACGAGGAAGCCTACTGCCAAGCCATCGGCGTGAAAGCCCTCTCGGGCGAGAAAGGCTATTCGACCCTCGAACGTGCCGCCACACGTCCCACATTCGACATATGCGGCATATGGGGCGGATACACCGGCGAAGGCTCAAAGACCGTATTACCCTCCAAGGCCTATGCCAAAGTATCGTGTCGCCTCATTCCCCATCAAGATTATCACCACATCACACAACTATTCATTGACCACATTCAGTCCATAGCCCCTGCCACTGTCGATGTCAAAGTCACTCCCATGCACGGCAGCGAGAGCTATGTATGTCCTATCGACATACCCGCCTACAAGGCTGCCGAGGCAGGTTTTGCACTCGCCTTCGGTCAAGCACCCTTGGCAGTACGTCGCGGCGGAAGCATCGGCGTGATACCCATTTTCGAGCGTGTACTGGGACTTAAATCGGTACTCATGGGATTTGGTCTCGAAAAGAACGCCATACACTCACCCAACGAAAGTTTTGCTCTCGAAATGTACGAGCGTGGCATTGTAGCCGTCGTTGAGTTCTACAACCGCTACGGAAAATAATCACTCATGGAAAAAGCACGATACAACGACTACGGCTCTTTCCTACAACAACACTTTGCAGGTAAAGTCCAGAAGATTTCCATCAACGGGGGCTTTACCTGCCCCAATCGTGACGGCACAGTGGGGCATGGAGGTTGTACATTCTGCAACAATCAGACCTTCAACCCCGACTACTGCCGTAGCGAACTGAGCGTGACCGAGCAGCTGCAAGAGGGCATACGCTTCTTCGCACGCAAATACCCCACGATGCGTTATCTTGCCTATTTTCAGGCCTACACAAGTACCTACGACGACCTGTCTCGCCTCATAGCACGCTACGAAGAGGCACTCTCGGTAGAGGGTGTGGTGGGCATCATCATAGGCACACGCCCCGACTGTATGCCCGCCCAACTGCTCGACTACCTCGGCACACTGGCTCGACGCACCTTTGTAACCGTCGAATACGGTGTAGAAAGCACCCTCGATACCACCCTGCAACGCATCAACCGCGGACACAACTATGCTACCGCCATCGATGCCATCACTCGCACAGCCGAGGCAGGCATCATCACCGGAGCTCACCTCATCCTCGGGCTACCCGGCGAGACTCACGACGATCTCCTCTCACATGCCACCCGGCTATCGCAACTACCCCTGCACACCATCAAGTTGCATCAGCTACAACTCATTCGCGGCACACACATGGGCAACGAGTACGAACAACACCCCGAACGATTCGATATTCCCGACATCGACACCTACATCGACCGAGCCATCGACTTTACCGAACGACTACGCCCCGACATCGTGATAGAACGCTTCGTGTCGCAATCGCCTGCCCACCTACTCATTGCCCCACACTGGGGTGTGAAAAACCATGAATTTACCGCACGCCTACTCCGTCGTATGCGTCAACGCGACACCTACCAAGGCTGCAAGTGGATCAAGCCGGAGGAGTAAATAAGCACATTCATATCGGTGAAGATACAACGCCACCAAGAAAAGCTCTGCGAATAATTGAGCAAAAGTTATAAATTTTCATCGTAAAATTTTATTTTTTCTTGCTTATTTAAAATTATATTTCGATATTTGCCAATATCAAAAATATATACATTGTAATTTAAGGCTTTATATTTCTTACTAACCATAAAAAACTTTACACTATGGACTGCATGAACACACACACCCCGACTAAGTTACAGAGTGTTGTATCTACTCAATGTAACTATATATCTTTTAATTCGCTAATATTCAAATAAGTAAAATTATGCTCAGGTACTACCATCAGAGCCGGTGGTACTTTAACCATTAAACATATAAAACAATAGAGATATGAAAAGATTGACTTTAACTTTATTACTCTTCTCAGCCGTTGTCATGGCAATGGCTAAGGATAATTATCTGCCCTCCATTGTAGATAATCGCGAATACATATATGTGAATGGTAATGATACCATCAGATTGAACACTCGACTATCAACGGAAAGTGAGGGATATATTGAATTTTATAATCGATGGCCTAATACATTGCTGAAAGAAAATGGCTCATTGATTCTTCTTGATATTGATGAATTTTGGTATTACACAACTTTTGCATATGATGTCTTTAAGGAAAATTTTACAACTTTCGATAACGATGCTGTATATTTTGATTATAACATGCAGGTGGGTGATACACTCTGTGTAATACATTCAAAGGACTATACAAGCGGACAGTTTTTTTTCATGCAAATATATGGAAAAATTATAGAAGTGCAATCCATCGATACGTTAGATATACAATCGGAGAAACGACTTAGATACGTTTTACAGTCACGCTTTTTTGATTCCAGTTTAAGTGAAACATACGAAGAATCGGTCGACCAACCGCCTCATAATTTTGAAGCTCACTATAAAATGTATTTCATAGGCACTCCATATTATGATGAGTGGATAGAGGGTATAGGCTACACCACTTATACACGCAATGAAAGGGGTGAGATATATACACTTCAATGCGTCTTTGAGGATGGTGAGTTGATATATTGTGCCGATGGAGCTAAATGTGACGGACTGAGTGACAATGTAAACAACAGAATAGATCTTACCACTCTCTCCCTACATCGTGAGGGAGATGTGCTGATGGCTATATTTGCTGCTGCGGATGCCGGCGAAACGATTACACTATACGACACAACGGGTCGTATAGTAGCCGATGTGTCAGTGCGTGAGGGTGCTACCTCGGCAACCATCGACATTGCCCACTTGCCACAAGGCGTGTACATAGCCCACATGAACAGCGGTGCATCGTGCAAAGTGGTGTTGTAATCGTTACCTTTCGTCAGCGATAAGAGGATGTGATATCGACACACCTGTGATGATGTCACTTAGATAAACAACACGTTATAGGGAAATACGATAAACGTAAGATTATTTATTAGTGAAGGAGTCCTTCCAGAGTCTTGTTGTGCGAAATCACATGCCGTCAAGACTTTGAAAGGACTTTCTTTACAGTTTACTAGGCAAAAGCTGAATGTTAACTATCGACCTATTGTTGCGATAATTAGAAAATTATTTGTAATTTTGCAATTTGAATAATTATGCTTGCAAGGAAATGAGTTCGACAGAGATCAATACCAACATCAAGTTGCCGGAGCCTACGTTGCATAGGTTGCCGTGGTATCTGGCGTACGTCAAGATAGTACAGGCACAAGGTGTGGAATATATCTCCTCGACACAAATATCGAGAGCCATTCATGTCGATGCCTCTCAGATAGCCAAGGACTTGTCGTTTGTGAACATTTCGGGCAAGACTCGCGTAGGCTACGAAGTAAATTCGCTGGTGTACGTTCTGGAACAATTCTTAGGTTTTACCCGACAACATCGAGCCATCGTGTACGGAGTGGGACGATTAGGAGCCGCACTGATGCACGACTCGGGACTGGTACAATACGGGCTGGAAATTGTGGCAGGATTTGACATACGCGAGTTTCAGGAAGAGAATTACATCAACAACATACCGGTATATCACATCGACAACTTTGCCGAAATGCGAGCCGCCTTAGATGCACGCATAGGTATCCTCACCGTACCCGTCCATCAGGCACAAGAAGCTGCCGACTACATGGTAGCCAACGGTATCAAAGCGATATGGAACTTCACACCCTATCGCTTGCATGTACCCGATAACATAGTTATACAAGATACATCGATATATGCCCATCTGGCAGTTATGTTCAACCGCCTTGGGAATATGCAAGAATAAGAACGAACATGAAGATAATAGCAGTAGGTTGGAACTATCGAGCCCACAACACCGAGATGGGACGTGAGGAGACACCTGCCATGCCGGTAGTGTTTCTCAAACCCGAGACAGCATTGCTCAAAGATGGCAAGCCATTATTTCTACCTCCTTATAGCGACCGCATAGAACATGAAGCCGAAGTAGTAGTGCGAATATGCCGCGTGGGCAAGAATGTAGCCCCCCGATTTGCCCATCGATACTACGATGCACTGACGGTGGGTGTTGACTTTACGGCACGCGACCTGCAACAACAATTGAGAGAGGCAGGGGCACCATGGGAACTGGCCAAAGGATTTGACGGTTCGGCAGCCATAGGCTCGTGGGTGGAAAAGGAAGAGTTGCCATTGGATAGTGGCATAGACTTTTCGCTACAACTCAATGGTGAAACAGTGCAGAGTGGCAACACTCGCGACATGATACACAGCATCGATGAAATCATTGCTTATGTGAGCCAGTTCTTCACATTGAAAATGGGCGACATCCTATACACAGGCACACCTGCCGGAGTGGGCAAAGTATCCATCAACGACCATGTAACCGGTTATATCGACGGTCATAAGGTGCTGGAATTTAATATAAAATAGAAAAAAAACACATCACAATATAATGCAACATCTTGTACACAAGTTAACGTTCATGGCAGTTATCATTGCACTGATGACTGGCAATGTCCAACAAGCTCACGCACTATCCTTACAACACTATGCCGAACAATCGGTACTGAGTAAAGGCAAGTGGGTAAAAATATCGACCACCGAACGAGGTGTTCATCGCATCGATGCTGCGACGTTGCAGAGTTGGGGATTTAACGATGCCTCAAAGGTGTGCATCTACGGTCAAGATGGCTACATGCTCCCCGAGACATTCAGCGAAAACGACACCGACGACCTGCAAGCCGTCCCATCGCATGCCGAAGGTGGTAATCTCTATTTCTATTCAAGTGGTTGCACCCGATGGGAAAACAACTCAGGCACCAATTATTGGACTCACACCAACAACTATTACTCCGACATCAACTACTACTTCCTTACCGAAGATTATCCATCGCTGAGCATGACAAGCGTCGATAAACCTCTCGATAAGACTACCGCCATAACTACATTTGACGAGTATCTACTTCATGAGCAAGATAATGTATGCCTCGGACAGACCGGTCGTCTCTACTTGGGTGAAGATCTGATACAAAACAATACCATATCACTGCAAGCACCCGACATCGTAGGCGAGAAGATGACCCTCTACATAGCTATGGGAGCAAATTGCTCGTCGACTTGCACACTCATTACATCGTATAATGGCAATCAACTGACTCCCAATCTAAGTGTTAGTGCCTCCGACTCATACACTTACCTCAAAGAGGCCAAACGTTATTACACTGTCGATGCTGCCGAGACATTTAATCTCTCTTTCAAAACATCAAGTGCAGGAACACTCAACTCATTTTACCTCGACTACATACGCATCTTCTATAACCGTCGGCTTCGCCTCGATGGCTCTCAAATTAACTTTCGCAATATCGACCAACAAGGCTCCTACTATGCCATCGACATCGACAAGCACCGGAGCGAGGATATAAGAGTGTGGAATGTCACAGACGTAAACGAGCCATACATCCGCCCCACCTCAATGCAAGACAACAAAGTGGTGTTTAGTCCCGACGAAAACGACAATAGCTACAACGAATATGTGGCATTCGATGCTTATGACAATTCGTTGCCTACACCACAATGGGTATGCAATGTTGAGTCGCAAGACCTTCACGGCATAGACTATATACCCGACATGGTTATTGTAACCACTCGCCACTTTATAAAGGAAGCCGAACGCATTGCACAACTGCATCGTGAGAACGACAACATGAAAGTGCTGGTGTGTGACCAGTTGGCCATCTTCAACGAATTTTCGGGTGGAACTCCCGATGCAACAGCCATACGCCGTCTGATGAAGATGTTCTACGACCGTGCCAAAGCCGGATATGGCAATGAACCTCGTTATCTGCTCCTCTACGGACGCAGCTCATACAACAATAGAGCCATCGCACCTAAACTGCACAATGAGGATAACCTTCTGTTGGTAACTTACCAGTCGGAGAGTAGCACCGACCAACGATATTCATACATTACCGATGATTACTTTGCCTTCCTCGATGATAACTCAGGAATAGATATAACTTCCGAAGCCATACAACTGGGCGTGGGTCGCATGCCTGTCAAGAACCTTGAAGAATCGCAGAAAGTTTACAAGAAACTAATCACTTACATCCATCAGAAACCCACCAAAAACCTGTGGAAAAACAAAGCCTGCTTTATAGGTCTCAATGGCGACAACAACCTACACATACGCCAGATTGACAACGTATCGAAACAAACCGTCGAAGCCAATCAACAACACATGATTATCGATAAGGTATACCTCAGTGCCTACAACACATTCGACAATAAAACATTCGAAGGAGCTCAGGAACAGATATTTCGCGACCTTGAAGAGGGTGCTTTGATATACGACTACATGGGTCACGCCGGACACACATCAATAGGCAGTAACCTGATCAACATAACCCATGCAAAGGATATGGACAACACTGTGTGGCCGGTATTTATCACCGCCACATGCGATGTGTGCCCATTCGATAAAGATGAAAATTCGGTAGGAGAAGAACTATTCCGCAACGATCGCGGTGGCTTTATAGCACTCTTTACCACCACTCGCACCGTTTACACCAATGGTAATGAAGACATCAATCGTGAGTTACTAAATGAATTTTTCACACCCGGAGAGGACGGAAAAGTACGCCTTGGAGATATTCTACGCCGAGCCAAGACCACATTACGATACGATAAGAAAGGTAATATCATAAGCGACCCCAACAAACTTAAATATTGTCTGATAGGCGATCCGGCACTTGCATTACCACTCCCTACACGCGACATCGTAGTGGAAAGCATCAACGCAACTGCCACTACCAACAAGACAAAGATAGAAGCCAAGGCCAATAGTAAAGTAACCATCAGTGGTTCGATACTCGATGAGGAAGGCAATGTAGATACCGACTTCGATGGAGTTATATGCTACGAAGTATATGATGCAGCTACCAACGAAACGGCTATTGAAAAAGTGGGAACAGCAACCGGCACAATAGACCTGACGGAAAAATTCTCATATCACCGCTACAAACTTGTAACTGCCTCCGATACGGTTGTAAACGGTCGTTTTACAGCAAGTTTTCGTCTTCCCGAGCAGTGCTTGCAAAGCGATACAACAGCACTCATCAGCCTATATGCCTACAATAATGAGATGAGTATCGAAGCCAAAGGTTACAACAAAAACCTTTGTATAAACGGTATAGAAGAGATGGACGAAGATGTCACACCCCCCACATTCTTCAATATATGGATAGGCGATGAACAATTTAGCGAAGGTGATGTGGTAGAAAGCAACACTCTGTTCCACTGCGAAATAGCAGATGAGGAGAGCGGGCTGACCAACAACGAAATATCGATAGGTAAAGCTATGACTCTGTGGCTCGATGGCGTAATAATATGCAACGACTTAGCCGGATATTACACCCCTGCCACAGGATTTGGGAAAGGCAGTATCGATTATCCCCTCAATGGGCTGTCGGTGGGAGTACACAGCATTACAGTAAAAGCCTTTGACAATGCCGGCAACGGCTCGGAAGTAACCATCACATGCGTAGTAGAAGAGCAAGCCGGCACACATTACAATATAGACATTGCCGAAGACCTCGCTACCACGCATGCCACCATCAGTCTTGATGGCATTGTTGATGACAACATGCTCATCCGCTACATCATTACCGATGCTCACACCGGAGAAGAAGTGTGGACACAAGAGACAACAGCAACCAATATCATCTGGAACTTGAATACCAAGAAAGGTATAGCACTACCCGGAGAATACAATTGCCATGCCATCATCAGCGTTGATAATAAAAGATATAGCACCGAAACAAAAAAAATAGTTGTCATCAAACAATAAAAAAGCAATATTGCTGTTTATATAGATATGAACTTGAACAAACACACCGATATGAAAAAAACAAGTATAATATCTATTGTGTTATTACTCACACTATGTGCCACAGTAACACAAGCATACGGACAAGGCGAGGTAGTGCGACAGTTTAATCCCGTCAACACCGGAGCCACGTCATTAACCATTGCCCCCGACGCACGCGGTGCGGGTATGGGTGATATAGGTGCAGCCACCGATCCCGATGTCAACTCACAATTCTGGAATGCATCGAAATATGCCTTTGCATACAGCGATGGCGGAATAGGACTCTCTTACACCCCTTGGTTGAGTAAGTTGGTCAATGACATCTATCTTGCCAATCTGAGCGGATATTGGAAATTTGGCGAAGGCAGCCCCCAAGCGGTAAGTGCCTCACTACGTTACTTCTCATTAGGTAATATTATCCTTACCAACCAGAATGGCGATGAAGTAAACTCAATCAACCCCTTTGAGATGGCCGTAGATGTGGGTTACTCTCGCAAGTTATCGGAAAGTTTCTCAATGGGTGTCGCATTGCGATACATCTACTCAGACCTCGGCTTTCAGTATGACGAGAGTGGTAGTGCTACGGGTAGTGTCAAAGGAGCATCGGCATTCGCAGCCGACATCTCGTGGTATCACACCTCCTACCCCATCATTGCACGCAACGAGTGCCAATGGTCATGGGGTATGAATATCTCGAACATCGGTTCGAAACTGGCATACGACAATGGAAACGAATCGGCATTCTTGCCTACCAACTTGAAGTTAGGTACATCATTCCTCTTTCCACTGGCCGACAAGAATACCATGTCGATAAATCTCGATGCCAACAAGCTACTTGTCCCCACCGCTCCACAAGAGTATCAATACCAAACGACCGATGCCAACGGCAACACCGTAACCGACTGGGATGCTTATTACGCAGCCAAAGAAGAGTACAATCAGATGTCGCCATTTGAAGGAATTGCCAAGTCATTCTACGATGCACCGGGCGGTTTCTCGGAAGAGTTACGCGAGATAAACTTTTCGATTGGTCTCGAATACTCGTACAATCGTCAATTCTCATTGAGAGCCGGTTACTACTATGAAGATAAATACAAAGGCAATCGTCAATTCTTCTCATTCGGAGCAAGTTTTGCATATAGCGTTTTGCAGGTCGATGCAGCCTACTTGTTGGCAACAGCCGCATCAAGCCCCCTCGACCAGACGTTGCGTTTTACCCTATCATTCGATATGGAAGGATTGAAGAACCTCGTAAAATAATCTAATAACATAATCCTATGAAGATAAGAGTAGGAATGGGATATGATGTACACCGTCTTGTCGAAGGTCGAGACCTTTGGTTGGGCGGTGTTCGCATTGCTCACACAACAGGTCTATTAGGACACTCCGATGCCGACGTAGCGATACACGCCTTGTGTGATGCTCTTCTGGGAGCTACCAACATGCGTGATATAGGCTACCACTTCCCCGACACAGCAGGAGAATATGCCGGTATCGATAGTAAAATACTACTACGCAAAGTGGTAGAATTGCTTCACGAGCAAGGTTATCGCATAGGCAATGTCGATATGACCATCTGTGCCGAACGCCCCAAATTAAATCCACACATCCCCGCCATGAAAGAGACATTGGCATCATGCATGAATGTGGAGACGGACGATATATCCATCAAGGCTACAACTACCGAAAAACTTGGCTTCACAGGTCGCGAGGAGGGTATATCGGCCTATGCAGTGGTACTTATAGAAAAATAATAGATTTACCATGAAAATCCTCCGGAGCATATCGGACATACTGGCTACCCTCGACCGTCATCCCCGACGTTGCATGTGGATTACAGCTCTTGGGGCTGTCGTTTATTATCTGCTTATTTCACTACAAGGATTCGACTTTGCCGATGAAGGATTTTCACTCACATTCTACCAGAACTTCTATTCACATCCTGCCGATGTAGAATATCTGTTTCTTTATTATCTCACCGGAGTGATAGGAGGAGCCTGGGAACTATTATTTTCTTCATTAGGTAACTACGGATACCGCATATTATTTGCACTCACATCGGGGGGTATTGTACTCACAACCTTTGCTATCTTACGCAACTATCTGAGTAGTTCCACCATTACCTTGGGATGTATAGCCTGTGTACTATGGCCGGGATTATGTCTCTACTATTTCAACCACGACTGTCTCACCATACTGCTGTATCTACTCACAATTTACAGCATTACACTGGGAACGAAAGGAAAATCGTGGGCTTGGTGGCTTGCCGGTTGGTTCATTATTCTCAACACATCGTGCCGACTTCCCAATATAACACTCTCCATACTCATCTTCATGCCTTTCATCGAAGCTTACTACACCAACGACTACTTCAAGGCATGGAAAAACATGTTACGCATCATCGGAGGTTGCACATTGGGAATATTGTTATTATTTATCGTTATGCACCTGCAAGGACACACAATGATATATGGTTCGGCTATTCGGTCACTCTTCGTCATGGGTGGCGACACCTCCGACACACATAGCATCATGAGCATGTTAGGCAGTTATTCTTACACCTATAAAGGCATATTTACCAGTGTGTTATACGGATTCTTGATATGCATGATATACATTATTGTAACACAACACATCAAGATAAAAGGCATACAGTTCATCATGGGAGTCGTCAGCATAGCCCTTTTCTATGGCATGCTCAGTCGCAATATATATGCCATGTGGGGAGCTGTTACCGCCGCATCCATCATCTACTGCATCAACTATCGTCGCGACAACCGATTGTTTATATTAGGATTATCGGCTTTTATAATGCTTTTTGTCATCCCCTTCGGCGGTGATTCTTATGGCAACATTTGCAACTCCTGCATGTGGTTGGGGATGCCACTGCTCATAGAATTGTGTCGACATCAATTGATGTGGAAGATAACCATCAGCAACACCGACCAACAACAATATGACATTGTAATAGACAACCACTCAACTCGACAATTGAGCATAATAATGGGAATAGCATTTCTGTTGTTCGCATCACTGCACAGTGTGTGCTATTTCGACAATGGCAGCAGATGGGAGAAAACACATCGTCCCGCTACTGCCGAAGCTACAACCTACACCTCGCAAGAGCGAGCCTACATCATCGACAACATTACACGAGTGACCATGCAGAATAAGATGCCCGGTAACTATCTGCTCGTGTTCGACAATGCCCCCATGCTGCACTATCTCACCGGCATGCAACCCTACCTTGGCTCACCGTGGAGTACCTTCTGGGGGATAGAGATGTTCAAGAACAAATTATTTCAGTCGGAACATAGTGTAAGAGAATTACCTCTGATTGCCATACCTCGTTTTTATTACGAGGACCTTACACCAGTCGATTATCTCAATCCTGCCGAGTATCCTTCACTTTACAATAAGGCGACTATTCTTTTCGACTTCATGGAACGAAATGGTTATTATCAAGCCTATCAAGACACATACATCACCTTATATAAGGCTTATTAACAAGATATTCTAATGAATATAAATTAGCCTCACATTTCATTTCGCAGATAAGAAAAAAATTGTACCTTTGTTCATGTAGAAAAAGGCGATGTAATTATGGCTCTAAACGAACGCATTTTGGTGGGAATGAGTGGCGGAGTTGATAGCTCGGCAGTGTGTATGATGCTACAAGAAGAAGGCTTCGAGGTAGTAGGCTTGACCTTACGCATGTGGGACACTCCATCGCATTTCGACACCTATCATCAAGACGAACCCGATTATATCATAGAGGCACGAGAACTGGCTCATCGGTTGGGTATAGAACATCACACACTCGATATACGTCGGTCATTTCGTACCGAAGTAGTACAAGACTTTATCGACGAATACATGCGAGGAAGGACACCCAATCCGTGTGTGATGTGCAATCATTTCTTCAAATGGAAATACTTACTCGACGAAGCTCATCGCCTGCAATGCGATAAAGTAGCAACAGGACACTATGCCCGCATTGTCAAGAAAAACGGCTTACACATGCTTGCTCGCGGCATCGACAGCAATAAAGATCAGTCATACTTCCTGTGGAGACTCACCGAAGAGCAGTTATCACACACACTCTTCCCCTTGGGCAACTACACCAAACAACAGATCAAAGAATATGTAACAGCCAAGGGTTACGAACAGAAAGCAAAGAAAAAAGAGAGCATGGAAGCCTGTTTCGTACCGGACGATTACAGAGATTTTCTTCGCGAAATGATACCGGAACTTGATGAACAAGTAAGAGGCGGATATTTTGTCGATGCCCAAGGTCGCAAATTGGGTCAACACAAGGGCTACCCGTTCTACACCATCGGTCAACGCAAAGGATTGGAGATTGCATTAGGACATCCTGCCTACGTCATTCGCATCAATGCTGCAAAGAACACTATTCGATTGGGTACATCCGACGAACTATTGCAACAAACAGCCATATTGTCGGGAACAAGAATCACACCCGATTACGAGCCACAATCGCCACTAAGTGTCCGCATACGATACCGAAGTCAAGCTGTTAACGCCACTATTAAGATTCTCGATGACAACATGTGTATCGTACAGTTTGCCACACCCGTTTCGGCACTCACACCGGGGCAATCGGCTGTTATCTACGATGGCGACATTGTGATAGGTGGCGGAATTATAGAGGACAATCGCTTATTGAAAAAATATAATAAAACATGAAACTAAAATCGAGCATATACCTCATAATAACGCTTATATCATTGATAGCAAGCCTGATGACATATGCCCAATCCTATAAATATCGAGTGTGGCTCTCGGACAAAGATACCACTCAATACTCACTGCAACAACCTGAGAAATTTCTCTCCGAGTCGAGCATTGAACGTCGGCAACGACAGGGCATAGCTATCGACATGAGTGACATACCTGTAAGCGACGCTCACCTTCGCTCCATTGAGAAACTGGGAGTACGCATCGTGACTACATCGCGATGGATGAATACAGCCGTTATTGCCCTCAACGATACCACCCTGTTGCACAAGATAACATCACTACCCTGTGTCGATAGCATAAAATGTGTATGGAAAGAGACCTCAACCGATGATACACACAATCGACGTCATGCCAAGATGCCACTCTCATCAACCCATGTTACACTCGCCAATAATGGCAGTTCATATGGATATGCACAACAACAGATACAGCTGCTTAATCTCGATTCACTTCATGCTATCGGCTACAAAGGCGATGGCATGACAATAGCCGTACTGGATGCCGGATTTTACGACATAGAAAACTCAGCCTACATACATCAAGATAAGATTATAGGTCGATACGACTTGCCACATGGTGTGATGAACCATAAGTATGAGACCCATGGTAGCGAAGTACTATCATGTATGGCAGCAGATGTTGCTGGCGAATACATAGGGTCGGCACCCGAGGCTCAATATTGGCTTTTCGTCACCGAAGACGTTGATAGCGAATACCCTATTGAAGAAGATTATTGGGTTGCAGCAGCCGAAATAGCCGACAGTGCCGGCGTCGACATCATCAACACCTCGCTTGCCTACACCACTTTCGATGATGAAAGCATGAACTACACTCAGTCGCAACTCGATGGAGAATCGGCTTTTATATCACAGGCCGCAGGTATTGCAGCAAAGAAAGGAATGTTGGTTGTCATTGCTGCCGGCAATGAATTCAACAAGAGTTGGGGGAAAATTGGTTTTCCCGCCGATGCACACGGCTGCATGACGGTGGGCAGTGTAAATGCCGATGGCAAGCACAGTTCGTTCAGTAGTAGCGGATACACAACCGATGGGCGTGTAAAACCCGATGTCATGTCGATGGGAGGTAGTGCTTATGCAATTTCTGATGATAATTATATAAAATGTGCATCAGGGACATCCTACGCAGCCCCCATCATGTGTGGAGCATTGGCATGCTTGTGGCAGTCACACCCCGAGTGGAGTGCAGCAGAGCTTATCGAGAGGGTACATCAAGCAAGTTCTCAGTACCACCATCCCGACCCTTTGTACGGTTACGGCATCCCTGACATATACGCCGCTTATCGTGCTGCAAGTGGTGTTGACCACACCCACCACTCGCCCATTGAAGTACATATCGTAAACAAGCAATTGCACATTCTCAACGATAATCATCACGCCCGGTTGCTGATATACGACAGTGGAGGAAGATGTCTTTTCAATCGAGTTGTTGCAAGTGACGATGTCATAGACCTTAGCCATCTTGAAGCAGGATTATACATAGCTGTCATCACTTACGATTCGGATTTTATTACTCAAAAACTGATTATCACATCATGAATGACGCTACCACACATATCTATTCATTGAGCGAATTGAACAGTGGCATCCGCTCAGCTATCGAGATGCAACTATCCGATGAGTACTGGGTATGTGCCGAAATCAGCGAGTTTCATCCCAATCGCAATGGTCACTGTTACCTCGAACTGATAGAAAAGGATCTGAAAGGCAGGACATTGGCTCGACAACGAGCTGTTATATGGGCTAATATCTACAAACTACTTTCGCCCTACTTCGAACAAGAAACCGGTCAAATCCTCGCAGCCGGCATTAAGATACTCGTTCTTGTCTCAGTCAACTTCCATGAAATATATGGAATGAGCCTTGTCATACATGACATAAACCCCACCTACACAATCGGTGAGGCAGCACGACACAGAGCCGAGATACTGACACGACTCGAAACGGAGGGCATTATCAACGATAATAAAGAACTGAACATACCGCTACTACCACAACGCATAGCCATCATATCATCACAAACGGCTGCCGGATATGGTGACTTTATGAGTCAACTACACAACAATAGTTACAGTTATCAATTCTACACAACTCTCTTTACCGCCACAATGCAAGGTGGAAACACCGCATTGTCGGTTATTGAAGCCCTCAACCACATTCACGAACACATAGAGTGTTACGATGTGGTAGTGATTATCAGAGGCGGAGGTTCTACATCGGAATTAGCAAGTTTCGACGACTATGAATTGGCTTGCAACATAGCACAATTTCCTCTACCCGTTGTTGTAGGTATCGGTCACGAACGCGATGAGACCGTTCTCGATTACATTGCAGCCGTAAGAGTAAAAACGCCTACCGCTGCTGCCGAATGGCTCATCGAACAAGCTCGACTGGCTGAGAATATGGCTCTTACCCTTCGCAAGCAGGTTGTTGACATCGTAAGCAACAGACTCCTGCAAGAGAATACCCGCTTGCAACAATTCACAAGCAATATTCCATATGCCATCACACAACGATTACACAACGAGGAGCGTAGACGACTCGGCTTAAACAATACCATCACACACTCCATACAAGAGAAAGTAAGTCGTGAATACAATCGCTTGTCGCTCTTCTCGCTGATACTGCCCGAGCGAACCCACAACCTTCTTTCGCACGAGCAGCAACATATTGACAACCTCGCTCGCACCATCAAGTTACTATCGCCCGATGCCACTCTGGCTCGTGGTTACAGTCTTGTATTACACAACAACAAGGTTGTAAAATCGGTCGATGAATTACCGGCTGACAACAAGGTTGAAATACATCTTGCCGACGGAACTGCCCAAGCCCACATTAGCAACATCAAAAAAACGCCCGACAATGAAAAAACAAGCATCTGACAACAACCAAACCCTCTCTTACTCTCAAGCCATCGAACAACTTGAAAAAATCGTGGAACAACTTCAGAATCCCGACTGCGATATCGACCTACTGAGAGATTACACCAAGCAAGCTATTACACTGCTCCAATTCTGTAAAGAACGCCTTAACGAGACCGACGAGGAGGTAAAAAAACTGCTTCACGAGTTGGGTGCCGAGTCTTAAACAAGAGGTAAAACAATCACGATAAGGCAATTCACACCCATCTTCGCTAAAAAATATTACACTTATCGTCAAAAAAAATTTTATCTCCGGTGACAGATTGATTTCCAACGAACGTCTTTATTACATAGAGCATAATCACACAAGCAATGAAAACAGTATATCTACACCTCAACTCTCGCGACGAATTTATGCGAGTCGACATCTCGAAGATAGTCTACTTCGAGTCGGATGGCAATTACACAAAATTCGTCCTCATCAACAAGTTACAAGGCATTGTTGCCATGAACCTGTCACACATGCAACAGACACTCAACAACTCATTGAAGGAAAACGCCATAGGGTTCATAAGAGTAGGCAAGAAACACATCATCAACAGTCGCTACGTCTTCAAGTTCAGCCCTTCACGGCAAATAATGTTACTGAGTGATGGCGAAAACTTTGCCTACAAATTGGAAATTTCCAAGAGTGCATTGAAGCAACTACGCGAACTATACCTGCAATCACTCAACAACACACAAATAACCGACAACAATAAATAACTATATAATAACAAACAACCATGGCTACATTAGCAAACAAACGAATCTACATTGGTCGAAACAGCAATGACAACAGATTACACCTCATTGTGACCAATAGTGACGATAGTGAACTCAAAAATGTACAATTTGGCAATCCCAATAGTGTGAACAATACAGTAAGTCGCACCCAAAAGAGTGATAACGGCATCATCTCACACTGCCGCATAGAGATTGACAAAGACGGAAATATGCGTATCAAAAATATGAAAGATCGCAACATTACATACGTTGATGGCGATCAGATCATGGAACGCTATCTTGAAGAGACCAGTCTACTGGAACTTGGAAAAGATCGATACAAAATTGCTGTAAACACTATATTGAAAATAGCCAGAAAAGCATTAGGCATCGCCGAACCGGGGGGCAATAATGTCAACAACGGCTATGCCAATCAAGATAATCACAACCATCAGTCACATATCAGAATCCCGGCACGTCACCTCGAAAGAGTGTGGAACGACTATCACGATGGACTGATAGAATTGAAGAAAAAAAACAAACGCACACAGACCAACCGCATGATGCTCATGATGTTCGGCTCGGGTTTTGGCTCATTAATAGTAGGACTGCTCACATCTTATCAAGCCCTTGAACCCGGATTAGTTGCTGTTTTCACTGCTTTACCCTCGCTTGTAATAGGTATGATTATATTCTGGATAATGGCCAAGGATGACAGTATCGAAGAAGAAGATCGCATCAACAACACTTTTAACAGGGATTATGTGTGTCCTCATTGTGGCAAACCATTGGGCAGAATAGCATACGAACTGCTTCCTTCACAAATGCCTCAATGTACAAAATGTAAAGCAGAATTTGAGTTCTAAGACTGCCATTGTTGTTTATCATGAAATATGTGCATTTCATACCGAAAACGATATGTTTCATGTAAGAAAACAAAATAAATATTGACAAACGGGTATCGAATTTCGTAGATTTGCACAAGAAACAAAACAAATAACAACAATAAAACCATAAAATTATGAAAAACGAAAACACAATCTTAGACAACGAAAAATCGCAAGTTAACTATAACGACGATCAAGCGACTCGCATAGACAACGAGGAGACTCCTCAGGCAACAATGAAAACAAACCGAAGCGTAGCAGCCACAGCTTCGACCGGTAAAGTGATAGCCACAGGCATCGGTGGTGTACTGCTGGGAACTGCCATCTCACAGGCTGCCAACTATTTTACAGAGAATGGAGAGGAAGTAATCGTTGAGGAGAATCCAGCTGACATCGACGATAGCGAATTTGCAGCACAAGAGACTCCCGAATGGTCAACCGGCAGCGTAGACATTGCAACCGGCGTTACCGACAGCATGTCATTCAGCGAAGCATTTGCAACAGCTCGTGCCGAGGTAGGTCCCGGTGGTGCTTTCGAGTGGAATGGTAATGTATATGGCACATACTATGCCGAAGAGTGGAACAACATGACAGTCGACGAGAAAGCCGACTACAACAGCCAGTTTAACTGGGGTGCAATAGACACTACCAATAACGAACAGATTGTTAACGAGATTGAAGCCACAGCCGAAGTGCCAACTCCCGAACCCGAGATAAACGATGAATACATTGCCGAAGAGACCCAAGAGACCTTTGAGGCTACCGAAGTCGAAACCGATACCGAAGCCGAAGTGGAAATAGAGGTACTTGGTATCGTCAATGATGCCGAAACAGGTGCTACTGCCGTTCCTCTCATCGTCGATGGCGAACCGGTGGTTCTTGTCGACATTGATGATGACCCCCAAATGGACATCTTGATCGCCGACATAAACCATAATATAGAAATCGAGGATAATGAGATTCTTGATATCAGCGAATACAATATTTCACTCGATGATATTGAGAGCTGTCTTGAAGAGGACTACGACAACAGTACTGTTGACTATGACTTGTCAATGTCCGACACAATGGATTATACCGACACAATGGACATTTAATTACCCATCAAGGCATCCCTATCACTATTCGTATAATATTGATGGGGATGCACTCGCGATTATTATTCATACCTAACAACTCTTTATTCAGAAGGAGAAAAAATTATGGCAACAGAAACCATGAAAATAGTTCACAAGGGATGTGGTGTTTGTTTTGAAGTCAAACGTATTGACGAAGAAACATTAAAGGGTAAAAAAATCAAATGTCCTAAATGTGGAAGAATAGAACCTTTTAGCGAATATTATATCTATAAAAACGAAGAACCTCAAAATCATAAAAAAGAGGAACCGAAACCACGCCCCGAGCCGAATCCTCGAAAAGATAAACGGACAGAAACTTATATCAACAGAGACACATTCGGTCGACTCAAATTCAACCCACCCACTTTGCAGGAAATTACCCTGAAAGAGGGTCGATATGTAATAGGTCGCAAGTGCGAGGGGTCGAATGCCAATATACAGATACCCATCAACAATGACTCAAAACGCACCAGCCGCGAACACATTGTCATTGAAGTTAAGAAAATATCTACCGGCATCATTCACTGCGTCTCGCTCAATAAAGAACGTGTTAATACTACCTACATCAATAAGAATCAACTGAAATACGGCGATAAAATCATTCTTCGCAACGGAGATGTTATTACATTGCCCGATGTTGCTATTACATTCACACTACCTGATAATGGGCAGACTCAATACGATGAGAAGTTCAAAACTCAATATGAGCAAAGTGACGATACTGATGGAACAGAGTATCGATATTGATAACTTATTAAAAACTGATAAAATATGAAATACATCATAGAAGTACGCGATATATGGGAAATAGGTCAACGAGCCAACCAAGAAGACTCACTATACCCTGCATATAAAGAGGCAAAAGACAGCGATCGCATGTTCATCGTATGCGATGGCATGGGCGGTCACGAATCGGGCGAAGTAGCCAGTGCTACCGTATGTGAGGCCATGAGCCGATACATCATGGAGAATTGTCCCGACGCCGAGGGTGAGTTTACCGACGACAACTTGCGTGAAGCCATTACAGCTGCATTCGATGCACTCGATGGCAAAGACAATAACGAAAGTGGCAAGAAGAAGATGGGTACAACCATGACATTCTTGAAGCTGCACAACAAGGGTTGCACCATCGCACACATAGGCGATAGCCGCATCTACCATGTTCGACCCGGCAAAACTGCCGAGGAGACCCGGATTTTGTTTCAGAGCCGCGACCACTCTCTGGTCAACGACCTCATCAGAGTGGGAGAACTCACACCCGAGGAGGCCAAGACTTCAAACATTCGCAACATCATCACACGAGCCTTACAGCCTCACATGGAGTATCGTCCCAAAGCCGAAATACATCACACCCACGACATCCGTCCGGGCGATTATTTCATGCTCTGCTCTGATGGCATACTGGAAGAGTTTGAAGATGAACATATACAATACTATTTCTCGGAAGAGGGCGGTGATATAGATAGCAAGGTAGAAAAAATCATTGCCGATACCGAAAACAATCGCGACAATCACACCGCATTTCTCATTCACATCATCGATGTCATCGACCCACTGCCGGTTGTGACAGAAGATACATCCATAGGAAAAGATGAGGACACCCTTGTCGACATCGATGAGAATGGCGAAATCATTGAAGTATCGGCTAATGAACGTACTCAAACACCACCGAAGCAAACAGACAATACAACCACCAAAAGGGAACGGTCGCCCGAGGATAAACGCAACCTATACATAGCCATTGCTACCGCTATCATTATCCTTTTTATTGCAATATTCCTCTTATTCAAGGGTTGTAATGGCAATAATAAAAAAGAGAACAATGCCTCTCCGGCAGACAGCATAGAGACGCTGATTGAAGAGCAACAAAATCATGAGAAAATAAAAGAAGCGGAGAAAAAAGCAGCTATGGCTGAAAAAGAAGCAATAGAAGCCAATAGAAGAGCCGATGAGAATGAAAGAAAACTCAAAGCAATAGAAGATAGTATCAAGGCTGACCAGAAAGAGAAAGAAGAAAAACTTAAACAATCAAAAATAGAAAAACTTCATAAAGGTCTTGAAGAAACAGAGAAAGCTATTAATGCCACTGTTAAAGATGATAAAGAGAGTGCAAACGACACTACAAAAGGAGTACAGGGTATTGGAGCAGTAGTGAAGACCTTAACCAATGGTACAGCAAATTCTGCTGAGACAGACCCAGTAGAAAACACCGAAACCGAAACTGATATTCAAGAACAAGAATAAAATTTTTAAGTTAACAGAGCCATAACACGTCACATGCATGAATACTTCGGCACTACCCATAGGTACAGTCTTGCCAAGCAACAACTATCGATACCGCATCGAGAAGGTGTTGGGTCAAGGCACATTTGGCATTACCTATGAGGCAACTCCTATCCTCACAGGCGGATTAGGGGAACTGGCAACCAATCGGCGAGTTGCTATCAAGGAGTTTTTCATGCGTGACATTAACATCCGCGATGGAATAACGGTAATGGGCAACAGAGGCGATACCGACAATCTATGTGCCTATTATCGCCGTAAGTTTGTCAACGAAGCCTTAGCATTGAGCCGACTTAACCATCGCCACATTGTTAAGGTTATAGAACTATTCGAAATCAACGAGACTGCCTACTACGCCATGGAATATTGCGAAGGGGGCAGTCTCGATACTCTCATAGAGAGACATAATGGGTTGCCCGAGCCATTAGCGATGCAATACTTCATGCAAGTAAGCCAAGCGTTGACTTACATGCATCACAATCGCATGCTTCACCTCGACCTCAAACCGAGCAATATTGTCCTACGCAACAACAACGAAGCGGTTATAATAGACTTCGGCTTGGTAAAAAGATTTGATGACGATGGCAACCCCGAGACAAGCACGACACTGGGTCGTGGAACACCGGGATATGCCCCCATTGAGCAGATGCGTAGCTATGACAAAGATTTTCCGGTAACAATGGATGTCTACGCCTTGGGTGCCACTCTCTTCAAGATGCTCACAGGTGTACGACCACCCGAGCCGGTCGAAATTCTCAACAATGGATTCCCCGAATACTTGTTACAAAACAAGGGTATCGATGCGACAATTGTCAAGAGCATCATGCAAGCTATGGCTTTGCATCGCAAAGACCGCTTTCAGTCGGTCGAAGAGTTTACCACCACTATCAATGAGTATTACAACGAAGCAAAAAGCAGCACCTCGGTTACTCACACCAACACATCGAGTGAAAAGGCACGAGAATACTATATCCGAGGCGTAGAGTTATACGAAGCCGGACAAGCCGAGAAGGCGATAGAATGGTTTGACAAGGCTGCTGCGATGAATTACGCACCAGCCTACTGCTTCATAGGATATTGTTACAGTCATGGTGCCGGTATAGAATTGAACTACACAAAGGCAATCGAATGGTATGAAAAAGCTGTTGAATGTGGCGATAGCATCGCACAGTGCAATCTTGGTTTTATTTATCAGAATGGATTGGGAGGAGAGACAGACTACCCTCGTGCTATCCGATACTACACATTGGCAGCCATGCAAAACAACATCGATGCTCAATGCAACTTAGCCAATTGCTATATGTACGGACCCGAGAAGGTTCGTAACGAAGCATTGGCCATACAATGGTATATTCAGGCTGCCGAACAAGGCTCGGCCGATGCACAATACAATTTGGGCATCTGCTATGAGCATGGTTATGGCGTCAAACGCAATATCAAGCAAGCCATCGAATGGTATGACAGGGCAGCCCAACAAGGTCATGCCGATGCCATCGACGACCTTAACACCATTATAGATAATCAAACTACTATATTGTAACTTGTAACACCATACTTCACTCAATGCAACACGACAAAGCACTCGCCATAGGAACCAGACTGCAAGGTGATAAATATATCTATCGCATCGAAAAGGTACTGGGACAAGGCTCTTTTGGCATCACCTACAAGGCTTCACTATCATTAACCGGAGAGTTAGGCTCAATACCCACTTTTACCACTGTTGCCATCAAAGAGTTTTTCATCCATCAGCACAACGATCGTGACGGGGAGTTGGTGACACTAACCGAAAGTGCTTTATTCGTTCATTACAGACGCAAATTTACCCATGAAGCAAAGGCACTGCATAAGCTCGACCATCCTCACATCATCAAGGTGCTGGAACTTTTCGAGACCAATAATACCACCTACTACGCCATGGAATATTGTGAAGGTGGCAGCCTTGATGAGTATATATCAAGTCACCAACGACTGAGCGAAAACATCACTCTTAAATATTTTCAACAGATAGCCGATGCACTCTCATACATGCACTCCCATCACATGCTACATCTTGACCTGAAACCCGCCAATGTAGTGTTGCGTAATAATGACGAAGCCGTACTGATAGACTTCGGACTATCAAAACAATTTGACAATAATGGCATTCCCGAGTCAAGTTCAACCATAGGAGGCGGAACACCGGGATACGCCCCCATTGAGCAGTCGACCTACCAACCAAGCAACAATCATTTTCCGGTCACAATGGATATTTATGCCTTAGGGGCGACATTGATGAAGATGCTCACCGGAGTAACGCCTCCACAAGCATCGGAAATATTTGAAGATGGATTTCCCACACAATCGTTGGAAAAACTCCACATCAGTCGCAACACTATTCGCTGCATACGCAAGTCCATGACAACAATCTATAAAGAACGTTTTCAGTCGGTCGATGAGTTTGTCAAAGCACTGATACCAAATGAGATAAACAACATCATCACACCAGTACCTTCAACATCAGGCACTGCCCGACCGGCTGCACTGCGTCATTACGAAAATGCCCGACTACTCTTTCACAATAAGGACTACACCCATGCATTCGAACAATTCTTGAAAAGTGCATCCTTGCACTACAACGAAGCACAATATTTCACAGGTTACTGTTACGAAACAGGATTAGGTACACAACAATCACTCGAAAATGCACGAATATGGTACTACAAAGCCAGTCGCAACGGACACCGGAAAGCACAAGAGAGACTACACGAATTAAACGGTGAGAGCCTGCAAGAGATGAGAAGAGAGCAACTCACAAAATCGAATGGTAGCATTGATAGAAAGAGCAACAACACAAAATCCACACACAACAAGAACAACCATTGGATAAACAAAGTAAAATTACTCATAGTGCGACTGATAGCTATAATAGGTTGCATAATCACTCTACTGGGAATAATCGTGTTATTTTCAATTTTACTAAGCAATATTAAATAACACCTTTTAAAATATTTTTTCTACCTTTGCACTAACAAAGCAAAACAACACAAGCGTATGTATGATACAGCATTAGAGATAGGAACTATTCTTCAAGGTAAAACTTACAGCTATCGAATAGAGAAAATATTGGGTCAAGGTTCATTCGGTATAACCTACATGGCAAGCATACTACTGCAAGGCGAGCTGGGTATGCTGAATGTCAACACACAAGTAGCAATCAAGGAGTTTTTCATGCGTGACATCAACGGTCGCGACAATTCGACCGTCACTTGCGGCAGTCGAGGCGGTGTGTATGACAAATACAAGCAGAAATTTGCCAAGGAGGCCATTAACCTAAGCCGACTCAAACACCCCAATATCATCAACGTACTGGAATCGTTCAATGCCAACAACACGATATACTATGTAATGGACTACATCGATGGCAGCAACCTTGATAAATATATAGAACAGCAGGACGGACTGCCTGAATCGGAAGCCATATCGCTCATGAGTAAGATAGGGAATGCTGTCACTTACATGCACAACAATAAGATGCTACATCTCGACATCAAGCCGTCGAATATCATGCTACGCAAGAATGGCGAACCCATTCTAATCGACTTCGGACTATCAAAGCAATATGATGAAAACGGTGTTCCCGAATCGAGTACATCGATAGGTGGCGGCACTCCCGGATATGCCCCCATCGAACAATTCAACTATCATGGTGGAGAAGGTACTCTGCCGGTAACAATGGATGTTCATGCCCTCGGCGGTACATTATACAAGATGCTCACCGGAAAAACACCTCCCGAAGCCTCAATCAATCTTAACAATGGAGGTGTACCTATACAGCCATTGGATGAGAAAAATATCAGTAAGCAAACTATTTCGGCTATCAAGCAGGCCATGAGTCCTATCGTTGCAGCACGATATGAAACAGTACAAGATTTTATTACAGCACTCCCCTCTCACAACGAAGATACAATCATTAATGAAGACAATATCATTAATGTTATAATACCTGACACTCCTCCCACACCTAAGTCTAAACCCACTCCCACTCCTCAACCACAACCCACTATTAATGATACAATTCATTGGATTGACATCAAGCAACTTCTGGAAACAATACCCTACAAGACTCGATACGCTTCGGTGAGTATTCTTGCTTTTATCGCTACGATAGGCTTCATAATGACCATCGATACAGATGAAATAGAGTGGATGATTTTGACACTGGGGTTCATCGTTACATCTATCATACTGTCCCTATCCGACAATAATAGCAAAGGGCATAATGTATTAGTAACGATACTCACCTTGTTTGGAAGTCTCATATTCTTATCGGGGGTCGATGATTGCTGGGATCATGCAATCACTTTACTATTCTTCGGAATGTATATATTAGCCATCATATTGGGTGCAACTACCCACTCGGGCATAATTTCTAAGATATACAACATTGAGGCTCTCAGTGTGAACACCCCTTATCGCCGCATACAGAACAGACATGGCAAATGGGGATTGTGTCATTGCGGAAAGATGAAAATCAGCAGTCTGCTGCCTATGCGATACAACCGAATAGAGAAATGTGATGAAAATGCCTACCTATGCTATCGTGAGGGAATGGTGGGACTATACAACGCTCAGATGCGTAAGATGGTACTACCTATAAGCAAAAACCCTATAACTATTATTGACAAAGATACGGTGGCTATACATCGTAATGGAAAAACACATAAATACACCACCAAAGGTTATAGAATACCCGAATAATAGTGACCGGTAACTTCAAGAAACAGAAATCCCTCGGATGCTCCACTGCGGCTCCGAGGGATTTGTGGTATGGATGATTAGAAGTTATCTATAAGAGACTTCAATCGATTGACTATCCTTATTTCAACACACCCAATTTCTTACCCACCTTGATAAAGGCAGCAATAGCACGATCGAGATGTTCGCGGTCGTGACCGGCCGAGAGTTGTACACGAATGCGGGCTTGTCCCTTGGGTACAACAGGATAATAAAAACCTGTTACATAGATACCTTCCTTCTGCATCTCAGCAGCAAAGTCTTGCGAGAGCTTGGCATCATACAACATCACTGCACAGATGGCCGATTGTGTAGGCTTGATATCAAATCCGGCAGCTAACATCTTGTCGCGGAAATAAGTTACATTATCAATCAGCTTGTCGTGCAGAGCATCACTCTCGCCCAAGATGCGGAACATCTCAATACTTGCACCAACGATGGCAGGAGCAAGAGAATTGGAGAAGAGGTAGGGACGTGAACGCTGACGCAACATGTCAATAATCTCTTTGCGACCGGTTGTAAAACCACCCATTGCTCCACCAAAAGACTTTCCTAACGTACCGGTGAAAATATCTACTTTACCATAGCAGTCAAATTGTTCGGCAACACCACGTCCGGTAGGACCAACAACACCTGCCGAGTGACTCTCATCGACCATTACCAAGGCATCATACTTCTCGGCAAGCTCCACAATCTTATCCATCGGAGCCACATTACCGTCCATCGAGAATACACCATCTGTGGCTATCACGCGGAAACGTTGTGCTTGTGCTTCTTGCAGACAGCGTTCAAGTTCAGCCATGTCGGCATTGGCATAACGATAGCGTTTGGCCTTGCACAGGCGTACACCGTCGATAATGGATGCATGATTGAGTGCATCACTGATAATAGCATCCTCCTCGGTAAAGAGAGGCTCGAACAATCCACCATTGGCATCGAAACAGGCAGCATAGAGAATGGTATCCTCGGTATGGAAATATTCACTGATGGCACGTTCGAGTTGCTTGTGCATATCCTGAGTACCACATATGAAACGCACCGATGACATACCATAACCATGACTATCCATAGCTCGCTTGGCTGCATCGATAAGAGCTTGATTGTCCGACAAGCCCAAATAGTTGTTGGCACAGAAGTTAAGAACCTCACCATCGGTACCGGCTACATTGATACCGGCCTTCTGAGGGGTAGTAATAATGCGTTCTTGCTTGTAGAGTCCGGCATCTTTGATGTCTTGCAACTCCTTGGTCAGATGTGACTTGAATGCGTTATACATAATATTTAAGATTTAAGGTAAAAAATTTTCTGCTCAAAATTAGCTATTTTTCGGGAAAAAAGTATATTTGCACCATAAAATATTTAACTAACCTACCATAAATAATAAATTGATACTGTATGAAAAACATTCTTATCATTGGAGCAACGGGGCAAATAGGCACTGAACTCACCATGCGGCTACGCAAAGAATACACAGCCGGGAACGTTGTAGCCGGCTACATCAAAGGAGCTGAACCACGTGGTGAACTAGCCGAAAGTGGTCCTGCCTATGAAGTGGATATTACCAATGCTCAACAAATAGCCGACGCGGTAGAAAAATATAACATTGACACTATCTACAATCTTGCAGCACTGCTCAGTGCAACGGCCGAGGCAAAGCCTCAGTTGGCATGGAAGATAGGTGTAGGTGGGTTATACAACACACTTGAAGTAGCTCGCGAAAAGGGTTGTGCCGTATTTACGCCCAGTTCCATCGGCTCATTTGGTAAAGGCACTCCGCAAGACAACACCCCACAAGATACCATACAACGTCCCGAGACCATCTATGGTATTACGAAAGTAACCGGAGAAATGTTGTCGGACTACTATACTCGTCGATTTGGAGTAGACACTCGTTCGGTACGATTTCCGGGACTCATCTCCTATGTAGCACCTCCGGGTGGTGGCACAACCGACTATGCAGTAGACATTTACTACTCGGCAGTACGAGGTGAGACTTTCCAGTGTCCTCTCAATCCCGGCACATTCATGGACATGATGTACATGCCCGATGCCTTGCGTGCCGCCATTGAGATCATGGAGGCCAACCCCGAACGCCTTGTGCATCGCAACTCGTTCAATGTAACAGCTATGAGTTTCGACCCCGAAATCATCTACAACAAGATAAAGGAGTATGTTCCCGACTTCAAGATGGAGTACAAGCACGACCCGCTGCGACAAGCCATTGCCGACTCGTGGCCTAACTCACTCGACGACTCTTGTGCTCGCGAAGAATGGGATTGGAAACCTCAATACGACCTTGATGCCATGACAGTGGATATGTTACACCAACTTCGCGTCAAACTCGGTATAAAAGAATAATCATTGTATCAAAGATACATAATATCCTCAGAAATTACATAGCGACATTGAAGTCACCCTTCAATGTCGTTTTTTTATTATAAATAACACAAGCTAACGACTTCAATAGTTGTCGATTTGAGAATTTTACACTAACTTTGTAACGTAATACATAGTAATGTAATATACACACCATAACATAACTTTTTTTAGAAACAGACAGACACATTATAATGGAAGAATTTAAGAAAGTACTTGCCGAAGAAGCCTCATTCAAGTTATCGGATGAGACCATGAATCGTTTCTGCTCGCTCATGGAGGAAGTGCATCTTAAGCGATACGACTATATGATAAAAAGCGGAGACTTGGACGACAACATATACATCGTGAAAGATGGAGTTGTCCGCCGCACTCATCAAGATGGAGAGAAGATAATAACCAATAGTTTTGCCATCAAAGGCTCGGTACTCATGTCGTGGCACTGCTATTATTTCAACCAGCCATCATATTCACAATTTCAAGCCTGCTGCGATACCATCGTGATGCGTGTGCCTCGCGTCAAATTTGACGAACTGATAGCCGGCTCGCATGAGTTTGCTCAATGGGTACTCAGCCTGGCACATGGCACATTATACTATCAGGAATTTAAGTCACGCATTATCAAGGGTGACGTCAAAGAGAGATACATATCACTCATCAAGAACCGCCCCGAAATCATACAGAAAGTACCATTGGGCTTTATCGCCTCTTACTTAGGCATCACACAATCACATTTGAGTCGCATGCGTAACGAACTGGCCAAAGGGAAATAACCCGAGGGTAACATTGTGTGGCCATATAAGATATTCATATACAACCGATAACAGAGAATAGGGACTTGTCAAGAGTCTCTATTTCGCATTTTTGATGTACATCAAAAAAGAATTACGGCTATTGTATATACCACTAATGTATTATATATTTGTGCCAACAATTGAAAGTTAACAATCGACCGAAGAGAAAACTAACAACATAATAAAACCTTAATAAGTTATTATATGAGAAACTTTTACACTATCGCTTTACTTTCAGTGTTGATGACCTGCCACATTGCTATGGCACAAGATGTCAAGCCACATGTATTATTCAGCAAGGTAAAACACAACACACCAGCCCTTACAGAGGAAAATCCCGAGGCAAACTACACTATGCCCGAAGTACTTCGCAACTTAGGTGCAAAATCGACTGAAAACCAACCCGTCTGCAACCTGCTCACTCGTCACAAATCCATCAACGAAGGAGCTTATGTGTGGGCACCTCTTGGCACACCTGTCAAGTTCTTCGATCAGTCGACCGGTAATCCCACTGCATGGTCATGGTATACCCCCGGTGGCATAACCGAACACCACGACACACAGAATGTTGAAGTTACTTATTGGAAAGCCGGTGTATATGACATGCCTACACTCGATGTGACATATGCCGATGGAACCACAGCATCGTACACTCCCGAAATGTCAATGACATCGGCTGGTGGTTATGAAAAGGTAAAAACCGGTGGTACTGTCGAAATAACAACCGTAGACATGCGTCGCCACGACAGCTTCGGCGGATTGGATAATACTGCAACTTACTGCCTTGGTGCAATGACCTATGGCGACCCCAACGTCGATGGATATGTAGGTGGTACCAACAATCGCCAAGTAAAAGGATGGGGTAACTTCTTTATGATAGCACAAGATGATGCCTACCTTGATGGTGTAAACATCTACCTCAACCACAAGCCCACCCGTTATGCCGAAGGTGCTCAAATTGTGATGCAAGTGTGGTTGCCCAACATTACCGATGAATCGATATTCTTCACATACCTTCCTCTCGAAGCACAAGTTATAGGCTTCGAAGAGTTCAAAGCCGATGGTGAAGATGGTGCTTGGTGCTTCACCTATGAAGGTGCTGTTGCCAACATCAAGTTCGACTCACCCATCGACCTCTACGGAAAGCCCTACTTCTTCATCTCAATTGAAGGCTTCTCGCAAGATCCCACAACCGAAGACTTCTGTCTGCTCACCGACATCAAGGGTGTAACACTCGACGAGATGTCACAATACAACCTCTTGGCACACAACTCATTCGGTCGTTTCGATGGTGAATACGATTACCTACGTCCCATATCGAGCTACGGTGGTGGTAATGCAAGTTTCTTGATTTGCCCCCTTATCCGTTCAGGTATCAGCGAATTGGACGCAATAGACAATGTTATGACACTCCCCTCGTTCGATGCAGGTTCACACAATGGTAATATCGTTGTGGCCAGTGCCGAGGCTTGCCAAGTGGCTGTTTACGACGTAGCAGGTAAGTTGGTACTCAATACACAAGTTGCTGCCGGCGAAACAGTTATCGAAGCACAATCGCTCCGTCAAGGTATATACATTGTGCGTGCAAGCAACGGAAATGCAGTGAAAATACTTAAATAAAATAAAAACCAATCATTAACTTAATGTTAGAACCAATGAAAAAATTTATGACACTCTTGGCAGCCCTTCTGTGCGTGCCTATGTTCATGAGTGCAACAACTTACGAACACAATTGGAAATTTGTAACAGCAGGTGATGCCAGCACCTACGCTATCGACGAAGATGGCTCATTGTGGGGCTGGGGATGGAATGAAAGCGGACAATTGGGTATCAGCACTTCGCCCAACGATCGTACCGCAACACCTCAACAAATCAGCAGCGAAAAATGGACTATGGTTGCTTCGGGTAAAGCCTATGCATTCTTCTTGAAAGAAGATGGCACATTGTGGGCTGCCGGTGACAACTCAAAAGGCGTACAAGGTACCGGTGATGGCCAAGCTCACAAGGTACTCACTCAGATAGGTACTGACTCTGATTGGAAATATGTAAACACAACCCGTTTCTTCGGTTACAGTGCATTTGCCATCAAGACCGATGGTACATTGTGGGCATGGGGCGAAGGTGAAGTTTGTGCCCTCGGTTTGGGTAACTTCAACAACGTATCAACTCCCACACAAGTAGGTACCGACACCAACTGGAAAAAAGTAAGCGTAGGTGCAGCTCACGGTATGGGTCTTAAAGAAGACGGCTCATTGTGGATGTGGGGTTGGAACGAACGCGGACAGCTCGCCGAAATGACCGAAGGTACAGGTTCGCAATTCATCAAGAAACCTCAACAATACGGTACTGATACCGACTGGGTTGACGTCTTTGCCGTTAACTACTGCTCATACGCCATCAAAGCCGACGGTACATTGTGGGCATGGGGTGACAACCAAGACAACCTTCTCTTCGGTTACGAAAGCACCGATACAACTTCTATCTACACTCCTCGCCAAGTAACAGCCATCAATGGTAAAGTGACACACATAAGCGGTTGCGAAAGCACTCGTATCGTTGCCATCGGTGACAACGGTGTTGCCACAAAAATATTTGCATGGGGTTCGAACAACGACGGTGCATTGGGCGATGGTAAAGGTAAAGCCGTAGACCTCGGTCTCGATCCCATTTCATATGAACCCGTAGCTGTTAAGCTCGAAAAAGGTTTGAAATTCACACATGTAGCATCAGGTCAATACTACACCGCAGCACTCACCGACGAGGGTCGCATATACACTTGGGGTAAAAACCGTGGCGGTCAGTTGGGTAACTTCGTAGAACTCAATCAGATGACCTACACTACAACACCTATCATCGCAGCCGAGAAAGTAGAGGATGGCGAAGGTGTATTCACATTCGATGCCGAGAACATTCCTTCGGGACTCAACGCCGCTAAGAAACTTGTCCTCACAGGTGAATGGGGTACAGAGGACTTCCAGTCGCTCACAGCTGCCATAGGTAACAACAGCGGCTTCCCCCCTGCCGGTAATAAGACTATCGAAGAGGTTGACATGAGCCAAGCCACTATCGCTCCCGAAACATGGTTGTATGTAAGCCAAGGAACAGCCATGTACGGTACATTCTCGGGCTGTCGTGCCTTAACAACAGTGAAGATGCCCGCAGCTGAGCAAGCTGCCAACTTCAAGAGCATCCGCTCGGCTTTCCAAAACTGCGAAAAATTGACTTCTATCGATTTGACAGGTTGCGTAAATGTAACCAATATCACCGATGCATTCTATGGTTGTGCATCGTTGACATCAATCGACCTCTCTAAGTGCGAACTGATTGAGGCTTCTGAGAGTGCATTCGATAAGTGTGTGTCAATGGAAACTATCATTCTTCCCAAGACTATCACACTCGGTAAGTATTTCTTTGGTGAGAATACATCACTCAAAATAATCGATTGGAGTCTCTTCGAAGGAACAGAAGCTCCCTCATACTCAGCAATTACATTTGCCGATATGTTCCAATATGTAAACGATTTGAGCGTAATCACTTTGAAAGTTCCCGCTGCTGCTTATGACCTTTTCAAGAACGACACCAACTGGTCGAAACTCAACATCCAATCGGTAGACGGTGTGAAGATGGTTACCAACGACATCAATGAAGCTCGCGATGTATATAACTTCAAGGGTCAATACATCACAACATTGAAACCCGGTGTTGTAGCAGCCGATGTCCTCAACAACGGTCTTTACATCATTGGTGGAAAGAAAATGATTATAAAGAAGTAATATTTTTTTCATAAGTAAGACTATTACAAAGCGAGAGTGTACCGGGAGGTATGCTCTCGCTATTTATATTATAGACGTGAGAAAAGTTGTATAAAATAATCCTTCTACAATATCCCGAGTAATTACTCAATGTAGGTTTCAGATGATTACTATCAGAAAGAAGAGTACCATCAATGTTTTTTTAAGATTTTATTACTAATTTTGCAAATATGAGAATAAGAAAATTGTCACATCGCTTATAAATGTTGGCAAACAATATTACTTCACTGATAAGAGTGCTAATTACGAAAAAATATGTTTAACAAATTCAACTTCTCGAAAAGACTTAATACCATTAAGTCCTTAATTAAGGTGACTGTGTGTGCTGTTATATTCCTCACAATGTTCATAAGTATATGTTCCTTTATCGCACCAGCAATAATGCACGTTTCGGTCACAAAGGCCTATCTGGTGGGCTTCGCGATTGCCATTCTGACATTTATAGCAACTTTCTATGTCTATAAACCTCTCACATCTTTATTGTCCAAATCGCCGAAGGAATCGCAAAAGGATTATGAAGCAGAAATAAGAAAATTACAAACTGAAAATTCTATTCTCTGTGACCAGATTAATACAATAGAGCAGGTTCAACAACTGACACAGAGTTACGCATTGGAAAGAAATCTGCAACTTATGAAGATCTCAAAATCAGGATATATTGTCAAAGAGGATAAGTTAAGTTCATTCACAAACAACGAGCATTTTCAAGAAAACTTTCCGCAAAGCAACTTGCTGCAAAGAATATTCCAAAATCCGAATGAGTGGCTGGTTTTTTACTGCAATAATAAAACTTACCAATATTCAATAGGCTTCAGACTTGACGACATACGATATGCAATTGATACCAACGCCCGAATCATCTATTTTAAGAACGTCAAGCTAAGCCGATTAGCCCATATCGAAGAAGACTATGGAGAGTATGATGCCACGCATAACGACACGAACCGTGTGTGGATAATGTCGAAAGACAATAACGGGGAATATACTATCATTAATAATGACCAACATCGCGAATTTAAGGATAAGTATGAGGAATATCAAGAGAACGCAACAGGTAACGCTATTCAAGATAGTATTGACAAATTGTGTGAATACTATACAGAGGGATTACATCGGATTTTACGTCAAAGATACAACAATAGAATTCGTTTCGTTGAAGAAGAAGAAATCATTAGAGGAGTTGAATGGAAAACACTTTCGGAGGGTCAACGCACCAATATTGACATTGCCCTATTCATGAATGAGTTATATCTTACATTTGATACGATGATATTGGGTGCTGAAAATAATATAGATATAAGTAATAGCTCCATCACCGAAGGTTCCAAGACACCGACAAGACTCATTACCTCATAGAGAAGAGGAGGTTACCGGCTGCTTATGAATTATGCCGAATGGATAGATAGATGTCTTCTTGATAAAACAAAGAGGCTGTGTCAAAACTCAAAATTTGGGTACAGTCTCAATTTTTTGGCATAATGAACAAAAGTAGTTACCCCATATAAAACACTCTAATACAGATAATTATAACAAGACTGTATCAAAATGTAAATTTGGGCACAGTTTCTTATTATTTAATGGAACTTGTTAAATTCTACCGATTGACATTCTTTCTTGGAAAGAAACATTCCTTCCATTTGCTTCTTGTTTTTCTTAGCATCTTTCAGTATTGACATTCATCACATAGCCAGCTTTGCTCTTTCGGTCAAAATCAAAAAATCCACTCTAAGAATGAATCATCAATCATAACAACACAATTGATTAGAAGCACACTATATAAAAAAAACTGCACTCTATTGTTTTTTAATGGTTTTATTCCTACATTTGCAATACAGTAGGAGGAAAAATATTCCTCAATTCCATGAACCATTAAAAACAGTATTGCCTATGAAACAATAGCGTATAATTGATACGCACATTTTAGACATATAGAAAAAAGCGTTAGCTTTACGACTTTGCATATCGAAATCTGGAAAATTTCAATGAATGTGGCAAAAGAAGTGAAGATAATGCTCATGCTGTAATAGCGTGGGCTTAACTTTAGTTTATTGCCACAGGGTAATCCAGAACCTCGATATGCGATAAAAAAAGTTTGTCCGCGCTCTTTTTTTGTGCGTATATCTGTACATTTCTACATCAAGGACAAGGGAGCAACCCGAAAAGCCTATTGAAGTGAGTAGGGACAAAAACTATATAATCAAACAAATATGAAAAAGATTTTATTTGCTCTAATTGCAGCCGTAACATTTGCAACATCTATTACAATCGCTTCTGATTGCGAAACATCTGTACAAAGTACAAATTACCCTCAGTGCGACAGCTATAAACCAACTCAGATTGAATGTTATTGGTATAACGAAGGTACCGGCCAGTTTAATAAAGAATATGGAGAGTTTTATCTTCATACGAACAAAAGCCCTTGGCAGGTTTACAAAAGTGGTTTAGGTGGGGGATGGTATGATGTTGTAAGTTCTGACAGATGTGAGTATAAATATATGTTTAAAGATTCATGTGGAAAAAGGTATTTTAATTACAATTACTAATCACATATTTATATAAAATAGTTGCGACGGTCATGTTATATAGACATAGCCGTCGCAATTGCTTATTTCAGGTTTAGTTTTTTTAATCTGTTTCTTAAAAATGAGAGGATGCCTCCGGAAGAGACACCCCCTCTATCTCAATCAATAAAAAGAGTATGAGAAGCTAATCAAAACTTATATGACACACCGGCCATAATATAACTACCGGCAGTGTAACCCAATTCTCCATTCACAGCAAACTTGGGAGTAAAGTAATAACGAACACCAAGACTACCTGTAAAATCGAAGAAGGCATGATTACCGGCAGTATATGAACCCCAATAGTTATCATTCCATGAATAGATAGCATATCCTACACCAAGACCCAACTGTGCATAGGTATCTAACTTATCGATAAACTGATAGTGGAACGAACAGATTGCACCCAAAGAAAGTTCATCGAGAATATATCCCCATCCATACGAACGGAAACAGTTACCCAAAGCACCTCCAACACCAAGCGAAGCACGACCATCGAGCCATCCATCGGCTACGGCATATTCCAATGCCAAACGTTGAGAGAAACCCCAACCATATCCAATTGTAAGACTACCTACCAAATCACCTTTTTCAAAAACGGGTTCGGTTATCTCGGGAAGAGCTGCATATGCATTACCCATTACTAACGATGCTAATACTAATGATAAAATTCCTAATAGTTTTTTCATAACAATAAAATTTAGAGGTTAAAAATTAGCAAAATTTCTATATTTTAATTTCGTCTCCTAATAATACATACTGATAGCTGCTTTCAAGTCCGACTTGGACATTCCGGCATACTGCTCGGTATAATCAATAGTTACCGTCTTACCCGACTTGGTTGCAGACTCACCCGCAGCCAACAATTCTTGATAGAAGATGTCGGCCATTGTTGCATCACTGAATTCGTTTTCACAAATAGCTTTGATACACACATCACCATCAAAAGTGAAAATCAATTTGGATGTATATTTATATATTATGAGGTCATACTCAATGAGATAGATGAGCTTGTTACCTTCCTCATACCACACACCATATTCATAATCGCCACCTATTACTTCTCCGGGAGTATCACCGTTGTTATTATCGGGTTCATCGGTTTTATCGCACGACACAAATACCAGTGCCATAGCAATTGTAAATAATACAGATAAAATTTTAAGTGTTTTCATTGGTTCATATATTTAATGGTAAATATTCTATTTCTTAATGATATTCGTCTTAAATTATCGGCTACCGGGCAACGAGTCAATATACTCTATATCTTCCTGAGTCAGACCGGTACCATCTGTTACATGCCAAACAATATCTTGCAAACGACTTTTTATCTCACTATAACTATAATAGTCATCAATCGATGTCGGATCGTATTCCTCAATATTGATTTTCTTATTCTTTACTCGCTCGCACAAGTCAATAAGAGGAGCTGCATCGGTAACAACACCCAGTGTATAGGTATCATATGAACCAGCCGCACCACGATAGTGATTACCACAATAGAACGACAAGGATACTTTTACGTCGGTATTGGCAGGTATTTCAACAACCGCTTTTTTCAATAAGACACCATTTTGGCAATATCCCTCAACATTCTCAAAGATAAGTCCTGCCGGAAACTCAACGGTCGATGTGCGATTATTAGTATTACGTAATGATAGTAACAAATCGACATAACCATAACCACTGCCACGATAAACATACATTATATCGTTCTCAGTCTTCGCACGCATGGGTTTGCCTGTTTTTGGCGGGATTTCTTTCTTGCTCATGGATACCAATCTCGGAACTTCGGTATAATCCCATGCACTATCAAAATAGTTACTCCATTGAGCCGCACCTGTAATATCGGCTGTCAATTCGACACCATCGGGCAACTCATACGGTTCACCGGTAAGTTCTCCCTCGGCATCACCCAATCCGGGTATCTCTCCGGGTTTATAATCTACACTGTCACTCTTCTCACATGCTGTCCACAATATAATAAGAGACAACATTGTCATAATAGATAAAAACTTTTTCATAACTAATCACTCTTTTTGTTAAACATATATATTATATCGATCAATAAACATCTTACTACATTTTGACAAACTCGACACGACGATTCTTGGCACGACCTTCGTCTGTTGAGTTATCGGCGATAGGATTGTTCTGACCCTTGCCCACGGCGGTGAGGCGATCTTGTGCAATACCCATTTCCACCAACTTGGCAACGATGGCTTGCGAACGCTGCTCGCTGAGGGTCTGGTTGCTGGCTGGATTACCCGTAGAGTCGGTATGACCTTCGACCGAGAATTTCAGGTGGGGATTTTCATTCATCAACTGAACGATGCGGTTGATTTCACCCATCGATTCGGGCTTGATAGTGGCCTTGCCCACGTCGAACGTGATGCCGTAGGTGATGAACTTGCCATCCGTCATCATACGGTCGTAGAGAGGTACGGCTCCCTTGGCAATACGGATATTCTTGATATGCATATTACCCTTACCATTAAAACCGCCCCAAGTATAGTTATAAATACTCCACCATTGAGGTTTTTTGGCATTAGGGATATTGGCAATACGAATTCCGTTGATATAAATTTTCAATGCTCTTTTATTAAAAGATAGAGCAAAATGATTCCAACTATTACCAGAGACAGAGGTGTTTTCATTTTCTCC
>JAFXJY010000007.1 GCA_017531985.1 Bacteroidaceae bacterium
CAGCGGCACTGTAAGCAATTTCACAGGCAGTGCTACCATCAACCTCAAACTCTCATCGGGTAACAGCTACTCAGCCATCTTCTGGGCTGCCAACGAGAATGCACCCTACACAGTTAACTTCACCGACAAAACCATGACAGTTAACTACACCAATGCCGTTAGCAACGATGAGACTCGCGACGCCTTCTACAAGTATCAAGAGTTTACTGTTGAAGGTAATCAGACAGTATCGGTTGAGTTGAAACGCCCCTTTGCACAGCTCAACATCGGTACCAACGACTTTGACGAAGCTACTGATGCTTCGTACGCTCCCACTCAATCGGCTGTGACTGTTAAAGAAATTGCTAACACTCTTAACTTGTGCGATGGCACAGTTAGCGGTGAGCAAGATGTAACATTCGGCTACGACACAATTCCTGCCGCTACCGAACCATTCCCCGTAGCCGATTATCGATACCTCGCCATGAACTACGTTCTTGTAGGCAAGGACAAAGAGGTCTTTGACATTGTGTATATGTACCGCGACAACAACAACTTGGAGCAAACCAACGCCGTAGGTTCAGTACCCATGCAACGCAACTACCGTACCAACATCTACGGAAGCCTGCTTACCAACGATGTGAAAGTGGAAGTTGATATGGAGCCTGATTATGATGACGACGATAAGTATGGTGCAATTGATGGTCAGGTGTATGTTAAAGTGGCAAATATTCAAGAGTTTAACGAAGCGTTTGTTAATGAGGATATTGATATTATTATTTTGACAGAGGACATCATACTTGATACACCTCTTACTCGTGCTGCTGATCCTTCCTTAGTAGTTTCTGTCAACAAAGTACTTACTATTGACCTTAATGGTAAAAAACTCTCTGCAACCTCTACCGAATCCGGCAAAAACTTTAATATGTTCGTTGTTCACGGTACTCTTACTGTTAAGAATGGTACAATGGAATATGAGCATAAGGGTGATAATATGGCATGGAACAACTCTACTAACCTGTTTGATGTATCCAATGGTGGTGTCCTTAATATAGAAGATGTTACAGCTAAGAATTTAGGTGGCTCGGATATGGCTTTTGTAGCCCACCTTAACAACTGGGGCGAAGTAACGTTGAACGTCAATAACTCAACATTAGAGTCAACCTATGTAGCTGTTCGTGTATTCAATAGTGGTAACGATATGAATAATGTTACAATCAAAAATTCTACTTTGAAGGGTAACAATTATGCATTCTGGGTACATAACTACACAGCAGCCGACTTCGGTGGTTCGCAAGATAAAGCCGATGCACAAAAGAAATTGCTCAATCTCGACATCTTCCAAAACGGAAATACATTCTCACCCGATGTAAACGGTATTCGCTTGGGTATGACTGACAAAATCACATGCGACTCTTATGGTATCACCAGATCGGTAAGCGAGGATGGTACAATTGTTACCTTGGGTTCTATCGTTGAGAATGGTGTAGTACGTCGTAATGTTGCCGGTGCTGAACGAAATAGCACTATAACAAAAGTAATAGTAGACGATAATATCACTTCATTACCCGATAGAACATTCTACAGATATTTTGCGTTAGAAACGGTTGAATTACCTAATACACTGACAATTCTTGGCTCTGTTGGAGAAGATTATTATTCTAATGGTTCTGTATTCCAAGGCTGTTCGAAGCTGAAAAATATTGTTATTCCCGAGTCTGTTATAACTCTTGGATTGGGTACATTCTACGGCTGTACTTCTCTTGAAACAATTAATATTCCTGCCGGTGTAACTCGCATTGAAAAAGATGCATTCCGTGAAACCGGTTTGGTTTCAGTAGAATTTCATGAAAATGTGACCTACTTCGGAGAACAGGCATTCCGCGATTGCGAAGCATTGTCTGAGATTACTATCAATGCTCCTAAGTTCACTGTTGAGTCTAATACATTCCTCAATGCTGCGGCTCCCTTTCCTGAAATGACTATTTATGTGGTCAATGCCGAAATGAAAACATATCTCGAGAGTATGTTGACACAGCATCAAAAAACCTATATGACTATAATAGCCCCAAGTGTGGTAGAAACTGCTGACGAGATGATTGAGGCACTGTTAAACGGTGAAGACGTAGTACTCGGTAGCGACATCAAGATAGATCCCGCAAACATGAGCAATGCTTACGGTACAACGGGTATCAATGTAACTAATGGTCAGACCATTGATGGAGGTGGTCATACTCTTGATATTAAAGGTGCAGGCGGTACTTGGGACTCAGGTATTAACACTACTGGTGGTTTGATTAAGAATATTATAGTAACAGGTTCATTCCGCGGAATCTTCATTAATCATAATAGCACTCATAGTGAAACTGTTGTTCTTGAAAATGTAATTATAGATGGTACAACTTACACAATTTCTTGTGACCAAGGTATGAACCAAAATTTTGAAGCATATGGCTCAACTTTTAATGGCTGGACAAGTTATGCTGCAACTATTGGTACTGCCAAGTTTGATGGTTGTTCTTTTGGTGAGGGTAATGGTTACTCTTTCTGTCGTCCTTATGCACCTACAACATTCACAAATTGTGATTTTGAAGAAGGTTACGAAATGGATCCATGTAACAAAGTTAGCTTTATTAACTGTCGCATCAATGGAGTTCAGCTTACCGAGTCGAATATTGGAATACTTGTAACAAACAATGCTGCCAATGTAGAGAGTGTGAAATAATAAAAGACACATATTGGTATTCACTGCGTCCTTCAATGCGAGGGACGCAGTTCTTTATTCTTTGTATTGAGATACGTCTATCAGATGTGCAGCCGGGCTAAGAAAGTTAGTGTTATCAAGTAGCATAAGATCACTCCCCATATGGCTGTCTGGTTGTAATTTTAGGGAACTTCTATCAATTGCTTTGTTATGATTAATGATTATTCTCTTAGAGTCGCTTCTATAATTCGACCGAAAGAAGCATAGAGAGCTATGTGTTTGAGGTCAAGACTGAAAAATACCAAGAAAAACATTCAGCAAACAAAAAGAATGTTTCCCTTAACTAATGAAGGATGCCTCTATGGAATTTATAGAAGTTTCCTTTATACAATATCACTATGAAGATTGACCTTTTCCATCACGCTACAACGGCTGCATGAAAGTAGTTCGCGAGTGTATTCGAGAAGCAATCCTTTGTAGTAAGTAACATCTTTGTGGTTGGTGTGCATGATTTTTTCCCACAGAGTGTGTCTCTGGGCATCTTCAAGAGCCTTTTTTAATTCCTCTTTTTCGACCGTATTGATGGTTTCCCTCAGTTCATTATAACCAATAATGGTCTCGATTGATTGGATGTTGGCGTAAGTGATTTCATTCCACAAACGGGTAAGAAAGTCCATATACTCGCTCTCTATTTTAAGGGGCAGGTCGGCGGTATATTCTTCAATCGACTCATGACTCTCCGAGGCAGCCTCTTGCACGATGCTGCCAAAGTATTTGTCGAGCAGTCTTTTCTCCTCATCGAGGCAGAGTTTTTCTATTTCATCGTATCTCATAGTTGGGTAGATTGTAAGTTGGGAGTAAGCTTGAAGATTACTGTTTGTAAATAATATCTTTGACTTGCATGAGGAACTCTTCATCGGGCTGTCCTTGCATTACAATGCGGCCATCAGGAGCAAAGAGAATAAGATGTGGAACAGCTTCTATTCCGTACAACTTGGTGTGTTCTTGCTGGGCATTAAGTATCTGAGGGTAGGGTATTTGGTATTCCTCTATCATATTACGGCTATCTTGTGGTTTATCCCATACGGCAATGCCGAGCATATCTAATGAACGAGAATGTCCGCGGTAGAAGTTGATGAGGTGCGGAAGCGATTTGCGACATGGTCCAGCCCACGAAGCCCAGAAGTCGACCAGTACATAGCGACCATGACCTACATAATCACTCAACGATACGATAGAGCCATCTTCTTGCGTGATGTTAAGGTCGGTAAAGAGCAGTTGGCTATCAGCCTCCTCTACTTCCTCTACTATTTCTACTAACTTAATGTCGAATATTAGTATTGAATTAGCGGGGATATTTCCTGTCTGTTTATCGCCGTATGCGAAGTGTGGAGGGATGAATACACGTCGTCTTTCGCCTTTTTTCATATCTTGGAGAGCGATACTGAGACCATTGATTACCTCATCGAGCTTAAATTTGACCGCTTCATCGCCTGTGTTTTCGATGATTGTCCCATCGGGGAGTGACAACTCATAGGTGCATTTGACTGTGCTACTTGATTGGGGTTTATCGCCTCTTCCCTTTTTAAGGACTTTATAATAGATGCCGTCACCGAGAATCTTTACGCCATTGCCTTGTCTCAGATTCCAGAAGTAAGCATTAGTGTCTATGCTGATGTATTTGCTACTGACCCATGCTTCGCTCCCGTTGTAGTCAATGCGGGCAAAGTCGCCTTCGATTTCGTAGACTTCAACTTGTTGATTATACAACAAAGCCCCCACTTGTGAGGCTTCTGTGGAGGGTGCAGTACGCACTTTTACACCACTCTGTGCGGTACAAATGTATGTAGTTGTCTCAGATTGATATACTTCCACTTGTTCGTTAGCATCGTTCGAGGAGAATAAACCCTTCAATCCGTTCGATGCAATGGGTAAAATAACTTGTGATAGTAGGATGATGGCTGCTATGAGGAACGTCCACACATTAAGAAATATGTAGCGTAGGATGTACAAGGCTATCTTTGTAACATAGTTGATGGCTAAGATTATAAGTCCGGTTACAAAGAAACCTATCACACCGCCTATGAGTGCCGCCCAGAAGCCTTCGGTTACCCAGTAAACGATGATTGCAACTATATATAATATAAAGGCTATCGATGTGAAAATAATGCTGACCGATTCGGGGTCTTCGGTCTTATCGTCAAACCATTCACCTATCTCTTCAATCTTGTACTTGAAGCGATTCCACAGCGACTCTCCGTTGTGATTTGACGTTGATGTTTTGCGGCGTCGGTTTCCTCCGCTACCTATCTTGACACTCTTGCTATACAGCTGTTTGCCTTTGTAGCTGATAATGCAGGTGACAGTCTCGGGGTCGGAGTAGAAGGTACAGTCGGAGCGTCCCCAGCCACTGAGCGTATATTCGCCCGGTCCGTTAATGCTTATGGTGCTGTCGGTTTTGTTTGTATTGCGTTTGTCGAATCGATATTCGATGTCAAGTGTTATCTCGCCTCTGAAATTGTTATCGACTACAATCATGGGGCTAAGGTAGGGTATGCCTGTGGGGATGGGCAGACCATGTTCTACCACGATATTTCCATCGTAATCGGTAGCACCAAACTTGATATCGACAATGTGAGGGTACTGTGCTTTGTTGGGGTCTTGTGTGAGGTTGACACGACCTTGCCATAGTTTCTTACCTCGGCATATAAAGGTGTATTCTACATATTGGTATGTCGAGTATGAAGTACCGCTTTTGCTACCCCAACCGGCAATATCGTATTTGCCTTTGCCATTGAACTCTATTTCATCTTCGTAGCTGGCAGTTTCGCCATTGGGATAACGTAGTTTTATCTCGATGGTCTCTATTCCATGGTAGTCGCTTGCTACTATCAAGCGGGGTGTGATATATTGTGTATCGGAATAGAGTGTTTTGCCAAAATCTTTGATGATTTTATGCTCATAGGTAGTGTTGGCAAATACTACATCCGTGAGTATTAGTTCCTTATCATGCTTGATGGGTGTCGGAGTCTCTTTCTTTGGAGTGTCTCGCTTGGGGACGGGGTCTTTTTTAGGAGGCTTGTTTTCTTTGTAGAATTGCGTGATAGCCTTCTTAAATGCCTCGAACGACTCTTTGTTGTCGTACACTTTGCGAGCTACGCCACATAGATTTTTGCTATGTTCGATGATTTCACGATTGGAGGAGTGTAGCTTGTGAGAGTCGATCAGCACCTTTACCAGCTCGGCAGCCTCCTCTTTCATCTCGGGCTTAAAGAGTGGACGACGCCACATGTCGGCAAGTTGCTCTATGGCAGTATGCTCATTGACTTCAAGAAGCGGAGTAATGGTTTCGCTACGAAGGAATTGAATTGCTTTCGACCACTTCTCAATGTTTAGCATCATCATCGCATCGTTGTGCTGATGATTGGGAGTAGGAGTGGGTGTGGGTGTGTTCTTGGGAGTGGGTTTCCATCCCATTTCGGTGCGAAATGCATTGAACGATTCGGCATCCTTGGTGTAGAAGGTTGCTGCAATACCTCTGAATGTCTTGCTCTTCTCAATGATGTCACGATTGGAAGAGTGTAGCTTGTCGCACCCTTTGAGTGTATTGATGTGTTTCTCGCAAACGGTTTTGTTGAACTCTCCGGTTTTCCAGTGTTCCATAAGGAATTTTATCGCACTCTTTTCTTCGTTGGAGAGTAATTCTTGTATGTCGGGGCGTGCGAAATATTCGCATGCCTTTTTCCATTCGTTGACTTTCTGTTTGAGAAGTGTTATATCCATTCGTTATTTTGCTAAAAATGAGGTTGTGTCCCGCAGACACAACCTCTGTTTGTTATGTAGGTGTATAATGTTGTAATTATACAGTGGCGTTGGCAATAAAGTCTTGCGATTTTTTCAATTCTTCTTCGTTCTTTACACCGGCAATTTTTAGTTTGAAGTCTATCACGTCGGTGTCGCGAGTGGCATTAACGCTGAGGATACCTTCGTTGTCGATGCTGAATGTTACCTGAATCTCGGTACCCTTGGGGTGGTTACCTGTGATTTTCAGTATCGATATATCTTCTGTTGCCAAGTTGCAGAAGCGGTCTTCTACGGTCTGGTCATTTTCCTCGTCGGTGAAGTCGCTTTCGTAGATGGGCAATCTAACACCGGTCTGTCCGTCGTACGCAGTCTCGAATGTGCGGGTACGCGAAATGGGGAGTGAAGAGTTGGCAAAGATAAGGTTACCTACCATGTTTTCTATCAATCCGAGTCCGTAGGTCTTACTTGTTACGTTGACAATGCGTGTGCGTTTTTGTCCGCTGGCAAGAGGAGCAGGAGCTTGATCGATAGTTCCATTTTCCCAGTCTTTGACGGCTGCGGCATAGGCTTCGTTCATGGCAAAGATAGCGGCACCCTTGGCAACACACTCGTCGGGGTCGTTCAAGCGAGTGGGCAAGCCAAATTCGGCCTCTACGCGATCTTTGATTTGTGGCATTCTGCTGCTACCACCCACGAGGATGATTTCATCGATTGTTTCGTAGCCTTTATCTTTGGCAATATTGATAATTTTGCGTGTAGCATCGATGGTTTCGTTCAGTCGGTCTTCGGTGATGGCGTTGAATGTCTCGCGAGGAAGGTCAAAGTTAACTGATTTGCCTTCGTATGAGAAGTTGATCTTGGCAGTTTGTCGAGCCGAAAGGTTCTTTTTCCAGTTTTCGGCACTGAGCAAGAGGTCGAAACGGGCATTGGCTGTGAGTGACTCGAAGTCGTATGCTGTGCCGTTCTGTGAGTTGAATGTGTTGAGTACATATTTAGCCAACTCGGTATCCCAGTCAACACCACCTAAGTGGTGGTCACCACCGGTTGCCACTACCTTGATTGCTCCACCGTTTACAACGATGATAGTTACGTCGAAAGTACCACCACCAAGGTCGTATACCAAGATAGTGCGACGCTCATCGACTTTCATACCGTATGAGATAGCAGCGGCAGTAGGCTCATTGATAATACCCAGTACATTAAGACCTGCACTGATACCGGCTTGTTTGGTTTGTAAGCGTTCTTTGTTACCAAAGTATGCCGGACATGTGATAACAACGTCCTTAATAGGCTCGGGGTTATCGCCCAAGTCGTTGGCGTCTTGTACGAGCTTCTTCAAGATAAGAGCCGATATTTCAACGGGGTCGCAGTGGTAGGGAGTAGTGTTCTTACTCTTGTCAAATGCTTCGTCGTTACCGATTTGGCGTTTGATGAATGAAACAGTTTTTTCGGGTTCGACGGGAAGCATATTTTTAGCTTCTTTACCCACTATCATGTTGGTTTCTGACTCGAAGTAAACTACCGAGGGTGTTGTAGCATCGCCCTCGAAGTTGCGAAGTACAACTGCTTGATCGTATTTGTCTACCTGTGAGATACAGCTGTATGTTGTACCCAAGTCAATGCCGTAGACGGCTCTACTTTTGTCGTTTGCCATAGTCGTATATGTTTTTATTATTTGTTATTCTATTATCAATTGATATTTATAGCAAGCCACGCGTGCGGGGCGAAGTATTCTTTCAGTGTCTATATCGCGGAAACCTCCGTATATAACCTTTGCTATTTTTTTATCATTTGATTCAATTCCTGTTGTGGTAATCTCAAATGCTTGATGTATTTTGGGGTTGAATTCTTCTCCTACTTGTGGCAGATAGTATTCAATGCCGAAGTCGTTATAGATGCGACCTTCCAATGCGTCAATAGCACTCTTAAATTGACCCATCAGGTCGTTGTAGAGTTGGGCTATGTCCGCTTCGGTATTGTCGAGATGGTCGAAATGTGCGTAGCTTTCAAAGAATCGTTTGTGCATGTCGAGCATTGCCATTAAGTAGGGTTGTGTAATCTTGGCGTAGAAGTTGCTACGGAATTTTTCCAACTCTTTGTGCATCTCTTTCATGTTCTCATCTTGTGCATCGCGTTGAGCAACTTGAGTTCTCAGTTCTTTGGCCAGTTCTTTTACTTCTCCAATGGCTACCTTGATGGCTTCAAAATCTTGGGTATAATCGGGGACTTGCATCGTGGTCGTGTCGGAGGTAGATGGCTCATTCTTCTCGACAGGATCGAGTGTGATGATTGTTTGCTCACTTGTGGTGTCACTGTTGCTGTTGCTCAGTTCTTCAATCTTTCTTTTCAATTGTTCGATTTCCTTATCTTTAACAGCATTTTCCTGCTCGAGCTGGGCGTAATCGGATTTGAGGCTCTCGATAGTCTGTTCGAATGATTTTTTTTCATTCTCTTTATTGTTAAATATACCCATAATATCCATGTTTTAGGTTGTTATTGATTGCTTGTGTATTTGATGTAAATATCTATTACCTCAAAGGTGGTTCGATATATATTCTTATCGCTGCCTGATGGTCATAACTCTGTTAAGACTACCATTTTAGGTGTTACTGTTTGTACAAAGTTAATGAAAATTCTTTGAATATTGCAAGTGCTATATTCTTTTTTTTATTATAGTGGTTTTAATATATTGATTATTAGCGATGTATTATTGATATCTTTTGCCTGTGCTTCTCCATTGTGTGAATGGTTTGATATTTTGTAGGGTGACCAATACGAACTCATTTTATCGCAAAAAAATGTAAAGAAGTTGATGCAATTTTGCAATCAAAAAAGAGTGTGATGAATAAGATGACTGTACAATTGTGGATGGCTTGCCTGATGTGTGTGGCAGGCTTGGTGCTTGTCTTTTCGGGATTCTGGGTCGCACCCGAGGGCGAGATTGACAATAGTGTGTTGGTGGCATTTGGCGAGGTGGCTACCTTTGCCGGTGCTTTGTTTGGGGTTGATTATAGCTATCATGTGCGACATGGTAGAGAGAAGGATAAGGGGGTGTTGTGATGAAGTATTTTAACATGTCGGAGTTGACTCACAGTGCTGTGGCACGGAGTCTGCATTTGGACAATCACCCGCCCGAGGAGGTGTGTCTCAATATAGAAGCTCTTGTTGCACATGTTCTTGATCCGGCTCGTGAATTATTGGGTAAGCCACTCTATGTGAGCAGTGGCTATCGCTCTGCCCGACTCAACCAAGCTGTGGGAGGTGCTGTCAACAGTCAGCATCTGAGAGGCGAGGCTGCTGATGTATATACTTCTACGGCCGATGACAATAGAAAACTATTTGAAATCATGCTTTCATTACCATTCGATCAGCTTATATGGGAGCGTGGCGACCGCGTTGCTCCTGCTTGGATACATGTAAGCTATAAACGTAATGGAGACAACCGAGGGGAGGTGTTGCGATTATGAGAACTTGCGTGGGAGTGATTGTGGCTATCGTATTGTTGACCGGCATCGTTTCCTGTTCGCGTACTATCTATGTACCTGTTGACCGGCATAGAATCGAGCAGGTAGTATGGCATGACACAATGGTCGAGGTGGTGCATGCAGGCGAGGTGGTTCACAGCACCACCATCGATACCATCAGTGAGTTGCATACACCGAGTGCATCGAGCAAAGTTGTTGTCACCGATGGTGTTTTATCACACACTCTGACCGAGCATCCTCGACATGACAGCGTCATTGTCAAGTGGAGGGAGGTGTATATAACTGATTCGATTCCCTATCCCATTCCCATGATCGAGGAGTCGTCTCGGCGATGGACTTCTTTACGCCTCCTGTCGTGGGTAATAGGGTGCATTGTATTGTTGATAGTGATAGTTGGACTCTGTTTTAGGGGCAGTTTTACTCGATAATGTAATAATATATCGATGAAAAGATAAAAAAGTGAGTGTGAAATTTCGTATATCGAAAGAAAACAATTACTTTTGTCGGTCGAATGCGAAAAGTATCATTTCGATAAACAAGAAAATAAAAAAAATACAAGAATATGGCAGAACACAAAATGGATGAAATGGAGAAAGTAAATGAAGCTATTTCATCGTCTGAAAAATTTTTAGTGAACAATCAAAAGACAATTCTTTATGTCTTAGTAGCAATCGTTGCAGTAATTGCAATAGTATTGGGTGTAAAACAATTCTATTTCGAACCTCGTGAAGTAAAAGCACAAGAGGCTCTGTTCCGTCCCGTATTGGCTTTTGAGCAAGACTCGCTCGATCTTGCACTCAACGGCAATGCTGAGTATGATGGTCTTATTGCTGTTGTCGACAACTATGGCTCGACCAAGGCCGGTAACCTTGCTGCGGCTTATGCAGGATTGGCTTATTACGAAAAAGCCGATTATGAAAACGCCAAGATTTATTTGAGCAAGTTCAGTGCCGACGAAGAAATCCTTTCGCCCGCTATTACAGCAGCTATCGGTAATGCTCTCGTCAACATGGATAATGCTGCCGAAGCTGTAAAATACTTCGAGAAAGCAGCCAAGGTTGCCGATAACGATGTATTTTCGCCGCTTTACTTGATGAAAGCAGCCAATGTATATGAGAAACTTGGTGATAAAGCCGCTGCCTTGAAGATTTATGAAACTATCAAGAGTGACTATCCCACTTCGCAGCAAGCCTCTACTATCGATGCCTATATAGAGCGTGCCAAGTAAATAATAGGAAACTTCATAACACGATATAAAGGCTGCTCTTGCATGGTGCTGGCAGCCTTTATTTTTATACAAATATTATCATGGCAAATGTAAATGATAACACGCAAGTCTTTACGATGGGAATGCCTTCGAAAGACCATTGTGGCAAACTTACCATCGGTATCGTTGCAGCCGAGTGGAACGATAACGTGATAGAACCTCTCTTGCAGGGTGCTATAAGTACGTTTATGACCAATGGTGTAGATGCAACCCGCATCATAGTATCGCGAGTGCCGGGTACGGTCGAACTGACCTACGGTGCTGCTCACATGATTGACACGGTTCACCCCGATGCAGTCATTGTGTTGGGTTGTGTTGTACGAGGTGACACACCTCACTTCGATTATGTATGCGATAGCGTAACGCATGGTGTTACGATGCTCAATCTGCGTAATCGTAATGAAAACCGAGTACCGGTCATCTTTGGAGTAATTACAACCAATACGATGGAACAAGCACTCGACCGTGCCGGTGGCAAGATGGGCAATAAAGGTAGTGAATGTGCCGCCACAGCCTTGAAGATGACAGCAATTACTTATCATAACGCTGCCGGTAAATAGAAGCTAAAATGCTGAATGTAAGAATCTGTTTTGAATTTTATTAAACAAGTTCATTTGCTATCGCTAAGAATGGTTTCGGCTTCTTTGAGACTCTTTTCGGCATCTATTCATTTCGAGGAATTTGAAAATAGCTCGCTATTCCCTGCATCTCCTAAATAAATATCTGCTCAAAAATAGTCCTCAAATAATCTCGAAATAAAATTAAAACAGATTTTAAGAAGTGTGTAAAGGGTATGAGGTGTGTAATGATGTAAATATTGGGTAAATTTGCAGATAATTAGTAAAAAATATCCGATAAAACTTGCATAATTCACATAATTATTACTATCTTTGCACTCGCAATGGGCGAATACCAGAGTGGCCAAATGGGGCAGACTGTAAATCTGCTGGTTTTTACCTTCGGTGGTTCGAATCCATCTTCGCCCACAGAAAAAGCTGTCTACAATGACAGCTTTTTTTGTATATTGCAATCAATGATGTCCCCGAACGACCCTTCTTTTGAAACCGATAAATAAGCAAACTATGGATACTATCGAATTATTACGCAACAGACGCACCATAAGAAAATACAGTGAACAGCCGGTAAGTGATGAAATGCTTCGCGAACTATTAGAAGTCGCTTTTCGAGCCCCCACCACCGGTGGAATGCAGTTGTACAGCGTTATTGTGACACGCAACCACGAGATGAAGCAGAAACTCTCACCCTTGCATTTCAATCAGCCCACCGTAGTATCGGCACCGGTAGTGTTGACATTCTGTGCCGACTATAATCGTTTTGTTAAGTGGTGTGAAGCGAGCAATGCAACTCCCGGCTACGACAATTTTGCCTCATTTACGACAGCCATGATAGATGCTTTGTTAGTGGCTCAGCAGTTCAATACAGCAGCCGAGGCGGTGGGATTGGGGTGTTGTTATTTGGGTACTACTACCTATAATGCTCCTCAGATTGCCGATGTGTTGCAGTTGCCTCGTAGAGTTGTGCCGGTTACTACACTTACGGTAGGCTTTCCGGTCGATATGCCTCAGCAAGTGGAACGCTTGCCCATCGATGCCATTATTCATAACGAACTATACAATGATTACAGTGTCGAGGATATACATCGATGCTACGAAGAGAAAGAGTTGTTGCCGACTAATAAACGATTTGTTGAGGAAAACGGTAAGGAAACACTGGCTCAGGTTTTTACTGATGTTCGTTACACTCGTAAGGATAATGAGTATTTCTCGCGTATATGGCGTGATTTTATTGCAGCACAAGGGTTCGAGTAATGTTACGATAGCAACTTGTCAGTGTAATTAGCTGTCGTTGCATGATAGATAGGTAAAACAACAGCCACAAATGCATTGCGAGCATTTGTGGCTGTTGTTTATTATGCGATGAGAGATGAATCTTCTCGATAACTGATGCATTACTCATCAGTGTAACTTATAGAAGTTCCCATTATATAATTATTGATTCATCTCTACTTTCTGTGTGGCTGGTTGCGTTGAGTTACGAAGTTCTACGGCCTTGATGACCTCTGTGGCAAGAAGTCTGAATGCCAAACCCGAGGCCGAGTCGTCAAGGGCAACGGGATGTCCTGCATCGCCACCATCGCAGATGCTTTGAACCAAGGGTATCTGACCTAATAGAGCTACCCCCATCTCCTCGGCAAGGCGTTTTCCGCCTTCGCGACCGAAGATGTAGTAGCGATTGTCGGGCAGTTCGGCAGGTGTAAACCAGCTCATATTTTCAACTAATCCGAGGATGGGTACGTTGACTTTATCGCCGGTAAACATGCTGATGCCTTTGCGTGCGTCGGCCAAGGCTACCTCTTGTGGTGTTGTTACAACAATCGCACCCGTTATACCCAATGTCTGTACAAGGGTTAGGTGTATGTCGCTTGTACCGGGTGGAAGGTCAAGGACAAAGTAGTCTAATTCGTCCCATGCAGCATCGGTGATGAGTTGTTTCAGTGCATTGCTGGCCATTCCTCCACGCCACAGTACGGCGTCATCCTTGCCGACAAAGAAACCGATAGAGAGAATCTTTACACCATACTTTTCGATGGGGATGATGTAACTATGTCCGTTACGTTCTTCGGCATATACTTTCTCATCTTCAATGTTAAACATCTTGGGTGCCGAGGGTCCAAAAATATCGGCATCGAGCAGTCCTACTTTATAGCCCGACATAGCCAATGCTACGGCTAAGTTGGAGGCTACGGTCGACTTGCCAACGCCTCCCTTACCCGATGAAACAGCTATGATGTTCTTGACACCCGGTAGCGGATTTTCGCGTGTGGGGCGTGCTGCCATTCGATATTTGACATTGATATTGCCTTGAATTTGCACGTCGGGAGCTACGAAGGTTAGGATGGCAGCCTCGGAGGCCTTAACTACGGAACGTATGAATGGGTCGTTCTCTTTCTCAAATATGAGCGAGAAACTTACTTTGCGACCATCTATGCAGATGTCGTCCTCGACCATGTCGTTCTCAATGAGACTCTTGCCGTTACCGGGATAACGTACTTGCGAGAGTGCATCGGTGATGAGTTTGGGATATAATTCGTTCATGTTTTACAGTATTATGATAGGGCAAAGGTAACAAAAAAAACGATATATTCCACGATGGGATATATCGTTATAATCGTTATAATGTGTTATTATTACAAACGTTCGCGGATAGCCTTGCTCTCTTCTTCATATCCGGGCTTGTCGAGTAGGGCAAACATGTTGCGTTTGTAGTCCTCAACACCGGGTTGATTGAAGGGGTTGACTCCCAGTATATAGCCGCTGATACCGCACGCTTTCTCGAAGAAGTATATGAGTTGTCCGAGGTAACGCTCGTTGAGAGCCGGTATCTCTATTTTTAGATTGGGTACACCACCATCGACGTGTGCTATTTGGGTACCGAGTTCGGCCATCTTGTTCACCTCATCGACACGTTTACCGGCAAGGAAGTTAAGTCCGTCGAGGTTATCTTTGTCGGTGGGGATGGTAACAGTGTGTTGCATAGTACCTACTGAAAGAACGGTCTCGAAAATAGTGCGTTCGCCGTCCTGTATCCATTGACCCATTGAGTGCAAGTCGGTAGTGAAATCGACCGATGCGGGGAAGATGCCGAGGTGGTCTTTGCCTTCGCTTTCGCCGTAGAGTTGTTTCCACCACTCGGCGAGGAAGTGCAATTTGGGGTTGAAGTTGACAAGAATTTCTATCTTTTTACCGGCTTGGTAGAGAGCGTTGCGTGTAGCAGCGTAGATGGCTGCCGGATTTTCGGCGAAAGGAACATCTTCACCACATGCTTTCTGCATCTCCACAGCACCTGCTACCAATGAACGAATGTCGTATCCGGCTATGGCAATGGGTAACAAGCCTACGGGCGATAGGACTGAGAAACGTCCGCCTACGTTATCGGCAATAACAAATGTTTTGTAGCCTTCGGTGTCGGCCAGTTTACGCAATGCTCCGCGAGCTGCATCGGTCACAGCAACAATGCGACGACCGGCTTCTTCTTTGCCTACTTGTCTTTCGAGTTGTTCTTTGAGTAGGCGGAAGGCGATAGCCGGTTCGGTGGTTGTTCCCGACTTGGAAATAACAACAATACCGAATTGCTTGTTGGCAAGTAATTCTTGCAATTCATATAGATAGTCCTCTCCGATGTTCTGTCCGGCGAAGAGAACGATGGGGGCATCGTGTTTGTCGCGTAGTTGCTCGAAACTGTGCGATAAAGCTTCTATTACAGCCTTGGCTCCTAAGTAGCTTCCGCCTATACCTATTACAACTACAATCTCGCAGCGTGACTGTAAGTTGCGTGCGGCATTTTCCACATCCTGGAGATGTTCTTCGCTGATTTCGGTAGGCAGATTAAGCCATCCCAAGAAATCGTTGCCAAGACCGGTACCTTTGTGTAATTGTTCCAAGCCGTTCATAGCCTTACCTTCAAGTGCCATGATATCTTCGCGGCTTACAGCTCCAAGAGCTTTGTCAATAACCAGATTAATTTTTTTTTCCATTTTGTCTATTGCAATATTATTGAACTATTGTTATAGGAACGTATCGGCCATACGAGCAATGGCTTTCTTAACAGATGTGCGGCGGTATAGTATCTCGTACATGCAATCCAATATTGGCATGGCAACTTCATACTTGGCATTGACCTCATGCATACATTTAGTACCGTAGTATCCCTCTGCAATCATGTCCATCTCCACTTGGGCCGACTTCACAGAGTATCCGCGTCCTATCATTGTTCCGAAGTTGTGGTTGCGGCTGAAACGTGAATATGCCGTTACGAGAAGGTCGCCCAGATACACCGAGTCGCTCATGTCGCGTACGACGTCGGGCGAAGCGGCTTGAAGGAAGTGCGACATCTCTTTCAGTGCATTTGACACGAGCATGGCTTGGAAGTTATCGCCACATCGCGAGCCTTGGCACACGCCCGAGGCAATGGCATATACGTTCTTCAATACGGCACAGTACTCAATACCCATTACGTCGGACGATATGATGGTGCGTAGCTTGTTGCATGAGAGTGCCTTAGCAAAGCTTCTTGCCATCTCTGTATTTTGGCAGCCGACGGTCAGGTACGACAGGCGTTCGAGAGCAACTTCTTCGGCATGGCAAGGTCCGCCTATAACGGCAAGCATTTCGTCCGATACTCCGTACATTTGCTTAAAGTAGTCGGTTACAATCAAGTTCTCGTCAGGAACGATACCTTTGATGGCCGATACAATAAATTTGTCTTTGAGACTTGCTGTGAGTTTTTCAAGGTGCGATTTAAGATAGGGCGATGGGGTTGCGAATAGTAGTGTATCAGCCTCATTGACCACAGCATTGATGTCCGAACTGAAATCAATGCGGCTGGGGTCAAAGGCAACATCCGACAAGTAGGCCGGATTGTGACCGTCGCGTATGAAGTCGGCTATGCGATCATCGCGACGCATGTACCACAATATTCGCTCCTCGTTGTTAAGCACCAATTTGGCGAGAGCGGTAGCCCAGCTACCGCCTCCCATAATGGCTATTTTACCTGTGGGTTGCATAGTAAAATTTATTTTTTAACTTGCTCAATCCATGCAGCAACGTTGTCGACTGTGGGGTTGGGCAGGTTGAGTTTGTATTTTTTGTTGACACCGCATATCTCTTGGTGCAACTTCTGCGGGTTTACTTCGGCCATTGCAGCAACTGTCAAGTAGCCGGCTTTCTGTATGGGTGCTACCCATTCGGCAGGAATGCCTAATGCTGTGTAGGCGGCTTCTGTATCGCGTTTCTGTGTCTTTTCGGGACGCATTTGGGGGAAGAGCAGTACCTCTTGTATGGTCGACTGGTTGGTCATGAACATGACAAGACGGTCCATGCCTATGCCTATACCGCCTGTGGGAGGCATTCCGTATTCGAGTGCTCGCAGGAAGTCTTGATCGATAAACATTGCCTCGTCATCGCCTTTCTCCGAGAGGCGAAGTTGCTCCATGAAACGCTCGCGTTGGTCTACGGGGTCGTTCAGCTCGGAGTATGCATTGGCAAGTTCTTTACCATTTACCATCAGCTCAAAGCGTTCGGTAAGTTCGGGATTTGTGCGGTGACGCTTGGTCAGAGGCGACATCTCGATGGGGTAGTCAGTGATAAATGTGGGCTGGATATAGTTGCCTTCGCATTTCTCTCCGAATATCTCGTCGATGAGTTTGCCTTTACCCATTGTCTCATCAATTTCGATGTTGAGTTGCTTGCACACGTTGCGTAGGTCATCTTCGCTCATGCCGGTAATATCCACTCCGGTGTGTTCTTTGATGGCTTCTATCATGGTTACTCGCTTGAATGGTGCCTTGAAACTTACTTGATTTTCGCCGATGGTTATCTCGGTGGTTCCGTTTACGGCTATACATATCTTTTCAAGCAGCTGCTCGGTGAATGACATCAACCAGTTATAGTCCTTGTAGGATACATACAGCTCCATGCAAGTAAACTCGGGGTTGTGTGTGCGGTCCATACCTTCATTACGGAAGTTGCGAGAGAACTCGTAGACACCTTCGAAACCACCTACGATGAGGCGTTTGAGGTACAACTCGTTGGCAATGCGTAGATATAGGGGGATGTCTAATGCATTGTGGTGGGTAATGAACGGACGTGCCGATGCTCCTCCGGGGATGGCTTGTAGCACGGGGGTGTCTACTTCTATGTATCCGTGAGCATTCATGAAGTCACGCATGGTGTTGAATACGATGGCACGTTTCATGAATATGTCTTTGACACCTTCATTTACAACGAGGTCGACATAGCGTTGACGATAACGCAACTCGGGGTCGTTGAATGCATCGTATACTACTCCATCTTTCATCTTGACGATGGGGAGCGGACGCAATGACTTGGATAGCACGGTGAGTTCTTGTGCGTGGATTGTGATTTCGCCCATCTGAGTGCGGAACACAAATCCCTTGATGCCTACAAAATCTCCTATATCGAGTAGTTTCTTGAATACGGTGTTGTATAACTCTTTGTCCTCACCGGGGCAGAGGTCGTCACGCGAGATGTATACTTGTATGCGACCTTGCGAATCCTTCAATTCCATGAAGGAGGCTTTACCCATGATACGACGGCTCATGATACGACCGGCTACCGATACCTGTCGTGGCTCGTCTTCATCACGGAATGACTCTTTAATCTCTGTTGTATAAGCATTTACAGAATATTCGGCCGCGGGATAAGGCTCAATGCCCATGCGGCGTAATTCTTCCATACTGTTGCGACGAATAATTTCCTGTTCGCTAAGTTCCAATATATTCATAACTTTCGAAATACTATTTGGTGCAAAAATACAAAAAAAATATGTTAAGCCCATACATTATTATTCTAAATCTTATTATTATCTCTCTATACCCTTGTAAAAGAGTGTTGAAGGCTGAAACTATTGCCGGGTTGATGTTGTTGCCTTTAATAGGAAATGGTAATGCAATCGGTTGCACCCACATTGAATGGAAAAATTAAACTTATGGTTGTGTGGTTAGTATTGTGGCATTACCTTTGCATCGTGATAATCGAATTGAGGTTATTGCACTCCACCGATTGTGGAAATTATACAATAGGATTAAGGTAAAGATTGGTTTTATCATTACAGCGAATAAAGATTAGTAAATAGGTTCTTTAAGGTAAATTGTTAGGATAGGTAAATTTGATTGTTTGTAAGGTTTTGATAGGTTAAGTGTAAAAAGATTTAGGTTAGTATTGACAGCAATCATCGAGAGGTGACCCTGCTGTGAGCTTTCGATGAAGGCTCGTTGGGAGGTTGCGGAACTCCGCAACCTCCGGAGAGAGCAGGAAACTGCTTCCCCCAGTATAACGCAGAGGAATACATGCTCCATGTATTCCTCTGCTGTTTTTAGGCGATAATATGTTGGTTGCGGATGGTTGTGGAGAGCCGAAAAAGGGTGGGGGTAAGCATATAGTTTTGGTGGTGTTCTCTGTGGATTTTACACCATTGTTACTACTGCTTGATGTGGCTGCTGTTTGTGTGCAATACGAGCCGCAACGGTTAGAAAATCGTTGTGAAATAGGGAATTATGATGTGTAGTGTGTCGTTATTTTTGTAGTAGACGTTGTAGCATCTGCTGGTTCTCGGAGATGAGTGTTCTTATGTAGTCGAGTTGACTGATGAGCAACTCAATCTTGCGATGCTGATCATTTATCAAGGCTTCTTGTTGTTTCAGTAACTCGTTCAAGTTCTTTATATTGATGGGTTCTTGATATCCGGTTGTAAGCATCTCTCCATCGCCCAGTATTAACCATGTGGGGTTAAGCTCGGGATATGTGCGTAAAATTTTTACAATGCTATCGTAGGACAAACCTTTGCCGCTTCGTCTTTGTTTGCCCAATGTTCCAACTGCTATTTTGCTTTGTACGGTTATACGATTGTCATTTAGCCCTTTGTGTGCCATGAACATATCTAACCTTGAAAATAATGTGCTTTCCATTCTGTGGTATATTTGGTAAGAGAATATAATATTATGTAAAATTGTGAGTGTAAAGATATATAAAAAATGGAATTTTATATAACTTTTTTCCAAAAAAATAAGTCCGATGAAAAAACCATCGGACTTATTGGTATGTTTGTGTAGAGAAAAATCAATTATTTCTTTACAAATTTCAAACTTTGAGTCTCTCTTCCGTTCTTGATATTCAGGATGTACATGCCGGCGGGAAGGTCTTTTATTTCGACACAGTTGCCGTTGGCTTGTTTTACTAAGTTGCCGGCTATGTTGAATATTGATAGTTCTCCCTGTGCATTGGTGTAGACGTAGTCGCTGGCAGGGTTGGGATAGAGTGTGTATTCAACCTTGTCGTTTATTACGTTGTCTACGCCTGTTGGCTCAAAGTTTACGTATATAACACAATTGTGAGCAGGAACCGACTGACTGAATGATGTGCTGCTTACTTCGATGGTTTCGTCAGTGAGCAAGTTGGTCCATGTACCGGTCTTGGGGAAGGTCATGGTGTAGTTGCCATCGTTGTGTGTAAGGTTGATGGCTACTACAACGCTCTTGTTGCCGTCTTTGCTGGTAAGTGTTACGAAACGACCGTTTGTCCAATCGCTTTCGTTCAACTTGTAGGTGAATGTAGCATCGGTGGCAAACAGTTCGGCATGGTAGTTGCGAAGGTTGTTCAACTTGGCATAAGCCATCCACAGACGATGACGCTCGGGATCTTGGGCATACTCCCATTTTACGGGCTTCTCGGCAGTGCGGTCGCCATTGTAGTTGATGCTGTAATCGTATCCGAGTTCGCCAAATTGCCATATCATCTTAGGTCCGGGAACGGTGAGGAATTGTGCTACGTTGGCTATGGCTTGATCCATGCGTACGGCTTCGTTGGTTTTCACGGTCATGTAGCCATATTGTTGAGCTTTGTATGTAGTACGCTCTTCATCGTGGCTCTCCATGTAACCTACAAGACCATTTTTGGGCATGTTGCTTCCGTTGGCATATACGCCGGCTACACCGCTACCCGATTGGTATCCCATGGCCGATTGACAATAAGCATAGTTCATGTTACGCCAGCACATCATGCCATCTTGTGCCAATACTCGCTCTTCGCTTTCGTCGCAGAGGTGTTCGAGTATCATGCAAGCATCGGGACGCACAGCCTTGATGGCTGCATTGTATTCTTTCAGGATGTTTACACGCGATTGGTCATAGTTGCTGGCTGTGCTTTCGTTGCATTTACGGTTGGTGAAACCCTTGGTCAAGTCGAAACGGAAACCATCAATCTTGTACTCTTCGAGCAAGTAAACGAGGTTGCGTTTGATGTACTCTTTCACCTCGGGTACTTCGTGGTTGAAGTCGTGGAATACGCTGAATGGGTGGGGGGCATCAACATTGAACCATGGGTTGTTGGCTGCTGTCTTACTATTGGTGCTGTTCCACCATAGTTTACAATAGGGGAAGTTGCCTGTTGCGTGATTGTACACAACGTCGATAAAGACAGCAATGCCAAGCTTGTGACACTCGTCGATAAACATACGGTAGTCATCATCGGTACCATATGCCTTGTCGAGAGCGTAGAAGTAGCATGGATTATAACCCCAACTGAGGTTGCCGTCAAACTCTTGTACGGGCATCAACTCGATGGCGTTAACACCGAGGCTTTGCAGGTAGGGGAGTTTCTCCATAGCGGCTTTGAGCGACTTTTGGGTAGTGAAATCGCGGAGTAGTAGTTCGTAGATAACGAGATTGTCACGATTCTCTACTGTGAAGTCGGTCACTTGCCATTCGTATGTCGAGCCTGTTGTTGTGAATGCAGTGGCTGGTTGCTCCCATGCCTTGGCAGGAAATTCACGCAAGCCGGGATATACATTCTTGTCTATCCATTTGTCATTCCAAGGATCGAGGATTTTAGTAGAGTAGGGGTCGGCAAAGCGGATTGCATCGCCGTTTTTAGGAACAACGTGATACTGGAAGGCGTATTCTTTACCGGGTTCAAGACCGGTAACTGTAAGCCACCAGCACTTGTTGGTGTTGTCGCGTTTCATCAGGAAGTCGTTCTTCAACTCCCAGTCGGTGTTGTCGCCTACCCAGAATACGCAGTCGCTGTAAGCACCGTTCTTATCGCAATCGAAGAGTACGAATGTTACAGTGTTTTCATCGATGATGTTGATACCCTCTATTGTGCCGGTGGGACGAACTTGCTCAGTTACAGCGTCGCGAACGACGAGTTTCGATGATGTCTGGTGAGTTTCGCTACCGTTTGTTACTTTGGCACTGATGTTGTATTCGCCTTTCTGAGCAAAAGTGTACACCTTTACCAGTGACGATGAGTTGGCCGAGTTGAATGTTTCGGTGCCGTTAGGACCGGTAATGTCGAGTGTGATGTCGGCTTTTTTGGTAGCCATGACGGTGATAGTAGCCTTCTCTCCAACGCTGATGATACCCGATGCGGGAAGACCTTGTATCTCGGCATAGAGGGCGGCATCGGTACACTCTAACATGATGTCGGGGCGTGTTTGTTTCGAGCCATCGGCATTGCGGACAACAACACCTATGCGTTTCATTTCGATGCTTGCACCGAAGTATTCACGCACAGTGGGACCCATTGTGAGCGACCATGAGCCATCGCTGTTCTTAGTCATTTTGTACTTCTCGCTATTGTCGCACCATTTCGATGGTCCGTTGTGCCATGTATCGGTGTCATCTACAACACCTATGTGTACATAGAGTTGGTCGCTTGATGCAAAGATTTTGTCTTTGTCACTCCATGTAAAAGTTCCTTCTTGGTCGGCATTGAGAGGACTGGGGGTGGTTGTATATGTGCCTTGTGAGTCGGCTGCCAGTGCTGTCAATGCTGTGAAGATGGTTGCTATTAAGAGTAAAAAATTCTTTTGCATTGTTATAGTTTTATAATTAATACCCTATTGTTATAATAGCAAGGCGGCATACTCTTGTGTGGGTATGCCGACCTTGTTTGTTGATTATTTTACCAACTCATTAGAGTTTAGTAACGGTGTAGTAAGGAGTTTGGGCACAGAAGTAGAAACGAACCTCATAGTCGCCTGCCTCGGCAACTGAGAAGTTTCCGCCATCGCGTGCAAGCGTTCCATCACCAGCACCGGCATCGCCGTAGTTGATTGTCCATCCTTCGTCGGCACGAATCTTAAACTCGGCACCTGCATCCAATGTAAGAGTGGCTACTAAGTAGTCCATGCCAGCCTCAGTAGAGAGTGTCATGGGAACATCGGGTGAACCCCACTCGTTGAAGGTACCTACAAGACCCCAAGTATTCACTGTGTTGAGGATTGTGAGGTTGAGGTTGGCTGCATCGAAGAGTACTTCGTAGCTGAATGCACTGTATTGTGTGATGTTACTTGCATCACCGTCAGTTGAGAGAAGCATTGATGTAGCCTCGGCAGCAGCCTCCTCACCGGCACCGTAGTTAGTACCGTTCCAGTCGGCTTGCGACGAAATCTTCCAGCCGTTGGCACCTGCTCCGTTCAATACGATCCAACCTTGTGCGGGGGCACCTGACACGCTGTAAAGACGTTGACCGTCTGTTTGGCTCCAACCACTGAAATCACCTACAACGAAGTATTCGGTAACGTCGGGAACAACTTCAACAGTGTAAGTATAGGCTTCCATGTTGAGTGTAATCTTGTAGTTGCCGGCACCGGGGAACTTCATTGCACCTACGGCCGACTTGTCATCAGCAAGAGAACCTTCTGCCGATGTGCTGCCGTCAGCCTCAGTGTTACCCAATACAGTAGCCCATTCTTGGCTGTCGATAGCCGATTGAGGAGCAACTTTCCAATATGACTCACCCTCTACGGTTACTGTAATGGTGAAGATAGGATCTTCATAAACATCTTTACCGCTGTGGTTGAACTTATAGTCGCTAACCAATCCCCAACCTGTCAACTCACCGATGAGGTAGTAAGCACTCTCGATGGGAGTTGCAACGGGTGTTACAGTGGCAGTAATAACATTTGATGCCAATTCGAAGTTGCGACCGCTTGCGTCTTTAACCAATGCACCGAGACGGTTGTAGAATGTGTCGGGTTGGGGACGTTTGCCAAAGAGTGTTTGTACCTTGGTGTTCAAGTCGGCTGCTGCTACTTTGGCAACATTGCCTTCAACGGTTACAGGAATAGTTACAGCAGCTGCCATGTCTTCTGTGGCTGCCATTGTAAGTGTGTATTCGAGTGTAGTACCTGCACTCAACTCGGGAGTTGCACTCAGGTCTATTGTGAAGGCAGCTACTGAATCGGCTGCGTATGTATTCAAGTCAATTGCCTGTGCATACTCTTGTGCTGTGATGTTAATGGCAACTTTGGCTGAATCGACGGGGTCGTAGCTTACGGGAGGTACGCCGGGTTCGATTTCGGGTGTACAAGCCGAGAAAGCTACCACACCTGCCAACAATGTGCTGAAAATCGATATTTTTTTCATTTTTATTCGATATTATATGGTTACGGGTTTGAAGAACCGGGCGAGGCGATTACCTCGCCCGATTCGTGATATATTCTCGGTTATTATTTCGCGAAGAAATAGTAGTTACCATCGAGGTCGTTGAACACTACAAGGTAAGAACCGGCTGTCACTTTGATGTTGTTGCCCGACTTAACTGTCGAGTAGGGGAATGAATCACCACCCCAGTTGGCACTCCATGACGAGTCGTTACGGAATTTGCCTTCGCAGTCGGCATCGAAAGTCATCTCGGCATACCACAAGTGCTTCATGTTCATAGGAGTCATTACGATGGGAGCTTCACCCCAGTTGTCGAATGAACCTACAAATTCCATAGTGGCATGTTCGGCGGGAGTTATATCGGCAGCTTCAAACTTACCCTCAAATTTCTCTGAGTTAGCTGTGAGTGTGTAGTAACCACTTTCAGCAACAGTGATGTTGCCTGAACCACCATCGTTAAATGCGAGAGCACCATCTACCATACCTACTTGGATGTCCCAGCTTCCGGGTGTGAGTACGAGCTTGTAACCCAAGCCGGCCTCAAAGTAGCCTGTGAATGTAAACTCACCGGCACCTGTCACAGTGTTGTAGCTGAATCCATCAACCAAGCTCATAGGTATCATACCGGCAGCTGCACCGGCAGCGTCGTTTGACCAGCCGTTGAAGTCACCTACCCAATAGTAGGGAGCAGGAAGTGCATCAACGAGAAGCATGTAGTAGGGTTGAACGCTCAACTTGATAACGTTAGAGTAGCAATCCTTGATAGTGGGGACGCTATCGGTAACGGTAGCAGTTGCGTCAGAGAGGTGAGCACGCAAGCGGATGAAGATGTCCATCACACCGGGGTTCTCGTTTACATTTTCACCTTGAAGAAGGGTAATAGCCTTGTTTACTTCCTTGGTGTTGAGTTCTATCTTCTGAGTGCGACCAATGTTTTCCAACTCAACAAAAGAACCTTCGTCAAATGTTTCGCCGAAGCTCACTTGTGCATAGTATTGAGTGGGAGCTGTGAAACCATAGTCGGGTTGCTCGCGAATGTAGAGAGTCTCCATTGTAGCCGAAGCATTGGCTTCGCTCAATACATAGGTATAACCTGCGTATGCGGGAACGTTCACCTCAAATGTGAGAGTGCCTTCCTCAGCAGCCGGGTTTAGGGCTGTCATGGGGTGTTCTTGGCAACCTGTGAGGAGTGCCATACCCATGATTCCCGAGATAATATAATTAAGCTTTTTCATATTATATCAGTTTTTTTGATGGTTGATTAATAACCCGGGTTTTGAACCAAGTTAGAGTTAGCATTCATGTCCGATACGGGGAGGGGAAGAATGTTGTATTTGGCATCGAAAGTAGTACCGTTAGCCACGCCACCTTTCCAGTCCCAGTTGTAATTGGTATTACCACCGAAGCTGTTGAAGCGAACGAGGTCGATACGACGACGACCTTCGAAGTAGAACTCGCGGCTCCACTCATCGCGAAGAATGTCGAGAGTGAGGTTGCTTAATGTCTGAGCATTGGCACGAGTGCGAAGGGCGTTTACTTTTTCGAGAGCTTGACCGGCGTTACCATCGCGGAACATTGCCTCGGCATAAGTCAAGTAAGCCTCAGCAGCACGCAAGAAGGGAATATCGGTCTCGGGAACTTTGGCCTCAACGTCGTTGCTGACAACGGGAAGACCTGTCTCAGAGTCGAGGTTGTTCCACTTGGTTACTCCCCAACCGCTTGTGAAGGCATTGGGGTCGCTGATAGTGGGATCGTCTGATGTCTTGTAGAACAAAGCACGGTCGTCGTTGCCATTCTTGGTGAGGTTCTCAACAAGAGTCTTACGGGCACGAATACCACCCCAACCGTCGATTGAACCCCACTCGGGCATGCCGGCAGTGTGGGTAGAGGCTACGAGGAAGTAAGAGCCTGAGTAAGTCTTGGTGTAGTTACCATGTTGAGCGATGGGGAGAATGATTTCTTGCATGGCATCGGCATTGCTGTCGTTGTTACCCATGAAGAGAGCTGCATAGTTCTCGGCCAATTTGTAGTTCGAATTGATAACTTTCTCGGCATAAGTGGCAGCATCAGCCCAACGGGGAGTACCGGTGTACACCTCGGCGTTCAAGTAGAGACGAGCGAGGAGCAACCAAGCAGCCGCACGGTCGGCACGATAGTAAACACCGCTGCCGGCTTCGTTCATTTCGTTTTGGATTTCGAGCAATTCGCTTTCGAGGAAAGCAAATATTTCGGCACGAGTATTTTGCTTGGGAGTCTCTTTCTCAACCTTGGTTACGAGAGGTACATTGGCATACATATCCATCAAGTAGTAGTAGTTGAGTGCACGGATGAAGCGAGCTTCGGCACGTTGCAATTTGCTCTCTTCGTCGGTAGCATCTTCGGTCATGTCCAAGAAGTGGTTACAGAGTGTAACACCGAAGTAGAGACGATAGTAAAGACCTTGTACGAATACGTCGGTATCGGTCCAGCCTGTGTAGTTGGCCTCGGTTACACCTTGGTCAGAGAACCAGCAGCAGAGAGCTTCGTCGGCAGCAAGGTTGTTGAGATACCACAATGTACGATAAAAACCCGATTGACCTTCGTCGATACCCATGGCATCGAGGTCACCACCTCCGGCTGTACCGGTCATACCGGTCATACCCATCGAGGCATATATCTTAGTGAAAACGGCTTGTTGGTCGAATTCTTGCGACACTTGTGGGTTGATAGGCTCCACATTCAAGTCGTCCACGCATGAGGTAAGTCCGATAGTCAATGCTACCGCACAACCCATTATCATATTTTTGATGTTAAGTTTCATGACTTATAATTGTTTTGCGTAGTTTTAGATTAGAAATCGAGAGTCAAACCGATCAACGATACAAGAGGACGAGGATAGATGTTGTTGTCTATACCACCGTTAACCTCGGGGTCGATACCATTGTAACCGGTAATTACGAAGGGATTTTGTACGGTTGCATATACACGACCGCTGAATACGCTACCCTTGAATGAGTAACCGAGTGTGATGTTGTCGCAGCGGAGGAATGATGCATTCTGTACATAGTAATCACTTGCATACGAGTCGTCAGTTCCGAAGAATTGAGTGTCGAGAGCCGACAAAGGACGGTTCGAGAAGAAGCCGAGTGTCGAGTAGATGTCGAGGTTAGAGTTGCAAGCGTCGTTGTTGTTGTAAACGTAGTTGCCTATCGATGCACGCAATGAGAAGCTGAAGTCCCAGTTCTTCCACATCAACTTCGAAGTGAAGCCCATGTTGAAGTCGGCTGCGGGGTTCTCATATACATACTTGTCGGCACCTGTGATTTCACCGTCACCGTTACGGTCAACGAAACAGCCTTGGATGGGCATGCCGTTGGTGTCGTAAACTTGCTCATATACATAGAATGAACCGGCGGGATAACCTACTTTGTGAACCTTGATAGGCGAACCTGTACCAGCCGAAGCGTAACCGGCTTCTACATAATAGTCGTCGCTTACACCGTTCGAAAGCTTAGTGATTTCGTTTTGGTTGTAGGCTACGTTGTAACCGAGTTCCCAAGTCCAGTCCTTAGTTTGGATAGCAGTTGCTTCGATAGAGAACTCAGCACCTTGGTTGCGGAGTGTACCTACGTTGCTCATCACGGCAGGACCGAAGTTAGTACCGGCCGATACGCTTGTCATGTTCAAGAGGTCTTTGGTGTCACGCATGTAGTAGTCGATAGCACCACGGATACGACCATTCAAGAAGCCGAAGTCAAGACCGGCATTGTAAGTGGTGGTTTCCTCCCACTTCAAGTCGGGGTTGTAAGCATCGGGACGTGCATAGGGATAGTATATAAAGTTGCCATTGCCGTCTACACCGATGGGGTAGAATGCGTGGTCTTTACTTTGAGAATATACGGGGAGGTAGTCGTAGTAACCACCGATTTCTTGTTGACCGGTGATACCCCAACCGAGACGGAGCTTCAAGTCGCTCAACCAGTTAACATCGCGGAGGAAAGATTCTTCTTTGATCTTCCATGCGAGAGCTACTGAGGGGAAGAGACCCCAACGGTTGTCGGCCGAGAAGCGGCTTGTACCGTCGTAACGTACTGTGGCTGTCAAGAGATAACGACCGAAGAGTTGGTAATTTAAGCGACCGAAGAACGATACCAAGTAGTTCTCCATTTTCCACTCATCCGAGCCGGCATTGTTGTGTTTGAGGTTATCCCAAGTGCTTTCACCTTCGTTGTAGAAGTGTTGCCACTCGTAACCTGCCATTACGTCAAGATTGTTGGCACCAAATTCCTTGGCATATTGCAAGTAGGCATTCAACATCTTGTTGGTCTTATATTTATATGTAGTGCTGTTGCTACCGTTTTCGAATGTGCCGGCAGCTTCAACGGGGAGGTAAGTGCTTTGAGTACCACCTGCTACGTCGATACCGATGTTGGCGTGTACACGCATGTCGGGGAAGAAGTGGAGCTTATAGTCGGCTTCGATGTTACCGATGAAGTCCCAAGACTTAGCCTCATCGCGTTTTTGCTCGATAAGAGCAACGGGGTTAAGAGGTGCTTGGCTGTTGTAACCACCGGTGGCAGTTGTCCATTGCCAGAAACCGCCAAACTTGTTGTCGGGATCACCATATACGGGTTGTGTGGGGTCGAAGGCAGCAGCACCACCGATAGCACCACCATCAGCGTAACGGTTACCTACAAGCATACCCTTGGCGTTGATGTTGAACTTCAAGTAGTCGTCGAAGAATGTGGGAGCCAAGTTGACCGATGCAGTGAAACGCTCGAAGTTAGATGTCTTAACGATACCGTTTTGGTTGGTGTAACCAACAGATACACGATAGGGCATCCAGCTCAGACCACCGGCGATAGTCAAGTTTTGGTCGTGGCTGAGGGCGTTGCGGTAGATGAGGCTTTGCCAGTCAGTGTTGGCATCGCCGAGCAAGCCGAGGATCTCAGCAGCGTTCTCGCGGTCGCCATAGAGTTCTTGGGCAAGGTCGCGAACTTGATCGCCGGTCATCACTTCACGCAAGTGGATGGGGGTACTTACTGAAACGTTGCCGCTGTATGTGATGCGGGGCTTAGAGCCTTTGGCACCCTTCTTGGTAGTGATGATGATCACACCGTTAGCAGCACGCGAACCGTAGATGGCAGTTGCCGAGGCGTCTTTGAGGACTGTGAATGATTCGATATCATTGGGGTTGATTGTACTCAAAGGGTTGGCAACACCTTGGATACCGCTGTTGTCCAATGCAAGACCGTCAACAACAACAAGGGGAGAGTTGCTTGCCGAGAGAGAAGAACCACCACGGATAGTGATAGTAGCACCACCACCGGGAGTACCACCGTCCGAAACAACGTTCACACCGGCAATTTTACCGGTAATCATGTCTTGGGCATTGGTGGTGAGACCTTTGTTCATGGCATCGGGTTCGATGGCTGTAACCGAACCGGTAGCGTCGGTTTTCTTTACAACACCATAACCGATAACCACAGCCTCTTCGAGTACATGAGCATCTTCTTCAAGGGTGATAACCAATGAAGGAGCAGCTGCAACTTCTTGAGGTTTGTAACCAATGTAGCTAACCTTGATGGTAGCACCTTGTTCGGCTTTCAATGAGAAGTTACCATCGATGTCGGTGGTAGTTCCCGTTGTCGTACCTACTAGCATGGCGTTTGCACCGATGATAGGCTCGCCATACGCGTCTTTTACGTGTCCCGAAACAACGATTTGCTGTGCAAATGTGCTAATAGAGAAGCAGAGCAGCAACGCTGCCATAAGCACTCTGGGGACTTTTTTACTAACGTAATTCATGCGGATTAGATTAAAAAAGTTGTTAATATTTGGGTTTTTAAATGTTTTTAATGTCATATCAGGCTACATGTAGCCACAATATTCAGAGTGCAAATATAAAGTTAATTAAATTCCATTCTTGATTATTTAACTCAAAAAAAATATTTTAACATTGCAAACGTTTGCGTTGTTTTTTATATTTAAATATATGTGTAATATCTTTTAGTTTCCACAAATAATTGCAAATTTGAAGATTGAAATCTAATGATAAAACTCTATACCCTATGTCACCTCATATAACAATCAAAGATATAGCTAAGGCGATGGGATGTGCCCCGTCGACTGTGTCGCGAGCCTTGAATAATAGCCCCAATATCAGCCCGAGCGTGCGTGAGGCTATACAGGCATATGCTCGTGAGCATAATTATCGACCCAACGAGTTTGCACTGAGTCTTCGCAATAATCGCTCTAATACGATAGGTGTTATATTGCCTCAGATGGTACACTCGTTTTTTGCCAGTGTGTTGTCGGGTGTAGAGAAAACTGCTTCGGCTGCCGGATATAACATTCTTGTGGCTCAAAGCAATGAGAATTATGAAAAGGAGGTGTCTATTATCGAGGCTTTTCGAAAAGCAAAGGTTTGCGGAGTAATTGCGTCGCTTGCCAAGACTACATCGGATTACACTCATTTTCGTCGACTTATCGACGAGGAAGTGCCTCTTGTCTTTTATGACCGTATATGTACCGAGTTGAATACCTCGCGTGTGGTGGTGGATGATTATACTGGGGCGTTTGCTGCGGTCGAACACATGATAGTGACCGGTTGTCGCAAGATAGCTTTTTTTACATCGCCGCTGCATCTTGAAATTTCTAAGAACCGTCGCAATGGTTATGTCGATGCCTTGCGTAAGCATCGCATTGAGGTGTGTAATGAGATGATACACGAATGCGACACTCGCTATGAAGCTCGGCAACTGACATTGCAACTGATAGCCCAAGAGGATCGTCCCGATGCCTTCTTCGCTGTCAATGCCGACACTGCGGCAGGCATATTATATGCGTGTAAGGATGCCGGCTTGCGAGTTCCCGAGGATGTATCGATATGCGGATTTTCGGATAATGAGACGGCACGTTCGACCGAACCTCGCCTGTCGATGGTCGATCAGCCCGGCGAGGCTGTGGGCGAAGGGGCTATGGAACTGCTCCTTGCCAAGATAGATGGCAATGAAGAAAAACTCGTGTATAAGAACAAGATAGTAAAGACCTCACTTATACTGAGAGGCTCTACCCGCGAGGTGGAATAGTGTTATAATCGTGATAATAATTATTAAAATGTATATACAATGAAAACAAAACCAGACTTGTCGTTTATGAAACTCTTTAATCTGAGTTTCGGATTTTTCGGTGTACAGATTGCGTATGCTTTACAGAGTGCCAATGTGAGTCGTATCTTTGCTACCTTGGGAGCCGACCCGCATGATTTAAGTTTCTTCTGGATTCTGCCTCCGTTGATGGGCATTATTGTTCAGCCGTTGGTGGGTAAGTGGAGTGATAATACATGGACACGTTTCGGACGTCGCATACCCTACTTGTTTATTGGTGCATTGGTGGCTGTATTGGTAATGTGCATGTTGCCCAATGCCGGTAGCTTTGGACTTACAGTGAGTGCTGCGATGATATTTGGTCTTGTATCATTGATGTTCCTCGATACCTCTATCAACATGGCTATGCAGCCGTTCAAGATGATGGTAGGTGATATGGTCAACGAGAAACAGAAAGGTCTTGCCTACTCGATACAGAGTTTCTTGTGCAATGCCGGTAGCTTGGTGGGTTATCTGTTTCCCTACATCTTTACAGCATTGGGCGTGGCCAACATTGCTGCACAAGGCGAGATTCCCGACTCGGTGAAATGGTCGTTCTATATAGGTGCTATCATCCTCATTCTGTGCGTGATATATACAACCGCAACAGTGAAGGAAATGCCTCCCAAAGAGTATGCCGATTATCATGGAATAAAGGAAGAAGATACTCATGAAAAGGTGGGAATGATAGAGTTGCTTATCAAAGCACCTAAAACATTCTGGACAGTGGGATTGGTGCAATTCTTCTGTTGGGCAGCTTTCATGTACATGTGGACCTATACCAATGGAGCTATTGCTGAGACAGCTTTTGATACCCCGATAGTAAACAATGCTCTCGACACAGCCTCTACGCAGTATCAAGCAGCCGGCGACTGGGTGGGTGTGTTGTTTGCCGTACAAGCAGTAGGCTCGGTATTGTGGGCTGTGGTGTTGCCCATGTTCAGCAATCGCAAGTTTGCCTATTCTTTGAGCCTTGTGTTGGGTGCAATTGGTTTTATTTCGACCTATTTCATCCACAACCAATATATGTTGTTTATCTCTTATGCACTCATCGGTTGTGCATGGGCTGCCATGTTGGCAATGCCATTCACTATTCTTACCAATTCGCTTTCGGGTAAGCATATGGGTACTTATTTGGGCTTGTTCAATGGAACCATTTGTCTGCCCCAGATTGTAGCAGCTGCTACCGGTGGTCTTGTATTGGGTTGCTTGCCTCTCACTCCTTCGGGAATTGCTCCACAAGGATTGATGCTCGTCTTGGCAGGTATCTTCTTGTTGTTGGGTGCGGCATCGGTATTCATTGTAAATGAGAAAAAACAAGAAGTAGAGTAAGAAAATAATAGAATAAAATATATATAGCAGAAAGTGAAGATGAAGAAATTATCATTCTTGATTATATTGACGACCTTGCTCGGTTGGGTCGGTTGCGATAGTAAACAGTCGTGCGAGAGCTGTAATTTGCCCGACAGTACAGTGGTTAACATCGATAAGGTTGATCCTCCCTACTGGTTTGTAGGAATGAAAAATCCCTCGTTGCAGATCATGCTTTATGGCAATGGTGTGGGAAAAGCCACCGATGTGGTAACACATTATGCAGGAGTGCAAGTCGATAGTGTGGTGCATCTCGATAGTCCCAACTATCTTTTGGTGTATCTCAATGTAGCTAAGGCACAAGCAGGAGTCATGGAGTTGAACCTTGTGTTTGACAACTGTAAGCAAGTGTTACCATACGAGTTGCGTGAGCGTGAAAAAGCTCCGGAAGAGCGTATCGGATTTGATGCCGGAGATGTACTCTACATGCTCATGCCCGACCGCTTTGCCAATGGTGATACATCGAACGATAATATAGAAGGAATGAAGCCCTATAAGGTCGACCGCAGTCAGCCCAGTGCCCGTCACGGTGGCGATATACGCGGTATCATCGACCATATCGACTATTTCAACGAATTGGGCGTTACGGCATTGTGGTTTACACCACTCTTGGAGAATGATATGAGTGATTTCCACTTCGGCGATCGTCGCCAGAGTTGTTATCATGGTTATGCCACTACCGATTATTATGCTATCGACCCACGCTTCGGCTCGAATGATGATTATCGCGAACTCATTGACGTAGCCCATGAAAAAGGCTTGAAAGTGGTAATGGATATGATATTCAATCACTGCGGTAGCGACCATGTGTGGTTGACCGATGTGCCATCGAGCGACTGGTTCAACAACCCCGACTATGAAAATAACTTCGTTCAGACTTCCTATAAACTGACACCTCATGTCGACCCTTATGCATCGAACTATGATTTCGATCAGATGAACGATGGATGGTTTGTATTGACCATGCCCGATCTCAATCAACGCAATCCTCATGTTGCTCGATACTTGATGCAGAATAGTTTCTGGTGGATAGAGGCTGTCGGCATCGATGGCATACGCATGGATACTCATCCCTATGCCTATTATGATGCCATGTCGCAATGGCTCAAAGAGTTGAACGAGGAGTATCCGCACTTCAATGTCGTAGGTGAGACTTGGTGTGAGAATCCTGCTTTTACCGCATGGTGGCAGAAGGATTCAAAGTTGTCGGCACCTCTTAACAGTAACTTGAAGAGTGTGATGGACTTCCACTTGTGGCAAGTGATAAATAATAGTCTTGTGGAAGAAACCGATAGCTATATGATGGGTCTTAATAAGTTGTATCATCACTTTGTGTACGATTATCTCTATCCCGACCCATCGATGGTAATGGCGTTTATCGAAAATCATGATACCGACCGTTTCTTGCGTAATGGTCAGGATATTACAGCTCTTAAACAAGCCATGACACTCTTGCTTACCACCCGTCGCATTCCGCAACTTTACTACGGAACAGAGTTGTTGATGAATGGTACCAAGGAGATTACCGATGGATATGTACGCAAAGATTTCCCCGGCGGATGGGAGGGCGATGCTCGCAATCTATTCAATGCTGCCGAGCGTAACGATAAAGAGGCCGAGGCTTTCAACTTTATCAGCCATATACTTCATTGGCGTAAGGGCAATGAGGTGATAGCTAAGGGCGATATGAAACACTTCATACCTCAACAAGGTGTATATGCCTATGCACGCAGTTATGAGGGTAAGACAGTGCTTGTATTGCTCAATGGTACCGATAGGGTGGTAGAGTTGAACATGACTCCCTACTCCGAGGTGCTGAATGGTGCTGCCGAGGCTCATGATGTAATATCGGGTACAACAGTGGCTCTGGGAGAGACGCTTACGTTGCCGGCTCGTGGCAATATGATTCTGGAATTGTAGTAAGTTTTCAATAGCTTCAATAAAGCCCCGGTTCTTGAATCGGGGCTTTATTGTGTGTCGTGTCTATATAGGTGTCGTTACATCATCGGTAGGGGCGTTTGGCTTTAATTAAGTAGATTTCTATAATAAACCTTAATATTATTTGTAGTCCTCAACTAAAATATATATCTTTGCACCAACGATATGGAAACAAACGAACATAGTCTCTCGGATGATGTAGATGCCAATCAGCGATTGGCGTTTTTCTCTTATTGCAAATATTGCGGTCAGAATACCATACAGGTCACTTCTGTGCAATTGCAACCCCTCTTTTGCGTATTTCGATTATAGTAGATATTGTCGATAGTTGGTCTGTGATTAGCTATCACTACTTGTATTATTCTTTCAACCTATTCATCAATCAGATTAAAAACTTATTCACAAAATAGAACCTTTATGGGACTTCTTATATTTTATTTATTGTTGGCACTGTGTGTGTCATTTTTATGTTCGGTGTTGGAGGCCGTATTGCTATCTACTCCGGTCTCTTATATTGCCATGAAAGAGCAGGAAGGAGCCAAGAATGCTCCGTTATTAATGGCGATGAAAAAAGATGCCGATCGTCCGTTGGCTGCCATCCTTTCATTCAATACGATAGCTCACACAGTGGGTGCTGCCGGTGTGGGTGCCGAAGCTGCAATCGTCTTTGAAAATATACCGGTAGGAGTTATTTCGGCCGTATTAACGATTCTCATTCTTGTATTTTCCGAAATTATCCCCAAGACAATAGGTTCGTATTATTGGAGACAACTGGCAATGGGTGCAGCTCCTATCATCCGTGTGATGATAGTGCTGATGTATCCATTGGTGTGGCTGTCAGAATTTATAACCAAGTTGGTGTCGAAAGAGAAACAACCCCTATCGGTCAGTCGTGAGGAGGTGACAGCCATGGTGTCGGTAGGTACCGAAGAGGGCGTGTTCGAGTCGCAAGAGAAGAATATTATACAGAATCTTTTCAAGCTCGATAACATTACCGTAGGAGAGATAATGACTCCCCGTACAGTAGTTGTGGCTGCACAAGAGAATGTAACGCTTAAAGAGTTCTATACCGATGAGGAAAATCGCACATATTCCCGCATTCCGGTTTATGGTGATACACCCGACTTCATGACGGGATATATATTGAAACAAACCGTTCTCGAACATCTTGCCGAGGACAAGTTCGACATGGAACTGCATGACATACGTCGTCCCATTCTTTCATATGACGAAGAGACTCCGGTGGGCGATGTGTGGGAAGAAATGCTCAAAGGCAAGGAGCATATTGCACAGGTGCGTAACGAATACGGGCTGTTTCTCGGTGTAGTTTCGATGGAGGATATTATTGAGACAATCATTGGTCAAGAGATTGTCGATGAGAAAGATACAGTAGCCGACTTGCAAGAATATGCTCGCGAAAAGTGGAAAGAACAGACCGAAATGCTCGAACAAGAGAATGCCGAACTTGCAGCCGAAGAGGCTGAATTGAATGCTGATAAGAATGATGCCGAGACTGCTCATAAGAAAGCCGGCGATGGAGAAATATATTATTGATTTTACGTCAGCTCGCAACCGTAAGGACGCACCATCGATTAGATGTTTCTGCCCACAGTCGTAGGGACGCACCACTGGTGCGTTGATGGTATAATTATATGAAAATCAATTAATATAATAATCGTACGCACCACAGTTGCGTCCCTGCCTCAGGAGAAAATACAGGGGCGAAGTAACCTTCTCTGCCCCTGCGAGCGAAGCGAGATAGGGGAAGTCCCCGCAGGGGGAAGGGGTTGTGACCTATCGGATGCGTTCATGCGAGCATGGTTTATCCATCTGATTATTATTATTTTTAACCCCTCTGTCTCGCTGAGGCTCGACGTCGCCCCTATATTTTCTTGCGAAAACACAGGGGCGAAGATGGTAACAAACAATACGTCGCAGACGTATGGCTATCGAAACCCCTCGATGAAGCACGCAGTGCGTAATCGTGGGGTGCAAGGTGACAGG
>JAFXJY010000008.1 GCA_017531985.1 Bacteroidaceae bacterium
AAAATCCCGATTTTCGTTGAAAATCAGGATTTTACGTTGTTTTGCTTTTCTTTGCTGTGGTGCCACCAGGAATCGAACCGGGGACACAAGGATTTTCAGTCCTTTGCTCTACCAACTGAGCTATGGCACCATCGTTTTGCGTGTGCAAAGGTAGTGATATTTTCTTAATATACAAAGATTATTTACTTTTTTTTCTAAAATATTTTCATCAAACAATCCAAATGTTTTATTAACAGATATTTATCGACTGTTCGATATAGAGAGGGTTGTGACACAATCTTTCGAACGACGTCATTTGATTACATTGCAAACTAAGTTTTGCTAAGTTTTTTGAAAACACGAAGTGAAAAATCCTACTTCAAGAGTTTGTTATTTGCAAACTTTATGTAACTTTGCACTCGCTAACAGCACTCGGGGTGTAGCACAGTTGGTTAGCGCGCCACGTTCGGGACGTGGAGGTCGGAAGTTCGAGTCTTCTCACCCCGACATTTTAGTCGAGCATCGATGGTTGTGACCTGTCGATGCTTTTTCTTTCTACCCTATTCGCTATCGTCGTTGTGCGTATAGCCGAAATAGTTTTTCTGATAACGACTGGGACTGCAACCTTTAAGAGCCTTGAACTGATGGAAGAAATTGGATATATTGTTATATCCGCAGGCATAGGCAATCTCATTGATATTCATTTCATTCTCCATGAGCAGCTTGCAAGCGTTACCTATACGCACTTCTATAAGAAAGTCCATAAACGTCTTACCTGTACGTTGCTTAAAGTATCGACAAAATGAGCCTTTGGCAAAGTGAATAATATCGGCTACTTCTTGTACCGATATGTCTCGATGATAGTTCTCTAAGACGAATGTGTATATTTTATTCATTCTTGATGAGTCGGTCTCACGAGAGTGTGTTGTGGTGTATCCTTGGCTTGCTACATATTCATAGTCCTGCGAGTTGGCTATGGTAAGGAGTATCTGCAACAGTCGCAATATGCTCTGAGAGGGTTCATCTTCGACCAGTGCAAACATCTCTTTCTCCATCACGCCCAAGGTTTCACCTTTGATGTATATGCCTCGCTCAGCATTTTTCAACAAGTTGCGTATGGCAGCCATTTCGGGCAACTCATAAAAAGCTCCAAACACAGGAGGAGAAAGGTGTACCACCACAGCTTCAACCTCCTTTTCATTGGGACGGTTGCCATACGACATGGTGTGAGGGAGGTTTGCACCCAATACCAGCATCTGACATGAACCATCGATGGGAAGCTCGTGGTCACCTATCATCATGCCACCTTGTCCGCCTCGCGTGAGAAACAGTTCAATCTCGGCATGCTGATGCCACATACTATACACCGGAGCACCTGTGTCTTTACGCACAAGGAATGAACGCTCGGGATGGAATGAGAAACTTCGTAGGGCTGGCTTCATGGCTTGTCTTATTTATTTTTCCAAGACAAAGATGATAATAAAATTTATATTTTGCAAGTAATTAAGTGAAGATAATACACAAAATAGATAAAGAAAAGAGGACAACCCTCGCCATGAATACTTAACTTTGCAAGAAATATGATTAGCAACTAATATCCCTACCTATATGAAGAACAAAATTGTCACCTTCGGAGAAATAATGTTGCGATTGGCAACCCCCGATTATTTACGTTTTACACAGACAACATCGTACAATGCCACATTTGGCGGTGGCGAAGCCAATGTAGCAGTCTCACTGGCCAACTATGGGCTTGAAAGTGAATTTGTCACCCGCCTACCTAACAATGATATAGCTCGCACATGTGTAATGGATCTACGCCGATATGGCATTAGCACCGAACATATTGCATACGGAGGTGATCGCATAGGTATATATTTTCTTGAAACAGGAGCTGTGGCACGTCCAAGCAAAGTTATCTACGATCGTGCAGGTTCGGCTATTGCCGAAATCAAGCCGGGTATGATCGATTGGCGTGAGGTCTTTCGCGATGCCAAGTGGTTCCACTGGACAGGTATAACTCCCGCCATTTCACAAGGTGCTGCCGATGTGTGCCTCGAAGCTATAAAGATAGCCAACGAGATGGGCGTAACAGTCTCTTGCGATCTCAACTATCGTAAGAATTTGTGGAAATATGGCAAGACAGCCTCTGAGGTAATGCCAGCGTTGGTTGAAGGCTGCGATATCGTTCTGGGCAACGAAGAGGATGCCGAGAAAGTTTTTGGCATCAAGCCCGAAGGATTCGACGTTACGCAGACTGCCGGCGAAGTCAATGCTGCCGAATTTGAAAGTGTTTGCACCCAGTTGATGTCCCGCTTCCCTCGCATCAAGAAAGTTATCATTACATTGCGAGGTTCCATCAACGCCAACCACAACACATGGGGAGGTGTACTGTACTCCGATGGTGTACTGAAAATGTCGCGTCGCTACGACATCACACACATTGTCGACCGCGTAGGCGGTGGCGACTCTTTTATGGGAGGTCTCATCTACGGTCTGAACACCTATACAGGCGATGACCAAAAGGCTCTCGACTTTGCAGTAGCCGCCTCATGCCTGAAACACACCATCTATGGTGACTACAACCAAGTGAGTGTCGATGAGGTGGAAAAACTAATGGGTGGTGATGGTTCAGGTCGTGTTTCACGATAAGCACACTATCTGTCACATCCTATACCAATGAACCGATTGTGAATATAACACATTATATATTATGGCTCGATTTAACATTATACAGAGTATAACTACCATGCAACACACCGGCATGGTTCCGGTATTCTATCATAGCGATGCCGAAGTGGCAAAGAAAGTACTGAAAGCATGCTACGATGGAGGTGTTCGTGCATTCGAATTTACCAACCGTGGCGACTTTGCCCAAGAAGTTTTTGCCGAGTTGGTCAAATATGCTACTCGCGAATGCCCCGACATGATACTGGGCATAGGTTCAATTGTCGACCCTGCAACAGCCGCTTTATACATGCAATTAGGAGCCAACTTTGTTGTAGGACCTTGCTACAATCCCGAGATATGTCGTGTGTGCAACCGTCGCCTTGTTCCCTACATACCGGGATGTGGCTCGGTAAGCGAAATAAATGCAGCACAAGAGAATGGCTGCATCGTGTGCAAAGTATTCCCTGCCGGCAATGTGGGTGGTCCTTCGTTTGTCAAGAATATCAAGGCTCCCATGCCGTGGTCGATGCTCATGGTGACCGGTGGAGTAGAACCCACTACCGAAAGTCTTACGGCATGGATGAAGGCCGGTGTCACCTGCGTGGGCATGGGTTCAAAACTTTTCCCCAAAGAGGTAATAGCCGCTGGCGAATGGGAGAAAATAACCGAACTCTGTCGCCAATGTCTGGACACCATCGGTCAATTACGCAATTAAGATAACTTCACTCCACAAGAAGATAATAACAATAAGAATATGAAAATCAACTACGAAGTGCGATATGCCGCACATCCTGCCGATGCCAAGCAATATGACACGGCTCGATTACGCAAAGACTTCCTCATCGAGAACCTCATGGTCGCCGATGAAATCAACATGGTATATACAATGTACGATCGCCTTGTCGTAGGCGGTGCAGTACCCGTCAACGAACGTCTCGAACTCACCCCCATCGACCCTCTGAAAGCACCCTTCTTCTTGCATCGTCGTGAGTTGGGTATCTTCAACGTGGGCGGTGCAGGCACTGTTGAAGTAGATGGTAAAGTGTACGAACTCGGTTATAAGGAGGTACTCTATCTGGGCAAAGGCGACCGCAACCCCATCTTTGCCAGCAATGACCCGGCACATCCTGCCCACTTCTATTTCAATTCGGCTCCGGCACACATGACCTATCCCGACAAGAAAATAACCAAGGCAGAGGCCAACGTATTTACACTCGGCAGTCTCGAAACATCGAATCACCGCACCATCAATCAGATGATTGTGGGACGCGTACTCCCTACTTGTCAGCTGCAAATGGGAATGACCGAGCTAAAGCCAGGTAGCGTGTGGAACACCATGCCGGCACACACACACGACCGTCGTATGGAGGCATACTTCTACTTTGAAGTTCCCGAAGGCAATGCAGTGTGCCACTTCATGGGCGAGATGCAAGAGACACGCCACATATGGATGCACAACGAAGATGCCGTAATATCGCCCGTATGGTCGATACACTCGGCATGTGCCACAAGCAACTACACCTTTATATGGGGTATGGCCGGCGAAAACCTCGACTACAACGACATGGACACTGCCGCTCCCACCGAAATGAAATAGCAAAGGAGGAAACGAACTATGCACGAAGCTATGAAACTCTTCGACCTAACAGGTCGTGTAGCCCTCGTAACGGGTGCTACACACGGACTGGGCATGGCTATGGCCACAGCCCTTGCACAAGCCGGTGCCACAGTTACCATCTGCGGTCGCTCGCAAGAGCGTATTGACAACGCCATCTCACAATATGCCGAAAAAGGCCTTCACGTCAAGGGCTATGTGTGCAATGTGACACACGAAGATGAGGCTCTCCGATTGGTAGAAACCATCCGTCGCGAAGTCGGCATTATCGACATATTGGTCAACAATGCCGGTATTATCAAACGCATCCCCTCGCACGAGATGAGTGTAAGCGAGTTTGAAGAAGTCATTACAACCGACCTCACATCACCATTTATCATGTCAAAAGCCGTCTTTGAAGGGATGCGAGAACGTGGCGGTGGCAAGATTATCAACGTATGTTCCATGATGAGCGAAGTGGCTCGCGACACAGTTACAGCCTATGCCGCAGCCAAGGGCGGACTGAAAATGCTTACCAAAAACATGGCCACCGAATGGGCTCGATACAACATTCAGGTCAATGGTATAGGTCCGGGCTATTTTGCCACAGCACAGACAGCTCCTATCCGCGTAGATGGTCATCCGTTCAACGAGTTTATCATCAAACGCACTCCTGCCGGACGCTGGGGAAATCCTGAGGACTTGGGTGGTACTATCATCTTCCTCGCCTCACTGGCATCCGATTTTGTTACCGGACAAGTAGTCTATGTCGATGGTGGAATCCTTGCCTGCCTTGGCAAAGCTGCCAACGAAGAGTAACATCATCGGCAATAACCTCTGATAATAATGGGTAATGTGGACAATAAGATAGTAGGTTCTAACCGGTATACCCTGAAACCAAAATCACCCGAAGCAATGTAGCTATCGGGTGATTTTAGTAGGTAATGTGGCAAAAAGTAGTTGGTTTTAGAGCTGCATCATCATACAAAGAGAGGTTTTTCCAAGGCGAGGAAAATCTCTCTTATTTTTTGTTTGTTTTTGATTTTTTCCAAGCGATATAAAAGGTAAAGGAAGATGCTTT
>JAFXJY010000009.1 GCA_017531985.1 Bacteroidaceae bacterium
GAAGCCTACATGGAAAGAGTAGGTTGCCCAGCAAATTAATGTTTATACGGCTTTTGACCGTACGGGTCATTATCTCTAACTCGTTATCAATCAGTTTAATGTACTACATCAAGTACATAAGGTTCGAAAAAAGGGTGTGCCGTATGGGAGCAGCTCTTTCTTTCACTACAAATCAATATAGGTAGGTTCTATCAATTAGGTCGAGTTGATTGTGAAGTTTATTGTGTAAAGATTTATAATTTCTCATAAAAGCACAACGTGAGCATCGTAACTGAATGAAGGGTAGAAATATACTACAATACGAAACAGCGTCTGCCGACATCGAAAAACTTATTTACTAATTTATAGAACATACCTCTATTTTGAGCGGCAACTTCAATAAACACCACCGTCGAATGATTCATTAACCGCAACAAAGTGTTGGGTTTAGAAATAATAGCGGAATCCGAATTGCGGTGTGGAAATCAAATTGAAATTAAAAGCAGTCAACTCGTTCTCAGGCAGCACCATACAAGAAAGATTGACAAGGCTCAACGACAGACCAACCTTAGCAGAGGGCTTGAACTCCAACGCAAAGAGGTTAACTCCTAATGAAAATACTCCGGTTGAATAACCATCACTCGACATTACACCACCACCTATTTTCAGTTCAGGAATGTAATACAACTTATCGACCAGTCTTACATAGTAGGCAAAAGCAGGCTCAATAGTAAAGACTGTAACTTCATCGGCAACTGATAAAGACAACCCGGCACCTATTCTGAAATTATTGGTTACAAAATAAGCGTACTCGGGAGTAAATGAGAATGAGACTGTCGACATCGAGAGTCCGGAATCTCCGACCGACGATACATCCAGACCAATACTTCCACCCAAATACATATCGCCCTTCTCTTGTGCAACAACATTTCCGGTAAACAAGGCAACAAGACACAATAATAAACAAAAAATCTTTTTCATAGGCATTAATTTTTATAAGGTTCAAAGATTATCTACAAAAATAGAGATTCTTTTCAATATTACATACTTATTTTCAGATAAAAAAACATCGACACCTCGCTTTGGGTAAGGCATCAATGTTTTTATAACAATAGGAGTCACATCCACTACCCCCAATCAGAACTTAAAGAAGTTCTTGGCATTGTTATAGCAGATGTTTTCAACCATTTGACCAACAAAATCAAGTTCCGATGCAGGAATTTCGCCATTCTCTATGTCGCGTCCCAACAGATTGCACAAGGTGCGGCGGAAGTATTCATGGCGAGGATACGAAAGGAAGCTGCGAGAGTCGGTAAGCATTCCCACAAATCGGCTCAACAAGCCCAACAGCGAGAGAGCATTCATCTGTTTCTCCATGCCATCCTTTTGGTCGAGGAACCACCAACCCGAACCAAACTGTATTTTACCCGGCACACTACCATCTTGGAAGTTACCCAACATGGTAGCTATCACTTCGTTGGCACATGGATTGAGGTTGTAAAGGATTGTCTTGGTTAGTTTTCCTGCCGAGTTGAGGCGGTCGAGATAACGAGCCATCGCCTTGGCAGTAGTAAATTCGCCTATCGAGTCGAAGCCTGTATCGGGGCCCAGTTTCTTGAACATCAATGTATTATTGTTACGGATAGCACCATAGTGGAATTGTTGTGTCCAACCTGTTTCCCAGTCCATCTCACCAAACTCGATAAGCATAGCCGACTTGAATTTGAGGATTTCCTCTTGCGACAATTCTTTACCACCATATACCTTGTCAAAGATGCGACGTATCTCGGCATCGGTATAATCCTCGGCATAGAACTCCTCAATACCATGATCACTCAGTCGACAACCCATCTCCTCGAAGAACTTGTGACGACGACGCAAGGCATCGATCATATCATCAAAGGTATTAATATTCATGTCGCTTACCTCTCCCAACTTCTCAACATAGGCACGAAAATCGGCGGGGACTTCTACCGCCATAGCCTTGTCGGGTCGCCATGTAGGTAACATTTTCACCTCAAAACCGCTATCACGAGTGGCCTTGTGATGCTCGAGAGTATCGATAGGATCGTCGGTTGTACACACACACTCCACTCCATAGCGACGCATAAAACCGCGTGCTGTATAGCCCGGTTGTGCCAACTTCTCATTACATTCGTCATAAATCTCACGAGCTGTCGAGGGTTTCAATATCTTTTCGATTCCAAAGGCTGTTTTCAGTTCAAGATGTGTCCAATGGTAAAGAGGGTTACGCATGGTATATGGAACGGTTTCGGCCCATTTTTCAAACTTTTCCCAGTCGGTGGTATCGTTACCGGTACAGAATCGTTCATCGACACCGTTCGACCGCATGGCACGCCACTTGTAATGGTCGCCACCGAGCCACAACTCGGTAATAGAACGAAAACGATAATCATCGGCTACCATCTGCGGTACAAGGTGGCAGTGGTAATCGATAATGGGCATCTTAGCAGCATGCTCATGGTATAGTCTCTGTGCAGTTTCGCTCTGTAACAGAAAATTTTCATCCATAAAAGGTTTCATATCTTTTAATTTTTTTAGAGAACAACAATCTGTTCCACTTATTAATAATTTAATTTGTTATCGGAAACACTCGTTTTAACAGCAGTTCCCTTTAATGATTTTACAATGTTACACCAGTCTTAAAGATAGCTATTTCGCGATATCCCTTACGCTCATTGTGCGTAAACTGACCATTGGCAACAGCTACAATATAGTCAATGAAACGTTGGCTGAGGGCTTGCATGGTCTCCCCCTCAACGAGAGTACCGGCATTAAAGTCAATCCATCCCGACTTATTGTTAAAGAGTGTCGTATTGGTCGATACCTTCACTGTAGGCACATAGGTACCGAATGGAGTACCTCTTCCTGTGGTAAACAACACAAGGTGACAACCGGCCGAAGCCAAGGCTGTGGAGGCCACAAGGTCGTTGCCGGGAGCACTCAGCAAGTTGAGTCCGCGACGAGTAATGCGATCGCCATACATCAGCACATCCTTCACTGCCGAACGCCCACACTTCTGCGTACAGCCCAATGATTTCTCTTCGAGTGTCGATATACCACCGGCCTTGTTTCCGGGCGATGGATTCTCGTATATCGGTTGGTTATTGGCTATAAAATAGGCTTTAAAGTCATTTATCAGATGAACGGTTTTATCAAACAATTCAACATTTTCGCATCGGTTCATCAACAAGGTCTCGGCACCAAACATCTCCGGCACTTCGGTCAGCACTGATGTACCCCCTTGGGCAATAAGGAAATCGGAAAATACGCCTAATAAAGGATTGGCAGTAATACCCGAAAATCCGTCAGAGCCACCACACTTCAATCCCACTCGCAACTCGCTCAATGATACCGGTGTGCGACTATCCTGCGATGCAATGGTGTACAATTCACGCAGTATCGACATACCTTCCTCATGTTCATCGCTTACCTTTTGAGTTACCATAAACCGCACACGCTCGGTATCGTAATCCCCCAAAAACTCGCGGAAAGCATCGGGTTGGTTATTTTCACAGCCCAGTCCTACCACCAGTATACCACCGGCATTGGGGTGATGGCACATGTCGCGTAACACCTTGCGTGTATTTTCATGATCGTCACCCAGCTGTGAGCAACCGTAATTGTGTGGGAAAGCTACAATGGCATCCACACCCTTACAACCCGTCTCTCTACGCAAGGTCTCAGCCAACTCATTGACCACACCATTTACACAGCCGACTGTGGGAATAATCCATATCTCGTTGCGAATACCCACATCACCATTCTTACGACGGTATCCATTGAATGTCTTGTCGCACATCGGTATATCTAAGGTTGTGTCGATGGGATTGTATGAGTAATCGAGCAGACCTTCAAGATTGGTCTTTATATTGGTTTCATTAACCCACTCTCCCTCGGCAATATCACGGCGTGCATGGCCAATGGGCGAACCGTATTTAATAATATTTTCACCTTGTGCAAGGGGTAGTAATGCCACTTTATGACCGGCCGGCACGTCTTGCAGGAGTGTTATCGAACGCCCCTCCACATCGAGTGTATCGCCGCCGTTGAGAGCGTCGATGGCAACGACAACATTGTCCGAGGGATTTATCTTTATATATCGGTTCATAAATATCAGTCAAGTATAGATTTAACAGTCTCCAACATACCCTTCTCCTGAATGTTGTCAAGATAGCCTTTCACAGCATCGGTAAGTCCGGGGATGTCGTTAAGATTTTCACCCCATATATATTCGGCTGCAAGTACGCCCTCAGCCACCTTGCGAGTACAACCCGTAGCCCACAAGTCACGAAGCATATCCATGATTTCCTGTGCATCGTTGGGTACAATTTCGACACCATCGGCACGCACTCCACCTTTATAATAGGTAATAATAGCTGCCAATCCGAGAACGAGTCCTTTGGGCAGTTCACCCTTGCGTTGCAGGTAAACTTTCAATCCGGGCAAGTCACGAGTCTGGAACTTGGGGAATGAGTTGAGCATGATAGATGTAACCTGATGGTCGACAAATGGATTGTTGAAACGTTCCAACACATCTTTACCAAACTGCACTAACTCCTCCTTGGGAAGATTGAGCGTTTCGAGCAACTCCTCGAACATCACACGATGTATGTAGCGACCAATAACAGGATGCTGACAAGCCTCACGCACGATGTTCAGACCCGAGAGGAATGCTACGGGCGACAAAACAGTGTGAGGACCATTGAGCAATGTCACTTTACGTTCGTGGTAAGGTTCTTCGGAAGGAACAAACAGGACATTAAGACCGGCACGATCGGCGGGAAACTCAGCGGCAACTTCTTGCGGAGCTTCTATCACCCACAAGTGGAATATCTCGGCTTGCACAACAAGATTGTCATCATATTGCAGGGTCTCTTTAATAGTCGCAATATCCTTGCGAGGGAAGCCCGGCACAATGCGATCGACAAGTGTTGCATAGACACCACACGCCTGCTCAAACCATGTTTTAAATTCATCGCCAAGGTTCCACAATTCGATATACTGATAGATGGTCTCTTTGAGACGATGGCCATTAAGGAATATCAATTCGCAAGGGAAGATAATAAGACCCTTGGTCATGTCTCCGCCAAATGTTTTAAAACGGCGATACAACAGTTGAGTGAGCTTGCCCGGATAAGAGGAAGCAGGAGCATCTTCCAAACGACAATTGGGGTCGAACGCAATACCCGCCTCGGTTGTATTGGATATAACGAAACGCATCTCGGGTTGATCGGCAAGAGCCAAGAAAGCATCGTTATCGGTATAGGGGTTCAATGCACGACTGATGACATCAATGCGAGTAAGGTCGTTAACAACCTCTCCTTTGTCAAGGCCTTGCAAGTTGACATGATACAAGCAATCTTGCTCATTGAGCATCTCTATCATGCCTCGTTCTATCGGTTGTACGACTACTACGCTACTGTTGAAGTCGGTCTTTTCATTCATGTTGAAAATAATCCAATCGACAAAAGCACGCAAAAAGTTTCCTTCACCAAATTGGATAATCCGCTCGGGACGTGCAGCCTTTGTGGCTGTCTGTTTGTTAAGAGGTTTCATTGTGATGATTTTATAGGTTTATTATTTATTTTCGGTTACTGTATCCACTGCATGGCAGTGATTGAAACGATATAGCGGTTGTGCGACAGCCTCTACATGCACATTATGCATGGTTACACTATCGGTGTAGGCAAAATACCCACCCTCTTGTGCTGTTATAAATACATCCTCGATGGTAACCTTATTGACCGGCATTTCAGGCAGACCATGAAAGTAGAAAGCACGACCGGCATTGCGACACTTGATATTCTTGATATGAATATTGCGGAAGGCCGGGGTCTGCTCGGTAACCGGCATGGCTTCGACATCGGCAGTACCACCCTTATCCTCGCTCACCGACTTTCCGTTATAATATAAGTTGAATGTAACAGCATCGGTGGGAATATCACACATATTGATATTTTCGATATAGATATGTTCCACTACTCCACCACGACCGCGAGTGCTTTTAAATCGCAAGCCCACATCAGTTCCTGTAAAAGTACAATTCTCAACATAGACATGATGCACACCGCCCGACATTTCACTTCCTACCACAAATCCGCCATGACCATGCAACACTTGCGTATTGCGGACAACGACATGGCTACAAGCCATTGCTCGCCGACGACCATCGGCATCTTTACCCGACTTAATGCACACACCATCATCGCCGGCATCGAGTAGACAATCGGCCACAAGTACGCGATGACAAGACTCAATATCGAGGGCATCGCCATTCTGCGAATACCACGGGTTGAATATCTTGACCCCGCGAATAATGACATTTTCGCACATCAGAGGATGCAGCATCCATGCCGGAGAATTACGCAACGTTACATCTTCAACAAGCACATTGCGGCACTCTATAAAACTAATCATTACAGGTCTAAGCCAGTGACGTATTGCCTCCCACTCCTCATCGTGAGTGAGTCCTTGGGGGTTGTTGAAAGAATCACAAATGCGATGTCCTTCGTACGACTCGCGACTGGGATACCACTTATTGTTGTCGACATAACAACCCTCGGTCGACAAGAGTTTCTCCCATTGAGAATCAGTTACCTTCTCACGACGAACAAACCGCCAACTATCGCCCGAGCCATCCCACACACCTTCACCGGTGAGAGCAATATTCTCGGCATTACGAGCCCAGATGGGCGATGTGCAACGACGAGTGTCGAGTCCCTCAAACGAGGTGTCTATGATAGGATAAGAGTTAGGATCGTCATCGAAAATTACCAAGGCATTACGCATAGCATGCAACTCGACATTGCTTTTTATCTCTATTGCACCCGTAAACCATATACCGGCCGGTATCACAACACGTCCTCCACCTCGCTGCGAGACATCGGCAATGGCTCGATTGATTGCTTCGGTATTATCGGTTATACCATCGCCCACTGCACCATAATCGACAACCGATACGCAACAGTCGGGAAATGTCGGACGCTCGACGGGGGTAGTATCGAAAGGAAGTGATGCATAGTAAGTACTCCACTCGTTGTCAACATTACTACATGCACACATAGCACACACAAGCGTTGTTAAAGCTATAATTTTCAGTATATTTCGTTTCATTTCATCCTGTATTAAACGTGTTACAAAAACAATCGCAACATTTCGCACTGCAATATTAGGAATTATCCCGACCTTTTGCAACTAAATAAAGCAACATAAAATTGCATTATATTCACAAAAACCGAATTTGGGCATAATATCGTGTAGCGATTACAGAAAATTTTGTACATTCGCAGGAGATTAACCAACTACCCACACATCCATGAAAAAAGCATTTATCACAATCACATTCATTATCACATCAATATTACTACTAAGCAGTTATATCAGGCAAGAACATGTTCTCACCATCTATATGATAGGCGACTCGACCATGGCCAACAAGAAGCTGGATGGCGGCAACCCCGAACGAGGTTGGGGACATGTACTTCCGGGATTTTTCTCAGAGGAGATTCGCATCGACAACCATGCCAAGAATGGTCGCAGCACCAAGAGTTTCATTGATGAAGGTCGATGGGAAAAGGTGTTAAATAAAATTCGTCCCGGCGACTACGTCTTTATCCAATTTGGACACAACGACGCCAAGAGCGATGCAAAACGCCACACAGAACCGGGCTCGACGTTCGATGATAATCTGCGGCGATTTGTCAACGAGACACGCGACAAGGGAGGTATTCCGGTGCTGTTCAACTCGATTGTCCGTCGCAACTTTGTCGATGGGACACTCACCGATACACATGGCGAGTATCGCGAAGTACCTCGTCGCATAGCCGAGGAAATGAATGTTACGTTTATCGACCTTAATGCAATCACTCACGAGTGGGTAAGCACGCTGGGCGATGAATCCTCTCGACAATACTTTATGTGGGTCGACTCCATGACGTTAGCTTGCTGTCCCGGTGGCAAACAAGATAATACCCACCTCAATGTACAGGGAGCCAAGGTTGTGGCTCGAATGGCTGTCAATGAGATTATCACGAAAATTCCATCACTTGCCCCCTATATTCGCAACTACGACCTTGTTGTAGCCCAAGACGGCAGTGGCGATGTTTTTACCATTCAGGCAGCTATCAATCTCGTACCCGATTACCGCAAAGAGCACGAAACTCGCATTCTCATACGGCAAGGAGTTTACAAAGAGAAACTTATCATTCCCACATCCAAGCAATCGGTATCACTGATAGGTGAAAATGGTGTTGTAATTACCGGCAACGACCATGCTCGCAAGCTCAACAGCATGAACGAAGAGATGGGAACATCAGGCTCCTCAACCTGCTACATCTACGGAGACAACTTTTACGCCGAGAATATCACCTTTGAAAATAGTGCAGGCACGGTAGCACAAGCCGTAGCAGCACTTATCGACAGCGACCGAGCCATCTTCTATCGTTGTCGCTTCCTTGGTAATCAAGACACACTCTACCCCTACGGCAAGGAACGCCGCATACGTCAATACTACAAAGAGTGCTATATAGAAGGTACCGTCGATTTTATCTTCGGGTGGGACGTAGCAGCCTACTTCGACAACTGCACAATACACAGCAAACGCGACAAGGGATACATAGCTGCCCCGGCCACGCCACAAGGCTCGACGTGCGGATTTGTCTTTTACGACTGCCACCTCACAGCCGACGAGGGTGTAGAGAATGTCTATTTAGGACGACCTTGGCGACCTTACGGACAGTCGGTCTTTATACACTGCCACATGGACAACCACATCCATCCCAAAGGTTGGCGAGTGTGGCACAACAAAGACAACCTTAACACTCCCACCATGGGCGAATATGGCAGTAAAGGCGAAGGTGCCAAGAGCGACCAACGTGCATCATGGGCTGTCAATATTACTGATTCCTCTCAATATAACATAGACGTTGTGCTGAGAGGCAACGACAACTGGGATGCCAGCGAAGAGTTAAAGAAGAGACATTCAGTTCAATAAAGAGAATTTTTTCAAGAAATCGCAAAAGCATAAAAACATATTTGCGACAATAAATATCAAGGAATGTTCTATAAATTAGATAGAGTTGATCGGTGGGTATTATGTCAGGTAGGTTTTTAATTACTTACAAAGGAACGAGCATTGTAATCGAGTAAAAATTAAAAAGATGACAAAATAAAACCCCCAAACGCCCCAAATAGAATATCTCGACAATGCCTAATTTTTTACTAATTTATAGAATATCACTGAAAATAATCGACTATCAAAGTACATTATTTCGATAATAATTAGTAATTTTACGACCGAATTGTAGAGTTGCGACAGCAGCTCACAATGCACATGTAATAAAATAAAAGCAAAACACTTGAAATACACTTAATCAATTAAAAAAACTATGGCAGAAAGTAAAGAAAAACTGTTTGACCAGTTTCCACCTGTAAGCACACAAGAGTGGAAAGACAAAGTGGTCGCAGACTTGAAAGGAGCCGATTTTGACAAAAAGCTCGTATGGAGAACCTCGGAAGGGTTCAATGTAAATCCGATGTACCGTGAAGAAGACATCGAGAACTTGAAGACTCTCAACTCTCTTCCCGGTGAGTTTCCTTACATTCGCGGTACTCGCACCAACAACGAATGGCTGACTCGCCAAGACATCGATGTAGTAGACTTGAAAGCAGCCAACGAAAAGGCTCTTGACATCCTCGAAAAGGGTGTTGACTCATTAGGTTTCCACCTCAATGGAGACCAAATATGTGTAGAGTGCTTGGCAACATTGCTCGACGGCATACATGCTGACTGCGTGGAAATCAACTTCATGACTTGCATGCGTCATGCAGCAAAATTGGCAACAGCCCTCACCGAATACTACACAGCTAAGGGTTACAACCTCGCCGAGTTGCGTGGTTCAATCAGCTTCGACCCCTACAAACGCATCATCAAGAAAGGTCGCGATGTAGAGAACGTAGCAGCATTGGCAGCCGAGGTATTGACAGCAGCTGCTCAATTGAAGAAATATCGTGTACTTGCAGTAGATGCATTGCTCATTAACAACGCAGGTGGTCACATCACACAAGAACTCGGTTACGCACTTGCTTGGGGTAACGAGTGGATGGCTTCATTGACCGATGCCGGTCACGATGCAAAGGAAGTAGCTTGCCGCATCAAGTTCAACTTCGGTATTTCATCCAACTATTTCATGGAACTTGCCAAGTTCCGTGCCGCACGCATGCTGTGGGCTCAAATCGTAAAACAATACAATCCTTCATGCGACTGTGCATGCAAGATGGTAGCACACGCCACTACATCGGAGTTTAACCAAACAATCTACGATGCACACGTCAACTTGTTGCGTACACAGACTGAGACCATGAGTGCTGCACTCGGTGGTGTAGACTCAATCACAACCCTGCCATTCGACAAGGTTTATACTACCCCCGATGAGTTCTCTGAGCGTATCGCACGCAACCAACAACTCTTGCTCAAAGAAGAATCGCACTTGGATAAGATTACCGACCCCGGTGCAGGCTCATACTACATCGAGAACTTGACAGTAGCCATCGCCGAGCAAGCATGGAAGCTCTTCCTCGATATTGAAGAACGTGGTGGTTTCCACGCAGCATTGAAAGCCGGCTACATCCAAGAGCAAATCAACGCAGCCGGTGCCGAACGTCTTGGCAACGTGGCTCGTCGCAAAGAGATTCTGTTGGGTAGCAACCAATACCCCAACATCAATGAGAAAGCAGCCGAGAAGATTGCTCCTGCCGAGTCATGTGGATGTGGATGCAACGGCGAGTGCAAGCCCGAGTTGCCAACATTCAACTTCAAGCGTGCCGCCAGCGACTTCGAAGCATTGCGTCTCGCTACCGAAGCAGCTGAGAAACAACCCGTAGTGTTCATGCTCACTATCGGTAACCTTGCCATGCGATTGGCTCGTTCACAATTCTCGTCCAACTTCTTCGGCTGTGCCGGATATAAGATTATCGACAACCTTGGCTTTGACACTGTACAAGCAGGTATCGACGCAGCATTGGCTGCCAATGCCGACATCGTAGTACTCTGTTCAAGCGATGAAGAATACGAAACTCTCGCCCCCGAGGCATTTAAGTATCTCGATGGTCGTGCCCACTTTGTTGTGGCCGGAGCACCTGCTTGCAGCGAGGACTTGAAGGCTGTGGGTATCACTGAGTTTATCAATGTTCGCAGCAACGTATTGGATACACTCAAAAGCTTCAATGCCAAATTGTCTATTTAATCACTCTTAAAAAAGAAAAAAGATGAGACCAAATTTCAAAAATATAGATATTAAGGCCGATGCATTCGGTCAGAAGGCTTGCGGCTCAGTACCTTGCAACGATGCTGACAAATGGGTAACTCCCGAACTTATCCCCGTAAAGCCCACCTACACTCGTGAAGATATAGAAGGACTTGAACACCTGAACTATGCATCGGGTCTTCCCCCATTCCTTCGCGGTCCGTACAGTGCCATGTACGCAGTTCGTCCTTGGACAATCCGTCAATATGCCGGTTTCTCTACCGCCGAAGAATCAAACGCATTCTACCGTCGCAACCTCGCATCGGGTCAGAAAGGTCTTTCGGTAGCATTTGACCTCGCTACACACCGCGGTTACGATGCCGACCATGCTCGCGTAGTCGGTGACGTAGGTAAAGCAGGTGTTTCTATCTGCTCACTCGAAGACATGAAAGTACTTTTCGATGGTATACCCTTGAACAAAATGTCGGTATCAATGACTATGAATGGTGCTGTACTCCCCGTACTCGCATTCTACATCAACGCCGGTCTTGAACAAGGTGCCAAGCTCGAAGAGATGGCTGGTACTATCCAAAACGACATCTTGAAAGAGTTCATGGTGCGTAACACATACATCTACCCGCCCGAATTTTCGATGCGTATCATCGCCGACATCTTTGAGTACACTTCGCAAAACATGCCTAAGTTCAACTCGATTTCGATCTCGGGTTACCACATGCAAGAGGCCGGTGCAACAGCCGACATCGAGCTTGCCTACACACTTGCCGATGGTCTTGAATACCTTCGTGCCGGTGTCAACGCCGGTATGGACATCGATGCATTTGCACCTCGTTTGTCATTCTTCTGGGCTATCGGTATGAACTTCTTCATGGAGGTTGCCAAGATGCGTGCCGCTCGTATGTTGTGGGCTAAGATTGTAAAACAATTCAACCCCAAGAACCCCAAATCACTTGCTCTGCGTACTCACTCGCAAACATCGGGTTGGTCGCTCACTGAGCAAGACCCCTTCAACAACGTAGGTCGTACATGTATCGAAGCAATGGGTGCAGCCCTCGGTCACACTCAATCGTTGCACACCAACGCTCTCGACGAAGCTATCGCTCTTCCCACCGACTTCTCTGCTCGTATCGCTCGTAACACTCAGATTTATATCCAAGAAGAGACATACATCACTAAGGAGATAGACCCATGGGCAGGTTCGTACTATGTAGAGTGGTTGACCAACGAGTTGGCTCACAAAGCATGGGAACACATCCAAGAAATCGAAAAACTCGGTGGCATGGCTAAGGCTATCGAAACCGGTATACCTAAGCTCCGCATCGAAGAGGCTGCTGCTCGTACACAAGCTCGCATCGACTCAGGTAAGCAAACTATCGTAGGTGTGAACAAATATCGCCTCGCTAAGGAAGCTCCCATCGATATCCTCGAAATCGACAATACCGCTGTTCGCGAATCGCAAGTAGCTCGCATCGTCGACTTGAAGGGTAAACGTGACGAGGCTGCCGTACAAGCTGCCCTCGAAGCTATAACCAAGTGTGTAGAAACCAAGGAAGGCAACTTGCTCGACCTCGCAGTGAAAGCAGCTCACGTTCGTGCTACATTGGGCGAAATTTCGGATGCTTGCGAGAAAATAGCAGGTCGCTACAAAGCAGTAATCAGAACTATTTCAGGCGTGTATTCATCAGAGAACAAACAAAGCGACGACTTCAAGAAAGCTACTGAGTTGTGCGAAAAATTCGCCAAACGTGAAGGTCGTCAACCTCGTATCATGATAGCCAAGATGGGTCAAGACGGTCACGACCGCGGTGCCAAAGTATGTGCAACAGGTTATGCCGACTGTGGCTTCGATGTGGACATGGGACCCTTGTTCCAAACTCCTGCCGAGGCTGCTCGTCAAGCTGTTGAAAATGACGTTCACGTACTCGGTGTATCATCATTGGCTGCCGGTCACAAGACACTCGTTCCTCAGGTTATCGAGGAATTGAAGAAACTCGGTCGCGAGGATATCATCGTTATTGCCGGTGGTGTAATTCCCGCCCAAGACTACGACTTCCTCTATCAAGCCGGTGTAGCTGCCATCTTCGGTCCCGGCTCGCCCGTGTCTCGTTCGGCTTGGCAAATTCTCGAAATCCTCTTAGGTGAAGAATAATAACAATTATTAATTTCATCCTATACACGCGAGGCGGATACTGAGAGTATCCGCCTCGTTGTTTACACATCGACATCATGTTCATCGCTAAGGTAAAAATACTCTCTATTGCAACAAAAAAAACTCTGTTCCCATCGGATAGGAACAGAGCTATATCAATGCATCGATAAGGTGCAACTATTACGGCAACTTTTCGAGAGTAATGGGCATATTTACACTACTACCATCAAGGGTGCTTAGGAATGCTTTGATGTTCTTTTGATTGTCAATCATATATACAATGCGTGCTTCGACATCAGTACGACTCTGAGCCTTATATACATCGACACCGGCTGCTGTGAAGTAGGCCAAGCGAGTCTCACTACCGCCATTTATCTTAACATACCCCATGCATGAAGAGTAATCGTCGGCATAGTTTAAGGGGGTAGATAGGTCAACCTCAAAAGACTTCACATCCCACACATCACGATTGATAACGTAACGATAATCATCAGGCTCGGGGAGAGTATAACGTTCCTGGTCGGCATCGCGATCAATTATTTTACTGCCGGCAGTCAATCGTACCTCTTCTTCCACAATACCGTAAAACAACAAACCCGGCACATCATCCAAGTCGGGTACACAATCGGACTCGTCAAACATACTATACGCAGCTCGAGCAGCATCCAACAGATCGGGATAGGCAGCCTCATAGCCCCATACACTTTCACTCTTCTGCGTGAGTGTTACACCCAACTGCTCAAACGAGGCTTTTGTCATATTCACAATCGTCTCACGTCCCAGTGGATTGGCATTATCGGTGATTACTCGCAATGAGTATTGTACCTTATAATCGGTGCTGTTATCGTCTTGTGGTCCGTCGTTCTTTTTACAACCACTCATCATCATGACACCGGCAACTATCGCTACCGACATCGTTAGTCCAAATGCTCTTTTTATATTCATCATATTTAATTTTAAAAATTTTGTCAAATATAGCAACTATATAATATTATCACAATATTTTAATTTTAATTAAGGCTGAAAATTATAGAAGGAGTTGTGCCACAGATGGCACAACTCCTTCTATTTCTTATTGTTAATTTCTTATCGGCGATAGTCGGCAAGTTGCTCGGGCGAATAGCTTGCAATGAAAGCAGCATGCTTGGCAACCTCGGCTTCACCCATATTGATGTAGATGCGAGCCGATGTGGCAAACTTGTCGTTGCGAGTAGTATCGAGCAACAGGAGGTGTCCCATAATGATGTTACCTGCCATTTCGACCAGTCGACGAGCCATGAAGTCGATATACTCGTTATTCTTGGTCGATGTTACCATCTCTACTGCTGCTGCATACTTTTCACGCATGGCAATCAGTCGTTGACGCAAGGGTAAGAGTTCGGCATTGATTTCGGCTGCCTCGTAGTCCATTATCTTGTTAAGATATGTTCCGGTGGTGACATGGCGTATAGCCGCTACTACTTGCAATTGTGTTGTACCTTCGTATATCGATGTGATGCGAGCATCGCGATAAATGCGTTCACAGGCATAATCTTTCATGAATCCCGAACCACCATGTACTTGTACGCAATCATAGGCATTCTGATTGCAATACTCACTCGACATACCTTTGGCAAGAGGAGTAAAGGCATCGGCAAGTTTTTGGAAAGCCTTCATCTCGGCACGCTCTTCATCGGTGAGCATTCGTTCCTTGGCGATGTCCTCCCAGTTCTTATAGAGATCGACAAAGCGAGTTGTCTCATACAACAACGAACGAGATGCATCGAGCTTGGCTTTCATTACCGAAATCATCTCATATACAGCAGGGAATTCGATAATAGCTTTACCAAACTGCTTACGATCTTGTGCATAGGCAAGAGCCTCACGATAGGCTGCCTCTGACACTCCAACCGACTGGGCTGCAATACCCAAACGAGCACCGTTCATCAGAGCCATGACGTACTTAATGAGTCCCAACTTGCGGCTACCACACAACTCAGCACGAGCGTTCTTAAACACAAGTTCGCATGTGGGCGAGCCTTTGATACCCATCTTATTCTCAATGCGACGAACGGTTACACCGCCATCGTTCTTATCGTAAATAAACATGGAAAGACCGCGACCATCCTTAGTACCTTCTTCCGAGCGAGCCAACACCAAGGCTATATCGCCATCGCCGTTGGTAATAAAACGTTTTACACCGTTCAAGTACCAGCAACCATCGGTCTCGCTATAAGTAGCTTTCAACATAACGGCTTGCAAGTCGCTACCTGCATCGGGTTCAGTAAGATCCATGGCCATTGTTTCACCGGCACACACGCGAGGCAGATATTTTGACTTCTGTTCCTCGTTGGCAAACTCATATATGGTCTCGGCACAATCTTGCAATCCCCATATATTGACAAATCCGGCATCGGCACGACTCACCATGTCGGCAGCCATGATATAAGGAACGAGAGAGAAATTCAGTCCGTTGTAGCGACGTGGGATAGAGATACCCATCAATCCGGCTTTGATGAGAGCATCGAGATTCCTCTGCGTACCCTCGGCATATACTACGCGACCATCGACAACATGAGGTCCTTCGTGGTCGACACTCTCGGCATTGGCAGCTACGATTTCGCCCGAAATTTCTCCGGCTATTTCCAATACCTTCTCGTAGCTATCCATAGCATCTTCAAAGTTGAAGGGAGCGTAGTCGTACTTTTGGGCATCGGCATAATTGCGTTCTCTCATAGTCACCAACTTCTCCATGAGCGGGTGAGTCAAGTGATGTCTTAAATCACTGTTATCTAAATAGAAGTTCGACATATTCTTAGTTTTATCGTAGTCTGTTATTACTTAGAGTTTTTCTTATAAGCCTTGATGAGCTTGGGAATAATATCTTCAACGTTACCCGTTATCACATAGTCGGCAATGGTATTGATGGGTGCGTTGGGATCGTTGTTGATAGAGATAATAATGGAGCTATCCTGCATACCGGCAATGTGTTGTATTTGTCCCGATATACCACAAGCTATATAGAGCTTGGGACGCACCGTAACTCCTGTTTGACCTATCTGACGCTCATGCTCGCAATATCCGGCATCGACAGCAGCACGACTGGCTCCTACCTCACCACCAAGAGTGGCAGCCAGGTCGAAGAGCATGTCAAATCCTTCTTTCGAGCCCATACCGTATCCGCCGGCCACTACGATAGATGCACCTTTGATGTTGGCTTTCGACTTTTCCATTTGGCGTTCGATGATTTCGACAACAAAATCGGTGTCTTGCACATACTTGGCAACATCGAGTTTCACCACTTCGCCTTTGTGAGCAGCATCGTATATCTCCTTTTTCATCACGCCTTCACGCACAGTTGCCATCTGAGGGCGACATTCGGGATTGACAATCGTGGCAACGATATTACCACCGAAAGCGGGGCGAATTTGATAGAGCAGATTTTCGTATGTTTTACCGGCACTCTTGTCTTCATGAGGACCTATTTCAAGCGAAGTACAGTCGGCAGTGAGACCACTATGCAAAGTTGAGGATACACGAGGTCCTAAGTCACGACCTATACTGGTAGCACCCATAAGGCACACCTGAGGTTGTATCTCGCGGAACAGTCCGCACACAATGGCTGTGTGGGGTAATGATGTATAGGGATACAAGCGAGCGTCGTCGGCTGTGTAGACAATATCCACTCCGTAGGGGAATAGTTGTTTTTCCACACCGTCAAGATTGCTACCTATCACAAGAGCTTCGAGCTTACAATTGAGTTTGTTGGCCAGTGTGCGACCTTTGGTAAGAAGTTCAAGACTGACATCGGCAATGATGTTGTCTTCTATTTCGCAATATACAATGAGGTTATTCATATTCTATTGGTATTATTTATTTATATATCTCACCGGCTTAACCTATTGTGTGGTTAGCAATGAGTTCTTGTATCAACAGGTCAATCTCATTCTCTGAGCCTTCGAGTCTCTTGCTTTCTTTGGCTTGAAAAACAACGTTCTCAATACCTTTTACCTTGGTAGGCGAACCGGCAAGTCCCACTTGATTGAGGTCGGCATCAACGTCATTGACACCCCATTCGGCTATGTTCAAGTAGGTACGCTCATCGTAGAGGCAGGTGCATTCGAGCGAAGCCTTCTCGCTGGGCGACTTGGCATATTTATACTTCTGAATGAGACGGGCATTGCGAGGACGACACTCATCGGCACTGCCATTGACCGTAACAACCAGAGGCAGCGGACAGGTTACTGTCTCCACGCCTCGTTCAAGACGACGTTTGATTGTAGCCGTTCCATTATCTACCGATATTATCTCCTCGGCATATGTAACTTGGGGTATTCCCAACTTCTGAGCAATCTGGGGTCCTACTTGTGCTGTATCACCATCAATAGCTTGTCGACCTCCTATTATAATATCATAATCTTCTATACGACGAACGGCACATGACAGGGCATATGATGTGGCCAAAGTATCGGCTCCTGCAAAGGCTCGATCGGTGAGTACTATACCACCATCGGCTCCACGGAACATACCCTCGCGTATGATCTCAGCGGCACGCGGAGGACCCATAGTCAATAATGTAACAGTTGAGCCGGGATGTTGTTCTTTCAAGCGTAATGCTTGCTCTAATGCGTTCAAGTCTTCGGGGTTAAAGATGGCAGGAAGAGCTGCACGGTTGATTGTACCATCCTCTTTCATCGCATCTTTACCTACATTACGGGTATCCGGCACTTGTTTGGCCAGAACTACGATTTTCAAACTCATAATTTCTTTATAATTTGATATTATATTTTTCTTGGACTCGTTTTTTTAAGACAAAATCCAAGGTGCAAATTTAGTAAAATAATTGAGTTTCGCAACTAATATTTCGGGGCGAGGTTGCATGTTTTACATAGTTTTATACACATTTTACCACAAAGTGTGCATGTTTTATAACATATTTACTTCCTCTACTATCCTTAACCTTCGACGGCAACAACCTCTCACTATGAGAGATTGCTGCCGTCCGATCGGTTTAGTTATTTTGGAGGGAGTTTATTAAAAGCTCCCATGATGTATTGAGTCTTTTGATGCCCCTTTGTCGCTAACACATAATTAATAAGAGCGAGCAAAGAGTACACGACGAGCCGAGGGCTTACCTGTCACCATGCACACACCGGGGGTCATGTCGCCATCGAGAGGCAGACAGCGAATGGTTGCTTTGGTCTCCTCTTTGATGCGGGCCTCGGTCTCGGGAGTTCCATCCCAGTGAGCCAGTATAAAGCCGCCCTCTTCGATGCGTTCTTTGAACTCTTCGTAGGTATCGACCTCGATTGTACGACTTTGACGATAGTCGAGAGCCTTTTGTAACATATTCTTCTGTATGTCATCGAGTAAGGTACGAACAGTCTCTTCAATGCCATCAAGAGGCAATGTTTGTTTTTCAAGTGTATCGCGACGCATTACTTCGATAGTACCGTTTTCCAAGTCGCGTCCACCCAATACAAGACGTACAGGTACACCCTTCAACTCATATTCGGCAAACTTAAATCCGGGACGACGCTTGTCATCGTTGTCATATTTAACCGAGATACCCATGGCCTTGAGGTTGGCTACGATGCTTGCCACACGCTCATTGATGGCAGCGAGCTGCTCTTCGCCTTTGTAAATGGGAACAATAACCACTTGGATGGGAGCCAAACGGGGAGGCAATACCAGACCATTGTCGTCACTGTGAGTCATGATGAGAGCTCCCATCAAGCGAGTCGATACGCCCCATGATGTAGCCCACACATGTTCGAGTTCGTTATTCTTATTGACAAATTGTACATCGAAAGCCTTGGCAAAGTTTTGTCCCAGGAAGTGCGACGTACCGGCTTGGAGTGCTTTACCGTCTTGCATCATGGCTTCGATTGTATAAGTATCAAGAGCTCCGGCAAAACGTTCGCTGGCACTCTTCACACCCTTCACAACGGGCATGGCCATATATTGCTCGGCAAATGCACCATACACATCGAGCATGCGACGTGTCTCTTCTTCGGCCTCCTCGCGAGTGGCGTGAGCGGTGTGACCCTCTTGCCACAAGAATTCGGCTGTGCGAAGGAACAAGCGTGTACGCATCTCCCAACGCATTACGTTAGCCCATTGATTGACCAACAGGGGCAGGTCGCGATATGACTGAATCCAATTCTTATAGGTATTCCAGATGATAGTTTCCGATGTGGGACGAATGATAAGTTCTTCCTCCAACTTGGCAGCGGGATCAACAATCACACCTGCTCCGTTGGGATCATTTTTAAGACGGTGGTGTGTTACAACTGCACACTCCTTGGCAAAACCTTCAACGTGTTCGGCTTCGCGTGATAGGAATGACTTGGGTATAAGCAACGGGAAATAGGCATTGACGTGACCGGTTTCCTTGAACATATCGTCCAACACACGTTGCATCTTCTCCCAAATGGCATAACCGTAAGGCTTGATTACCATACAGCCACGCACTGCCGATTGTTCTGCCAAGTCGGCTTTTACCACCAAGTCGTTGTACCATTGCGAATAATTGTCGGCACGCTTGGTCATCTCTTTCAATTCCTTAGCCATAGCTATTGTATATTTTAGTCAGTTAATATCTTTGGATTCTGAGGCAAACCTCCTATTTTTTTGAGCCTACAAAGGTAATACTTTTATACGAACAAAGGAAGTGATGTCGTGAAAAAACATCACTTCCTTTATTCTTTTGAAACAGAGGTGAAAGAATAGCTATTATTCTTTATCCCAATAGAGATTGAGATAATATCTCAAATCGTATGTCAATTCATTCTCGAGGCTTATCGAGCCACCGGGGCGTAGAGGTTCGCATACATTGAATACGATTTGTGATGCCGATACTTCGAGCAATCGCACATATTCAAAACCGTCGATGGGGCATTTCATACCTACACCCATCTCTACTGTTCCGGTTCTTATATCGGTTTCTCCTTCCATGATACGCTTCCACTCGTAACGCAATACAACCGGATTCACACCCACCGACACACCATTTTGCCACTCACACTCTTGTGTAGTATTCTTCTCATGGTCGGTAAAGACGATACGACCATGACAACGGCCATGCTCAAATGCACCTTCGTAGGTAAAACGCCAAGTATCGCACATCTTGCCATCTATATAGGCTTGCGAACTCAC
>JAFXJY010000010.1 GCA_017531985.1 Bacteroidaceae bacterium
CACATTCCGGACATCTTTTTCTTCTTGTTTTTTGCATAAAAAAATACCTTTGATGAAACGCGTTTCATCAAAGGTATTATAAATATCTGTAATTTAGTAAATTACATGTGGTTTTACCAACTACTTTTTACCATTATACCATAGTTTCATGGGTGTGATTTCCACGCGGGTTATTTGAATGTTTGGGAAACCTCTTCTATGTCATTGATACAGCTTGTTGCCTCAAAACTATATGATGCTATTACTTGATATTTTCACTCCAATTGTATGAGTTGAACTCAAACGTGCAGGTTACCGTAATTGTTATATTTCGCCAATCGGGTTGATAGAGTGTCACATTATCAAAGTTCATCATCACACCATCGGTGAAGTCGCCCGAGCAAAGTGTACTGATATAAGTATCTTTGGCACTAAACTCTTTGCGGGTAGTGGTGTACCAATATTTCTCAATACGAGAGTTGTCGAGATATATAGAATCGCATCGGCCGGCAATACTATGCATCCGGCAACCAATAATTCTTATATTTTTTAGATTGTCATTACCTACTAAGGGTTGTTCTACTTCATTAAAGTCGCAGTTTATCAACTCTATATTGTCGAGTGTACCCGATATACGCCCCATTGCAGGCACATTTTGTACAGTCAAAGTTTCGGCTACTGTATTTTCCACGCGGCCCTCTTCAGCCATACAATTATCGAGAGTGAGTTGCTTGATAGGTGTACCTATATCGATGGTAACTTGCTCGAAACTTGCTCCACGAAAATCTACTTCGGTAAGATATGCAAGTCGATTATCTATTATACACTTCCCCGATAGGTTGTTGTCGGGCAGTGATATTTTCACCACACGACCATTGGCATCGGTCTCAATGCCATGCCACTCCGACAGTGGTGCTGTTGTCAGCCAACCCTCTTTGTTGCTCCATTCATCACCATTGGTCGAATAGTAGAAGTCGTATAGGGCAAGTTTGTCGGCTGTATTCATACTACCCGATACAGGACGTACGGTCTGTCCTACATATGTAGCTCCGTCCCACGATGTTGCTTCGACGCGACCTTGCTCGAAGCATAAATAGTATGACTCTCCGACCTTCTCGGATGTCGATGTCCAGTATGAGCCGTAGTATCCTATACGCTGTTCGCCGGCATAATTAATAAATCCTGCTGCCGGCAAGAATATGCTGTTACCATTAGGACCGGTTACTTTCATACCCCAATTGCCCGATTCTCCATATTGCTCCCACGACCACTCACAACGTTCGGTGAGTTCTTTGCACTCCCATTGCGTGGGCATACGATATTCATTGCCATAGGTCGCTCGGGCTACATCGTATTCGGTGGCCGATATATTCTTACCTATATCAACGCCTTCGTAGGTGTAGTTGATGGTATGATAATAATCTTTGGGTTCTAACTCGCCCCAAGCATAGTAGTTGCCATAGTCATCGGGAGTCGTAGCACCTACATTCATTGATGCCCACAGCACTGACAATCCGAGATCGACCATCTCAAATTGTGGCGGTTCGGGCACATCGGGAATGGTATCGGCCGGTATATCGGGGATTGTATCACTCGGCACATCCGGTACTGTATCGATAGGAATATCGGGAATTGTATCACTCGGTTCATCAGGTATTGTGTCACTCGGTATGTCGGGAACTGTATCGGGAGGAGTTACCGGTGGAAGATACGCAGGCTGCTCAAAGACCATACTGTCTACATCGACTACCGGCACAGTAATCACCGGCTCGCCATTTTTATAAAAAACGAAACTCTTGAAAGTATCGGCTCCTGCCCACAATGCAACAAGGGCAACGAGTATAGCAACAATACGACGACTCATATTCTGTATATTTTACGGTTCTATCTCTTATATATCTTTATCACTCGTGTGCCGGCTTGTAGGATGTAATAACCGGCAGGTATGGAGCTGCAATCGACCTCACCGCATCCTGCCGGCAGTGTCTCTTGCATAACAAACTGACCTGTCAGCGTAAACAGACGCAGAATACACGACGAGTCGAACCCCTGCACATATAACTTATCGCTCTGCTCCGAGAACCACACTGTGGGTTGCTGTGCATCATCGGTGATGGATGGTGTCGATGAGTAGGTGTTAAACTCTATTTTCAGTGCTGTATCGAGAGGCTCGGTAGCCAAGCACTCACCCTCTTTCGAGATAAGCGAGATAGAGTGCTTCGAAACTTCCAATCGCCCGATGGTGGCCAATACATACGACTGTTCGGCTGCAGTACTACTCACTATCGTAATACCCGCCTCGGCTCGTGCCGTCGTAGCCGACAACAAGCACATACCACATAGAGCCACCAACAATATTATATTATACTTTTTCATAGACTAATAGAATAAAACTTTATTAATAAATCCATCAATTACCCATATCGTTTCCTCATTGCGAATGAGAGCCGATTTTGCTCGTAGATTATTACCATTATCGTCCCAACTGGGAGTGCTCATAATAGCATAGAAATCGTTATCGCACATAAACATCTGCTCAACGTTCTCGGTGTCGGTCTCATCTTCGGTAACAAGATTTTGATATAGCACACGTCCATAGTAACTGCCATTCTTCCAGAAGTGAACGCCCTTGGTTTCAAGACCATAGTAGTCGTCGATACCATCCTCGTCTTCATCTATCAGCCAACCTTCTACCCACATATTATCATTATCGTCGAAGTACACTTTTTGTGGCTTATAATGATCGCATACAGACTCACCATCATTAGAAAAGATTGAATAGTAAGTAATATTGTTATCTCTTACACGATTGTATTTTCCCCCGGCTATATAGTATTTGCCTTTATGAAAAGTAAATGCGTTCCAGAACCCCCAATAGCTAAAATCGGGAGGTGTAATCCACCTACCACCATTTATATCATCATATATATAAAACCATTGTATCCAACCATACCAAGAGTTTAATGAGTGATAACCACCATTCCAATCGGCATTCTCTATCGTAGCATAATAAATTATATCATCAACGACCTTAAACTCTCTGGGGTAAAAATTACTACAGTAATAAATTAATTCCTCATCATTCTTTTTGTAATAATAGTCTTTTATTATGCTGGTATCGGAATAAGGGTAAAGTAAACAAAGTGTATATACATTTTCACCATCAAAAATTATATCATCAAGAAAATTTCAGCAATAATCAATAAAAAATCAAACTAAAAATCCAAACAAAGATTCAATCTTATTCTCTAACTTATCATCGAAGTGAGTCCATCGCCAAGCAAATTCATTCAAGTATTGTGTAATATAGGATTTAGAGAAGTGTTGATACACACCCCTTATCATTCGTTTGAGGTGTGAAAATACACCTTCAATTCTGTTGGTTGTAAATCCATCCTCAGATTTATATTCACTTTTACCGTGATTGTTGACACTATGTCTTCCATCGAAGAATTTATAGATGGGTGCTTCATCAGTTACAATATGCTGAGCATTAGGAAGATATTGTTGGAAGATGGACGGCAAATGACCTCGTAATTGGTGGTTTAATTGCGTTATAATCGCAGAACTTGGTGTATGGTTATTTAGTGGTACTAAAATTAAAGAACGATTGTTATACGAGGAAATTCCAAGCACTTGTGTTTTGTCGTATGATGCAGATTTCATCATCATAGACTTAATATCTTTCCTGTATTTTATGTTGGTGAGGTGGTCTTGCGGTTTGGGTGGTATGTCGAATCCAAATTCTTTTGCCTTTTTGAATTTTTGATAGGATGGTTTCTTGCCCCAATCAGCACCTAAATATACTTCATCTAATATTACTGTACCATCTAATTTCAAGTCGTGAACTATGGATGTGCGAATTAAATGAAGCATTCGCCAAGCAGTTGGTTGACTAACTGATATTAAACGTGAGAGGTTATAAGAGGATATTCCCCTCGATTGTGTACAGAATAGATATATAGCATACAACCATTTGGATAAGGGGAGTTTAGTGGAATGAAATACTGTATTTGAGGTGTCTGAGAAACGAAAATCACAATCTTTACAGCGATGTGATTGCTTGTCTGTTGCGATTCTTATACTACCACACTGAGGACAATAGATGTGTCCTTTCCATCTTAATCGGTGGAAGATTTCTTTTGCGTTTTTAGAAATTGATTCTAAATTGATTTGGATGTTCTTTTCCATTTCCTTATCTTTGTTGCTTGTATAAAATTAAGGAAAATGTTTGGAATATCCAAATATAACTGCTTGATTTTTAATTGATTATTGCTAAAATTTCCATAATTGCTCACTGTTTCCTTCCACCATATCTCACCATTTTTCCACATACAAAAGTGTGTCAATGACAGTTCAAATTCAATATAAGAATGGCCCAGTATATAAAGATTACCCAAGCCATCGACTGCAGCATTTTTAAAGAGGTATTCAATACCGGTTTCGGGGTCTATGAGTTCTACCTCCTTGCCATCGACATACAGTACCCGCTCGGTATCGGTTGTAGTGGTGTCATTGATATAGCGGTCGAGACATATCAGGCCTTTTGTGCCCGGCAAAACCGGCACGTCTGACTCTACAACAGCTATACTATCGGCATCTATTTCATGCGTGACACACCCATCTTTATACAGCCACACATTGGGTTCTGTGGCAACAGTAGGTAGTGTAGCTCCCATTATGCACAGAAGGAATAGTATTATCCTTGTCGATTTTCTACATTTGTATTTATTCATAGTAATAGAGATTTAGTTCGTTAACATTATGTTTATGGTGGTGGCAATTGAGCCGACTCTCTCGATGTACTGTGTACCGGTAGGAATTATGATAGATTATAACACTCCTGTTATAGTATTCTATTCGGTTTTTGACTCTCAGTATCGAATATTTCAGTGCTAAGTTTATGCAAATGTAGTGATAATTAGCTAAAATTACCCCCCCGAATGCTAATTTATGTTAAAGAAATAGAGACTACCCTGCAATTTTACAAGCAAGGTAGCCTCTATATGTTTCGTTTTGTAGTTAACTCTTAATCTTAGAGAACGTCGGCGAGGGCTGCATTTGTGTTTTTAACAGCGGCAGCACTGGCATCGAAGAGGGCTTTTTCCTCGGCGTTGAGGTCAAGCTCGATGATGCGTTCGATACCGTCTTTACCCAATACTACGGGAACACCTATGCAGAGGTCGCTATGACCATATTCGCCTTCGAGCATTACGCTGCAAGGGATGATGCGTTTCTCGTTATGGATGATAGCCGAAGCAACCATAGCAGCAGCTGCACCGGGAGCATACCATGCCGATGTGCCGAGTAGCTTGGTCAATGTTGCACCACCTACCATTGTGTCGGCTGCAATTTTATCGAGTTCCTCTGCGGGGATAAGACCCGATACGGGCAGACCCTTATATGTAGCGAAACGTTTCAAAGGTATCATAGTGGTATCGCCGTGACCACCTATTACCATACCTTCTACTTCGTTGGCATTGGCTCCGAGAGCTTGGCTCAGGAAATATTTGAAACGTGAGCTGTCCAATGCACCGCCCATACCGATGATGCGGTTTTTGGGAAGGTCGGTTACCTTGTGGATGAGGTAAGTCATGGTGTCCATAGGGTTGCTCACGCACACGATGATAGCGTTGGGCGAGTGTTGGAGTACGCTGGTTACAACCGAGCGAACGATACCGGCATTTACACCGATAAGTTCTTCGCGAGTCATACCGGGCTTGCGAGGAATACCTGATGTGATAATTACAACATCTGAGCCGGCTGTGGCTGCATAGTCGTTGGTTACACCCTTTACTACGGTATTCATGCACAACAGTTGAGCTGTTTGCATCATATCCATTGCTTTACCTTCCGATACTCCTTCTTTGATATCGAGTAATACTACTTCGTCGGCTATACCTTTGAAAGCCAATACGTTTGCACATGTTGCACCTACATTACCGGCGCCTACAACGGTTACTTTTGACATAATTGTAATACTTTTTATATATTGTTTTTTATGTTAATTGCCTTGCTTTGTTAAGGTTGCTACAAAGGTAGTATAAATTTGTATTGATGAAAAATTTCCACAATTAAATTTTTGCTAAAAATGTTTTAAGGGGACTTTTATAGGTGGGTTCTATCAATTGCATTGAGGTGACTTATTCTTCCACTACGCCTTTGCCTTGTCGGATGATTTCGGCTTCACCTTGTGTGCAATCGATGATGGTGCTACCCATAGTGTCGCCGTATCCTCCATCAATGATGCAATCGACCTGTGTGCTGTATATCTCGGCTATCAATTCGGGGTCGGTGGTGTATTCGGGTTCGTCATGGTTATTGCTGATAGAGGTGCTGAGCAAGGGATTGCCCAATTCCTCGACGATGGCACGAGCTATGTTATTGTCGGGGACTCTAATGCCCACACTCTTGCGTTGCTTGTATATCTTGGGCAGTCCCGAGCCTGCCGGCAGGATGAAGGTAAAAGCCCCGGGCAGATTTTTACGCATGAGGCGGTGCGTATTATTGTCAATGCGGACGAAGCGAGATATGTCACTCAGGTCGTGGCACACTATCGATAGATGGGCTTTGTCGGGGTCGATGCCTTTGATACGACATATGCGTTCAACGGCACGCACATTCAGAGCATCGCATCCTATGGCGTATAGTGTGTCGGTAGGGTATATAATAATGTCGCCATTACGCAAGGCTTCCACTATCTGTTGTATGGCACGACGATTGGGGTTGTCGGGATATATTTTTACGAGTTGCATGGGTGATGTGGTTATTATAACTTCTACATATTACTCTGATAGGTAACTCTCTCTGCTGATGGCAGCTCATTATATAATATAACTCTCCACGTCGGTGGCTTGTGCATACTTGCGTAGCAGGTCGACAGTCCACTCAACACATTCATCGAGGGGCATTTCACTGCCATAGGCATTGATGGTGATGAGCAAGTGGGTTGTTTCCATGGTAATCTTGGTGCGTTCCTCGTCGCTGGTAGGAGTCCCCACACCGCCCACATTGTCGCGATAGACGGGCATACCCTCTATGTTAAGCAATCCGCGACCTATACCGTGAAACACATCGTCGGCACTACCCACACCCAGTGTCATATCACCTTCGATGCGGTCAGCATCAAATCCGCCTATCGAGTAGCCTGAACGCATTGAAACAACATTGATAAGGTCGACAAGAGTGTTGATGCGATACAAGTCTAGTCCGCGAATGGCACGACGGCACAAAGCCTCGGACGATACACGATAGCGAGCCGGGTCTTTACCAAATGTTTTGTAAGCCTTGCGTGTAGCTGCAATGGCTGCTCGCTTGGAGAGTGTATCGGTAGTATAAGTGGCTGATATGCGTGCAACCTCGCTCTGTAATTCGTTCCACAACTCATCACCGGTGGGTGTGTTCACAACCGTAGCTTTTATGATGCCTGCTTGCAGTTCGGGGCAAGCATCGGATACCGTGGGAGATATACTGACTTTCATAGTATTACAAATTTTACTGCGAAGATAGTGTAAATACTCTGTTTTGTCAAATTCTTGATGCGATAAAATCATATTTCCAATTCTTATTGGCTTGTATAGTTATGTAGTAAGTTCTATTGTTTGTTAATGGTGTTGTTGCAACTTTGCATGCCTTTCATTGGGAAATTTGTGCATAATTAATAGAGGAGACTATTATCTTTTTCGTATGTTTTTTGTACATTTGTGGCTGAATAAGTAAGCGAATATGGAAAAGTTGGAAAATCCTTGGCTTGATCTTGTAGATGAAGGATATAACTGTTTTGGTTGTGCTCCTAACAATCCTTGTGGATTGAAAATGGAGTTCTACGAAGATGGTGATGATATTGTGTGCCTATGGACTCCTGATGATAACTATCAGGGATGGCTCAAAACCCTGCATGGTGGCATACAGGCGACGCTGATGGATGAAATCGCTGCATGGGTGGTGGCTCGCAAATTACAAACATCGGGTATGACAACAGCTATGAATGTTAAGTATCGTCATCCCATAGCTACGGGTGCCGATGAGCAGGTGGAGGTGCGAGCCAATATCAGTGAGATGAAACGAAATTTTGCCTTCATACATGTTGCTATTATATATAAAGGTGAGGTGTGTAGCGAGGCCGAGTTGACTTTCTTCTGTTTCTCAAAGGAGCGTGCTGCCAAGGAGTTTTTCTTTACTGCATGTCGCACACAAGATGATAAAACCGATAATTGATTACCGATAACTATAATAGAAAAAAACAACTATGTACGACGAAATAAGAAAATATAACAACGATAGAGCATGTGTTGAGCGTGACGGAAAGTATGGTTACATCAATCGTGATACCGACGAAGTGATACCTATCATATATGACAATGCAAAGGACTTTTCCGACGGATTGGCCTTGGTGTGCTTATCAGGTAAGTGGGGATATATCGATACCGAGGGCCGAATGGTTATTCCTGTACAATATGAAGCGGGAGTGAACTTTGTAGATGGTTATGCCGCAGTGTGTCGTGATGGCAAGTATGCGATTATTGATAAGAGTGGTAAGGAGGTAACTCCCTATCGCTATGACAAGGTTGTGCATCCTTTCGCCGATGGTGTGGCGATGGTAACCATCGATGGTCGATACGGCTATGTCAACACGCAAGGCCAAGAAGTCGTTCCGGTGGAATATATGGTAATGGGACGATTTAGCAATGGATTGGCTGCTACGCGTGACGAAGAGAGTGGTTTGTATGGCTTTATTGATCGTGACAATCGCGTAAAGATTCCGTTTGAGTATGACTTTGTAGCCCCATTCAGTGATGGACGTGCGGCAGTGTGTCGTGGCAGTAAGTGTGGCTATATCGATGTTGACAACAATGAGGTGATAGCCATAGAATATGATTATGTAGGAAACTTTGAGGATGGACTTGCCATTGTGGGACGTGGTGAGGACTTCTATTATATCGATGTGGATGGTAACTTTGTAAAGGATTACGACGACGATATTCTTCATGCTCGTGTTCCCGACTTTATGGATTAAAGTGAGAAGTAGAATCTATCTCACTATAACCTGCATATCCCAAATGAAAATTTAGACGAAATTAGCTCTCAAATAATCTCGAAATAAAATGGGGTAATGTGGCAAAAAATACCTTTGATGAAACGCGTTTCATCAAAGGTGTTATAAATATCTGTAATATAGTAAATTACATGTGGTTTTACCAACTACTTTTTGCCATTATACCATAAAATTCAAACAGCTTCTAAATAAAAGGGTGGTGTAACCAAGGAGTTAATGGTTCGTGGCTACATCACTTTCTTTTGCTCTTATTGGCTCGCAAGTCCTCGGCCATCGCCCAATGCTGAGCAGCCATGTCGGTAAGACCCAGTTGCATAAAGGCATCGCCTAACCGTTCGTGAGCCGAGGCGTGTTGTGGTTTCTGTGCTACGGCTTTTGCCAAGTCCGATGCAGCACCATCATGATCGCCACAGTCGAGCCGCAATTTGCCACGATTGTATAGAGCCTTGAAATATAGTGGACTGAGTCGCACAGCCTCATTGAAACACGCCATTGCTTCAATCTTTTCGTCCATGTCGACGAGTGTTACTCCTTTACGAACCCATGCATCAACAAGGGTGGGGTCGAGCGTAAGGGCTTTATCGAAATTGGCAAGTGCTGCTCGGTAGTCTCGGGCTTTTATTACACATTCGTTGCCCATCAAGTAGTATTCGTAGGCATATTTTCGCAATGCTTCATTGCGTTCATCGTTACACCTTCGCAGGCGTTTGTTTTCCTCTTTCAGTCGACGAATGATTCCCAATTTGTGTCGGATATATCGGCGAATAACTGGTTTTTCAATGTCGTAGCGTAGGTGTATAGCTTTGAAAAATTCATCGAGAAACAGTTCCATATCGTCATTGTCGAATGCCTTAACGGCTGCATGATAGCGACGGTCGGCTTCGGCTTGTTTCAGTGCTTGATTGATGAGCTGGGGGTTGTTGAATGAGCGACTGAACTGAACTACGTCGGCATTGACAAAGATGTCGCGAGGAGTGATGGGGCGTGTAAGTGTGATACCTTCGAGCGATGTACATCGGCTCAGTGCCACATAAGTCTGTCCTCCGGCAAATGCACCACCGGTAAAATCGATAACCACGCGGTTGAAGGTGAGTCCTTGACTCTTATGAACGGTGATAGCCCATGCCAGTCGGATAGGATATTGCTTGTATGTACCCAGTACTTTCTCCTCGATGCGTTCTTTCTTCTCGTTGTAGGTGTACTTGATATTTTCCCACACCGCCGGTTCTATAATGTGTTCGTCTCCGTCTTCGAGCGTTACGCGTATGTGTCCTTCATCACTAAGGTCTGATATGATGCCCAGGGTTCCGTTTACCCATCGGTGTTCAGGATCGTTTTTGATAAACATAACTTGAGCCCCCTCTTTCAGTTCAAGATTTACAGGAGTGGGCAGTGTGTTGTCGGGGAAGTCACCCGATATATTACCCTTATACGTTTGAGTTTTTCCCGATAGAGTGTCTAAATGCCATTCGTTGATAGCATCCACTTGGTCGCGACGAGTGGCCAGTGTGATGGAGAAATCGTCCTCAATGGTCGATGTTTTGCGGTAGCGACTATTGAGTTGTGCCAGCTCCTCACTGCCGGCTTGATTGCAACGTATCTTATCGAGTATATTGATAAAGGATGCATCATGTTGTCGATATGTTTTACACAACTCGATGGAAACGAGTGAAATCTCATGGAAAGCTCGTGCCGAAAAGAAATAGGGCGAAGGATAGAAGCGTGCCAAAATATCGCGAATGTCGGCTGTGACCACCGGTTCGAGTTGATATATATCGCCAACCAATAACAATTGTTTACCTCCAAAAGGCAGACGCATATTGCCCGAGAATACGCGTAGTACGCGGTCCATGAAGTCAATCATATCGGCACGCACCATTGAAATCTCGTCTATGATTATCAGTTCAACCTCTTTGAGTAGATTGCGTTGTGTTTTATTATATTTCAGCAAGTCGTATATGCGATTGCCTTTCGTGCTGAGGTCAGGGTCGTCGGGGAGTATAGGTCGGAAAGGCATTTTGAAAAACGAGTGAATTGTGCTTCCGCCTGCATTGATAGCAGCGATACCGGTGGGTGCCAATACAACATATTTTTTGCGAGTGTTTTTGCAGATATATCGCAGAAAGGTCGACTTACCTGTACCGGCTTTACCGGTAAGGAATATCGACTGGTGTGTATATTGTACCAGTGAGAATGCATCTTGGAATTGTGCGTTGTCTGTATCAATATTTTTGTCGGACGTGTATTTCATGTAGCGTGCAATGTGGTAATAACAATGACTTAACAAATGTAGAAAAAAACATTGAACCAACCATGCGGCGAATGGTATATTTTATTTCCCCGAACTTTAATTTATATAAAAAAAGGACTGCCATGCTGATGACAAGGCAGTCCAAGTTCTTTATGTTTATAACATCAGAATCGATAACCAAGTGTAACCTTTATCGAGTTGTGTCGCATATCCATGCTGGTGGGTATGGTAAAGGTTTCGTAAGGGATAATGGTGTATTGTTGCATGCGGTGAACGTATGCTGCATCGATTGAGAAATTGTTGACTCTGTATCCCAGTCCGCAACTGAAATTGTGTGCGTCATCGGGAATTTGATAAGTTATCAACGTACCTTCGGTAATCTGAGGTATTTCCCCTCCCGATACATACTCATCCTTCATGGGTGACGACTCCCAAGCATAACCGGCACGCAGACTGAAAGCCGGTGTCAGACGATATTCGGCTCCGAGGCGAAGGTTGTGCATTCCTTGCATCTGGTTCTTGATGTCATAGTTTTCGTAAGTGTAGTCGGTATAGGGGCTTGAATATTGCGAACTATTGGCTGCGGTGTATTCATAGTCGGCACTGATGATGGCCGATTTACCTAAGACAACTGCTATATTACCCATTAAGTGCCAGGGTGTACGCAGTTGGTAACTGAAACTGCCAATATCTGTTTGGTTGTCATAGTTGTCGGCACTGCCACTGAGTGGTCGTCCGTCGACGTTGGCAAACTGATAGTCGACTGCTGCACTGTAAGTATCACCCAGTTGATAGTAGGTGGGGCTGTGGAATGCTGCACCTAATCGCAAGAAGTTGACCGGACGATATATGAAGCCCAACTTTACCCCTACACCGCTACCATCGGTGCGTAGATAGTTCTGCAATTCATATCGACCATTGGTGTAGCTGGGTTGTGTAGCATTATTGGAGAAGTTGTTGCGAACATATGCATTGGTAAGTTGTTCGGTATAATAACTCTCTACAATGTAATTAATGCTCGACACATTAAGAGTCACACCCCAATAAAATCGGTCGCTGACGTTGCCACTGATATTGAAGTCATATTCGTCCAACGAGCCGGCTGTGTAATTGACAATGTGTGTATTAACGGTTGTCTTGCCGGGTTGAAATATACCCATATAATCATGCCCACTGATGTTATATATCAAGTTGGTATTATATGCCAATGTGGGCAGCCAAGGCATTGAGAGGTAGGGATTGTAAGAACTCGATATTGCCAAGTCCGATGGGTATAGTTTAGCAGCAGTTGCTTTGCCTGCCATCATCTCGGTGAGCGAGGAATGAATGTTGTCCCATTGTGCCGAATATACATTATTGAATGTAGCTACATTGTTGTAGGCAAAGGCAAAGTTGAGGTTGCGTAAAGCACCACTGTTGAATCGGATAACTCCCACTACGCCCATGTTGTCACCGGTAAAATAGAAGTCGTTGTTCTTGCTTAATTTACCCGGTGTCTCTACCGAGTTGAATGTAAAATTAAAATTACCGGTAACGGTTATCTCCGAGCTGCGATATACTCCTATTCCGGCAGGATTTTGTCGGATAGTGGTTAGGTCACCTCCTAATGCACCAAAAGCACCTCCCATAGCCGAATATCGTGCTGTTCCGTTGAGTTGATTGCTGAGTGAGGGCAGTACGTCTAATACTCCTTGACCATGCATGGCAAGAATACCCGATAGCAGAAGTGATGTAATTATTAAAATTCTTTTCATTGTTGGTTATATTGTAAATTCTCTATGGTCTTCTTATCTGCGGCCTCCACCACGACTGCCTCCTCCGCTTGAACCGCCACGACTGCCACTCGATGAACGTGACGAACCTACACTGCTGCTACGAGAACTGCTCGAACGTGATGACGAGTTGTAAGAGCTGCCCGAACTGCGACGGCTGCTTGAACTCGATGAGGAGTTGTAGGAACTGTTGCCACGAGAACTGCTTGATCGTGATGGTGAACTGATTGTACCGGTACGACGGCTGCTGTTGTTGCTGGTGTTGATGGTAGTGCGATTGCTGCGACTGACATTGTTCGATGGTGTTACGGATGAACGGCGACCGCTGTTGTTAGTGTTGTTGATGCGATTGTCCGATGGTGTACGACGGGTGGGTGACGTAACCGATTGATTGCGACGAGTTGTACCATTATTATCAATAGCTACTCGGCGTCCGCGATTAGTGTCATTGTTTCCTGCCACCGATGATGCTCCGCGACGGTTGTTATTGTCAGAAGCTACGATATTACCTGCATATCGACCATCATTGTGATGTGGATTGATGTCTTGGGGATGACTGCCACCGGGACCGCGACCGTTGTGATTGGGACCATGATGTGGGTCGTGGTGGTGATGAGGCGGATGGTGGTGATGATGGTAGGCATAGTAAGGATCGTACCATCCATGATAATGATGATGGTGATACCACGGGTCGTACCATCCGTAATAGGGGTTATTCCAGTACCAAGGGTCATACCATCCGCAATATAGGCTTGTCCAACCCCAGTTCCATCGCCAAGACCAACTTGTATAAGAATAGGGTGCCCATGTATAATTCCAGTACCAAGGATTGTTCCATGTGGGGGTAACCCATGCGTACGAACCATCGATGTAGACATTCCAGTCATTGCTGTCGAGCATATATATGGCACTATAAGCGGGGTCGCTGATGCTTACCATATATCGCGGGTCGTGGAAGCGATGTATTTGCACTGTGTATTCGTAGTCGCTCAGCGAACCATTGAAATCGTTCAGATAATATCCATCTTCCAACTCTATATAGAGAGTGTCACCGGCAGCTACCTGGTCGCTGTTGTAGGAAAATGTTGTTCCGGTTGTAGTGTATTCATCAGTTCTTGATGAAGTATCGTAAGAGCTACTGTATCGTCTATTATACTCATCAACATCGCGATTCTCGCTATAAGTATCAGCTTGTGCCGCTGATGTTACAACGATGTTGTTGTCTGACGTCGATATGACTACTTCGGTGGTCGATGGTGTTGTAACCACAACTTGCTTCTCTTGACGCATCTGTTCTACAACAGGATTTTTGTCTTCCGGAGTATAGTAGATATCATCTTCTACATAGTAATTCTGAGCCATGACCGGACAAACAATCCCCATTACCATAGCACATATTATACTCAATACTACTTTTCCTTTCATCTTATTTCCTCCTGATAAATTATTTTACCATTTGACTTCTTACAAGGCAATAGGTTTAATCATTTATATAAAATAGTTTTGTGAACAAAGATAGAAATCTTTGTAATCATATCATAACAAAAAAGTATTTTTAACTAAATAATAGACCCATGACTACATCGACCGATTGTATTGAAGTTTGGGTATAAAGAGTGAGGACTGTGTCGAATCGCTCGTGACAGCCCTCTGATTGTAATTGAAGAAAATCTGTTCGGTTAGGAATTTTATTGTTATGATTGATAACAAATGCTGTAAGCTATCAATTCCTTTATTCAATTAAAATGATTGTGTGACAAAATTACAAAATTATTGAAAAATTTCCATTGTTAAGTGGCTGCTCAGTAGAGGAAATTTGTGCAAACGTTTGCTGCTTGTGACAATCTTATACTTCATATTCAGTTATATTCTTGTCGCTTTCGGGGCGAAGACCGAGCGAAATGAATATAAGACTTATACCCCAGTATATAAACGATATACCTATCAGAAAATCTATCGCTATCATGGCAGTGAATGGTGAAAAAAAGAATAGAGCCGACATGATGAGTAGTAAAAGTCCGTTGACCAAGTAGAGCCAACGTGATGCACGATGTGCCGTGTCATGAAAGGTTGAGATGAGATTGGCTACACCTTTATACAGGAATACAAAGGCCATGAAGTAGGGGAGTATCATGGCACTGAAACCTATGTTACCCAACATCATGAAGCCTACAAAAATATCTAATATTCCACCTGCCAGCCACCAACTTCGTCCCGGCGTGTGCGTAGGTGTGGTGAAGGCTATGATGAGTTGTATAGCACCCACAAGGATAAGTATCCATAGCAAGAAAGTGGTTATCGTAAAGTATCCTATTGAAGGTGATATAAGAAACCAGCATCCGCATGGGATGAGTAGCAGACCGGGTAATAAAACTGTCCACCAATATCGGTTTTTGCCCCAGAATGTTTTGAAAGAGTTGTCCATGTTATTACGTTTTTTTTTGATTTATGGTATGTTCTATGCATTTGTAAATGTGAACTTTATTGTTGGAAGCATCCTTAGGATTTGCTTCCTGCTTTTTCTGGCTCTCCATTTGCCTTGACCGCAATTACACAACTCGCTATACACTTACAGTCAATGCCAGAATCAACTCAAAGGAAATTTCACAAATCACGGTGATGCAATTTATGAATGTTTCCTAACATAATAACAACCGATGCGGTGTGAAGGTTTTCTTAGAAGTGGAGATAAAACTCTTGTGTCAAGCTCTTGTATTCATCCGAATACTGACCATCAGTATTGTGAATAATCAGCACCGATGGAGTGCATGGAGCATGATGATGTTGTTGCCATTCGCACAGTACACGTTTGGGTTTCTTGCGAGGAGTCGTTTGTATCATGGTGCTGCGTGTTAAGCCCCATCCATATAGTTGAGCAGTCTCGTTGGTGCGGATGTATAAGTCGGATGGCAGAATCAGAGACAATCGACCTTGCGGTTTTATAAGCCGGCGTGTTAAATCAAATATTTGTGCATAGCTCAATGAATCGGTGTGGCGTGCCACGCTGCGTGCCGAGTCGGGTGATAACAGCGATTGTTCAAAGTAGGGGGGATTGGAGAGGATACAATCAAACGTAGGTTGACCGGTGGCAGCCCATTGAGTAAAGTCTTCATTCACTACCTCTATCCTCTTGTGCCACGGGCTTGCGGCAACATTCTCACGAGCTTGATGAGCTGCATGCATATCTATTTCGAGTGCTGTAATGAAAGTTGACAAACTGCGTTGTGCTACCATCAGCGATAAGATTCCGGTACCTGTGCCAATGTCGAGAATGGAGCCTTGTTGGGGCAAATCTACCCATGCTCCCAATAGAACACTGTCTGTTCCTACTTTCATGGCACAATGCTCTTGCCGTATCTCAAATTGTTTGAAACTAAATGTGCTATCGGTCATATTGTCTCGCTATTTCACTCCATTCGGAGTGCAAAGTAAACAAAAATATACGTTAAATGTCATAAAAAGAGTGAAAATAATACTTTGGCACGCTCCTTGTATAATGTATTATGCACGCTTATTGATTGTGCGTAATTGTCATATATGTCAGTATTCTGCCATATTGGCAACTTTTTATAATTGATAACAATAAAGCTTTATATAATTATGTTTAGCGATAAAGAAGAAAAATCAGCTCATATTATGCCTATTTTTGCCGAGATTTCGGCTCCCATAGATACCGATGAAGGGGATGTGCAAATCGATACCAATGACCTACCTATACTCACATTGCGTAACATGGTATTGTTCCCCGGTGTGGCTATGCCCGTTATGATAGGTCGTAAAAAAACGTTGAGACTGGTGCGTGAAGCCCAACGTCGTCACAAACTCATCGGTGTGGCTTGTCAAGTTGATGCCGAAGTCGAAGATCCTTCTGTTGAGGATTTGTATCGTGTGGGTGTAGTGGCCGAGGTCATTAAAATTCTTGAAATGCCCGATGATACTACTACGGTCATTTTGCAAGGAAAGCAACGTATGGAGGTGGGTGAACAGACTGCTTCCGAACCCTATATGCGAGCCAATGTCAAGTTGCTCGATGAAGTCTATCCCGACAAGAATGATAAGGAATTTAGTGCTTTGATGTTGTCTATCAAGGAGTTGATGATAAAGATGCTCCGTACCGTAGGCGACTCGGGTAAGGAGATGGCTTTTGCGGTTAATAACATCGATAGTGCGACTTATCTGACCAATTTTGTCGCTTGCAACTCACCTCTAGAAGCTGCCGACAAGCAGATGCTACTCGATGTGGAGAGTCTCAAAGTGCGTGCTTTCCGCCTCTTTGAAGTGTTGAGTCGAGAAGCCCAACTCATAGATATCAAGGCCGATATACAGTCTAAAACGCGTGAAGGTATTAGCCAACAACAACGTGAACACTTCTTGCAACAACAGATTCGTACCATCCAAGAGGAACTCGGTGGCGATGGAGTAGATCAAGAAATTCAGGACCTGCGTGAACGTGCCGAGGAGAAAAACTGGAATGAAAATGTAGCTAAAATATTTGAAAAAGAGGTGCGAAAACTCGAACGTCTGCACCCTCAGACTCCCGATTATTCGGTGCAATATAGCTACTTGGATAACTTACTTAACTTGCCTTGGAACGAAGTGAGTGAAGATTATATTAACCTGAAAGAAGCTCGTAAAATTCTTGATGAAGACCATTATGGACTCGAAAAAGTCAAAGAACGCATCATCGAGCATCTGGCAGTCGTCAAGCTCACCGACCTCTCGCATGCTCCCATTTTGTGTCTCTATGGACCTCCCGGAGTGGGTAAGACATCGCTGGGTAAGAGTATAGCTCGTGCATTGCATCGCGAGTATGTGCGTATTTCGTTGGGCGGTCTTCACGACGAAGCCGAGATACGCGGTCACCGTCGTACTTACATCGGTGCCATGCCCGGTCGCATCATGCAAGCCATCACTAAGGCCAAGAAGAGTAATCCGGTCTTTGTGCTTGATGAAATAGATAAAATAGGTAATGATTATAAAGGTGATCCTGCATCGGCATTGCTCGAAGTTCTTGACCCGGAGCAAAACTCCGCTTTCCACGATAATTATATCGATGTCGATTACGATCTCTCCAACGTATTCTTCATAGCCACAGCCAATGACCTCAGTACTATATCGCGTCCATTGCTCGATCGTATGGAACTGATAGACATTAGCGGTTACATCCTCGAAGAGAAAATAGAGATAGCACGTCGTCACCTCATTCCCAAGCAGATGAAAGCTCATGGTCTTACCAAGACCGATGTAGATTTGCCCAAAAAGACCATCTCGGCCATCATCGACCGTTACACTCGCGAGTCGGGAGTGCGTCTGTTGGATAAGATGCTTGCCAAGGTTATGCGTAAGATTGCTCTACGCAAGGCCGAAGAGACCGAATATAATACAACCATCAGTGTCGATGACTTGAAAACATACCTTGGTGTACCCACTAATGTGGCTGATGTGTATGAAGGAAATGACAATGCCGGCGTAGTGACAGGATTGGCTTGGACAGCTGTCGGTGGCGAAATTCTCTTTATTGAGTCGAGTCTTAGCAAGGGCAAAGGTGAGAAGTTGACACTCACCGGAAATTTGGGCGATGTGATGAAGGAATCGGCGGTCATAGCAATGCAGTACATTAAGGCACATGCTCACATCTTGGGTCTATCGGAGGATGTATTTGATAAGTGGAATGTACACATCCATGTTCCCGAAGGGGCTATTCCCAAGGATGGACCATCGGCGGGTATCACTATGGCCACATCGTTGGCTTCGGTTTTCACACAACGCAAAGTAAGAGCCCGTGTCGCTATGACCGGTGAGATTACTCTTCGCGGTAAAGTGCTGCCCGTAGGTGGTATCAAGGAAAAAATTCTTGCTGCCAAGCGTTCGGGTATGAAGGAGATTATCCTATCGGAAGATAACCGTAAGGATATAGAGGAAATCAATGAAATATACCTCAAAGGGCTCACTTTCCATTATGTAAAGACCATCAAAGATGTGTGGGACATAGCTCTTACTTCACAGAAAGTACCCAATGCACTTACTATTGAGTAATTATAATAACCCCATAACCGATTAATCATGGAAAAGAAAAATATAGTAGTCCTTGACGGCTACACTCTCAATCCCGGCGATCTCTCATGGGACGCATTGCACGAGTTAGGTAATTGTACTATCTACGACCGTACGGCTCCCGATCAAGTGGTAGAGCGTTGCCAAGATGCCGATATTGTGCTTACCAACAAAGTCCTCTTGCGAGAGTCGGAAATACAACAACTGCCTCGACTACGCTACATCGGTGTACTGGCCACCGGCTACAATGTTATCGACTTGTCGGCGGCAGCAGCCCGTGGTATTGTTGTAACCAACATACCGGCTTATAGTACAGCTTCGGTAGCACAGATGGTATTTGCACACTTGCTCAACATTGTAAACGCTGTGCAACAACACACTGAGAGTGTACGTAATGGCGAGTGGTGTCGTTCGACCGATTTCAGCTATATGCTCTCACCGCAGACTGAATTGGCCGGTAAAACTATCGGTATTGTGGGCTTAGGGAATATAGGTCGTACCGTTGCCGATATTGCACATGCTTTCGGGATGCGAGTCATTGCCAAGACCTCCCGTCGAGCCGAGGATTTGCCATCCTATATCACCCCCATGCCTCTTGACGCACTTCTTGCAGAGAGTGATGTTATCACGCTCCATTGTCCTCTCACCCCCGACACGCAACACCTTATCAATAAGCATACACTTACGCTCATGAAGCAAGGTGCTATACTCATCAATACCGGTCGTGGACCACTCATCGATGAAGAAGCCGTAGCCGATGCACTTAACAGTGGGCATCTGCGTGCCGTAGGTGTCGATGTTCTTGCGGTAGAACCGGCTTCTTGTCACAATCCGCTCTTGCAAGCTCGCAATGCATTCTTCACACCCCACATCGCTTGGGCTACCTACGAAGCTCGTGTACGGCTTATGAACATCTGCCTTGATAACATTCGTGCCTACCTTGCCGGGACTCCAATCAATCGTGTCGGATAGATTAATATCGCAGCTTGTGTGAATCTTGTGTCAAGCCGAAAATAGCACTTTCACTTTTCGCAATTGTTACATTGAGGATATGAAAAAAGAACTGACTCCCTATGTTGGAGGAGTCAGTTCTTTTTTGTTAAAAAATAAATAATAACATTGGAAATAATGATATAAAACTATTGCTGCAATCAATAATATACGTTACCTTTGTGCCGCTATTTACTTATGCATGATAGTCGACTATGAGTATTGTGTAATAGCGAGTTAAGAGTATCTTGCAAAGATACATCGATGCAACCTGATTGCTCTGATAATGATGAAAAATAAATATAGGTGAGTTCTATAAATTAGGTCGATTTGATTTGAAAGGATATATTAGGTATCTTTCTTCTGATGGCACAATGAAAGTATTGTAACAGAATAAAAATGAGAAAATGCCAAGATAAACTCCCGAAGCGACTAAAATAGAGACCACCGGCAATGAATTTTACATTTACCGATTTATGAAACATATCTGTATAATAACTCAAAAATCTACTGCAATGAAAAAAATCCTACTCACGATTTTTTCCTGCCTGCTCACTATTATTAGCATGCAGGCTGATAGTTATGTGAAAGTAACTTCTACTCCTGCCGATTGGAGTGGTGATTACCTTATAGTTTATGAGACCGGGAAAGTCGCTTTCAATGGTGGCTTGTCAAAACTTGATGCCACATTCAATACTATTGCGGTGGACATTGTCGATAATGAAATAGCAGCTGATAATAAAACAAATGCTGCCAAATTTACTATCGAAGCTGTGAGTGGTGGATATGCAATTAAATCAGCATCCGGCAATTATATCGGAGTGACAAGTTATAGTAATGGTTTGAAGCAAAATGTAAGTGCAGCAACTTATAAACCTCACACTATATCTCTTCAAGGAAGTGGCGATGTTGTAATTACAATACTTGTAAGTGATGGTAAGACCATGACAATGAGATATAATAAAGCAAGTGATCAGAGTCGATTTAGATATTTTAAATCAGGTCAGCAAGCTATACAATTATATAAATATACTTCCGGTGGAGGTGAAGAGGATACGACACCTATTCTTGCATCGGATGTCGATAAATTGTCGTTTAAGACCTCACTTGGAACAGTTTCTGATTCTCAGACGATAGCATTAACTGTGAAAAATATAGAAAATGTAACCGTTACATGTGATCATTCGGCTTTTCAAGTATCAGATAAAGGTAATTATACCTATGATGTTACATTTACTGCTCCCAATGAAGAGGGTATAACCAACGGTACACTTACTTTTACAGCCGACGGAGTTGATCCGGTGCAAGTAGCTCTTGTGGGTGAGGCTGTTAATGAGGTTACCATTTGGGAAGAAGATTTTGTCGACGATACTACTCCCTATGCACTGACATATACCAATGGCGGTACAACCACTAAAATTTTTAATGAAAAACTTGCGGGAGGAACGGCTCCTGAACTTCTCATTAGTAAGGGAAATGGTGTAATGTCAGTCAATATAACTGATTTGAAAGGTTGTTCGGGCAACTTGACACTTACATTTGTATCCAACCATGCCGATTATCTGACAGTGAGTTCTTCAACCACCGGTGTGACTGTGTCAAAAAATACAAATACCCATTACACTGTAACAATTCCTTCGGGATTGGCATCACTTAACCTTACATTTAAAAATACGAATAGCAGCAATACTCGTGTTGATGATTTCTTGCTCGTAGGTACTGCTCCTATCCCCGAAAATATTGAAAGTGAACGTTGCTATTCGATTGCCATAGGTACTGCATGGGATGAACCGGAGGGTTGCTGGTATGCTGCCAAGTTTATCAATAAGAATACCGGTGCTTACACATGGGCTGCTGTTTCGGGAACCGATGCGATGGCGAATGGCTACATCTTCTATCTTGCTGCCGGTAATACTCCGGTGATGCGTGCCAAGACTGAGTCTGCTGCTTACCGATATACTCATGTCGAGTTTGTACAACTTCCGGCCTCGTATGAAGTACCCGAAGTTATTCGCGACATTGAACTTACCGGTGTCGTAGGGTATAAGACGACAGGCGAACTGTTTTACGATGGTGAGTCGTCGACAACCTACGATCTTGCAATGGGTGTGTGGAAAGATATAGCAACCGGTATCAACGATGTCGATGTGGTTAATGCTATAACTTACACCCATGGTATAGTAACAGCCACAGGCGTTATTGAGGTGTTCGATATGAGTGGCAGTATGGTTGCTCGTGCCAATAATTATCTCAACATTAGCGGTTTGAATAGCGGAATCTATATTGTGCGTTGCGGTGAAAATGTTAGCAAAGTAGTGCGTTGATAAGAGATACCGATAAGAGATACAAACAACTCCGTTGCTTCACTTCACGCCTTGAAGCAACGGGGTTGTTTGTACGTTGTGTTCTATACATTAGTGAGTTTCGGTCAATGGCTTAGTCATGATTGATGATTTTCTCTTAGAGTCGATTGGAGGCTTTGAGCAAAGGTGCATAGCGAGCTATTATCTTATGTGCATTCTTAATTGGTAAAAACAGATGTGTGCTAATCAATATCAATGACCGATCAATTGATAAAATTTCAAAAATATCGACTCTGACAGCTGTGATATGAAAAATCATCCTTACATTTGTATGATGAAACAATCGATAGAGTATATAGCTTTTCTTGTGGTATCACTGCTGTTGGTGTCGTGCTATACAGCCACTGAGTCGACACCTCGCATCAAGGTCGACAAGGACATCATACGTCGTATTACAGCCGAGGAGGCGGTCATGGATAATAACTTTGTGGAGCATGGCTGTCACACATGGCTTACAGGCAAGACTTTTACCTCGGTCGATAGTCGTCTGTCGCCGGTATTACGACCCGAGGACAATGATGTGTCGGATGAGGTCGACATGATGGGCAAGAACTTTGTATATTGCGGTTTTCGCGAAGATAATATCTATGGCAACAAAGATGTTGTGTATCTGCTCTTTGACTGCGAAGGAAGTAAATACTCTTATTATACCGGCAAGTCGATGCAAGAGATAGAGACAACCAATTATCAGCCATTGATACCGTCGCTTGTCGACATGGATGTGGTGGCAATGGCTCGCTCGCTGTTTGTTGGCAAGACTCTCTATATCAAGAGTAACAGGTGGTACAATCCCCAAGGTGAGCTGATGCAAGGTAGGCAACTTGTGTCGGTAAGAGTCACCGGAGTAGAGCCGGGCAATAATGTCTTGCCACTGGCTATCTGCTATGTCGATGAAAGAGGTGTACAGGCACAAGTATATATTACTACTAAGAGTTCTTCGCAGACACAAATGCTTACCTTCGATCGTCTCTTTTCCTATGACGACCCTCGACTGCAACACCCCGACATCTCAGACGAGGTGTGGAAAGCTATTACCGAGGCCCGACTTATGCAGGGTATGACCAAGGTAGAGTGCCGCTTGGCGATAGGAACACCTTCGGAAGTTAAGAAAATACCTACTTACAGCGGGCTGAAAGAGCAGTGGTTGTACAACTCGGGTGCTTATCTATTCTTCTCCGATGGCGTGTTGGAGGAGTTCCGACAGTAGATATTATATGGTTAACTCTCTTATGCTCATGATACTCACACTATGATACAAGAAAACGTAGATATAACACATCGTCACACATTTGCAATAGCCACGCAAGCACGAGCTTGGGCTGACTATACTACTATCGACGAATTGCGACAACTCATTGCCACAGCTCGTGAACGTAACCTCGATTTTATGCCCATCGGTGAGGGTAGTAACTTGCTATTTGTCAAGAATTATTCAGGTCTGTTATTGCATTCCTGTATTCGCACCATCGAAACGATACGAGAGGATGATGAATGGGTGTGGGTCAAGGCTGGCAGTGGTTGGATATGGGACGATTTTGTAGCCCATTGTGTGCAGCAAGGTTGGGGTGGTGTGGAAAACTTGTCATACATCCCCGGTACAGTCGGTGCCAGTGCTGTCCAGAATGTGGGTGCTTATGGGGTAGAGGCTTGTGATGTGATAGAACAGGTCTCGGTACTCGATATCGAAACACTGCAAGAACACACATTTACGGTCGAAGAGTGTCTATATGGTTATCGATCCAGCCTTTTTAAAACCGAATGGCGAGGTATGTTTATTGTCACAGCTGTCACTTACCGACTATCGAAAAAACCTCAATTTAAGCTTGCATATGGCAACATGAAAGCAATGGTAGGAGAGAAACCGACCTTGCAGTCGGTGCGTGATGCTGTAATAGCAATACGTCGCAGCAAATTGCCTGAACCATCGGTGTGTGGCAGTGCCGGTAGTTTCTTTGTCAACCCTGTTATATCTCGTGAACAATACGCATCACTGCTTGAAACTTTCCCCGATATGCCTTGTTACGAAGTCGATGAAGAACGAGTGAAAGTTCCTGCCGGTTGGCTCATTGATCGTCAAGGTTGGAAAGGAAAGTGTGTAGGCGATGCAATGGTATATCCTCAGCAGTGTTTAGTCATTGTCAACAAGGGTAATGCACGGGCCGGTCATGTAGTACAGTTGGCTCAGGATATTGCTTTCTCGGTTTTCATGGCTTATAATATATTGATTACGCCCGAGGTGAACTATGTTTATTAGTTGACATGGTACTACTAATCAACCCATGTATGTGATACTAATCAGGGAGTTTCTATCAGTTGCTTTGTTATGATTGATGTTTTTTTCTTAGAGTGGATTTTAGACTTTGATCGAATGAACTTAGCGTGCTATGTGAATGAGGTCAAGACTGAAAAAAGCCTAGAAAAAACAACAAGCAAGCAAAAAAGAATCCCTCCCTTAACGAATGAATAATTAATCTGTGGAATTTATAGAACTTCCCATCAGTAAATAGTTAATATGAAACTACAATTTCTTGGAACCGGAACATCGACAGGAGTGCCACAACTGGGTTGTTCGTGCGAGGTTTGTACCAGTTCCGATCCTCGTGACAACCGATTGAGATGCTCGGCTCTACTCACTGTCGGTAGTAAAAATATACTCATCGATTGCACCCCCGACTTTCGTTATCAGGCACTGCGTGCCGGTATTGAACACATTGATACTGTCTTGTTGACTCACAGTCACTACGACCATACGGGTGGTATTGACGACTTGCGACCCTTTACTTATGCAAGACCGTTGCCCATGTACGCCGAGAAGAATGTCATTAATGATATACGCAACAGGTTGCCCTATTGCTTCATGGAAAATCCCTATCCCGGTATACCGCGTCTCGATGTGCGACCCATATCACCACAACATTCGTTCATGGTAGACGATATAGAGATAGTTCCCTTGCGAGTGATGCATTATAACCTGCCCATCGTAGGTTTTCGCATAGGACGAATGGCTTATATTACCGACTGCCTTACAATGCCCGACGAGACCAAGGCACAACTGCGAGACCTTGATGTGTTGGTACTGAATGCTTTGCGTCGAACGACGCACATTTCGCACCAGACACTCGATGATGCTCTTGCTCTTATTGAACAACTGGCACCGCGGCGAGCCTATCTTACACACATGTCCGATAGGATGGGTTTACACAGTGACATACAATCTATTGTACCTCAAAGTGTGGAGTTTGCTTACGATGGCCTATGTGTGGAAATATGATAGAGGTATTTCTATAAATTGCACAGATAGTTGATTCATCAGTTCGCGGAATTATTCTTATGACCTGATTGATTACATTTTTGCCATTTTTCAGCCTTGACCTTAATTATATAGCCCACTAAGTTCATTCGGTCAAAACAAAAATTTTCTCAAAGAAACAGTCATAAATCATAACAAAACAATTGATAAAAATTTCAGCGAGAGGATGTAAATGTTAATTTAATTAAACAACGCAATCGGTTGCGTTGTTTTTTTGTTTTAAAGCCCTAAATAAAATATTAATAGGAGAGCTAATTGCCTATCTTCGCAATCATTAAACGTAACATAATCTTAAAATTTATACATCATGAGAAAAGTTTTACTCTTTTTAAGTGCAATTTTAGCACTCAGTGCATCGGCATTAACTTACAATGTGGAAGTTCCTGCCGGTACCAAAGCCTGTTATATTGCAGGTAATATGAATAACTGGTCGCACCAAGAGATGACCAAAGTCGATGCTACTCACTATACAATAGATATAGCGGGAGCGTCAGAGTCGGACAAATATAAGTACAGCAGTGGTCCCGGATGGAATTATGTAGAGAAAAATGCTGATGGAAGCGAAATGCAAGATCGCTCATATTCGGCCAACGATGTTGTGGCTCGTTGGGCTTCGGTATATGATCCCGGAACAGGAGAAGTGAAACCCGAAGGCGATATTTCAATATATCTGCAAGTAGAAGGTGCTTATTCACCTGCCAATCTCTATGTGTGGGACTCGGCAACAAGTGCTACTCTGAATGGATCATGGCCGGGAACAGCAATGACTACCATTGAGAATGTGAGTGGTGTGGATTATTATGTAACTACTTTCACCAAGCCCGCGAATGCCATCAATATTATTTTCAATAATGGTCAAGGAAATCAGACCGCTGACATATTGGGTATAACCAAGACTACATATTATCGTTTGAGCGGTAATACTGCTATTGAAGTAACACCCGGTGTGGTTGAAGAAGATGGTGTTACTTACAACGTAACAGTTCCCGACGGTACTCCTGCTTGCTACATTGCAGGTGAAATGAATAACTGGTCGTTCACTCAGATGGAGATGGTTGATGAAACTCACTACACTATTACCATTGCCAACGCAACCAAGAGTATGAAATACAAATATTGTGCATCGGCCTCATGGGATAATGTAGAGATGAAAGCCAATGGTAAAGATGATGTTCAAGACCGCACTTACAGCGAAAACGATGTTGTTGAGGCTTGGAAAGGTATCTCTACTCAACCCGAAACACCCGAGACACTTGTTTACGACGTAACCGTTCCTGCCGGAACCCCCGCTTGTTACATTGCCGGTGATATGAACAGTTGGTCGTTTACAGCTATGACTAAGGTTGACGAAACTCACTATACTATCACTTTCGATAATGTAACCAAGTCGACCCAATACAAGTATACTTGTGGCGAAGGCTGGGAGTATGTAGAGGTTCAAGCCGATGGAAGCGATGTAGGTAACCGCTCATGGAGTGATGCTGATGTAGTAGCCGCTTGGAAAACAGCTGCTCCTCAACCCGAAACACCCGAGACACTTGTTTACGACGTAACCGTTCCTGCCGGAACCCCCGCTTGTTACATTGCCGGTGATATGAACAGTTGGTCGTTTACAGCTATGACTATGGTTGACGAAACTCACTATACTATCACCTTCGATAATGTAACCAAGTCGACCCAATACAAGTATACTTGTGGCGAAGGCTGGGACTATGTAGAGGTTCAAGCCGATGGTAGCGATATGGGTAACCGCTCATGGAGTGATGCTGATGTAGTAGCCGCTTGGAAAACAGTTGCTTCTCAACCCGAAACTCCCGGTACACTTGTTTACAACGTAACCGTTCCTGATGGTACTTATGCATGTTATATTGCCGGTGGCATGAATGACTGGACATTTACCGAAATGACAAAAGTTGATGAAAATCATTACACCATTGCATTCGACAATGTTACCAAGTCGACTGAGTATAAATACTTCTGTGGTCCTGAGTTTACCTATGCCGAGTGTTTAGCCGACGGAACTTTCCGTGGCAATCGTACTTGGGCGGAGAATGACGTAGTGGAAAACTGGGAAACTTGGTCGAGCGTGGCCGGTGTTGAAACAACTGATGCCAAGGTATTTGGTGCTAATGATGTTCTATGCATTCGTACAACCAAGGAAATTTCTCTCAATATCTACAATGCACAAGGTATGCTGGTGAAAGCTGTTGTTGTAGATGGTGATGCCGACATCAACCTTGCAGCCGGTCTATACATAGTAAATGGTGTGAAAGTATTGGTGTACTAATATTACCACAATCAAGGCGAGGGTATGGCAAAGCATCCTCGCCTTGTTGTAATAACAGAGGGTCGGTTCGCATGATGAACCGACCCTCTTGTTATGTCTTATCTGTAATGGATGATGGGGTAATGCTTGAAGAGAATAACGATAGTTTAATCGAACTTCTTGCGACGGAATATAAAACTGCGACCTAAGTATTTCTCTCGAACCACCGGATTCTCTGCCAATTCTTCCGATGTACCTTGGAACAATATTTTACCCTCAAACAGCAAGTAAGCACGATCGGTAATACTCAATGTCTCGGGAGCATTGTGGTCGGTTATGAGTATACCTATATTTTTTTCTTTGAGTTTGTATACAATGTATTGAATATCCTCAACGGCAATGGGATCGACACCGGCAAACGGTTCGTCAAGCATGATGAACTTGGGGTCGATAGCCAAACAGCGTGCTATCTCGGTGCGGCGTCGCTCTCCACCCGACAATTGATCGCCTAAGTTTCTGCGTACCTTGCCTAAGCGAAATTCGGCTATAAGGCTTTCGAGCTTCTCTCGTTGATATTCTTCGGTAGTATTGGTCATTTGTAGTACGGCACGAATATTATCCTCGACCGACAGTTTGCGAAATACCGAAGGCTCTTGTGCCAAGTAACCAATGCCATGTTGAGCCCGCTTGTATACCGGATAGTTGGTAATATCCAATTCGTTTAGGTAGATGTGTCCCTCGTTGGGTGGAACAAGACCGGTAGTCATATAGAATGTTGTAGTTTTTCCGGCTCCGTTAGGACCCAGCAAACCAACAATCTCTCCTTGTGTCACATTGATGGATACATGATTGACCACAGTACGTTGGCGATACTTTTTCACCAAATCCTCGGTACGCAATACCATTCCGGTATTTGACTCACTGATATTATGCTCTAACTTATCGGTATTCATATTCGCTACAAATGTACGACAAAGATTGTGCAGAAAAAAGACTTTGTTGCCTTTTTTTGAGAATGATTGCCTCTTTATAGCGGATATTTAACAAAATAGGATAGTGCCTCCTTGGGGGCTGACACTATCCTACCGTTGTTTATGATATGAAGCCGTATCAGAATTGACATTCCATTGCACTCGTGTGAATCTTGATACAGCTTCAATGTTGTAAATAAAAGACTACCGGACTACTAATGTACGAGTTGTAAAGTTATCGCCTTGCCACACTCTCACTATGTACATGCCCGATGCTACGTTCATCGACATATTGTCCCACACGTTCGATTGGTGTATGAGACTGCCATCGATTGAGTAAATTTCAACCTTTACATGCTCGGTTGTGGCAACATGAATACTCTTATGACCGGCATATATACGAGTCGAATTGTCCTTCGTATCATTTACAGCATCATCACTGTTAAAGATGGCTTGAACTTGGCAATAGGCACCTATCATAAATGTTTCGCCTTCAATTCTCTCATTGTTATTGAGCATGATAGAGTTGTAGATGTATCCTTCGTCGGGAGTAGCCACTACGGTAATAGTACTATTGCGAAGGGTTGTTGTACCCGACAATATTTCATTATTGTCAACGTCATACAATCTGATAGAGCCATTTTCCGAAGGTAATATGTCGATATATGCAGTTTCGCATCCGTTGCCATTGCCTGCAATATTGATATTCCAGCCTTTCGATGTGGCTATTGAAGCATCGGCTCCGTAGGCATCGTTGGGATACTCTTCTCCGGCTTGTCCTACGTTCAACGGATAGCCGGCTATGGCTTCTTGTTCTTCCGTAGTAAGTTCGGGATATTGGGGGAGCGAGTAGTAGATGTCGTTGAGTTGACATGCTGTAAGACCGTTTCCTCCTATCTTTAATTGTTTCAAGTGTCTAAGATTACTTACATCCAGTAATGTGATGGCATTGTTCTCTATTGATAGTAATTCGATGCTATTGTTACTTGATAAGTCGAGTGCTGTTATGTTGTTGTTGCTTATTGACAACTCCACAAGCTCAACATTCTGTGTCAGGTTCAACTCTTGCAAGTTGTTGTTGGCGGCTAAGAAATACCACAAGCCCGGAAGTTGGGAGAGATTGACCGATGTGATGTTATTGCCTGTAATGTTGATGTATGACAAGTCGGGGGTATAATCAAAGTTGATAGTCTCAATCCGATTATTCTTGGCATCCAAATATCGTAATTTGGGAGTCTGTGAAAGATCGAGCTGCGAGAGCATCGCAATGCCGTCCTCTTCCCATCCGTAACCATCGCTGTAACATTCGAGTTGTAACAGATTGGATGCTCCGGTAAGATTTAATTCTTTGATAGCTGTGTAGCTCACGCCCAAAACCTCCAATTGACTTTGTCCCGTAAGGTCGATTGATTGTACGGGATTCCAGTATAGGTCAAGGTATTCAAGCATCGTATTTTGTGACAGGTCTATGGCTGTAATGCGGTTGTCCCAACCTACAAAGTATGGTTCGCTTTCGAAGTTGGCATATGTTACGTTACCATATATGGTAATTGTATTGCCCACCGACGAGCCTTCGATGCGACCTCCGGCTATCTGGTAATCGGCATATTGTGGTATTTCGTATTCCTGACGTGAGCCGTTACCCCAGTCTATTTCAATGGTGTTAACTTCATCAGGTCCTCCCAGTTGGAATGACAAAGGAATACCTTGGGTTGTTGTAAATGAGATTGACTTCTCGTCAACGTCAAAGTTGACTTTAACTGTTGCCTCTTCGTTAATAACAAACCAATTGTTCTCAATAACCTTGCCATTAACTTCGATATTCTTAAATTGGTATCCGGATTGTGGATAAGCAAAGATAACAATGGGAACACCTATGTTCGCTTTGTCGGTTACTTCGTTGAATTTCTGATAGTATGGAGCAGCCCATTGAGCTATGGCAAATGTTCCGTTGTCGGTTGAATACTCAGTCATTGTGTAGGATTGTTCGGTATTTATGCCACCAAACAAGCCGGTAATATCTATTGTCTTACCTGTCTTTTCGGCATCAATGGTTATTGATACAAGGTCGTTAAGGGCAGTTCCATCGCCGGTAATATCGGTTTTCCAACCCATATCTTCGCTATTGGGATAAGATGTGTCGGATGTCTCGCCGTTTGAACCTTCTATTAGCAACGTGTTATTGTATGAACGACCGTAGTGAATGGGTAGTGTCATGTACATGCAGTTGAGGGCTGCTGCTGTTAGATTGCTGTTATTTCTTACATCGATATACTCAAAACGTCCACCGGGATTGACATAATTGAAGTAGAAGTAATCGCACAATGTATTGGCAGCCTCGAAGCGTTTTAAGTTAAATGTATTAGTAAGGTCAATATACGATATGGGATTGCTTGATATATTGATATTTTGCAACATGGTATTTTTCAATACATCTATTTTCTTCAACTCATTGCTGTCGCATCGTAAGGTTGTGAGCAGCACATTGTTGGATACATCGAGCGATGTGAGTCGATTGGAGGAACATTGCAGATGAGTCAATTGCGAATTTTGTGAAACATCTATTGTTGTCAGTTGGTTTCTCGAACAGTCAAATTGTTCCAAGTCGCGACACGCTGTGATATCTACTTGGGGTATAAAATTGCCATCGATCGACAGATATTTCAATGCCGGATAGTAGTCGTCAATAACAAAGTCTTCCATCAATACGTTGTTGCTCAGATGCAAAGATGTGAGTTGTGGCATTGTTATGGGGTAGAAGTGTGACAAGTCTCCATTACTCAGGTCTATTTTTTCAATATTACGGCTCTCCTCGGGGAGTGCAATAAAGATGGACGTGAAAAGGGGATTGTTCTTAACATAAAGACTTTTAAGATTTACCAGACTCTCTATGTTGAGACATACAAGATTATTGTCATTGAGGTTTAATGATTGAAGTGTTTCGCTAAAAATTTCCAGACCCAACGTAGGATTATTTTCGGTACTGTTAGTCAGCTGGTTGTTGTTCAGTTCAAGAATTTCAAGTGGAGCAACATCACCAATAAAAGAAATATCGGTGATTTCGTTCTGCGATAAATAGAGTTTTGTTAATGCGGTCTGGTTACTTATCTCCACTTGTGTAATGTGTAAATTTGTGGCGGTAAGCGACACCACATTACCGGTAATGGTAATCGTCTCGCCTTTCAATGTTCCGGCTACACGTTGCATGTAGGGAATGTCGTTGGGCGAAATGTTGTGAGTCGTTGTTGTGCCGTCTCCCCAGTCGACCGTCAACGGATCATTACTCGATGTTGAATACATGGTAAAAACCATTTCATCTCCTATTTCTGCGGCACTTGTGATGCGAATTGTGTTTTGTGCCAATAGTGTTGTTGTTGCAAGGAGCAACAATGATAATAAAGTAATTTTTCTCATAAAACTTGTGTTTTTCGTTGGTTTCTTTCTTGTTGAATGATGATTGATGTTATTGGTTGCAAAATTTAAGTAATATTCGTTCGTTGCTGGCAAATATAGATATTATTGTGCGTAAATTGTTAATGATAATTCATAATTTATATTTTTTTTGATATATATCAATAAAATATCAAACCCCGATAAAAACATGTTATTGAGTATTCGTTGCTATTGAGTTGTGTGCAAGTGATTTGAGCTATTGTGATTCATGTGTGGGATGTTCTATAAATTAGTAAAAAGCTGAATCTTTCCATTTCAGTTGTTTCTGGCTTTATTGTGCTATCTTTTCAATAATTGCTCGGTTACAATGCTCGCATTGCACCCTCTTAACAAATTGGGAAACTTCCTGAAATAAAATTTTTGGTCAACTTGACCTAATTTGTAGAACATCCCTTAGTGGAATACCCATAGTTGGCAAGACTTTATCCGGAGACTCCGAGTTGATTAGAATCATTCGGAGGCAGCACATTCATTGATGCAATCCTCGGCTAAGATGGTCAGATTGACGTCGGCTTGTTTTTCCTCTGCAAGAATGCGTTGCAGCATCTCGGCTACCTCGGTTTCGCCCATGTGCAGTGCCAGAACCGACAGTGTGCCGTAAGAGGCTATTTCATAATGTTCGGCTTTCTGAGCAGCCATGATAAGTGCTGCATCGCGAGTGTAAGACTCGTGTTGAGTGTCCTCGATGGCACTTTCGGCTTCTTTAATTAGCCCTGCCATGGCATCGCATTTCTTGGCTTCGGGCTTTTCTCCCAACATGCCGAATATCTCTTCAACCATTATTACCTGTTCCTTCGTTTCATTTACATGTTGTTCGAAGGTCTTCATCAGACGTTCGTCAGTGGCAGCCTTACGCATGCGAGGAAGGGCTTTGTGCAGAGCTTTCTCTGCCCAGTAGACATCTTTCAATTGGTCGATGAAGAAGTTGCGAAAGTCGCTACTCTCAATTCGTGCAGTAGTGCGTTTATTTGATTTCTTTTCCATAAGAGTGTTATTTAAAGATTTGACCTTTGTATAGTAACTGTTTTTATAACGACGGTGAGCGATGAATGTTGATGACTCCTATATTATAGTTTTATAAAATCGATGTAATAATGCAAATGCAGGTTTGTAGTATATCGGAAGTAAAATATGTTCCTATACTGATGACTCAGAGTAATCCTCCATGAGTTTTTATACATGAATTAATACTTCAAACATGAAAATACCATCAAAATTTTGTATTTTTGCCATCGCATTTTTAAGGAAGGTTCTATAAATTAGGTCGAGAAGATTTTGAAGATTATTGTAAGGAGATTTCTGATATTTCATCAAGACACAATGCGGGCGTTGTAACTGAATGAAAATTAGAAATATACTGCAATAAAATCAAAAGCGACCGAAATAGAAGCGACCGATAACGATGAATTTATATACTGATTTATAGAACATACCTTAATATAGTATACGACAATTTTATGCTAAGAAATTCGATAACAAGATTTGGCGATTATATACTCCTATTGGGAAAAACTTTTACTAAGCCCGATAAGTGGAAAGTATTCTTTCGGAATTATGTTGATGAAATCAATAAATTGGGTGTTAATTCAATACCCATAGTACTCATTATATCGGTCTTTATAGGTGCTGTCATTGCCATACAGATGCAGCTGAATATTATGTCGCCCATGCTGCCTAAGTATACGGTGGGATTGGCTGTTCGCGAGATAATCTTGTTGGAGTTTTCATCGACCATTATGGCATTGATATTGGCAGGCAAGGTGGGTTCGAATATCGCATCGGAGATAGGTACCATGCGAGTGACCGAGCAGATAGATGCTATGGATGTGATGGGTATCAATAGTGCCAACTACATCATCTTGCCTAAGATAACGGCTATGATTAGCTACATTCCCATTCTTGTAGGATTTAGTATGGCTATGGGATTTTTCGGAGCCTATGCTATCGCATTTTTTGCCAATCTGATGCCTACACAACAACTTACTTATGGCTTCCAAGCATTTTTTAAGGAGTTCTATGTGTGGTATGCTATATTCAAGTCGCTTTTCTTTGCGTTCATTATCAGCAGTGTGGCATCCTATTATGGTTACACAGTCAAGGGTGGTTCGCGTGAGGTAGGCTCGGCAAGTACCGATGCTGTGGTTGTAAGCAGTGTCGCAATACTTGTTGTCGATGTATTAATTACTCAAATTATGATGGGATGATAGAGATTAAGAATATAAACAAGTCGTTCGAAGACAAGCAAGTATTATTTGATATATCGGCACATTTTCAGGCAGGTAAGACCAATCTGATAATAGGTCAGAGTGGCTCCGGAAAGACCGTACTGCTCAAGTCAATAGTGGGACTGCGTACACCCGAAACGGGTGAGATACTATACGATGGTCGCAACAGCCTTGCCATGAATAACAAGCAGATGAAAGAGTTGCGTAAAGAGATAGGTATGCTCTTTCAAGGAGCCGCCTTGTTCGACTCGGAGACGGTGTTGGGCAATGTAATGTTTCCCTTGCGAATGCACACATCTTGGAGTTACCAAGAGTGTAAAGAACGAGCCGAGTTCTGTCTTGAACGTGTCAACCTGCGAGGCGTGAACGACCTATATCCTTCGGAGATAAGCGGTGGTATGCAGAAGCGTGTTGCCATAGCTCGAGCCATAGCTCTTAATCCTAAATATCTTTTCTGTGATGAACCAAACTCGGGTCTCGATCCTAAAACATCCTTGGTAATCGACGAGTTGTTAAGTGATATCACTCACGAGTATAACATCACAACTATTATCAATACTCACGACATGAACTCGGTGTTGGGTATAGGTGAGAATATTATCTTTATCAACAAAGGTCACAAGGCATGGGAAGGAACAAGCAAGGATATTACAAGTAGTGGTAATCAAGCGTTAGAGGACTTTGTATTTGCGACACCGCTTTTCAAGGATGTGAAGCAGTATCTTGTATCGCAAGGTCGGTAACCATCGCCTGTAATATTATTGCAGACCCACTACTTCTCGCATAGCTTTGCGTAGATTGTTTGCCTCCTCACTATTCTCGCGTAGAATGGAGAGTATAAATTTTAGATATTTCTCTTTGTTGGCAAATCCGCACAATTGTACAATACCGCAATTGGGTAGCATCGATTTCTGATTGTACACGCGTAATATTTTGTTATACTCTCTTCCCGATGCATAAGTCGTAAATTCTCTTCGCAATTCGTTGAAAAGTTGTCGAGGATTGCAGTCGGATGTAAGTGTACGTATGTGGTGTTCGTAATCATCAATGTTGCTCGAACGACGGTCTATAAAGCACTCTATTTCACGCTTTGTGCGATGCCGGGTGTGTAACAGAGCCTGATTGTCTATCTCTTCGCGAAACATGTTGATTATGTTGGTACGCACTATGTCCACTACATTATTGGCATTGAGTCCCATGCGTTGAGCCACAATACGCATTACCGGCTCAATGAGCAGGAGGTTTTCAATCTCGGCAACGTCGGGTACGGCAATGTTGCGTTGTTGCAGCGAGTTTATCTCTTTGGGTGTGCGACGATCGCGGTCGACGATACCATGCGATTCGATGTGATGAAAACTTTTTAAGTCGTTGAATGTGCGTGTTGTCTCTATAACCTTCGAACATCCCCCCAATGGTTTTATAGTGTACTCGGGGTACAATAGTGTGTACAGACGAACATCTATGCTGCGGTTGTCCGTTCCCTCTATAAAGAGAATGGGTTTTCGACTACCCAACAAGTCGAGATATACATCCTCGGGAAGGTCATTGGGGCTGTGTAATATCTCGTAGTCCCACAATTGTTCTTCGGCATCGAATGACTTAACCCATATACAACAGCTATCGTTGCGTGAAGCCGAAAATTCAAGGTCGTGTGTAAGATATATAAAGGTACAGTCAGAACGCAATTGCTCAACGGTATCCCATACGGTTTTCATGATAGAGTGATGTAGAAATACCTCCGGATCTTCAACCATGATGATGGATTGAGGATGAGCGAAAAGTACCGATGCCAAGAGGTAGAGTACTGTCTTTTCACCATCGCTCAGGCGTGTAGGAGAATAGGGGCGAGGGTCTTTGCCTCCAACGATACTGATATTGCCCGACGCTCGCAACATTTTGTTCTGAGGAAATATATTCTCCCATTGTCGTTGTACTCGGTCGAGTTTGGTGCGAGGCAGTTTCCCTTTGTTAGGCGATTCGTTGTGCTTGTAAGCCATCACGTTAATAAACTCCTCATACATGAGCAGGTACATCAGTCGTTCAAATTCGGTCTCAACTGTTTCGATGCGATAGGTAGTCTTTTTTTGCAGTTCATTGAATAGCGACGTGATAGTAGTACCCACACTGACTTCGTTAGTGGGTGTCACAAAGAGAGCCTTTAATGCCGAGAGTCGAAAGATGTTTTTCTTCTGTTTATGAGCTATATCATCGCCAAATCGGCTTTTGCCTGCACCATTGGCACCTATAATGGTAAATGTTCGCAAGTCGGGGGTTAACTCAGCTTTCCTTGTCGTCTTGTGTGTCGGGAGTTCTATTTTCATGTCATTGAGGTTAACGATGTGAACTTTTCTACAATCCTAAGTTCTACAAATATACATTATTTTCTCTTGTTCTATCATATTTTGTAAAAAAAATATTAGTTCTATTTCTTATGGAGATACTGAGTCTTATCCGGTTACCGATAATCGATGTCATAGTAATCGATTTATTTCCACAGGCATTCCAGTTTCTTACGGGCTCGATGTATGCGGCTTTTAACGGTTCCCATTGATATATGTTGTATTCGGGCTATCTCGTCATAGCCATATCCGGCTACCAGTAGTTCCATCGTTTCGCGAAATGGTTGTTGTAGTTCGCCCAAGTCGATTGTTGTTTCGCAGTATGTCAAGTCATCTGTGAGGTCGACAGAAACATCGTGGATAGAGATATTTCGTCTCTTTCTTGAATGGTTGAGGCAAAGGTGGATGAGTGTTTTGTAAGCCCAACCATCGAAATTGCTGTCGTAATAGAATTGTTGCCGCTCCATGATGTGAAGCAGTGTGTCTTGTAGTAAATCCTCGGCATCTTCGCGTGTATGTGTGTAGTGTTGTGCGTACAGTTGCAGCATAGGGAGTGCGTTGGAAAGAAGAAAGTTCCAGTTATTTTGTGTCATTGCTATATATAGAGTGTTGAGTGGTTGGCAATACCCTATATATATACGGTCGCAATTTTGCACACTTGTCAAGTTTTCGCCTCTGTGATGGCCTGTGAGGCCGAATTTTGCCTCTTGACAAGAATTTTCCCTAAGTGCAATTGTGATAGAAAATAACGACAAGCATCCCGCTTACGAGCGGGATGCTTGTCGTTATGTGTTGCTTACCTCAGAGGAGTAATGATAAAGTTGAAGGTATAGTCTTGGTAAGGTACTCGGTAGGGTTCAAGAGGCCAAGCACCCCATGAATTGATGCATCCCACGCCTTGTTGCAGCAGGTCGAAACACAAGTGTATCTTCTCATCGGACTGTAATTGACCCGAGTGGCGACGGTAGTCGTTGCGTGAAAGATCGAGAGCCTCGATGGAGTAAGGAAGAGCCGAGGCCGAGAATGGTGTGTCGGCAATGATGCGTAGCCCCGCACCTGATGTGTCTGTTATCTTGTAGTAACGTAGGTCGCTGCGAGTACCCGATTCTTGTGGACGTGCCATGTGGTTGTTATACAACTCATTGACCGATTGTCGGTACACACCTATGTTAGCACAACTCTTGCGATCGCTGTAATTTTCCACATTACCTCTACCGTAGTATTCCACTATGTTATATCGTGCATTCATCTCCATTCGCATGCCGTAGCGGAACATGTTGGGTACTTTTACACCATCGGTGGTGAGTAGTCTTTGCGAAACTTTTATTTCGCCGTCTCCGTTGATGGTGTAAGTAATATGTAATTGAGCCGATACATCGGGCATATCGTGAAGCGTGGTGATGATGGCTTGATTGTTCTCCACTCTGTAATCAAAATCTTGCAACGAAAGCGAAGGCTCACGCCACACAGCGAAGTGTCGGTGCAGAGCTGCTCCCCAATCATTTTCGGTGGCTGCACGCCAAAAGTTGGGGCGTAGTGTCGAGCCATCAGGCATCATCGATAAGTTACCGTAATCCATGCCATTGATCAATCCGTTGCGATTGAAAGTTATTATCCAATCGTAACCCTCAACGCGAGTCGATTTTTCGTATCGGGTGATTACTATTTCGCGTGATGAGTTATTCATGCCGAACGATGCTTTACAATCATACTCCTTGATGATGAGCTGATTGTGTGCTACTACATGGTCAATGGGTAGTAACGGTTGTTTGTTGCGATGGGTATAGGCGATGTTAAGCAATACTTCGTGAGCATCGGTTTTTATATCATCGGTTGCATATGGAAGTCTATATTGTTTTCTTTCTTGCGGTTTTACATCGAGATGTTCTATGCGACCACGATGGGTTATTATTCCATCTTGTACCAATTGCCACTCCAAGTAGTATTTGTCCAAGTCTGTAAAGAAGTTCTCGTTATACACTTCTACTATGCCGTTGGCAAGGTCGATGGGGTATGTCCATATCGATTGGTACTGATGTTTTACCTCATAAGCATGAGCATGCGGTGTGCGGTCGGCGGCAATGATACCATTGCAGTTGAATGAATAGTCGCTGGCATCGTAGTCATTATAGTCGCCTCCGTATAGGAATGACAACTTGCCATCCTTTTCATATCGAGCCAAGCCTTGGTCGACAAAGTCCCATATAAATCCACCTTGATACTGAGCATATTGGCGTGTTATGTCCCAGTATTCTTTCAGCCCGCCCATCGAGTTGCCCATGGCATGGGCATATTCACATTGTATGAGTGGTCGGGTAGGATGGCTATTGAGGTATCTTTCGCACCATCGGGGTGAGGCATACATCGGACACATAATGTCGGTGTAATGTGTACCGGTAAAGTCGCGGTAGTCTACGGCCCGTTCATAGTGAATGGGACGTGTAGGGTCGGTCGTTTTTATCCAATGGTAGCAAGCCTCAAAGTTCTCGCCCATACCGGCTTCGTTACCCATGCTCCATATTATTACCGATGCATGGTTGCGGTCGCGTTTGACCATGCGTTGATTGCGTTCGAGGTGTGCCTTTTTGTAAGCATCCACTCGGGCAAGGGTCTTTTCATCGTAGCCCATGCCGTGTGACTCTACGTTGGCCTCGTCAACTACATAGAGTCCATATTCATCGCATAGGTCATACCATTCGGGGGTGTTGGGATAGTGGCTGGTACGCACTGCGTTGATATTGAATTTTTTCATCAATGTTATATCCTCTATCATTCGTTCGCGTGACATTACAAACCCCTTACGAGTGTCTATCTCGTGACGATTTACGCCTTTTATCAAGATGGGATATCCATTGATAAGTAGTTGCCCGTTTTTTATTTCCGATGTACGCACACCCACGCGTTGGGCTATTACTTCGGTAGTGCCACTACGACCTTTTACTTCGGCTGTAATCTTGTACAGGTGAGGTGTCTCGGCACTCCATAGCAATGGATTCTCTAATGCAAAAGTAGCTGTTGCCAAGCCTTTGCGAGGTGTGACCTCTTGCTTAGACATACATTTGCCATGAGTATCCCATAGCGTGACTGTTACTTTGTCGACTCCTTGGGTCAACTTCATTTCTACATGGATGTTGCCGTTGCGGTACTCTTCATCGAGCGAAGGTGTTATATGCCAGTCGTCTATGCGTTGTCGGTGACGAGCTTCTATGGTCACATCGCGAGTAATGCCGCACATTCGCCACAGGTCTTGATCTTCGAGGTAAGTTCCATCACACCAGCGAAATACCTGCAATGCAATGAGGTTTTCTCCTTTTCGCAAGTAGGGGGTGATGTCAAAGGATGCTCCTAAGTGACTATCCTCCGAGTAGCCTACAAAGTGTCCGTTGAGCCACACATACACATTGGATGTCACAGCTCCTATGTTCAAGAATATATCAAGACCCTTCCATTCGTCCTGAAACTCGAACGTTCGACGATATGATCCTACATGATTTTGCTCAGTGGGAACATAGGGTGGATTGTGTTCAAAGTTGTTACGCCATGCATATCCGATATTCACATACACCGGGTCACCATAGCCATTCAGCTCCCACATTCCCGGCACTTCTATCTTGTCCCATGCTGCATCGTCGTAACGAAGGGTATAGAAGTCGGACGGTCGTTGGTCGGCATTTTCCACCCAGTGGAAACGCCAAGTGCCATTGAGCGACATCCTATATGGGGTATCTTTGTCACAATAGTCACCGGTAGCTTCTTGGAGCGAAGTGAATACTTTGTAATCGGTGTGCATTTCGGCACGATTGATGGCATTGACACGAGGGTCTTGCCATTCGGTAAAACTCTGGGCTTGCAGCATAGTTGCACCAATTGCCACATATGCCATTGCCATTATTCTTCGCATGGTTGAACTCTTTTATGGGATTGACTGTGAATCCCGCAGATTGACAAAATATTAGTCTTTTTATTTCTTGGTGCTGACGGCCAATAATACTCCCAATACGATACCGAGAATGGCTGCAAACAGCACGCGTTGCTCGGCGGGTAGGAGAAATGTAATGGTGTGTGCAGGATACCAAAAGAAGGGTATGGTTTTCTTGAACACAAAACCCCATTGTGCATTCCAGTTAATACCGGCAAACATTTCGGCCATGGGAATGGGTGTGATAAGGGCTTTTACCGAACCGCCACATCGTGCTATGTGTGCATCGGTTATCTTGTGGAATGTCATAAATACGGGTGCGAATATCGTGTTCATGGCCACCGATACCGACAAGGCAACAACAACTTTTGCCCAGCTGAAATCGGCTGATGCAAACGCTTCGATGGCGTTGCTCATACCCATTTTTACAAGGAATGCCGGAGTTCCTACCGAAAATATGGTCATGGCCATACTGATACCCATACCTAAGAAACCCCACACCACTGCTCGTGGAATGATGCCGAATGTCTTCGAGTAGTATGAGCCGGTCGAGATACGATGTCCCAACATTTCGCCCATGGTCGATAGTATACCAAATTTCAGAAAACTCATTATCATGCCATGATTGGTATTGAATGCCTTATACCATTCATACACTGCATCTATTACAAAAAATGGCAAGAACAGGCACACTACGCATAATGCAAAAATAATATCACTCTTTTTCATAGTATTTTACTATTGGTTATTGTGTTAGGTTTGTTTATCGCTGTAAAGTTACTTAATATCTTCGAGATTGTCTAATGAATAGTGATATTATTGATAAAGACAATAAAAAAAACTGCACCCCTCAATGCGAGGGATGCAGTAGATATAAGTTGTCCGATGTGATTAGAATTGGCAATCTACACCGTTGATTTTCACAACTGCATGGTTGTCTGAAGAGATCCACTCGTCATAAACTACATAGTTCTTTTCATCGAATACCTCTCCGTTTACAGTACAATTGGTAAATTCGTAAGTTTTGTCTGCACTGATACAGTCAATCCACTCATAAGAAGTTGAGCCATCGAAAGTAAATTCGCAATCGATCATTTTGGTGTTACCCCAGAGGTTGGCACCGTTGTAACCGCTCTTACCGTTGCCCTTGAAGGTACAACCTTCGAATGTTACCATTGTCAATGCACCGCCCAATGCGTTGAAGCCCGAAATTTCGCAGTTGCGGAAAATTACATCGTTGGCTCCACCATCGAAGTGCACACCATAAAGTGAACCGCTGAATACACAATCCTCGAATACTACTGTTTCGCCGGCATAACTCCAACGAAGGCCATTTTGACCTTCAAATGTACAATCCTTGAAAGTACCATTGATAGTTTGGTCTACGGCTGTACCACCGGGGTTGGAGAATGTGGCACCTATGATAGTAGCACCATTGATATTCAATTTAGAATTGCCGGTAAATACTGTACCTTCGTCACACACGAGTGTAACATCGGCAGTAAAGCTTTTGTTTGCAGGCATAGTGTACTCGCCTTTGGCTACATATATGATACCATCTTCGGGAAGATTGGCAAGAGCTGCTGTCAACTCATCTTGTGATGTAGCAGGAGTAATCTCGGGGAATACTTTGAGGTCGGTAGCACCGATGATAGTGTACTTGCCGGTAGGCTCTACATAAGCGGCGTCATCCGAATCATTTGTAAGTACTACTTGATAATCCTCGGTTGTTGTCAATGTATTGCCTTCGAGAACTACTGTATAGTGACCACTTTTCACGTTGCGAACAATAATGGGTTGTTTCGAGTCGATAGTAGTATTTTCTACGGTGAGGGTAGTTGTCACACCACCATCGGCACGAAGACCGTAACCTTCGGTAACTGCAATGTCAGAGTTTCTTACTACGTTATTGAGGCTTGTACCGAGAGAGATACCATTCTTCGAGTTTTCGATAGTTACACCATCGATAGTTACGCCGGTAGTACCTGTTGCCCACATGAGTGAGTGCATGTTGGTGGCAGTTGAGTTTTTCACGCTGATGTTGTAGCATTGGCGATAACGCATTGCTACTACATCACCGGCGGTATTACCTGTGAAGGTACAATTTTCTACCGATACGTTGTGTGCATAACGCTTTTCGGAGTCGGTAGTGTTGCATGAGATGAAGTCTATTGAACCGTTGTCGTGTACAAAGTTGATGTTAGTAAATGTCAAGGTCTCGGCTCCTTCGAAGCGTGCGTTGCCGTAAATGTCGAATGTACCGTCAAACTTGAAGTTGTTACCATCAATTGTAAGGTTTACACCCTCTTTTTGAGGAACGGTAATCAATACATTGCCGGCACGAGTTACCGATGTAATATCTGATGCAAAACGGATTGTCATATCGCCTGTGGCGTTGTTGATAGCCTCTTGCAAGTCAAAGTCATTAGCTACTGTAACAACCAATTTTTCAGCCTCCGAGTTGATGATAACATCGTGGTTAGGATCATCATAGTCGGGAATGATTTCAACGTTGATACTTACGTCGCTTGTGAGGAGTTGACCGTAGATGTTGGTGCGGTGGTTGCGTTGTACGGGTACTGAACCTACGGTGCGAGTTTTTGCAGCATTCTCATCTGTTTCGGTGTAACCAAATACGATGTTGACAAGACCTTTATCGCGAGGAACGAGCAGGTAGTTCATCGAGAGATAGTCATAACCGGCTACGGGGAAAGTCTCTCCGGTGGGAATGTCGTTGTAGTCAAAAGCAACCTTGGCTTCGCCGGTAACATCACCATTCCAGAGGTTAAGTGTGTTATATACGTTCTCTACTGTTACTGCCGATTTTGTGGGTTCGTAACCTGAACTCTTGGCTGCTGCGTAGTCACTTGTACCGATGTTGAGTTGAGCAAAGGGACGACGAAGGTGAATATCTACCTCCATTGTTCCGGTTACGGTGAAAGTGGTGTCTTTGTAGAAGGCATCGCGGCTTTCGTCGTTACTCAATGTCTTGGCTTTGTCGTAGTCTACTGTCATGGTCTTTGCACCGAAGTCTACGTCGTAGGGTACACCGGGGGCTGCTGCCCAGAAGATTACTTTGTAAGTGTTGCCGGTAGTGAGTTGCAAGTTTACTGTCTTGCGGATGTTGATAGTTTCGGCATTTCCGTTCTTTATCGACTTGGTGAGGTCGGTGAACTCATTTCCTTGCTCGTCATAGACGGCATACTGCAATACGGTGGCTGTTGTACCATCGCTGTAAGCACGAGTGGCGATTTCGGGTGTTCCAAGATTGAAGGAAACCGTTGCAACATCACCTTTGTTGCCCATCAGGGCTGCATCGTCTTGGCACGATGTCATCAACATCATGGCTGCCAATGCTCCAAACAAATAATGTTTTGTTTTCATAACGATTTGTTTTAATGGTTTGTTAATTAGTTAATTGTTTTTATTTTGTTTTGTCGTTTTCTTATTCGTTTATCTCCTCATTGTAGCATTCGCATTTTCGCCCTCGATGGTAGGCTTACTCTGTGCAAGAATGGGGTGTTGAGGAATATTTCTGTGGTAAGTTACAATGGCTATGGTACAATACCCTTACAGAAATCATCATAATATATTGCATAAAATTACTGCGAAAAAGAATTATGTCCATCCTATCGCGGTAATGAGCTGTGATATAATTATTTCCCTCAATTCAATGGTTTATTGCAGGAGTGCAAATGTTATTAATGTTTTTTTAAAAAACTTGGTGCAAATGTACATTAAATGTTTGAATATAACAAAGTTTAATAGTTCTTTTTGTTTGCGTACTATGATTTTCTCTCCTTATCCGCCTCACAGCAGGTGAAAAAGTGGTTGCCTCTTCCATGATATGACTATATGGGCAGAGTTGGTAGTGTGTGCAATGATTCATCAGCCCCGACGGAATCCCACCGATGTAAATCGTATGTCGGACTTTCGTATCTTGCAGGATGAAAATAACACAAGACCGCAACGGAATGAAAACGTTGCGGCCTTGTGTCTGTTATTGTTGTTTTAGGGGGCTACTATCAATATTAACCCCAAGAATCTCTCCCTTAACCAATGAAGAATTTATCAGTGGTATTTATAGAAACTCTCTTTAATGTATCACTATCTTGTTGATAATGGGAGTATTATTATACAACGCTCTGACTACATATACACCCGGTGACAGGTTGAGTGTCATTTGCTCTGTTGGATGAGTGTTGTTGAGTACCATGCTGCCTTGCATGTCGTATATGGTAAGCTCCGACACGCCATTATTAATATATAATGTGTTGTTGGCAACATATACGGCACGAGCAATCGCATCTTGTTTGATATTTTCCACTCCGGTGTCCTCGGTAAAGTCTATCTGGTAGCTGAATTGTCTTACAAAGTTGATACCTACGCTTTCGCTCCATTCATCGTACATGAATGATGTGAAGATAGTACCCTCACTATTGCAGAAAACCGAACCTGTCACTATACTATCCTCGGCAATGACTATGTTGGGGTTGCCAAAGTCGTCGTAGCTATCGGCATACAACACGTCGAATGTCGATTTTTCTTTGACCCACTTACCTACATATGAATTGACCGAAGTGATGTAGTCGACAAAGGGAGTCAACGTCTCGACATCGCTCGATACAATAAATGAATTGCGTGCATAAGCATAAGCCGGTGTCTGAACAATCATGCGACCGTCATTCATGATAGTCGAAGCAAGCATGTCTCTTGTATCTTTAATGCCCGTAATAGCATCGTCATTCGACAAGTCTATTTTTACCGCTGCATATTTCAATCGGGGATTGAGGGGATTGCTTACATCGGCATATCGTATGGTTGTACTCATGTACTTACCATTGCCCGATAGGTATAGGTTGTTGAATGTGAAGCTATATCCATTCAATGCTGCGATAAGGTTGTTTTCAAATTTCTCTACATCGTTATAGTATCTTTGCAGTGTTAAAGTGTATTGTGCCATAGCGACTTCATACTCATCGAGACGATCTACAATGTAGTCGGCGGGATCGGGTTCGGCAGGAACATCTTCCCATGCTATCTCGTCATTGAGGAAGCGGTTGTAAGCGTCTATATATTCGTTGTAGGCTTCATTGTAGGCTGCCAGCTCTTGCTCGTTCATGTATGCTGTTCCATCGGGTTTTATAGGTTCTTCGCCCGGCCAAGTACCGAAGTCGGTACCTTCGGGATAGAGGACGCCTTCGTCGATAGTGCGATACGACCATTCTCCGTCATTGCCTTGGGTGTAGATGATAGGATAGATGTAGAACCCCGACCAGTCCACAACATTGCCTATGATGGTTTTTCCATCGTCGCTGACAGCTATGGCTGTGATGTATTGAGGTGTGCGACCGCAGAAGTCCTTGGCAGGGAAGGGGAGTTCTTTGTATTCTTCGTACGAGCCATCTGCTGCACGATCCCAATATACCGGTTTTAGCATCTGTTCGCTGTACATGTTCATTGAACTTAATCCTACACTTCCTACTATGCGACTGCCATCGGGGGTAATTCCATTGGCAAGATTGGTTGTTTTGTTTTCGGGCTTGATGGGCAGTTCATGCCATTCGTCGTTTTGCCAGTAGGCACAATCTCGGTCGTTGACACTACCCACCAATATGCCGTCGTTGCTCCAACAGTTGCCTATTCCTGTTGCATAGTATTCCGTTACGGCATCGTCCGAGGCTAAGTATTCTCGATAGGTCGAGTCGACACGACTATAAATGTAGAGTGTTCCCATCGTGTGAGTCGACAGCCACTTGCCATTGGGCGACATTTTGTCGAAATAGAAATCGGGATGATAGTAAAGCCCTTGTGCTACGCTGCTTAATGTCATGATGACAAGGGCCAATGAAAGTAATACTTTTTTCATAAAGACTTATTTTAAGGTTATTTGATGATTGGTAAATTGTTATTTTGTGATAGTTTTGTGAGCCAAAGGTAACAATATTTATTGTTATGGCAATAGTGGAGTATCTAAATTTTTAATAAGAAGAAAAAAACATCAAACTGACCCAAAGAATGTTCTCCCCGTCGAGAATCAATATTTATTAAATATGTGTAATCTATAAAAGTCCCTTGGGGCTATATCCTCACTTTTGTCCTTTGCGTTACCTTACTTGGCAATTTTTTTCAAAGTAAGTATTTTATTGAAATTATTCAAATATATGGTGGTGAGGAAGATGTCTATGCTTGTTGATAGAATTATGGAAATATCTATTTTGTCGTTCTGAACTTGTATGGTATTGATAGTAAGGAGGATTGATGATATTCAGCCTTTGTGATGATAGAATAATCTCTTTATTAGAGAAGTTGATTTCAGCTACAAAGGTATATAAAAAAATTATATAATGAAACTGTCCTTGTTGATTTTTTTTAATAAAATATTCTTTTTCCCCAAAATAGGCAAATTAGAACGTCTTAAATCATTGTTATATAGGCGGTTGTATGAAAATCAACTTCTCTAATAAAGAGACGTTGTGTGAATGATAAATCCATTGATTTGAAACAGAGCCTTATTATATTGATTTGCACAGCATTAGGACTTACAATGTTCTTTTCGCAGTCTTCTTTCGCAGCAGGTGTCGACAATTGCTGCGAAATGAGTGCGTCTTATAATCATTCCACCCCCGTTGAAGTGTCAGTGATGGATTCGGTGTTGTTACGCAAGTTGATGTACGACATGGAGGTTCATTTCCGTCTTGACCGATGCGAGTTGGATGATTCTTACATGGGTAATGATGTGGCGTTCCGTCAATTCTACGACATGGTTCAGTCGATAGGCTGGGATCGTGTCGACTCGATAGAGATTGTGTCGTATGCCTCGCCCGAGGGTGCTTATGAGCGTAATATGTGGCTTTCGCACGAGCGATCGCAGGCCATGCGTCGCTACATTGACGATGAGTATCCCGAGTTGTCGTCTCGTCTGACGGTTCATGCCGGAGGCGAGTCGTGGGCATTGCTTGCCGAGTTGGTCAAGAGCGATACACGACTTACGGCCGCTGCCATCGATGAGATATTGTCGGTGATTTATTCCGATGTTGATGTTGCGTCGAAGAAGTTGCGTATGCAGCAGTTGCCCGATTACGACTATCTGTTGTCGACCTATTA
>JAFXJY010000011.1 GCA_017531985.1 Bacteroidaceae bacterium
ATGGTTTTGTCGGTGAAGTTAACTGTGTAGGGTGCATTCTCGTTGGCAGCCCAGAAGATGGCTGAGTAGCTGTTACCCGATGAGAGTTTGAGGTTGATGGTAGCACTGCCTGTGAAATTGCTTACAGTGCCGCTGTGTGTGATCAATTGCTCGCCGTTCTGGTCGTAAACGGCATACTGCAACAGGTTGGCCACAGAGCCATCGCTGAAAGCACGAGTAGCGATTTGAGGAGTCTCCAAGTTGAAGGAAACCATCACCTCGCCTTCATTGCCCAGTAGGGCGGTGTCGTCTTGACATGAAGTCATCAGCATCATGGCTGCCAATGCTCCAAACAAATAGTGTTTTGTCTTCATAACGATTTGATTTAATGGTTTGTAAAAAATGTTTTGTTGTAAAAATGAACTTCTATTATTTAGAGAAGTTAAACTATACAACATATAGCTAATATATAAGTGCTTATCATATCGTATGTTGTTAATTATGGGATATTTCAATACGCATTTCTAAATTGATACAGAGTAATAACAAAAAAATATGTATTTAAACAGTTGTATTTCAATAATTATTTGTAATTTTGCATGATTATAAACTTCTCTAAATAAGAGTAGTTGGTATAATATTGATGAAGAATATCAATATTATGCTCAAAATATACCATGTTACCAATTAAATAAGCTGTTGTTTACAGTGACAGTTGATAGGTATATCTCTCACCGAATAGGTTGAAACGTCAGTACAAATATTTGCTAAAATCTTCCCGCTATGTTCTCTTGTAGTGGAATTTTTTGTAAGTTTGCATAAAAGAACGCTATCCATACAGCTATGAAACGTATCGTCGCACTTACTATTGTCCTATTGTCGGCACTCATCTCAATGGCACAACAAGACAGCTTCCCGTTGCCCGAAGTGCCGTGTCGGTTGACAACACCTGCCGAGCGTGCCAACTATCTTGCACTTCACTATTGGGATCACTACGACTTTACCGACAATACACTCATAGGCAATCAAGATGTATCGGAGCAAGGATTCTCCAACTATATCAGTATCATGTCCGGCGTAACGCAGCAGCGAGAAGCCTTTGACCGATTGGCCGGCAAGATAACACGCAACGATAAGATGCTTAACTACTTCCTTGACTTGGCCGATCAATATCTTGCCGAATCCCATTCGCCTCTCTATGATGAAGAGTTGTATATAATCATGCTCAATAGTATCCTCTCGGTGCAACATCTCGATGCTACCAAGCGGATACAGGTTCAATATAACCTTGACATGGCTATGAAGAATAGGATAGGAGAGGTGGCCGCCGATATAACTATGCTGCTGCGTGATGGCACATATACAACATTGAGCAGTATAAAGAGCAATCAATACATATTATTATACATGGGTAATCCCGACTGCAACGTGTGCAACTTTGCCAAGAATCAACTGCTTGCATCGGCAATAATTACTCACTTGGTGAGCTGTGGAGACCTTGCCATAATAAGCCTCTGTATCGAAGGTTGTACGCAGGCGTGGCAAGATATCCCTGCACCCGGTGGCTGGATAGATGCCTGTGATGAAAATCAAGCCATATACGAAGAGGAAATATACGATATAGCCCAAGTACCATCGTTCTACCTGCTCGATCATGATCGTAAGGTCATACTTCGTGATGTGCATGTTGAATACTTGCTCCAATACCTCTCGTCGCACAAAAATGTGTTTCCTTAAAAATTTTGCATGATTTTTTCGCTCCCCACCGTATTTTCAGACTGAGCCTTTTTCGGCTCTCCTCATTTTTGTCCACATTCCCCTAAATAGGGATGAGTCGATTTTGGAAATAAAAAAAAAGGAGTTCGTAAGAACTCCTTTCTGTGATCCGCCTGGGGCTCGAACCCAGGACCCCAACATTAAAAGTGTTGTGCTCTACCAGCTGAGCTAGCGAATCATCATTTGTGCTTTTCCTTAAAAGCGATGCAAAGATAGTGGTTTTATTTATATTTGCAAAATTTTATGGCGAATTGTTTTGTTAACAAATATTAAAGCATTACTAATTACCTTGTATTGAATAGTTTATTGTGATGGTTCTTGCCAGTGATTTTGCTCGATAATGTAGTGTCGATAGTAGGAAAGTAGCAGTGATGTGAGTGGTAGAGCGATAATGAGTCCGACAAACCCGAGTAATGACCCCCATACCGATAGCGATAGGAGTATGATGGCGGGATTGAGTCCTGTGACAGTTCCCATAATGCGGGGTATGAGAAATCCGTCTTGTACGATCTGAACCACAATAAATACGATGATGGTGAGTGATCCCAGTAGCCAGAAGTTTCCTCCATCGGCGGCACCTATTATGCACAGCAGTAGTGCCGGCAGATAGCTGAGTATTTGCATGTAGGGTATGAGATTGAGTACACCCACGAGTATTCCCATGGGGATGGCCATAGGAAGTCCGATGATGAGAAATCCTATGCAGTGTAGTACGCCTACGATGGTGGCAATGAGAGCTTGTCCGCGGAAGTATAGGTTCATGCTGTTCTTTATGTCATTACCTATCTTGCTTGCAATGGGTCGGTAGCGGTGGGGGATAAGTGAGGAAAATCCTTTTATTATGGCTTCGTAGTCTTGTAGTATGAAGAATACATATAGAATGACTATGCTCCAACTGATGGCTGTTGCAACTCCGTGGATGGAGGTTGTAACAAGATTGCGGATGTGACGAAGTGTGCTTTGTCCGAGTTCGACCCACTGTTCTTGATTGAGTAGAGAACTGATGCGGTCGACTGTGATGTGTTGTCGGATGAAGTCTTGTAGTGTAGCGGGTATGAGTGGAATATCGGGAGATGATTGCATGTAGAGGGTGAGCAGATGATAAAGGTGCTGCGTCTCATTGATAATCATGGGTATAACGAGCAGAGCCAAGAGTGTGCATGCTACGGCTATCTCGAAGAATGAGATGAAGATGGCGAGTATGCGTTTGGGTAGTCGCATGATGCGTTGATTCCATTCAACGAGCGGATTCATCAAGTAGGCTATGAGCCAAGCTATGAAGAATGGTAATAGTACGCTACGCAGGTGGTAGAGGGCAAATAGGATGACTGCCACGATGATGAGTGCGATGACGATACGCACAACACGATCGAAGGTATAGGGTTGGTGGTTGTTTTCCATATGGCTATAACGTGTTGGCTGTGCCTATGGTTTGCGATGCAAACAAAAGAAAAGATGTGATGAGTGGGGTTAGAATCTGTTTTGAATTCTTATTGTTGTTCTTCTTTTTCTTTCATGCGACGCAAATAGCATTTGCGGCAAAGGGGTTGGTATTCGTTTTTCTCACCGAGCAATACACGGCGGTCGCTGTCGACAAGTCGGTATGAGTAGTTGGCGGTGTGTCCGCATTCTACGCAGATGGCATGTACTTTGCTGACATCATCGGCCAGTGATAGGAGAGCAGGCATGGGACCGAAGGGTATGCGACGGTAGTCGGTATCGAGTCCGGCTACTATGACGCGTATGCCATTGTCGGATAGTCTTGTGCATACGTCGACCAGTCCGTCGTCGAAGAATTGTGCCTCGTCAATGCCTACAACATCGACATCGGTGGTCATGAGCAGTATGCTGCTTGAATTGTCGACCGGTGTTGAGTGTATGGCATTGCTGTCGTGCGACACGACTTCATCGTCGGAGTAGCGTTTATCAACGGCGGGTTTAAAGATTTCGACTTTCTGACGTGCTATTTTGGCACGTTTGAGGCGACGTATGAGTTCTTCGGTCTTGCCTGAGAACATCGAGCCACATATTACTTCGATACTGCCACGACGGCTTGTTTCGTAATTGTCTTCGTTGAACATGGTTATATTGTGTTATTAAATGATGTGTAAAAAAATAATTGGCATCATTTTAAGTGATAGTAAATTATTACACATCACTTAATGGGCTGTAAAGGTACAAATTATTTTAAGGTATGTTCTATAAATTAGTAGATAAATTCATCGTTGTCGGCAGCTTCTATTTCGGTCGCTTTTGAATCCTTTGTGTCATGTTCCTGATTTTCACTCAGTTACAATGCTTGTATTGCGTCTTTATGAGAAATTAGAAATCTCCACACAATAATCTTCACAATCAACTCGACCTAATTGATAGCCTCCACCTTTAATAAGAAATATCTATTGAGATGTTTTAAGTTTGTAAATTTTGCATAAATTTGTGGCATGATGTATGTAATGGCATCAGTCAGTACCGAAGGAATTAAAGGTATCTTTCTCATTTCCCCCTGGTGTAATGCTTGCATTGTAACAAAGTGGAAAAATACGGGGCATACTTAAAATAATCTTCCCAATCGACTCGACCTGCTATATAGAACCTACTTAAAAAAAAAGTGTGCTATGATTGAAATTTTATCGCTTGCGTTATTGCCCGTTGTAGTGTTGGTGGCATTTGTTCTCTATAAAGATCGCAAGAGACCCGAGCCGGTGGGTAAGTTGTTTGGTGCATTTTTCATGGGTCTGCTCTCGGTCTTTGTTGTGTTTATGATAGCACCGGTTATAGAACGGTTTGTTGACATCAGTTCGTCGACGATAATGGGACAAATCAATTGTGCTTTTTGGGGTGCTGCTATTCCCGAGGAGATGGCTAAGCTGTTGATGTTGTGGATAGTGCTGCGTAAGAATCGATACTTCGACGAGCATTTCGACGGTATTGTATATGCTGTGATGGTGGGACTCGGATTTGCGGCTTTTGAAAACCTGTTGTATCTGATTGATGAACCCAACTGGGTGGGTATAGGTCTTGCGAGAGCATTGATGGCAGTACCGGCACACTATGCATTTGCTGTATTTATGGGTTATTTCTATTCATTGGCACACATGAGCGGAAAGTATATTAATTATGTGTGGGCTTTTGTCGTTCCTATGCTGTTGCATGGCATATATGACATGTTATTGATGGTGTCGGGTGTTGTACCCGATACATTAGGCGGTTTGTTGTCCTTTATGTGTATTGTGTTGTGTGTGAAGATGCACAATGTAGCAGTGGAACGAATAAATATGCACTTGAAAATCGATGATAAATGTAGGATGAATGAAGCTGAAAAAAGTAACAATATAGCAGATGATGATGTGAGCGTGTAACTCGATATTCTGTCGTTTGTAGCATGGTGTAGCAGCATCGTGAGTGCGACTATATTATACCCGTTGTTGATGTAAATGATGTGTGATATAAGTCAGTCTTTGATTCACAATGAAATAGGTGACGGCGGCGTGCGTGTGGTGATAGCCGAGAGAGGTTTCCATTGAGCAAGTTGCTGATTCATTCTTGTATCCCTCTATTATGCAATAGTTGAAAACCAAACTTTTTCAAATAAAACATTTGTGAAAACAATTGTTATTAGGTACAATTGTTGTATATTTGCATAGTTGTAAATGCAATAGTTATGGATATAAACTTTTCGACATTCAGCCCCGAGTTGTTGTTCTCGATGATAAGTGGAAAATTGTCTTCGGCTATAAGCCGTCGATTGTACAGAGTGTTTCGCGAGGAAGGTGTAGAATTAACGCCCGAGCAGTGGACGGTGATGTACTACCTGTGGACGTGCGATGGCGTAACGCAGCAAGAGTTGTGTAATCAGACATTTAAGGACAAGCCCAGCATGACTCGGTTGATAGATCATCTCGAACACTTGAATTGTGTCAATCGTATTCCCAGTAAGAGCGATCGTCGCATTAATATCATTAAACTCACCGACAAGGGACGAGCCTTGGAGGCTGTAACCAAGCCGGTGGTGATGAATGTGTTACAAGAAGCCTTACAACCACTTTCACAAGATGATATAGAGGTGGCATGTCGTGTGTTGATGTGTATATTTGATAATCTGCGTAATTCGCTCGAAGAGAAATAAGCTATGAATATCAGTATCAGATGGTTGCTTGTGTCTTTTATTGTCATGGTTACATCTGTGACAGTTATGGCACAATATTATTGCAAAGATGTGTTGGGCGATGGATTTGAGCAGCACACTTTCGTTATGCCCGACGATTACCAAGGTCAAGTAGTGTCGACACTCGTTCGTAAGCAGTCGGCCGATACGGTGCATCGAGCAGTGCTGTATGTACATGGCTATAATGACTACTTTTTTCAACGCGAAATGGCTCAGCGATGGGTTGAGGAGGGTTATAACTTCTATGCCATCGATTTGCGAAAATATGGTCGTTCTCTTCGTGAAGGTCAATGGGAGTATGAGGCACGCGATATGAGTGAATATTTTATGGATATCGACTCGGCCATGAGCGTTATAAGGCGTGAAGGCAACAAGCAAATAGTACTTATGGGACACTCCACAGGAGGTCTTACCACTTCGCTCTATTGTCATGCCCGTCAAGATAATCAGAGAATTGATGCCCTTATACTCAATAGCCCATTTTTCGAGTGGAACTTCAATGCTTTATATCGCCATGTGCTAATTCCGACAGTGGCATTTATAGGACAAATATTTCCTCAATGGGGGTTGCCCGATGCAACACAGGTATCGAGCTATGCAATGAGTCTGTTGCAAGAGTATCATGGCGAATGGAACTACGATGTGCGTTGGAAACGATTGAAGTCGCGAGGCGAACGCTTTGGGTGGATAAGAGCCATCGATCAAGGTCACAAGATAGTACACAATGAGATGCATCTGTCGTTACCCATATTGCTGATGCACTCCGACAAGACCATATCGGGAAGCGAATGGACTGCTGAGTTTCAGACCGGTGATGCCGTATTGAATGTGGAACATATTTCGTACTATGGAAAGAAAATAGGTGATGATGTAACCGAAGTGACTATTGAGAATGGGTTGCATGACCTCTTTCTGTCCAATCCCACTGCCCGTGAGAAGGCATATCAAGCTGTGTTTCAGTGGTTGAATGAAAAGTTGAATGATAATAAACGATGAGTTGTCATGACTAAAATCAGCAAAACAAATGCTGCAAGGTTGCTTGATAAGGCAGGGGTTGCGTATGAACTTATACCTTATACGGTCGATGAAGATAATCTTGCCGTTGACCATGTAGCCCATGAGTTGGGAGAGAACATCGAGCAGGTATTTAAGACCCTTGTATTGCGAGGTGACAGAACAGGCAATATAGTATGTGTTGTGCCGGGACACACCGAAGTAAATCTTAAAGCAGCAGCCAAGTTGTCGGGTAATAAGAGCGTCGAAATGATAGCCATGAAAGAGTTGTTGCCCACAACGGGTTATATAAGGGGAGGCTGTTCGCCCATCGGCATGAAGAAACCTTTCCCTACTTACATACACAATACTTGCATGGACTTTCCACACATCTATGTAAGTGCCGGAGTGAGAGGGTTGCAAATTAAGATAGCACCCGGCGATCTTGTAGCATATGTGCATGCTGTAATGGGAGATATTGCACAACCGATGTAATGAGTAACATCAATCATTGGGAATGCCAATGAGAACTGAAAATAAGAAAAGTATGAAAATACTATATATACATGGTCTTTCATCGTCGGGACAGTCGCGTACAGCTGCCACCCTAAGAGAATTGTTACCTCATGATGAAATATTTTCGCCCGACCTTCCCATTGACCCATTCGAAGCCTTTTTATTGCTTCGACAATTGGTTGAAAGAGAGGAAGTCGATATTATTATAGGAACTTCGATGGGAGGTATGTTTGCACAGAAATTTCATGGTTATTGTAAGATTTTAGTCAATCCTTCATTTCATGTGTCACGTTCGATGCGAGCCAAACAAGGTATAAATCAGTTTTTCAGTCAACGTGCCGATGGTGCGATGGAGTATCTTATCACCGATGAATTATGTAACCGTTATGAACGGCTCGAAGAAAAACAGTTTGACAATCTGCCTCCTTGCGAAATTGATAATACCATAGGGCTTTTTGGTCGTGACGATACAACAATTGATTGTAGTGAAGAGTACACTCGGTATTATAAACATATACACTACTTTACGGGTGGTCATCGTCTTGATCGAGGTGCTATTGAAGAGTATCTTTTGCCACTCATCGAAAATTTCCGTAGGCAAATGTAAACCGTTATTTCGAAATAAAGTTGTAAATTCGCAACTTGTAATATAAAGGAAAAAGATATGGCACAACATACCAAAGAAGAGAAAATGGCAGCCTTCGGCCGCCTGCTGGATATATTAGACGAATTGCGTGTAAAATGTCCTTGGGATCGAAAGCAGACCAACGAAAGTCTGCGACCCAATACGATAGAAGAGACGTACGAATTGTGTGAGGCTATTATCAAGTGTGACAATGAAGCTATTAAGAAAGAACTTGGTGATGTGTTATTGCATGTCGTCTTCTACTCGAAGATAGGTGAAGAGCAAGGCTTGTATGATGTTGCCGATGTGTGCAATGCCTTGTGTGATAAGTTGATATTCCGTCATCCGCATGTCTTTGGCGATGTAAATGTCGATGGCTCACGTCAGGTTGAACAAAACTGGGAGCAGATAAAACTCAAAGAAAAGGGTGGTAATAAGACAGTTCTCGAAGGAGTGCCTGCGGGATTACCGGCTCTTGTTAAGGCCTTTCGTGTACAAGAGAAAGCATGTAATGTAGGGTTTGACTGGGAGACACCCGAGCAAGTGTGGGATAAAGTACGGGAAGAGTTATCCGAACTTATCGCTGAGATAGAACGAGGCGACAAGCCGAAGATGGAGGCTGAGATGGGCGATTTCATTTTCAGCATCGTCAATGCTGCACGATTGTACAAAATCAATCCCGAGAATGCATTGGAGCGTACCAATCAGAAGTTTATACGCCGCTTCAACTATGTAGAGCAGAAAGCCAATGAACAAGAACGCAATCTACGAGATATGACTCTTGCCGAGATGGATGCATTGTGGGACGAAGCCAAACTCAAAGGACTGTAAAGCCTATGAAGGTGTGCATAGCTGAGAAACCGAGTGTAGCCAAGGATATTGCCGAGATATTGGGGGCTAAAACACGTCGCGATGGTTACTATGAAGGTAATAATTACAGCGTGACATGGGTGTATGGTCACTTGTGTGAATTGAAAGAACCTCATGAATACGATGAACGGTGGAAGCGTTGGACACTTGGTTCGTTACCCATGATACCGCAGCGGTTTGGCATCAAACTCAAAGATGACAAAGGTGTCGAAAAGCAATTTAAGGTAATAGAACAACTCATATCGCAGGCCGAGTGTGTCATTAACTGTGGTGATGCCGGGCAAGAAGGAGAGTTGATACAGCGATGGGTGATGCAGAAGGCAGGATGTAAGTGTCCTGTGTTACGATTGTGGATTTCATCGTTGACCGAGGAGTCAATCCGCGACGGATTTGCACACTTGCGACCACAAGATGACTTCAACCGATTATACCTTGCCGGACTGACACGAGCCATAGGCGACTGGCTGTTGGGTATGAATGCCACCCGTCTATACACGTTGCGATATGGTCGTGACCGTCAAGTGTTGTCGATAGGTCGTGTGCAGACACCGACCTTGGCTCTGATCGTTAATCGTCAACTCGAGATAGAGAATTTCATTCCACAGCCCTATTGGGAGTTAAAGACTATCTATCGTGAAACAACATTCTCCGTTACACAAGGCCGATTCTCGTCGGTCGATGAGGGACAACAAGCCCTTGCTGTGATAGAGGGTCGCCCCTTTGAAATAACTGATGTAACCACCAAGAACGGAAAGGAAGCACCTCCGCGACTCTTTGACCTGACAAGTCTGCAAGTGGAATGTAATAAGAAGTTCTCTTACTCGGCCGAAGAGACGTTGCAACTTATTCAGTCGCTATATGAGAAGAAAGTGACTACCTATCCGCGTGTCGATACCACTTACCTCAGTGATGATATATACCCCAAGGTCAATGGTATTCTATCGGCTCTGCATCAGTATGTGCATCTTGTCGAGCCGCTGTTGAAACTACCCAAGTTGCCCAAAAGCAAGAAGGTTTTCGATAACTCTAAGGTAACTGATCACCATGCCATTATTCCCACCAACGTAAAAGCTGTCAATCTGACCGATCGCGAAAAAAATGTTTACGATCTTGTAGCCCGTCGGTTCATTGCAGCATTTTATCCCGACTGTCAGGTAGCCAATACAACAGTGATGGGACGTGTGGAGCATATCGATTTTAAAGCTACCGGTCGGCAGATTCTGTCGCCCGGCTGGCGTGTGGTATTTAGCAAGGAAGATGTTGGCGAAGATGGTAATGATACACAGATTCTACCCGAGTTCGTAGTAGGTGAGAGAGGAGAACACACCCCATCACTTACCGAGAAATATACCCAGCCCCCCAAGCCTTATACCGAGGCAACACTGTTGCGTGCCATGGAGACCGCCGGTAAGAGTGTCGATGATGAAGTGTTGCGAGAAGCCCTGAAAGAGAATGGTATAGGACGACCTTCGACGCGAGCTGCCATCATTGAGATACTGTTCAAGCGTCGCTACATTCGTAAGGAACGCAAGAGTCTTATAGCAACCCCCACAGGTGTGGAGTTGATACAGACCATTCGTAATGAGTTGCTCAAATCGGTAGAGTTGACCGGACAATGGGAGAATAAGTTGCGACGCATTGAACGAAGTGAATATGAGCCTGCCAACTTTCTCGATGAACTCAAAGAGATGGTACACTCGATTGTTAAAGATGTGTTGAGCGATAATACAGGTTCGGTGGCTTCAACCCCGGTCGAAGAGGAGAAGAAAAAGCGAAGTAGAAAATCGTCCGGTGCCAATGAGGAGAAAAAGAGCCGAAAACCACGCGAAAAAAATAAAGCACCCTCGCCAACGGACGAGCCTATTATTTGCCCCATGTGCCGAAAGGGACATATACTGAAAGGACGTAGTGCCTATGGATGCAGTGCATGGCAAGAGGGTTGCAGTTTCAGATTGCCATTTGATACTTATGGCTCGGAGTTAACGCGTGAACAATTGCAAAAAATAGCCAATGAAAAGCGAGATGAAAATGGATAAGATACGAGAAGAATGGTTTCCACTGGTCGATGAAGAAGGCCGGGTAGTGGGTAAGGCAACACGTCGAGAGTGTCACAGTGGCAGTATGTTGCTACATCCGGTTGTGCATTTGCATATATTTGATAACGAAGGACGTCTCTTTTTGCAACGTCGTTCCATGAGTAAGGATATACAACCGGGCAAATGGGATACGGCTGTGGGTGGTCATGTCGATTATGGCGAAACTATCGAAGAGGCCTTGCATCGTGAAGTGCGTGAAGAGTTGGGCATTACCCACTTTGTACCCCGGCTCAATTTCGTTTATTGCTTCACATCGAGTATCGAACGAGAGTTGGTGCATTCCTATCGTACCATCTACGAGGGAGAGATGGTGATAGATCCTGTTGAGATAGATGAAGGTCGTTACTGGAAGATTGAGGATATAGAGAGTAATATAGGGAAAGGGGTATTTACGCCCAATTTTGAGCAAGAATTTGAGCGATTACGCAAAATTTTGAATTTTTTTTGATATCGACTGTCAGATATTACCATAGTTCCACTCTTTAATAAGCAGAGAGGGTATTACGAATTGCCGGTAATGCTCAACGTTACGATGAGTATATAGCATTTTATAGAGCATACCTCTTCAAAATAATGATGTGTAACTATACAAGAAATAGAGTTTTTTTCATTAAATTTGCAGAGATGTACACACACTGTAATTGCAGTGTGAGAGTGTAATGGTAAGTAGTGTATAGAACAAATAACAAACTAACAACCAAGCCAACATAAAGCAATCAATATATTATGAAACCACATCTGTTACGACAATTCACACTACCGCTAATAACAGCGATTATCGTGTTGTTGTTTTTGCGTCTGTCGCAAAACTATGAAGAACGTCATAAAGCCGTTGAAGCAGCCTATATAAGCGAGACATCGGTAAACTTATCGGACGAAACCGAAGTTTCGACTCTGACTAATGTCCTGCTTATAAATAATTATATGCAGAACAAAGCAGATGCCGAGTTTGCAGCTCGTCATATTATCGGTCAACTGCAATCGGGCAAGAAGATAGAAGCGTTTGGCGACTTTGCCAAGCGAGCCTGGCAAATTCCTGCTACGGTCATTGACAGTATAGGTTCGCCTCTGTATCGCGAACGGCTTGCAATGTCGCGTAACAAGATTGAGTGTGATTCACTTTATGATGCTGTGTCGAGTCGTCATTTGAGTGATGAGGTTGTTGTCGATGCTCGTTATCAAGGTTGCATCAATGTGACTATTGAGAGGAAAAATCCGAATGCCAACATACTGCAACGCAGCTTGGGACTCAACAAGATACCGGCTTGTGGCGACGATCTTGTTGTGCGATTGGCTCGTGTGTACACCGATAGTAGTCAAGTCGTACATGCCGATACAATAGCCTATGCACGTCCCAATAAGGATGGAGAGGTTGTATTCAAGGGTCTTGACACTGAACAGCTATACAGCGTATTGCCCATACGTCGAGGTTGTGAATATGGTGCATCGAAGGGAACCATCGGTGGAAGCATGGCATCGAATGGCAAGACGGAGATGGAATGTGCATTTACCGAGCAGGAACATCGAGTGCGATTATTTGACACTGCGACAATGAAGCAAATTAAAAGTGACCGTACAATAACAGTGCGTACACCCGAGCAATTCCGCTCACTTCTTGTGCAAGATGTGGTCATACTTTTATTGTTGTGGTGGTTGTTGAGCATCTATTTCAATGTGCGTCAACGATATTCTTACATGCCCCTCATTAACATCCTGATGTTCATCACAGGCATATCGTTGTTGGTGATGTACTCTATCAACGACCCACTGACCGATGAGTTGAAAGGACATATCATGGCAGGAGGTATATTTGTGGGTATTGCAATGATGTTTGCCTTCCTGCACATCGATTTTACTAAGTTTTATCAGGATAAGTATCACTTTGGATTTGATGCACTTATAAATCTTCTGAGGAAACTTGGTAGCCTTTTGAGCAACCTTTCACTAATCAAATGGCTCTGTAATTTATCCGTAATACGATGGATATTCTCGCCTTATAAGCGTAAGGTGTCGGGAATGGCATCGACACTGGTAAGTTCGGCTCCGTGGTGGAAGAAATTGTTCTCTTTGATAGGTATCATCGTATTATTTCCATTGATAGTGATAGATGGGATAGTAGGATTTTTCACTATGTTGATGAACGTTAAGGGTGGTGGATTTATGCTGATGGCTCTATTATTGACAGTATTATTGTTCACCCCCTTAGGCTCGGAAGTGGGCGGAATGAAAGTTAACCTAAACTTAGGTATCAAATTCCAGCCCAGTGAGATAGCCAAATACCTTGTCATATTCTTTATGGCAGCCTTCTTCTGTGTCAATGCCGACAAGATAATGCAATACTCATCCAAGGGTAATGCCGGAATGTTTGGTAGTAAATTGAAGGTAATGCTACCAGTCATTATCGCCTTGTTGATATTGCTGCTGCTCTATTTCTTCTTAGGCGATATGGGACCTGCCATGGTACTTGCTTTCACGTTTATTATTGTCTATTCGATTATAAAATCGAAAGTTACACTCGAAGGAGCAACCGATGAAGACCGACTGCAACGCATCTTATCGAGCGATATAGCCATGTTGGTGTATGGAGTGGTATCGTTTATCGTGTTGTTGGTTATAGGTAATATATTGGGTAATATGATTATCTTTGCCCTTTTGTGGCTTGTGTTGTGGCTTGCCATGGGGTGGAAGAGTCGTCAGATATTTGAGACACCTATCTTCTTTAATGCCGTTATTGCAATGTTCCTTTTCGGAGGCAATATGTTTGGCTGTGTACCTGAATCCTTCCCCGGTAGCGAAAAGTTCCATAGTATAGCCGAGCGATTGGATAGCCGCATGGAGATGTGTACCAACACATGGGGAACGCTTCCATTGGACAATCATGCCGCCAATGCGGGTGAAAACACCCAAGTTGTCGAAGGTTTGTGGGGATTGGCAACAGGTGGTTTCTTTGGTCAAGGATTGGGCAATGGTTCACCACAATTCATACCCGCCTATCACACCGATATGATATTGGAGAGTATAGGCGAACAGATGGGTTGGGTTGGTATCATTGTTGTGTTGTTACTTGTAGCGATGTTGCTACGCAAGACCATCGTGATAGGGTATCAGTCGTCACATCCCTTTGCCTTCTATTTGTGTACGGGTATTGCTGTCGTTACCGCAGTACAGTTTATTATCATCTCTCTGGGTAGTACAGGTATGATACCGCTCACAGGTGTAACAGTGCCATTCCTCAGTTATGGTCGTGTGAGTATGATACTCAATCTGGCGGCATACGGAGTAGTGTTGTCGGTAGCCTTGCACAATCGCAAGCAGCAAGAGGTGTCGGCCGATACCGATATAGAGAGATTACGCGATGCCGAGATGAGGAAGTATGAATTTCCCATATCGATACTGAGCATGGTATATATAGCCGTTGTATGCATGATAGGCGAAGTATTCTTCTACTATCAATGTATGCAACGCGATGAGACACTCATACGTCCCGTCTATGTCAATAATGTCGATGGAGCCCCCACCTTAGAGTATAATCCCCGTATCGCTCAGCTGGCTGCCAAGTTGCGTGTGGGCGATATATACGACCGCAATGGTGTCTTGTTGGCTACCAGTGATAGAACGAAACTGAAAAATCACAAGAATGCGTACACTGCTTGCGGACTTGATTATAACTCTTCACGAATACAACGTCGTTACTATCCCTTCGGTGAACATCTATTCTTTACGCTGGGTGACTTCAATACTGGACTGCTCTTCTCAACGTCTCGCGGATACATGGCCGAGGCTCGACATCTGAGTGATCTGCGTGGATATGACAATATAAAGAGAGATAAAAAAAACAAGCAACCTATAAAGGTGAAATTGAAATCGAACGAATATCGTCCCAGTCGTTATCACTCTGCATCATACGATTATGTCATGTCCGACTCGTTTCAGTTGCGTGATTATAGTGCCTTGTTACCCTATCTTCGTGCCGGTGTCAATAGCGACAAAGTGAGCGATCTTAATCGTGGGAAAAGCGATGTGCTGGGTCGTATATTCAGTGGTGATACCATCGTGCCGAAAGATATAAAACTCACGATTGATGCCCGATTGCAAACCCGGTTGCAACAAGGTCTTGAAAAGCATGTGAATAAAATTTATAGCAGCGATGTGTATAATAAACTTCGTATATCGGTTGTGCTGTTAGATGCCAAGAATGGCGACCTATTGACCTCCGCCAACTATCCGCTGCCCGATTACGAACGCCTCAGAGAAGATGGAGATAAGGTGTATAAGGATTATGAAACATCCTCGACGTGGCGTGCTTACACCGACATGGACTTGGGATTGATGTTCCCCACGGCACCCGGTTCTTCTGCCAAGGTAATGACTGCCATGGCGGGATTGCGTAAAGGTGGTGTTGCTATGGGCAATCAGAGTTATTATGTGCATAATATAGAAAAAATACTTGCATCTTCTGAACCAACTGGCAGAGTTAATATGAAGTTAGCCTTGGAACAATCGTCGAATGTTTACTTTATCAAGTTGGCTAACGATAAGAATCTTTATGCCGACATGGCTGCTGTCTATGCACACACCGGTGTAGGCATCAAAAAACAAGCTCCGTATATTTTGAATTATACTGAGCCAACAAGCGAATGGATGTCGCTCGTTACTAATGATAGTGCAGCGGCTTTGGAACGATATCGCCGTTATAAGAAAGAGACACCTAAAAAAATGAATACATTAGGTGTAGAGAGTAACACACAATGGTCGTGGGCGTGGGGACAAGGAACGCTTACTGCTACGCCCCTTGCTATGGCTCGTGTAGCCTCTATTGCTGCCAATGGCGGTGAGATGCCCGTTACACGTTATGTCATTGATGAAGCCTCTGCTCGTGTGATCACGGTCGTAGGTGAAAACGAGGCTCGCAAGTTGAACGGCTATATGAAGAGTACCTCATTAGTTCACGATAAAATAAAAGATAATAATATTGGTGGCAAGACAGGTACGCCTGAGCGTTCTTGGTACGATGAGAATGATAATGTAGAAAAGTACAATGACGGATGGTATATCTGCTTTATAGAAAAAACCAATAATCAACCCAAAACAGATGAAAATAAAGGTAACAGCAGTAGAAATGATGCCATTGCTATTGCTATTCGACTTGAACGTTTGGGCGGTGCAGGTTCTAAACGAGCTGTCAATGTCCTGAACGAAGTCGTTATTCCTGTATTAAGAGAATTGAAATATTACTAATAAAGAAAGAAGCTATGGCAAACAAATTTTTTGAATGGATAGACAGAGTCATTAATGGCAGTGATGGAGGAAACGGAAATACGCCCGATGTCGAAGGTAATCAGGATATTGAAGATACTTCAACACCCACAAGTGAGCAGCATATCGAGCAGAAGGAAGTAGAAACACCTACTGTCGAAGAACCTATAAAGCCGGAAGATAGAAGTGAGGAGAATCGTCAAGAAACTTCCGGTGAGACTCCGAATATCGAACCCCAAGTAACTCCTGAGGTAAAACCGGAAAAGAAAAAAGAGACTCCTCGTGTGGTGAAACCCGAAGTAACTCAATTGCCGCTTGTGAAGGGTAATAATGCCATAGAGAAAAGGGAGAATTTGATACAATTGATTATCTCGCAAGTGAAACGTGATTATCGCGGTGTAGAGGTGTCGTTGCATGAATGTTCGCTCATTGTCACGTTGACCGATGGTGTATTGTACACAATTGTTAAGAACGATGAATTTGTGTCACAACTCAGGCAGAAAATCGTTAACGAGTGCGGCTGTAATTTCGGAAACATCGTTATAAATAACAATCTGCCACAAGAACATCATAGTAAAGCATTGGCACAAGATGTCTACTACGAAGTTGTGTCGAAGGAAATAGCTGCCGACTTGGGAGGAAGAACACTACGAGCCAGAGTTACCGCCATACAAGGCTCACTGAGAACGCCCGAAGTTATTCTTGACTCGGAGGAGATAAATCGGCTAAATAACGCCCGCTATAATATAGGTGCAATGTTGCAACCCTACCCAACAAGAACCAACCAGATAGCAATTGACGAGAGTGACGATGCACAGTCGCAATACAATCAATATGCCAGCCGCGAGCACGCACACATTGCCTACAATGAGCGTGACGGATTTTTGCTCTATGCCGACCGCGGAGGAATAAGAGAGAGCTATAAAAGAACTCATATCATACGTAATAACCAAGAAATTGAGGTAGAAGGAACTATTGTACCCAAGGTGCTTCGTGATGGAGATATTATTGCATTGAGTAGAAAAGTGTATCTTAAATTTGAAATCATTAGTTAATAACCATAAATATTAGGAAGGATGAAAAAGAGTATTGAAAATTTTCTGAGAAAATTTAAACCCGAAAAAAAGAATGAGGGTGAAAACAGTGGCGATGAGAGGTATACAGCTCCCAAGGGCAGGTTCAATAATGCCGCATTTGCCGATCAATTGTTGGCTCATTTTGAAGAAGAATTGGAGTTCAATACATGGCGAAAACGTATGTTGTACCCCATGTCGTTCGACATTATATTGCATTCCAATGATTTGCAACAAGTACAGCAGGCATTCCCATTTTTGTTTCCCGAGATTGTAGCGGAATTTTACAAAATCATATTGAAACATAGCCAAGAACATCCCAAGTACGGACCAACAGCCCGTCACTGGGTGTTCAAGGTACACTCTTCCGATGTTGGCAAAATAACTACATCGAGTGGCGAAGAATTGAAAATAGAACATGGTAAAGTAACAACTATCGCCAGGCTTTACACAGTAAATAACAGACCTACCGGCGATAATGTCCATGTAGAAGAGAATGTGAGAGTGTCGGTTCGTGTGGGAGATTCCAATGTAAGAGATTACGGAGATATCAACATAGAACACCCCGAGGTCAATATGAGAGGTCGAAATATGTTTATTTATCCCTTTGATTACAATCTGCCCACCGACTCGGAGAATGTAAGAACTGTTGATCAGATGCCTGATATAGCTATTATCAGGTATGCTCTTGGCAGTAATAATTACACTTACCGAATGAGAGATCATAACATCATTATATCGGGCAAAAATGACAAACGTACTGATTATGATGTGTTCAAGGTGGAAAGTGATAAAATCATGAATACACATGCCGAAGTCAAGTATCAGCCTCATCTCAATAAATTCCAAATAGCCGTATATGGTGATACAATCCTCAATGAGCGTAAATTGGGAATAAGCACAGGAGGCAATCCTATCTGGTACGACTTAGGTCATAGATCGCAGATATATATCCCCAGCGGAGAAATAGAGTTGAATTTTGAAATTGTAAAAAATGAATCATAACATACAATTGGCCGGAGTGAGCGATGTGGGTCGTCGTCGTGACAATAACGAGGATGCCTATGTAGTGCGTATGATATGGGACGACACAACGGTTCTGGCGGTTGCCATTGATGGCGTAGGTGGATATGAAGGTGGTGAACGAGCAGCTGCCTTGGCTCAGGAAAAGATTGTGGAGTATCTCGAAAGTTATCCCAATGGAGAACTTTCGGTGCTACTGAAACGTGCTGTCATATATGCCAACAATGCCATTTACGACGAACGGTTGAAGGATGCACAATATAGTAGAATGAGTTGTGTACTGACAGCTGTTATTGTCGACTATCGGTCTCGTAACATCTACATGGCTCATGTGGGTGATACACGCTTGTACAGTTACGTTAATGGCGAGTTGGTTAAGTTGTCGCACGACCACTCGTACGTCGGATACCTTGAAGAGATAGGTGAACTATCGGAAGAGGAGGCTATGCGTCACCCTGAACGTAATGTGATAAGTCGCGATGTGGGTTCGCAACTGCTACAAAACAGTGAAGAAAAGTATGTTGAAGTTGCGATGTATACACTGCCCCCGCACTCAATTCTTATGTTGTGTTCCGATGGGTTGTGTGACATGATTACGTCTCGTGAAATGAAGCAGATATTGCAACAGGATGTGTCGTTGAACGAGAAGTGCAAAGCCCTTGTTGATGCTGCCAATGAGGCCGGTGGTAAAGATAATGTTACCGTCGTATTGGTGGAGACGCTCTACGAACCCGATACCGATACTATGAGTGTGCCGACCGTCGAGGAGAACGATAATCCGAGTGTAATCGATGAAACAGTTGCTACAAGCGAGCCTGAGTTGAATGCCGATGAGGTACAAAAGGTAGAGAAAGAGCATTCAACCGACATTGATGTCGCAAAGCTCTATGAGAGTTTTCGTCGATGGAAAGTGGCAGTAGTCGTTTCGTGGATAATAATGTTTGTGATAATGGTATGTACCATAGTGTTCATGGTAACTCATCAACACCAATACCACAATACCGAGCATGAGATACAACCCACCATCATGGTAGATACGATACAGCATGAGCCGGATAGTACGATAGAGAATGTCGATAATGTATTTATAAATTGACGTTTAGATAAAAATGTGGCACTTCCAACGAAGTGCCACATTTTGTACTTGTCCCATTTATTATAAGGAGTACCTATCAATTCCGTTTATTATTCATTCATTCGTTAAGGGAAAAATTCTTTGTATTTGCCTGATGATATAATCAGCCGGAAGAAATAACTACCCGGTATAACAATGTATCAGCCAGAAGTTACCTTAATATTTCCTCTTCCTCCAATTTCATCAATTGTCTATCGGCGATTTCAACTTGCTTGATGCTGTATTGCTGTTGCGAAAGTAATGAGTCGGATAGAGCCATTGTCTGAGCCAGACGATAAGTGCGAGATACGGCATTGTGCGATGCTGCATCGAGTGAAAGTTTATAGGGCTTTCCTCCGGTATAATGAATGGTCATTTTGCCTCGTGTTTCGGCTAATGCTTGCATAACATCATGACATTGCGACAGGTTGTACGATACAATTTCGATGTTCATGTTGCCTGTTGTGTATCGGTAGTTTTTTCCACCATCGTATGCAATAGCCTTGGTCGAAACAGTAGTACCGTCGGCAATTGTCACCGATAGGCCGGTGTGACCTATTTTGCTATTTCCATAATAAATGCTGGTGAGGATGAAATCGCCTTTCTCGGTAACGTGAGCTTTCAAGGCACTGCGATTAATTGCTTTGTTACTATGGGTGTCGCGATACACATAGTTGGCAAGTGTTTGCTCTTGGCCTTCTCTTACAAGTGTAAACTCATTTTTCAACGAGTTCATTTCACTGACCGCGTTGTTGTAAAGGCTGTCGATGCGAATAAGTTCTTTTTCGTAGTACTTCTGATTGACTTGACATTGCAATAGCATGCCACGACGGATGGTCTCGACCTCTTGTGGATAAAGATTGCTGATACTATCAATCATGTGAGTGGCTGCTTCATAATCGCCAACTTCATAGAGCTGCTGTGCTTGGTTGTACATAGCCTCGGCATTTTCTCTATTGTTATTACAGGCCGCAATGGCAAGTAATAAAGGAATGAATAGAAATCTGTGTTTCATAATTTAGTGTATTATAGGGTGCGTTATATGGCACCTCGTTGAACGTCTTTGATACCTTTGATTGTTTTAAGTTTCTTAATAAGAGCGTTGAGAGCCGCAATATCGTCGATGGCTACCGAAAGATGTCCCTGAAAAAGTCCATCGTTCGAGTCAATCGATATGCTGCGTAGGAAAACGTTTTTTTCCTTTCCGATGATAGATGAAATGTTGGTAACGATACCAATATCGTCATGTCCCACTACGCGGAGTGTTACAACATACTTTGTACCCATCTTACCAGCCCATCGTGCATTGATGATGCGATAGGGGTAGCGTTCGTGCATGTTAGCTGCGTTGGGGCAGTCGGTGCGATGAATGCGTATGGTTCCTTCGGACGATATAAAACCGAAGATGTTGTCACCGAATATGGGGTTGCAACAGCGAGCAAGGCGATAATCGACACCTTTGATGTCGCCACCTATGACAAGCTCATCGGTATTGCGAAGCTCTTGTGTGGTGTTGTCGAATTTATATTCATCGGCCGAACGTTGTTCATTCTCCTCCTGATGGGCTTTCTCGACAAGAGCAAGATATTGTTCAATAGCATCATTAACGTCGAGTTTCTCATTACCAAGTGCGAGGTAGAACGCGGTGACGGTTTTGTAGCCCATTTTGCGTATTAGCTGCATGAGTAGAGCATCATCGAGTTCTATCTTCCTATTTTTGACACGTCGCGAGAGTAGTTCTTTGCCCAACTCGGCACTTTTATACTCTATCTCGTTGAGTGCTTGTTTAATTTTGACACGTGCCTTGGCCGAGTGTGCTATGTTGAGCCACTCTTTCTTGGGGCGTTGTGTCGACGAGGTAAGTATTTCGATGGTATCGCCACTGCTTAGTACATATTTGATGGTGCGATTGCTACCGTTGACTTTGGCTCCTATGCAGGTACAGCCCAACTTGGTGTGGATGTGGAATGCAAAGTCGAGTACTGTTGAGCCATAAGGAAATTTGTATAGATCGCCTTTGGGCGAGAACACAAAGACTTCCTTATCGTAGATGTCCATTTGAAAATCCTTGATTTTTTCCAATGAATCATTGTTGTCCGACTCCAATATGCTGCGTACACTGTTCATGAGTGAGTCAATGTTGCCTTCGCTCTTGATACCCTTATATCGCCAATGGGCAGCCAGACCTCGCTCGGCTATCTCATCCATGCGATGGGTGCGTATTTGCACTTCGACCCATTTATCTTCGGGACCTTTCACCGTAGCGTGCAGCGATTCGTAGCCGTTACTCTTAGGGGCAGAGAGCCAGTCACGCATGCGTTTGTTTTCGTGCGGGTACATGTTGGTAACTATCGAAAAGGCTTTCCAGCAGTCGTTGTGTTCTTCTTTGACACTCTTGCCTTCGCTGTCGAGTATGATGCGTATGGCAAAGAGGTCGAATATACCACTGATGTCAATCTGCTGTTTTTTCATCTTGTTCCATATCGAATATATCGACTTGGGGCGACCTTTGATTTCAAACCTCAACCCAGCCTTTTCGAGAGCCTCTTTTACGGGACGAATGAAAGCTGCGATGTATTGGTCGCGATACTCTTTCTTGTCGTTCAGCCCTTTGGCTATAAGATTGTAATTCTCTCTATCGGAGTATTTTAGAGCCAAGTCTTCCAACTCCGATTTGATTTTGTATAGTCCCAACTTGTGAGCAAGAGGTGCGTAGAGAGCCATCACTTCATTGGTAACCTGACGACGGAAATGCTCGTCGGGATGATTATTAATCATACGCATGAGTGACAGGTTGTTGATGATGATAATAAATACTACGCGAATGTCATCGGCAAAGACGAGTAATAAATTCTTGAAGTATTCATTGCTGATAGCACCTCGCTTGTCGTCGAGTTCGTGTGACTTGCCTATGCCTCTTATTATCTTCATCGTGTCATCTCCATACAACTTCACTGCCTCTGCCTCCGATAGATGTCCGCAAGTAACGATGGGGTGAATAATAGAGGCTATAACCATGTCGCGTTCGGCACCTATTTTTTCGCACAATAATAGGGTTGTGTGCATGATGTGTAAGAGGGTATTGATGCCATGAGTATTGCGTGCATACAATCCTTGATTTACTGCTTGCCTGATGGTGAGTTGCAGTTGTCGTATTTCCTTGTATGGTATGATGTTGCTACACGCAACCATTACTTTGCGATAATAGTTGCGAAATTCGCTCCATTCTTCGGGTGTGAAATATCTTGTTTCCTCCATTTTCTGTAAGTAGTCATTTGTGTATGCGAAATTACTACTTTTTGCGTAAAGATGAGAACCATTTTGTATTTTTTGTGTTTATAATCGTACAAAATATATATTGTTATGAGAATGAGTATAATTGCTGCAAGCTGCATGTGTATGCTGCTTGCGAGTGTGAGCCAAGTGAATGCTTGTACAGGAATATCTTTTCATGCAAGCGATGGCAGTTATGTAGTGGCTCGCACCATAGAATGGGCGGGAAGTGTATTGAAGAGTGAATATATCATTACACCTCGGGGTACACAAATGGTATCTTATACACCGCAAGGTCGCAATGGGATGACTTTCGAATCGCGGTATGGATATGTGGGTATGAGTGTTGTTGAGCCGGGGTTTGTGGCCGAAGGCATGAATGAGGTGGGACTGTCAGCCGGCTTGTTCTATTTTCCTCATTATGGCAGTTATGTTCACTATGATGCAAGCGAAAGAGAACGTACTATTGCCGACTTGCAGTTGGTGCAATGGATGTTGTCGCAGTTTGCAACCATCGACGAGGTTGTAGCAGCATTGCCCTCGGTGCGAGTTGTATCACTCGATACATCTATGTCGACTCTTCACTGGCGTATTGCCGAGCCGAGCGGACGTCAGGTTGTGCTTGAAATCATTGATGGTGTGTACCATGTGCATGAGAATAAAATAGGAGTCTTGACTAATTCGCCCGACTTTGCATGGCATCTTACCAACTTAAATAATTATGTCAATCTATATCCCGGTACAGCCAAGCCACAAGAGTGGAATGGGGTAGAGCTTTCATCCATCAGTGCCGGATCGGCATTTCATGGCATACCGGGCGATGTTACTTCTCCATCACGCTTTGTTCGAGCGGCATTCTTTGTAGCCACTGCACCTCAACGTATGACAGCATTCGATGTTGTTCTGCAATGTTTTCACATCCTCAATAACTTCGATGTGCCCATAGGGGTAGAACATGCTATGGGTGATGTGCCGCAAGATATGCCATCGGCTACACAATGGACGGTTGTAAGCGATGTTACCAATCGTCGCATTTACTACCGTACGGCTTACAATAGCAATATAAGATGTATTGATATGCACACGATCGACTTCGCAAGGGTGAAACAAGGAGCATATCCTCTTGACAAAGAGCAAATGCAACCTATTGAAATGGTATCGATAAAGTAGTGTGTCAAGTGCTACGCAGAGTATCGGTTATAACTCATTTATACATAGAAAATGTGACTCGCAAGGGGCAAGTCACATTTTCTTGTGAAACTTGTAATAAATCTTAGAAAACACTACCTGCTATTGTCATGACTATCTGTATGACAACAAACGCTACAATGGCTTTCGTTCCATTGACATTGCAACTCACCGAGAATGCTTTATAGTTCCATACATAGTATAGGGCAAGAAATGCAAACGACCATATACCATATAACATAATCGTTGTCATGTTCATTAGTGTGGGCTGTAATCCTTGACTGATAGCTTGCACTGTAATGTTGGTAGCTTCTTGTATGGCAGGAATGCGTAATGGTGCTATCAGTGGGATGTACAGAAGCTGGGCAAATGCAGTCGTACCCAGCACATCGATGATGCGAATGCGAGAATGGCTCATGAAAAGTCCGCAGGTGTAATACAATATGGCGGGAACTATCCACCACACAAGCTGTACAAGTAATATTTGCATATATGTTGCTCCTGAGTTGGTTATATGCACATAGCTATCTTGTATCATTCCCCCGCTGTATAATAGTAGTGATGATGATAAAATGAAGATGACACCTAATGTGAGAGCTTTGCCACCGGCAATGTAGCGGAAAGGGTTAAATAGTCGTTCCATCGTTTTCGAGTTTTTGAAGGTTAGTAATAATATCGTCCAATATGTTGCGAACAGTAGGGTAACTCAGTCCCATATCTTTTGCCATCTGTTTGAGTGAGCCACTGCATTTGATAAAGTTGGAGATAAACACTTGTTCATCAGGACGCAGAAGCATAATAGGCGGAATGTTGAACTCGCTCGATATAGTTGTGTCGCACTGGTGACAGTGCAAGCTCTGCACTGTCAGTTGACCTCCGCAGGATGGACAGATGGTGGGGATTATTTTCTTGACGGTCATATTATTTATTTTGAATAATTACTTGGCAAATATAAGTGTTATTTTAATAATATCAAATAGTAGATGAATAAAATTAAAATAAATATTAATATCAATCATATAGCTCGCTATGCTCATTCGGCCAAAATCTACTCGAAGAAAATAATCCCTGCTCATAACAAAGCATTTGATAGAAACTCTTTACACCCCAATAATACTATTCAGATGAAAAAAAACATTGTTACATGCAACATCTTAACGTACCTTTCATTATCTTTACACAATATTTTTACAATACTATTCTAAAACGATACCAATATGTTAACACAAGACGATCTCAAAGTATTGGCTTTACGAGGAATTACCGAGGAGGCCATCCAAGAACAGTTGAAATGTTTTGCCACAGGATTTCCTTTCCTACGCTTGTCGGCTTCGGCATCAATAGGTAATGGAATAATGCGAGTAGATGAAAACAGTGCAAAAGAATATCTTGCAGCCTGGGATAACTATCTTGCCGAAGATCATAGCATTGTCAAGTTTGTGCCGGCATCGGGTGCAGCAAGCCGCATGTTTAAGAATTTGTTTGAATTTCTTGATGCCGAATATGACGAACCGACAACCGATTTTGAGAAAAAATTCTTCGAGCGTATAAGCCATTTTGCCTTCTACGATGCCTTGAACGATGCTTGTGTAGTCCTATATGGTAATACAATAGAAGGTCTTGTCGATGAAGGCAATTACAAGGAAGTGGTAGCAGCCTTGTTGGGTGAAGATGGTCTTAATTACGGTGCATTGCCCAAGGGATTATTGCAGTTTCATGCTTACGAGTCGCAAGTGCGTACTGCTATGGAAGAACATCTGGCCGAAGGTGCTATGTATGCCGGCAATGCTGCTCGCGACGTCAAGGTGCATTTTACCGTTTCGCACGACCATTTACCCCTCTTCCGCGATCTTGTAGAGCAAGTTCGTCCCCAGTACGAACAAGAGTACAACGTGCGTTATCACATTACATTCTCAGAGCAGAAACCATCGACCGATACTATTGCTGCCGACATGGAGAATAATCCTTTCCGCGACAGTGATGGCAGTCTGCTGTTCCGTCCCGGTGGTCATGGTGCATTGATTGAAAATCTCAACGACATCGATGCCGATGTGATTTTTGTTAAAAACATCGATAATGTTGTACCCGATAGATTGAAGGAAGAGACTGTGAGATATAAGAAGATAATAGGAGGTGTATTGGTATCGATAAAGAAACAAATTGATACTTATCTGGCTCAACTCAGAAGGGGAGAATACACTGCCGAGTTGTTGCAACAAATGGTCGACTTCCTCGAAAATCAACTCTTCAACCGACATGAAAATATATCTTCACTCAATGAAAAAGAACTCGTTGCTTATTTGATAAAGAAGTTTGACCGTCCGGTGAGAGTGTGCGGAATGGTCAAGAATGTCGGCGAGCCGGGTGGAGGTCCGTTCCTTGCCTACAATCAAGACGGAACGGTGTCGTTGCAGATACTCGAAAGTTCGCAAATCGACATGAACAATGCCGAGGCTCGTTCGTTCTTTGAGAAAGGTACACATTTCAATCCCGTTGACCTTGTATGTGCAGTGCGTGATGGAGTGGGCGAGAAGTATCAGTTGCCCAACTTTGTCGATAGGAATACAGGATTCATCTCTTATAAGTCGAAGAGCGGTAAGGAACTGAAAGCACTTGAATTGCCGGGATTGTGGAATGGTGCCATGAGCGACTGGAACACAATATTTGTGGAAGTTCCCATTGAGACCTTCAACCCCGTCAAGACAGTTAACGACCTGTTACGCGAACAACACCAATAAAGAATAATCAGTAATACCTTATTAAAGGTGTTTTATAGATTAGTAGTAAAAGTGCCGGCTTAGCGTCGGCACTTTCAATTTGTTATGATAGTGATGATGTGGGTTATAATATGTTAAAAAATAAATGTGCAAATAAAAGTTATTGAATTATTGCTATATTTGTGACGCTGTAATTAACCAAATAAAACCAATATTTATTATGAAAATCTTTACTAAAAATCTTATGATGATGTGTGCTATTGCAAGCGTAAGCATGGCAACGGCAGCAGAGTATGTAACTCTCGGTGATGGTACAAACTACACAATGGAATCGTTGAGTGCCATAGAGGGCAGTGGTATTGTAAAAGATACCGATGGCGTGTATATCATGAACAATGATGTAACAATCTCGGCAGGAGACTCTTTTACAATGGAAAGTGGTGTAACAGTAAAAATGGGTAATGCAACGTCATTGATACTATCGGGCGATGCCAATTTCGATTGTACCACCACAACAACATTCACACGCAATGCCGAAACAGATGCCCCCAAAGGTGTGTATGTAAATAGCGACTTGACCGATGTTACTTTCCAATTTACGAACATTAACTTTGAGTATGCAGGTCTCCGAGCATTTATTACAGCTTCGCTGGAAATGAACGAATGCTCATTCAGCCTGAACAACGGAGCAAGTAGTTCATCAGCAGCTTTTGCTATCAATCAGTCGGGTGGTAATTTTACTGTTACCAATTGTACATTTTCCGAAAACGAAGTTCCTGCTATCGGTACAGGTGCAAATGTATCAGTTAGTTTGACCATCGAGGATTGTACATTTATCGATAATAATACCGATAACAGTAATAAACCTCAATTAAATCTTACAGTAGGTGGTGACAAAGATATAATTATTAAAAACTCGGTTTTGAAAGGTGCACAACGCACCAAAGTAGGTGGTATCTCGGTATCCAACTTAATGAGCATTGCAGGAACCAATAATGTAATTATAGAAGGTAACGATATTAGAGAACATCGCTATGCTATTACAACTATGGGACCGTTGAATGCAAGAATTATTAATAATGTAATGATTGATAATAAGTATGAGACCAATCCTATGAATGGTGGTAGTGGCATCAGCATATACGATACCAGTTATGCACAAGATGTGTATGTAGAAGGTAATCACATCGAAGGTAGCTTGTGGGGTATTACCGTGATAGGTGGTAAAAACGTTAACATCGGTAAGACCGAAGTTCCCTCAACAGCCGACGACTATAATCCCGGTAAAAATGTATTCATAAACAATGGTAACGGCGGCGTTTTGTACGATTTGTACAATAATGGTTCCAACACGATTTATGCACAAGGTAATACATGGAATGTTGCCAATCAGACTGCCGATGAGATAGAGACTGTTATTTTCCATAAGAACGATGACGCATCGTTAGGTGAAGTTATCTATATGGATAATTCAGGTTTGGAAAGTAATATTTCGGTAAAAACATGGTTCGACTCTATAAACAAACAAATTGTTGGTCTGGATAATATCGATACAGTTTATGTTTATGCAACAAACGGTGTATTGGTAGCACAAGTAGTTGTTGAGAACGGTATTGCCGATATGAGCAACATTGCAGCCGGTACATATATAGCACAAGCCGGTAAGCAATCAATCAAAGTCGTTTTGTAACAGAGCTACCAACCTAATAGACATATCCCGGGCAAACGCTCGGGATATTTTGTATCAGAAACATTGCAAAGACATTATATGATACATCACATAGTCATAAGGCAATCTTATTCCCAATAATAAAACCTTATAGATATAAGTATTAGAAAGACAATGATAGATAGGATTAAGAAAAACCATTTATCGGTAAAAGTTGCGTGAAACGCAAATGTCATCACTTGCCGTTACCCCCCTTGAAATGTGTTATACGCACTATTTCCCTTATCTCTTTCACTCATTTGTACTATTAACTAATGTTTTTAGTTTATTAACTATAAAAAATAGTTTTATAACTAAAAAATATCGTTATTTGCAGAAAAAATATTTTCGATATGAAAACGTTGACAGCCAAAGAAGAAGAATTGATGAGAATATTTTGGGAACATGGTGCTATGTTTGTTCGTGAAATTCTCGATTTGTATGATGAACCCAAACCTCACTTCAACACCATCTCAACCATTGTAAGAGGATTGGAAGAGAAAGGCTATGTAGCTCACAAACAGTATGGAAAAACATACCAGTATTATCCTACTGTAACAGCCGAAGACATGGGTAATGCTTCGCTTAAAAATATCATTAAACGATATTTTAACAACTCTTATTTAGGAGTTGTATCGTCGCTTGTGACAGAGGAAAATATATCCATTGAGGAGCTGCGTGAACTGATAGAACGAGTAGAGAATGCTAATAAAACGAAGTAAATCACACTATGGGAGCTATATTGTCATACTCATTGGTGGCAAGCATTACACTATTGCCACTCTATCTTGTCTACAAATTGTTGCTGGCACGAGAAACTTTTCATCAATTCAATCGCATTATTATCATGTGTAATTATTTGATAGCGGTGATAGCAGGTGTGTTGTCGCTTCAATCTAACTCTCATAATAGTATCTCTGTAACTACTGTTTCGTTAGGAGAGGTATCATCACTACACATGCCTGTCATTAATCAAATTCCAATAGAAAATAATGACTCTTCATCGGTTATCGTGACATTGATAATAATATATGTGAGCGGACTGCTCATATTTGTATTTCGCGAGATGTGGAACATAATAAAGATACTCCGTATTATATCTGCCGGAAAGCACATTACTACTGACAACGGTTGGAGATTGGTACTGCACAACGATGCATCTATAACACCTTTTAGTTGGGTTCGTTATATTGTTATGTCGCAAGATGACTACCAATCGACAGGAGATACAATTGTGACACATGAGCTGATGCATTTGCAACAACGACATTGGATAGATCTTATGATAGCCGAATTATTTGCCATGCTCACATGGTACAATCCGGCAAGTTGGCTTATGATAGGCGAACTGCAAACTTTACACGAATATCAAGCCGATGCAGCTGTATTGAAGAAAGGTATCGATGCTCACACATATCAAATTTTACTTATCAAAAAGGCTGTTGGCTCAAGATTCCCGTCCATCGCCAACAGCTTAAATCACAGTACCCTAAAAAAAAGAATTACTATGATGTTATGTAAGAAATCCAATCCTATGGCACGTTGGCGTGCAATTGCCGTCATGCCTCTATTGGTTGTCATTATCATCTTTATCTCTTCACCTGCCATAGCAGGTACATTGAAAGTGATAAGCGACACCAAAGTTATGAAAAATTCGACAAACGACCAAACCGATTTAGTGGGTGCGGTAGATAATCTGTTGAATGTAATAGATTCGTATCAAGGTGATACAATAGCCATCAAAAGTTCTCTGCATCTCAATACCGATATTAATATGTCGGATATTTATAATGCCGATATTTATCTGAATGGGTATAAAATAGATGCAAATATGCTTAAAATATTAAATATGAATGACATAAGTAATGTCAATGTTGACAAAAGCATAGATGGAAAAATTGTTATTTCCTTAACTCAACCTACTGATATATTAGTAGTGCCTGATTCGGTAAAAGATAGTAAGACCATAGTCTTGTACAACGATAAATATAATCGAACACCTATCACTAATGCTGAAAATCCTGTTATTGTTGTTGATGAACGTGTTGTAGAAAGCATCGATAGCATATCGCCCAATAGCATAGAAAGCATACAACTATACAAGGGTGATAGTGAGGTTACAAGAAAATACAACGCAACTGACAGAGGTGTCATGGTTATATGCATCAAGAAGTAGTCTTAAATCTATCTCGGATATAAGATATTAGGTCTTTATCAATTCACCCATTTAAGTACTAAGAGTATCGATACAGCTACCGTCCAGAATACATTGGGCGGTAGTTTTTATAATATTCCTGATATTTAATATAATTATAGCAAAACAGAGGAAGCCTCGATAATAATCGAGGCTTCCTCTGTTTTGTCGTAGTAACAAATATATTTTACTTGTACTCGTCCCAACTCTTTATTTGTATCTCATCGATACTCATAGAGCAGAATGCGTGAATAAATGCATCGGCAAGACGGGCATTGGTAATCAATGGAATGTTGAAGTCGATAGCGGCACGACGTATTTTGTATCCATTGCTCAACTCTGTTGCTGTAAGGTTCTTGGGTATGTTTACAACCAAGTCTATCTGCTTATCGTGCAGCATTTGCAATGCCTGAGGTTCTTTGTCGCCCTCCGAAGGCCAATATACCTTGACTGCGGGTATGCCGTTGTCGTTGAGGAATTGATGTGAACCGCCTGTTGCATAGAGGTTGTATCCTTTTTCATGCAGTGTGCGAGCTGCATCGAGTAGAGCAGCTTTCTGCTTGGCACCTCCGGTGGAGAGGAGTATGTTCTTCTCGGGAATGCGATAACCTACCGATAGCATCGATTTAAGTACTGCTTCGGATGTATCATCACCGATACAGCCAACTTCACCTGTTGAAGCCATGTCGACACCGAGTACGGGGTCGGCCTTTTGCAGACGTGAGAATGAGAATTGAGAGGCTTTGATACCTACATAGTCAAGGTCAAACTCATTCTTGGCAGGCTTTTCTACGGGCAGACCCATCATGACGCGTGTGGCAAGTTCGATAAAGTTGATTTTCAAAACCTTCGACACGAATGGGAAGCTGCGAGATGCACGCAAGTTACATTCTATTACCTTGATGTCGTTGTTCTTAGCAAGGAATTGTATGTTGAATGGTCCCGATATGTGCAATGCTTTGGCAATCTGTCCTGCCACTTTCTTGATGCGTCGCATGGTTTCGACATAAAGTTTCTGTGGTGGGAACTGAATGGTGGCATCGCCCGAGTGTACTCCTGCAAACTCGATATGCTCTGATATGGCGTATAGCAGTATTTCACCGTCGCGAGCAACTGCATCCATTTCTATCTCCTTGGCATTCTGTATAAAATCACTTACAACAACAGGGTGTTGTTTCGATACGTTGGCAGCCAGTTTAAGGAACATTTCCAGTTCGGTATTATTGGAACATACGTTCATGGCTGCACCCGAAAGGACGTAAGAGGGACGCACCAATACGGGATAACCTACTTCGTCGACAAAGTCGTAAATATCGTCGAGCGATGTCAATTCACGCCAGCGAGGTTGGTCAATACCCAACTCATCGAGCATTGATGAGAATTTGTGACGGTCCTCGGCATGGTCTATATCGTAGGCACTTGTACCGAGTATATTGACTTTCTGTGCATCGAGACGTGTAGCAAGGTTATTGGGTATCTGTCCACCTACCGAGAGGATAACACCATGTGGATTTTCAAGTTCGATAATGTCCATTACTCGCTCGAATGTCAACTCATCGAAGTAGAGGCGGTCGCACATGTCGTAGTCGGTCGATACAGTCTCGGGATTATAGTTGATCATGACCGAACGCCATCCTTCTTTGCGGACTGTGGTAAGGGCATTGACACTACACCAGTCGAACTCAACCGAGCTACCAATGCGGTAGGCTCCCGAACCGAGTACGATAACCGAGCGTTTGTCTCCTTTATAGTCGACATCGTTTTCACAGCCATTGTAGGTGAGGTATAGATAGTTGGTCTGAGCAGGATACTCGGCAGCGAGTGTGTCTATCTGCTTGACAACAGGAACGATACCCATAGACTTACGAAGATTACGCACTGCCATAATGGCTTCTTCGGTGTTGGTCATCTTCTCTTTCAGACATGCACGAGCCACTTGGAAGTCAGAGAAACCTTGTTTCTTGGCAAGGTGTAGCAACTCTTGTGGAACATCGTTTATGTTATTATAGGTTTCTAACTCGTTGGCTGTTTCGATAATATTATACAGACGTTGCAAGAACCAACGGTCTATCTTGGTCAGCTCATGAATCTGGTCAATGGTGTAACCTTGACGGAAAGCCTTTGATATGACAAAGATACGCTTGTCGGTGGGTTCATGCAGGGCTTTGTCGATGTCGGGAATTACAAGTTCTTTATTCTCTACAAAACCATGCATGCCTTGACCTATCATACGCAGACCTTTCTGAATGGCTTCCTCAAAGGTACGACCTATGGCCATTACCTCACCAACCGATTTCATGCTCGAACCCAATTCTCGGTCAACGCCTTGGAATTTTCCTAAGTCCCAACGAGGTATCTTACATACGATATAGTCGATGGCAGGCTCGAAGAAGGCCGGTGTTGTCTTTGTTACCGAGTTGCGAAGTTCGGCAAGGCCGTATCCAAGACCTATCTTGGCAGCGACAAATGCCAAGGGATAGCCTGTTGCTTTCGATGCGAGAGCCGATGAACGGCTGAGTCGTGCATTTACTTCAATTACACGATAGTCTTCACTCTCGGTATCGAACGCAAATTGTACATTACATTCACCCACTATACCCACATGGCGAACGATGCGGATGGCCAGCTCGCGTAACTTCTGACACTCGCTGTTGGTCAGTGTCTGTGTAGGTGCAACAACGATACTCTCTCCAGTGTGAATGCCCAGAGGGTCGAAGTTCTCCATGTTACACACTGTTATACAGTTGTCGTAGCGGTCGCGAACCACTTCATACTCGATTTCCTTCCAGCCTTTGAGCGATTTTTCAACCAAAATTTGGGGTGAGAATGACAATGATTTTTCGCCCAAGGTACGCAACTGCTCTTCGTTATCGCAGAAACCGCTACCAAGACCACCCAATGCATAAGCAGCACGGATAATTACAGGGTATCCGAGTTCTTGGGCGGCTTTGTGTGCATCTTCGACCGAATTGACAGCAACGCTTTTTATAGTTTTTACATCTATTTCATCGAGTTTCTTTACAAACAGTTCGCGATCCTCGGTATCCATGATGGCTTGTACGGGAGTACCCAATACTTGTATATCATACTTGGCGAGTACGCCTGTTTCGTATAGTTTTACACCACAGTTAAGAGCAGTCTGTCCACCGAAGGCCAATAGGATGCCATCGGGACGTTCTTTCTCTATAACACGTTCCACGAAGTAGGGTGTAACGGGCAGGAAATATATCTTGTCGGCAACGCCTTCCGATGTCTGTACGGTTGCGATGTTGGGATTGATAAGAACGGTGGAGATACCTTCTTCCTTCATGGCTTTGAGAGCCTGAGAACCCGAATAGTCAAACTCACCGGCTTCGCCGATTTTCAAAGCACCCGAACCGAGTAGTAATACTTTCTTGAATTTTCTTATTTCTTGTGTCATAAGTAATGTTTTTAATCGGGTTTTTAAAGCAATTTTACAAAGTCGTCAAAGAGCACCTCTGCATCGGTGGGACCGCTCGAAGCCTCCGGGTGGAATTGAGCCGAGAAGTAGGGGCGTGTCTTGTGTCGGATACCTTCGTTGGTGTTGTCATTGAGGTTGACAAACAGAGGTTCCCAGTCACTTCCCAATGTCGATTCGTCAACTGCAAATCCATGATTTTGGGTGGTAATATAGCAACGTTGTGTACCTATTTCACGCACCGGCTGATTGTGTCCGCGGTGACCATATTTGAGTTTGTAAGTCTTGGCACCACTTGCCTTGGCAAGGAGATGATTACCCATACAGATACCGAAAATGGGCTTGCTGTTGTCGGTTATGGTACGACGGATGTTTTCGATAGTGGGCTGACAGAAGTCGGGGTCGCCGGGACCATTGGTAATGAAGAGACCATCGTACTGAATGTGGCTGTAATCATAGTCCCAAGGTACACGTATTACTGATACGTTGCGATTGAGAAGGCAACGCACGATGTTGTGCTTTACACCGCAGTCGACCATGACAACACGTTTGCTGCCGGCACCATACTCGATAACCTCTGTGCAAGAAGCTGCTGCAACAAGATTGGTCTTGTTGTAGTCGACAATTTCTACATCATCGCAGCCTTCAATGACAATCTTTCCGGTCATGGCACCATGTTCACGCAAGTGCTTGGTGAGTGCCCGAGTATCGATGTCGAATATACCGGTTATTTCTTCTTCTTGAAGCCATTGGGCAAGAGTCTTTTGAGCGTTCCAGTGGCTGTATTCAAACGAATAATCGGAGATAATCACTGCCTTAACGTGAATATTCTCCGATTCGTAAAATACTGAAAGTTTATCAACTGTTTCATTGGCAGGAACACCGTAATTACCTATAATAGGATAGGTGAAAGCCAATAACTGTCCTTTGTAAGATGGGTCGGTGAGACTCTCGGGATAACCCGTCATGGCCGTATTGAAAACGACCTCACCCGAAACGGACTTTTCATACCCAAAGGATTTGCCTCGGAATATTGTACCGTCGTCGAGAATTAAAGATGCACTTTTAAGAGTACGCATTACGATAGAATATATAATGTTATGAATAATCGGTTAGTATGGTTGTGGTTCTACCGTTGAAACCACGCAAAGATACATATTTATTTCCATTTTAACTGCCTTTAATAACACTTTTTTTAGTGTCGAGGTGTATATTTTGCAACTTGCGACTCATTGGTTCATGGGAGGTGTTGTAATTTTGCGACAATAAGTTGTAATGTTGCAATAAATGTAGTAATTTTGTGTGTCTAAATTGTTGCTTATGTTGAAGAGTGTACACACCTTAATAGTAGCATTGTTGATACTGATAACGACGGCATGTGGTAATCGTGACTATTATCGGATAGCAGTCGATGTTGTTGAACCTATTTCGATAGCTCGTTTTGACTCTCTTATATATAAGTATGTTCATCTCTCTGATAGTGCAGTTATCACTGCATTGATGACCGAAAGTGGGGAGTTCTGGAAAATATATAATAGACATATTTTGGGACTGAATGATGCCCCATTGTATTGTGACGGATTAAGGAACTTTTATCGCGAGTGTGCCGATATAGGTCTTTATGATATGACATTCGACCAATACGAATCTGCCGACAGCGATGCCCGACTATTGTCGCAAGTAGCGGCACGGTACAAGCGTTTGTTCCCTGACAAGTTGACCCCGGTATTTCAGTATCACGTATCGGGGCTTTCTGCTCAGTCTGTTGTAACGATGGATAGTCTTATATCCATCTCGATTGATTGTTATCTCGATAATTGTTCGTTGTATAATCGTCGCTATTATGATTACGAATTGCAACAGCATTCACGTTCTCGCTTATTACCCGATGTAAGTGAAGTCTTATTACGCAATGCCTTGCCATCGCCACCTATGGTTACACTGCTCGATGCTATGGTGTATGAAGGTCGCATTGCCTATCTGACAGGTGGACTCATTGATGACAATACGTCGATGGCTATAATGGGATATACTGTTGATGGAAACAATTGGTGCGTTGAAAATGAAGAACTTGTGTGGACTACTATCATTGAGCAGGGCGATCTGTTCAAGAGTGATAATATAACAATAAATAAATATTTGCGACCGGCACCTTTCACTGCCACATTAGCACAAAATTCGCCCGGTAGAGTGGGGCGATGGGTGGGTTGGCGTATTGTTGACGAGTATGCTCGTCGAGAAGGCTTGACTCCGATGCAGATAGCTACGGATAGACGACAAGCCGACGAGGTGTTGCGGCTGTCGGGTTACGATGGTAGATAGGAGGAAGTTTATGAAAAAATTGTATGGTCTGATTGGATTTCCGCTTGGGCATTCGTTTTCAAGTCAATATCACAATGATCGTTTCCGTCGTGATAATATCGATGCCCGATATGATAATTACGAATTGAGTGATATCTCTTTGTTGCCAAGCTTAGTGAAGCAACAACCCATGCTCATGGGGTTGAATGTAACCATACCGCACAAGGAGAATGTGCTGCCTTACCTCGATGATGTCGATTCTGTTGCTCAACGCATTGGAGCAGTGAATGTTATAAAAATCATTCGTAACGATAGCGGTGTGCGAATGGTGGGATATAATAGTGATTATGTGGGGTTTCGCAACTCTATCGAGTCACTGTTGTTGCCACATCACACGCATGCACTTGTTTTGGGTAGTGGTGGTGCATCGAAGGCAGTAAGTACGGCATTGCGTGACATGGGGCTATCGGTTAAGATTGTATCAAGAACGCCTCGATGTGGCGAGTTGAGTTATGGAGAACTTACTGATGAAATAATGAGTCAATACACCGTAATAATCAATGCTACACCGGTGGGCATGCATCCGCATGTCGATGCTTGTGTGGCTATTCCTTACGACAAAATAACAAGTCGACATCTCTGTTATGATGTTGTGTATAATCCCTCTATGACACTCTTTATGAGTAAATCGGCAGCACAGGGGGCGGTGGTTAGCAACGGATTATCGATGCTGCATGGGCAGGCCGATGTAGCATGGAAAATATGGAACAACGAATAAGGTGACAGTAGAATAATATGGAAGATTTCCGATTGAAAGTTTTTCGTAGCGTAGCCACCCATGGCAGCCTTACCAAGGCTTCGCATGAGTTACGCATTACACAGCCTGTTATCAGCAAGTATATTCAGGAGCTTGAACAAGAGTACCAACTTACACTGTTCAATCGTAACGGTCGTGGAGTGGAACTAACTCAGGCCGGAGAGTTGATGCTTTCGCACGTCGATAATATTCTGCAATTGTATAGTAAAATGGATTGCGACCTTCGCACAATGTCGCATATACATTGTGGAAAATTGCGATTGGGGGCTACTGCAACTATCGCTCAATATCTGTTGCCGGCATTTATGGCCTCGTTTACTACCAAGTTTAAGCAGGTAGAATTGTCGCTTGTTGAGGGTGACACTCATGCAATAGAAAAAGCCGTCGAAGAGAGACGTGTGGATATCGGATTATTGGAGTGTTGTCGACGTAAATCACAATTCCGTTATCAACCTTTCATGCATGACGAACTTGTGCCGGTAACTTCCTCTCAGAGCAAGTGGTCGAGGTGTGATGTTATTACTATCGATGATATGAAAAATGTACCATTGATTATCTCCAATGCCGAATATGAATATAAGAAATCACTGGAAGTGGATGGTATGAAGCAGACATTGCCTCTGTCACAGCTCAATGTTGCACTGACAATGGATAGTGCCGAGAGTATCAAACGGTACATCCTTCATAGTGATTTTGTGGCTTTGTTGCCATTGCAAACCGTCGTACCCGAGTTGCGAATGGGCATGCTGAAAATTCTTGAAATTGACAATTTGTGCATCGAAAGAGAATATGTAATTATACGCAATCTTGAAGAGACAACAAGCCTTGTACAAGACTTTATTAACTATATGCAGCAAGGATTATAGCTACTATTGATTATGTATCGTATCATAGAAATAGATAGTGTCAGGTATGAAATCAGCGAGTCGCAACGTGTGGCCAAGATGTTTAGAATGGATGAGTATTCAACACAGAGCGAACTGGTAATATTATCGAATGTTGTGCATGATGGTATAAGTTATCCTGTAAAGTCGATTGATTATTATGCTTGTTATGATAATTGCCAATTGCGTCGTGTTGTCATTCCCGAAGGGGTAGAGGTGATAGATGGTTGTGCTTTCGAGGGATGTACAGCGTTGGAAGAGGTGATATTCCCATCGACATTGAAAATTATAAAAGAGTATGCTTTTGGTCGTTGTAAAGCATTGAATGAGGTGGTATTGCCCGATAGTGTTGAGTATGTGGGATATTTCGTGTTTAAGGATTGTACAGCATTGAAACGTGCCACATTGTCACCACATATCGAAGAGGTGAGCGAACAACTATTCAGCGGATGTACATCGTTGCGTGAAGTAAAATTGTATGAGGGATTGCAGAGAATAGGTCGACAAGCATTTGCAAACTGTACATCGCTGGTTGACGTATCCATCCCCGATAGTGTGACTCGTATAGGTGAGTATGCTTTTTGGGGTTGTTCATCGTTGACTAAGGTTACACTCTCTGACAATTGTCCTGATGTCAGTTGGGATGCATTCAATCAGTGTGCAAGTCTGCAATTCATTAACCACAAAGATGTGATATTGAATGGTGAGTATATATTGAGTGCCGATTGTAAGGTAATATTATCATGTCTGCTCCCTGATAATAATCAATCTATTTTAATACCCCACGGTGTGAAGGTATTGGGTGATAGAGCTTTTTCGTACCGCGAGAATCTCGAAAATATATATCTTCCCGAAGGTCTTGAACGTATAGGCAAGGAGTGTTTTTCGGCTTGCATATCATTACGGTCGGTAAAGTTGCCATCGACGCTTATCGAAATAGACAACGAGGCTTTTCAGCAATGTGAAGAGTTGCGTCACATAACCATCCCTGAGGGAGTCGTGTGGTTGGGTGATTACGCATTGGCCTATTGCAGTGAATTGAGGAGTATTATGGTAATGTGGGATGGTACAGTGTGGGGCAAGCACGTCCTGGAATGTTGCTATGAATTGCGTCACATTATAGTTCCTGAGAGCAAAGTTCTTTCGTTGAAAATAGCATTACTCCGAGAAGGTGACACCGCATCGTATAACGATGACGAAGAGCATCCGCTTGCACAATTGGTTACCACATCACATGTTGTAGATAAGGGGAATAGCAATGTGTGGCATGAGTTGTGGATAAATAATGACGATGTCACATACCTATCGTGACCCCGGTTGCTTATTTGCCAATACAATTAATAACACAGCGTGAGTCCTATTAGCCGCCTTGTGGAAGTGAAGGCTTCATCGTAAGTCGCATAAATATTCCGAGTTATTTTATACAACAAGAGCCACACATGAGGTGTGGCTCTTGTTCAATATGTAAGCATTATTATTATTCAGCTTCAATAGCAGCCTGTGCGGCAGCAACGCGAGCAATGGGTACGCGGAAGGGCGAGCAAGAAACGTAGTTCATGCCGAGGTTGGCACAGAACTTAACCGAAGAAGGCTCACCACCATGTTCGCCACAGATACCAATCTTCAATTCGGGCTTAGTGGCACGACCTTTTTCTACACCCATCTTCACAAGTTGACCTACACCTTGTTGGTCGAGAACTGCGAAAGGATCGGTCTTGATGATACCAAGTTCCTTGTAAACTTTCAAGAACTTACCGGCATCGTCACGAGAGTAACCAAATGTCATTTGAGTCAAGTCGTTAGTACCGAATGAGAAGAAGTCGGCTACCTCAGCAATTTGGTCGGCTGTAACAGCGGCACGAGGAACTTCAATCATAGTACCTACCTTGTAAGCAACAGTCTCACCACGCTCGGCAAATACCTCTTGTGCTACGCGATGTATGATACCGGCTTGCATACGCAACTCTGTTACCATACCTACGAGGGGAACCATGATTTCGGGGTGTACATCTATACCCTTAGCCTTCACATTGAGGGCAGCTTCGATGATAGCACGAGCTTGCATTTCGGTAATTTCGGGATATGTGTTACCAAGACGGCAACCGCGGTGACCCAACATGGGGTTGAACTCTTCGAGTGAATCGCAAGCGAGTTTCACTTCTTCGAGTGAGATGCCCATTTCATCGGCCAACTCTTTCATGGTAGCTGTTTGGTGAGGTACGAACTCGTGTAGAGGAGGATCGAGCAAGCGGATGGTAACACCATATCCATCCATAGCCTCGAAGATACCTTCGAAGTCGCCACGTTGCATGGGGAGCAACTTGGCAAGAGCACGACGACGACCTTCTTCGTCCTTGGCGAGAATCATTTCACGCATAGCCTTGATACGGTCGCCTTCGAAGAACATGTGTTCAGTACGGCAGAGACCGATACCCTTAGCACCGAAGTCGCGAGCAACCTTGGCATCGCGAGGAGAGTCGGCATTGGTGCGAACGTCAGCTTGTGTATATTTTTCACAAAGGTTCATGATAGCACCGAAGTCACCGCTGAGGTCGGGCATACGAGTGGGGATTTGACCATCATATACGTCGCCGGTCGAACCGTTGAGCGAAATCCAGTCACCTTCTTTATATACTTTACCACCGATTTCCACTGTGCGAGCCTTGTAGTCGACCTTTATTTCACCGGCACCCGATACGCAGCATTTACCCATACCACGAGCCACAACGGCAGCGTGCGATGTCATACCACCACGAGCAGTGAGGATACCTTCGGCAACGCTCATACCGCGGAGGTCTTCGGGCGATGTTTCGATACGCACCATAACGACTTTCTTGCGATTTTCGTGCCATGCCTCAGCATCGTCAGCGTGGAATACTATTTGACCCACAGCAGCACCGGGCGATGCGGGAAGGCCTTTGGTAATAACCTTGGCAGCCTTCAAGGCAGCGGTGTCGAATACGGGGTGCAACAGTTCGTCGAGTTTGTCGGCTTCCATGCGGCGGAGAACTGTCTTCTCGTCGATGATACCGGCACGATGCATATCCATGGCAATCTTCACCATAGCTGCACCGGTACGCTTACCGTTACGAGTTTGCAACAACCACAATTTACCATCTTGGATGGTGAACTCGAGGTCTTGCATATCTTTGAAGTAGTCTTCGAGTTTTTGTTGTGTTTCAATCAAGTCCTTAGCACACTCGGGCATAGCCTCTTCGAGCGAAGGATACTTGGCAGCACGTTCTTCTTCGCTGATGCCTTGCAAGGCAGCCCAGCGACGAGAGCCTTCGGTTGTAATCTGTTGAGGAGTGCGGATACCTGCAACAACGTCTTCACCTTGTGCGTTGATGAGGTATTCACCATTGAAGATGTCTTCGCCGGTAGCAGCATCACGAGTAAAGGCTACACCGGTGGCCGATGTGTCACCCATGTTACCGAATACCATTGCTTGAACGTTAACGGCAGTACCCCATTCTTCGGGTATCTGGTTCATGCGACGGTAGAGAATAGCACGCTCGTTCATCCAGCTGTCAAATACAGCACAGATGGCACCCCACAATTGTTCCCATGGAGAGTCGGGGAAATCTTTGCCTGTACGCTCTTTTACGGCAGCTTTGAAGAGTTTTACGAGGTTTTTAAGATCTTCAACATCGAGTTCGGTATCGAGTTTAACACCTTTTGCCTCTTTTACTTTCTCCATTACTTCTTCAAATGGGTCGATGTCGTCTTTGCTTTGGGGTTTCATGCCCAACACTACGTCACCATACATTTGAACAAAACGACGGTAAGAGTCCCATGCAAAGCGAGCATTGCCCGACTTGCGAGCCAAAGCTTCAACGGCACTATCGTTCATACCGAGGTTCAACACTGTATCCATCATACCGGGCATCGATACACGAGCACCCGAACGAACTGATACCAAGAGAGGGTTGGTCTCGTCACCAAAGATAGTGCCGGTGAGCGACTCAACATGTTTTATGGCAGCGTGAACATCTGCATCGAGGATTTTAACAACAGCTTCTTTACCTTGTTGGTTGTATTCTGTACAAACTTCGGTAGTGATAGTGAAACCGGGAGGAACGGGAACTCCGATGAGGTTCATTTCCGCCAAGTTAGCACCTTTACCACCTAATAGATTTTTCATGTCGGCACGACCTTCTGCTTGTCCGTTACCGAATGTATACACTCTTTTCATTTTTCGATAAATGATTTTAGGTTGATATTTTTATAGTTGTTATTTTTTCACAAATGATTGGCAAAGATAGTACAAAAAATTAATTTTTTATGCTGATAATGCTATAATTTTTTCAAGATTGTGATTTTTCTTGTTGTATGATGCATATATCAGAATTTATAACTAACTTTGACCGAAATTTTATTTATAAATAATAATATACTTTTGGCACGCAAGAAACAACCCATACCACCGGTCGAGGAGATAGAAATCACCGGTGTCGCGGCAGAGGGCAAGGCTCTCTGTCGTTATAATGATAAAGTAATTTTTGTACCATACGCAGCCCCCGGCGATGTGGTCGACCTGCAAATCATACGCAAGAAGCACAGCTATGCCGAGGCTCGCATTACACGCATTCACAAGCCATCTCCATTGCGTATCGAGCCTTTCTGTCGACACTTTGGTGTGTGTGGTGGCTGTAAGTGGCAGCATCTGCCTTACGAGTATCAGTTGCAGTTCAAGCAGCAGCAAGTAGTTGACAACCTTACTCGCATAGGCAAGATAGAATTGCCCGAGATTTCGCCCATCAAAGGCTCCATCAAGACTCGTGCCTACCGCAACAAGTTAGAGTTTACATTTTCCAACAAGTCGTGGCTCACACCCGAGCAGATGCAACAAGAGGAGACTTTCAGCGATCGTAATGCATTGGGATTTCACATTCCCGGCATGTTTGATAAAGTACTCGACATAGAGGAGTGTCACCTGCAAGATGATATATCTAATCGCATCCGTCTCAATGTGCGAGCTTATGCCAAGGAACGAGGTATGTCATTCTACGACTTGCGAGCCCAAGTGGGGTTGTTACGCAACATGATTGTACGCACAGCCTCGACGGGCGAGATTATGCTCATCATGGTTTTTCATGACAATGAACCGGAGGCAATTGCCGACATGATGCAGCACATAGCCGACGATTTTCCCGAGATTACCTCTCTGCTGTACATTATCAATCAGAAAGCCAACGATACCATTACCGACCAAGAAGTGGTGTGCTATCGAGGTAGAGATTATATTCTCGAACAGATGGAGGGACTTCAATTTAAGGTAGGTCCTAAATCGTTCTATCAAACCAACTCGGAGCAGGCCTACGAACTCTACAAGGTGGCACGCGAATTTGCTGCACTTACCGGCAAGGAGTTGGTCTACGACCTTTATACCGGAACGGGTACAATCGCCAATTTTGTGTCGCGACAAGCCCATAAGGTGGTGGGCATCGAGTATGTACCCGAGGCTATCGAAGATGCTAAAATCAATGCTGAGTTTAACGGAATAAACAATACAATATTCTATGCCGGCGACATGAAAGATATACTCACCACCGAGTTTATCGAGCAACATGGCCGACCCGATGTTATCATTACCGACCCTCCGCGAGCCGGTATGCACGACGATGTAATAGGTGTGATACGTCATGCAGCCCCCGAGCGTATCGTCTATGTAAGTTGCAATCCTGCCACACAAGCCCGCGACTTATCGTTGCTCGATGACATGTATAAAGTGGAGCGAGTACAACCGGTCGATATGTTTCCCCACACTCACCATGTCGAGAATGTAGTATTGCTCGTGAAGCGATAGAGTGAACGATTATACAACTTAACAATCAAATAAATAAACAAACCTAACTATGACACAAGTAATTCAAAAGAAACTCAATGACTCGGCCTTTGCCCGATGGTCAGCATTGGTGCTAGTGGCACTGATGATGTTTTTCGCCTACATGTTTGTAGACGTTATGTCACCACTTAAATCGTTAGTAGAACAGAATCTTCATTGGAACAGTGAGGTATTCGGCACCTACGCCGCCTCGGAGTATTTCCTCAATGTATTCTGCTTCTTCCTCATTTTTGCCGGAATTATCCTTGACAAGATGGGTATCCGCTTTACAGGTATCTTGTCGGCATCACTCATGGTGATAGGTGCTTCTATTAAGTATATCGCCATTACCGACTGGTTTGCAGCCACCGAATTATGCCACTGGTTGGATAGCTGGTGGGTATCACTTCCCGGTAATGCCAAGATGGCTTGTTTGGGCTTTATGGTATTTGGTTGCGGATGTGAGATGGCAGGAACAACCGTATCGAAGTCGATAGCTAAGTGGTTCAATGGCAAGGAAATGGCTCTTGCCATGGGATTGGAAATGGCTATCGCACGTCTCGGCGTGTTTGCTGTAATGTGGACTGCACCTATGATTTCGAAGCAATTTGACAACTCGGTAGTAGCCCCCGTAGGTTTCTGTACCGTATTGTTGCTGATAGGACTTATTTGCTACATCGTTTTCTCGGTAATGGATACGAAGTTCGATAAGCAACTGATAGCAGCCGGAGAGCTGAGCGAAGAAAAGTCGGACGAAGATGAGTTCCGCATCAGTGACCTTGGTAAGATATTTACAAGTAAGATGTTCTGGTTGGTAGCCTTGTTGTGTGTATTGTACTACTCGGCCATCTTCCCCTTCCAACGTTTTGCTCCCAACTACTTGGAGACCACCCTTGGTATAGGTGCTGACGAGGCTGCACAGATGTTCAGTTTCTTCCCCATCTTGGCTATGTTGTTAACTCCTTTCTTGGGTGCATTCCTCGATTATAAGGGTCGTGGTGCATCGATGCTCATGCTGGGTGCCATCATCATGATATGCTGCCACTTGAGCTTTGCATTCCTCTTACCCATGTTCCCCTCTAAGACTTTTGCCATGTTGCTCATCCTCGTCTTGGGTGTATCGTTCTCACTTGTACCGGCAGCTTTGTGGCCTTCGGTTCCCAAGATTATCGATGCCAAGATTCTTGGTTCGGCCTACTGCTTGATATTCTGGATTCAGAACATCGGTCTTTGCCTCACACCCATCATCATCGGAGCAACTCTCGAATCGTCCGGTGGTTATCAAGTACCCATGATTATCTTCTCTTCATTCGGTATATTGGCTCTGATCATCGGTGTTTACTTGAAGATTGAGGACCATCGCAAAGGTTACGGTCTCGAACTTCCCAATGTAAAAAAATAATACCGACATATATTAATGTATATAGGCATGACTTCAACAATTGAAGTTGTGCCTATTTTTTTGTAGCACAAAGAAGCCACATTAACAGATATTTTATTACCTTTGCACATAAGAATGACAGCGGTTCATTCGATAACATTTTAACAAAAGCGTTTTTGCTTTATCCTTCCATTGAAATTCGCCAAAAATTTAAGTACAGGATCGAGCAGTCACAAAACGCCTATGCTTGCCTACAACCACCCCGGCAAGGGGAGCGTCATATGGCAATGCGTGGGGTGGGCTGTTTATTGTACTTAGGGCGTTTGGCGATGCCTCAATGGAGATAAACCGAACATCGTCCACGCTCTTTTTTTATTAATGACCTCGATGGGACGTGAGGGGTAAGAAACACAATAGTATTATTATGAAGAGACTGTTTCTTCTGCTCACCATTGTGAGCATGTCGCTCGGTGCGGTAGCACAACGCAGCGAGCGGGTAGAGTACCAAGAGTCGTCGGCTCGTAACCTTGAACCCGAACACAGCATGATGCTGACACCTCTCATTGCCGACATCAAGGTATCGCCCACCAAGATTACCTACACCGAGACGGAGGCATTCAAGGATTATCCTGTATCGAAAGGTATCGAAAAACTCATGCCCGACTTCAAGAGTATTGCACTGAGTCGTGCAGCTAAGGCTCACAAGGCCGACCTCCTTGTGGGTACTATCATCGATGTAATTACCAATGATGATGGTATGCTCGAAATTACCGTATCGGGCTATCCGGCTTCTTATGTAGGCTTCCGCAATGCCACACTCAATGACATAGAATTGGTGCGACAAGCCAAGAGTGTTACATCGGGCAAGGATAACTTGGACGTCATCAACAATCCTCACAATACTCAGATCGACATTAAGAAATAACAACTATCATGAAAACAAGAATATTCATTGCATTGCTCTCACTGAGCCTGTTGTGTCCCATCGTATCATCGGCACAACTTATAACAACATCACAAACAACAACTACCACCAAGACAGTTAAAAAAACTCGCAAAGTACTTGACCCCGTAGCTCGCGGTTTCGAGCATTCGGTGGAATTTACAAATAGAATTGGTGATGACCCTTATTATGCCGGAGGTTTGGATTATATTCTGGGTTATCGTTTTGGCAACAATCTCTTTCTGGGTGGAGGTCTCGGTTTGAATTTTCACGACGAATATGGTTCTAGAAGGTGGTCAGATGGTGATTATAGGAATAATTATAATACAATAATAGGAGTTCCATTGTATCTGCATGGTAGAGTATATTTTACCAAGACACGATGCCAACCCTATTTGTCGCTATCGACGGGAGTCTATCTGAGTTCGCCATGTGAATACTTTATCAATCCCATGTTAGGCGTTAACTACCGCATCAGCAATACAGTGGGACTATACTTGGCGATGGGATACAGTGGCAATACAGCACGAAGCAACGGTTGGAATAATCAATTTGAAATAAGTCTCGGTTGTACCTTCTCGACAAGCGATGTCAAGAAAGTGATAAACGATGCCAAACATTTGATTACCGACAAGTAATAATTGTTGGAATACATGCAAATAACAAAGGCTGCACTTGCGATTGTGAAGTGCAGCCTTTGTTATATGAGGGCTGTGAAAGCCCTGCGTGTCGTTATCAAAGCATCTCGAAAGAGCGTTTCACGAAGTTGTTCAACGCTTCACCGCGGAGCATGTTGTTTGACAACAAAGCAAGGTCGATAAGTTGTTTTACCAAGTTGTTGCCTTGGGCATACTCGGTGTAGACAGCCTCTTGTTGCTTGCGAATGTCGGCAGCTTTCTGCTCGGCAGTGCGGAGTGCTTCTTTCTCGGTAACGGGAATTTCTTCCTCTTTCTTGTCGCGACGAGCGTCATTGAGCAAGGTTATCTCGCTGTTGACGCTTTCGAGTTGCGATGCAAGGGGAGCAATGCGTTCGCTGCATGCAGCCTCGGTGTCGGCCATAATCTGCTTGCACAAAGGATGATCGGTGTTAACGATAAGGTTGAAAGAGTCGGGCAGTTCGCCATAGAAACTCATACCGGGTTGCATGGCAGCCATATCCTTCATGCGACGCATATACTCGCTCTGAGTAATCATGACCGGAGCAACACTCTCGCCCATTGCTTCAAACGAAATCATAAATTCGCTCTTGTCGATAGTAGGAATCTGCGACTTGAAGATGGTGGTCATCGCTTCGCGTTCTTGCACCGAGAGGGTTACCTCGCGATTATTCTCTTTGCGGATAAGGTTGTCGAGGGTATCGCTGTCGACGCGGACAAAGCGACTCTTCTCAAATTTCTGTTCGAGCATACCTATGTAATGGGCATCGAGTTGACCATCCATCAACAGGACATCATATCCGCGAGCCGTAGCTGCCTCGATGTAGCTGTATTGAGCTGTCTTATCGGTAGCATAGAGGTATATAACGTTGCCATCTTTATCGGTCTGTTCGCCGGCAATGATATTCTTGTATTCGTCGAATGTGAAGAATTTACCTTCGGTGTTGCCCAATAGTGCAAACTTGGCAGCACGGTCGTAGAACTTCTCGTCGCTGAGCATACCGAACTCGATGAATAACTTGATGTCGTTCCATTTCTCTTCAAACTGCTTGCGGTCGTTGTTGAAGATTTCTTGCAGGCGGTCGGCCACTTTCTTGGTGATATAAGTCGATATTTTCTTTACGTTGGCATCGCTTTGCAAGTAAGAACGCGACACGTTCAATGGAATGTCGGGCGAGTCGATAACTCCTTGCAAGAGCATGAGAAAGTCGGGTACTACACCTTCAACCGAATCGGTAACATACACTTGGTTGCAGTAGAGTTGTATCTTGTGACGGTTGATGTCGAGATTGCTCTTAATCTTGGGGAAGTATAGAATACCGGTGAGGTTGAACGGATAGTCGACATTGAGGTGTATCCAGAACAAAGGGTCGTCCGAGCCGGGACACAACTCATGATAGAAGTTGCGATAATCGTCGTCGGTCAGCTCGGTGGGCTTGCGAGTCCATGCAGGATTTAAGTCGTTGATGATTTTATCCTCGTCGGTATCGACATACTTGCCATCTTTCCACTCTTGTTCCTTGCCGAAGACAATGGGTACGGGCAGGAAGCGACAATACTTACGCAAGAGTGTCTCTATGCGTTGTGTTTCGAGAAACTCTTTATTCTCATCGTCTATGTAGAGGACTATATCTGTTCCGCGGTCACTCTTCTCTATCTCGGTCATTTCGTATGTGGGTGAGCCGTCGCAACTCCATTGCACAGCCTTGGCACCTTCGCGGTAGGAGAGGGTGCGTATTTCCACTTTCTTCGATACCATGAAGGTCGAGTAGAATCCGAGACCGAAGTGACCGATAATGGCATTGGCATCGTTTTTATACTTTTCGAGAAATTCCTCAGCACCCGAGAAGGCAATCTGGTTGATGTATTTTTCTATCTCCTCGGCAGTCATACCTATACCGCGGTCGCTGATAGTGAGCGTACCAGCCTCATGGTCGATGGCAATGCGTACGTCCATGATACCCAATTCGCCTTTAAATTCGCCCACCGACGAGAGCGTTTTCAGCTTTTGTGTGGCATCTACGGCATTAGATACTACTTCGCGAAGAAATATTTCGTGATCGCTATACAAGAATTTTTTGATAACGGGGAAGATGTTGTCGGTCGTTACCCCAATTGTTCCTTTTTGCATAATGACTTATTATTTAATTCTATTCATTAATAACTCTTTGGTTGCGGGAAATATTCTTTGGCAATTTCCCTCTATTCTGCTTGTTGTATTGCAAAAAAAATGCCAGTCGTGACAGACTGACATTTTGACTTATTTGCGGTTGTACTAACGTGCAATCATACCATACTGATTATTCGGCACTCTTCTCGGATGCTACCACTTTACACACGAGCTTATCTTCGTTACCGTTGCTCTCCACCACGATTGTGTCGCCGGCATGAATGGACGTCGACATGATCAGCTCGGCAAGTTCATCCTCGATGTACCGTTGAATGGCACGTTTCAGAGGTCTTGCTCCATACTGCACGTCGTAGCCTTTTTCGGCAATGAACTGCTTGGCTGTGTCGGTAATGGTAAAGTTGTATCCAAGTTGCTCCATGCGACTGCGGAAGCCATTTAGTTCTATATCGATAATCTTGCATATAGCCTCCTTGTCGAGCTGGTCGAACATGACAATGTCATCAATGCGGTTGAGAAACTCGGGTGCAAAGACGCGATTGAGAGCCTTCTGTATAACGTTGCGTGAGTTCTCTTTCTCATTACCTGCATGAGTAGAGAAACCTACACCGTTGCCGAAATCTTTGAGTTGTCGTGTACCTATATTGGAAGTGAGGATGATGATTGTATTCTTAAAGTCGACACGACGACCCAAGCTGTCGGTCAATCGACCTTCGTCCATCACTTGTAAGAGTAGGTTGTAAGTATCGGGGTGAGCCTTCTCGATCTCGTCGAGCAGTACCACCGAATAGGGCTTGCGACGCACACGCTCGGTGAGTTGTCCGCCCTCCTCATAACCTACATATCCCGGAGGGGCACCGACCAGTCGCGATACCGAGAACTTCTCCATGTATTCGCTCATGTCTATGCGTATAAGAGCATCCTTGCTATCGAACAACTCTTCGGCCAATTTCTTGGCAAGGTGCGTTTTACCCACACCGGTGGGTCCCAAAAAGAGAAACGTACCAATGGGTTTGTTGGGATCTTTGAGACCTATGCGGTTGCGTTGAATAGCCTTGACAACCTTGTCGACGGCTTCGTCTTGTCCGACAACGACGTTACGCAGCGACTGCGACATATTGAGCAATCGTCGATTTTCGCCCTCAGCAACACGTTGTACGGGTATGCCCGACATCATGGCTACGACTTCGGCAATCTTATTTTCATCTACAATCTCACGATGGCGGGATAAATGAGTTTCCCATTCGAGTTTCGAAGTCTCGAGCTTTTCTTGCAATGAACGCACCTTGTCGCGATAGCCGGCAGCCAATTCATAATTCTGTTCGGTTACAGCAAGCATCTTCTGGTTGACAGCCTCTTCGACCGCCTTTTCAAGTTCTTCAATCTCCTTGGGAACCACAATGTTGGTAATGTGTACACGCGAACCGGCCTCGTCGAGAGCATCGATGGCTTTGTCGGGGAAATTGCGGTCGCTGATGTAGCGATGTGTGAGACTGACACAGGCTTCGAGAGCTTCGTCGGTGTAAGTTACATTGTGATGATCCTCATAACGCTCCTTGATGTTGTGTAAGATCTGCAAAGTCTCTTCGGGAGTGGTGGGGTCAACCATAACTTTCTGGAAACGACGTTCTAAGGCACCATCCTTCTCAATGTTTTTGCGATATTCGTCGAGAGTGGTGGCACCTATACATTGCAGTTCGCCACGAGCTAAGGCAGGCTTGAGCATGTTGGCAGCATCGAGCGTACCGGTAGAGCCACCTGCACCAACGATGGTGTGAATTTCGTCGATGAAGAGAATAATATCGGGATTTTTGCTCAACTCATTGAGTATAGCCTTGATGCGTTCCTCAAACTGTCCGCGATACTTTGTACCGGCCACAACCGAAGCCATGTCGAGTGTAACGACACGTTTGCCAAATAGTACACGCGACACCTTACGTTGCACGATACGCAGAGCCAGCCCTTCGACAATGGCCGACTTACCAACACCCGGTTCACCTATAAGAATGGGATTGTTCTTCTTGCGACGACTTAATATCTGAGCCAATCGTTCTATCTCCACCTCGCGACCTACAACGGGGTCGAGGCGACCCTCCTCGGCAGCACGAGTCATATCCGAGCCAAAGTTGTCAAGAACGGGAGTGTCACTTGCAGTGCTGCTGTTGGGCGTAGACTTCGTGGTGTGTTGTGATGACGAGAGATGAGGTTCGTCATCATCCTCGTCTTCATCAAATCCGGCACCCATGCGAGGTGACATGTCAGCATCGTCCTTTAAGTATGACAATACGTCATCATATGTAATATTATTACTATTGAGCAGGCGAGTTATGTCAGTATTTCGGTCTCGCAGGATGGCCAATAGTATATGTTCGGTGTCAGTTTCGGCACTTTTCATCATTCTTGATTCAAGCATACTCATCTTTAATACTCTGTCGGTGCTTTTGCTGATGGTAATTTCATGTTGAGAAATCTCATCATTATCAGAAGGAAGATTACGCTCAATAGCCATGCGTAAAGAGTGTGGATTGATGCCGGCACTAAGCATGGCATCGACGGCACGACTCTTTCCATCGCGTATAATACCTAACAGCAGATGTTCAGGTCGCAAATCGGGATTTTGCAATCGTTCGGCCTCTTCGCGACTATATGCCAATATTGTCTTGGCATGATTTGAAAAATTTCTTTCCATAAATCTATCTTCTAACCTTTAATCTTTTCGAGGGACAAAGGTAGTTGTTTTACAGGAATTATCTTATAAAAAAAATCAGTCATTCGTTTTTTTATATTAAACAAATATTGTGCCGATTTTTTTACATTATTGTTTTAAAAAAGGATAAAATGGTATCGAAGTTGACTAAAAATTAGTTATCTTTGTACGCATAAATTTGAAATGCCGCATAACCTCTTGTGAAAAGGAGGTGAATGTGTTGTGCAACAAATGTAATTAATGTATAACTAATCAAAATATGTTAGACCAAGATAAAATTCAGAAAGTCAACATCGAGCAAGTGATGCAGTCATCGTATATCGATTATTCGATGTCGGTTATTGTGGCTCGTGCCTTGCCCGATGTGAGAGATGGTCTTAAACCAGTACATCGTCGCATCTTGTACGGAATGGAACGTCTCAATAATACCCATAACCAACCCTACAAGAAATGTGCCCGTATCGTCGGTGAGGTACTCGGTAAGTATCACCCTCATGGTGACTCGTCGGTGTACTTTGCATTGGCTCGTATGGCACAAGACTGGTCGTTGCGTTATTGCATGGTCGATGGCCAAGGTAACTTCGGCTCGATTGATGGCGATTCGCCTGCTGCGATGCGTTACACCGAGGCTCGTTTATCTCGCATGGCCGAAGAGATGCTTGCTGACATCAATAAACGAACAGTAGACTTTACACCCAACTTTGATAATACTCTTGAAGAGCCCACCGTATTGCCCACACGTATTCCACAACTATTGGTCAATGGAGCATCGGGTATTGCTGTGGGTATGGCTACCAATATGCCCCCTCACAACCTGTCGGAGTGTATCGATGCATCCATAGCACTCATTGATAACCCCGAGTCGGAGGTATCCGATTTGATGCAATACGTCAAAGCACCCGATTTTCCCACCGGTGCTACCATATACGGTTATCAGGGAGTAAAAGATGCTTTCGAGACCGGTCGCGGACGCATTATTGTGCGTGCTAAGGCCGAGATTGAGAACGATGGAAACAAAGAATCGATTATCGTCAATGAGATTCCTTACGGTGTAAACAAAGCTGAGTTAATAAAAAATATTGCCGACCTTGTAGAGGAAAAACGCCTTGACGGTATATCAAATATCAACGACGAAAGTGACCGTAGCGGTATGCGTATAGTGATTGACATCAAGCGTGATGCCAATGCCAGCGTTGTACTCAACAAGTTATACAAGATGACTGCCTTACAGTCGTCGTTCAGTGTCAACAACATTGCACTGGTCAATGGTCGTCCGCAACTGCTCAACCTCAAACAGCTCTTGCAAGCCTTTATCGACCACCGTCACGAAGTAGTGATACGTCGCACACAATATGACTTGGAGAAGGCCGAAGAGAGGGCTCACATACTCGAAGGTCTTATCATAGCCAGCGACAACATTGATGAAGTGATAGCTATCATACGTTCTTCGCAAAATGGTGAACAAGCACGCATGCGATTGATGGAACGTTTTGCTCTGAGCGAAAAACAAGCAGCTGCCATTGTTGAGATGCGTCTGCGTCAGCTTACAGGTCTCGAACAAGACAAGCTCCATGCCGAGTTCCAACAAGTTGAAGAGGCCATTCGTCGTTTCAAAGAGATACTCTCGAACAACGAGGTGTGTATGCAGGTTATCAAAGATGAATTGATCGAAGTAAAAGAAAAATATGGTGACGAGCGTCGCACCGACATCGTTTATGCCAGCGAGGAATTTAACGCAGAAGACTTCTATGCCGATGATGAAATGATAATCACCATCTCACACATGGGATACATCAAGCGTACACCTCTTACCGAGTTCCGAGCTCAGAATCGTGGCGGAGTGGGAGCTAAGGGTAGCGATACTCGTGAAGAAGACTTTATTGAGTACATCTATCCCGCATCGATGCACAACTACATGTTGTTCTTCACACAGAAAGGTCGTTGCTACTGGCTCAAAGTGTATGAAATACCCGAAGGTGCAAAGAGTTCGAAGGGTCGTGCCATACAGAACCTGCTCAACATCGAATCGGACGACAAGGTTAATGCCTTTATCCGCGTTAAGCAGTTGCAAGACCCCGAATACAATACGACACACAACCTCGTATTCTGTACCCGTAATGGTATTATCAAAAAGACCAAACTCGAAGCATATTCGCGTCCGCGACTCAATGGTGTAAATGCCATCAATATAGTAGATGGCGACCAACTCATTGAGGTGCGACTGACTGACGGAAACAGCCACCTTGTGATAGCCAACCGTAATGGGCGTGCCATCACCTTCCACGAAAGTACCGTGCGAGAAATGGGACGTGTGGCAACTGGTGTTCGTGGTATGCGTCTCGATGATGACGGAGAAGATGCAGTAATAGGTATGATTGTAGTCAACAATTTCCAAGAGGATACAATCATGGTCATTTCGGAGCAAGGATACGGTAAGCGTTCGATAGCCGAAGACTATCGTATAACCAACCGCGGTGGTAAAGGTGTGGCAACCATGAAGATCACCGACAAGACTGGTAAGGTCGTTGCTATCAAGAACGTTTCGGATGACAATGATCTTGTTATCATCAACAAGTCGGGCATCACATTACGCATGAAAGTATCGGATGTGCGTGTAATGGGTCGTGCCACACAGGGCGTTCGCATCATCAATCTTGAAAAACGTAACGATGAGATTGCATCGGTTTGCAAAGTACTATCTGCTACCGAAGAAGATGTTATAGCTGATGTAAATGAAAATGACACTCCCGCAACACCGGAGTCGGACACATCGGTGCAACCCGACAACGACAATAATCAAAATTAAAATAAATTAGAAACAATATAATCAATTAAAAAAAAAGAAATTATGAGAAAGACATTATTAACAGCATCGTTGTTATTGCTTTCAGCAACACTCTCTTTTGGACAAAAGGCTCTTGTCGATCAAGCATGGACACTTGCCAAGAGAACTGAAAAGCCCGACTTCAAGCAAGCCCGTACATCTATTCAAGAAGCTCTTGCAGGAGAATCGGCCGAGGATGTGAAAGCGTGGTATGTAGCAGGTAATATTGAACAACGCTACTTCGAAAAAGAGAATGGTCAAGCTCAATATGGTCTTAAAGCCAATGAAGCCGAAATGTATCAAGCATTGTCGAATGGCTACAAATATTATCGTCAAGCAGTAGCTTTGGATACATTGCCCAACGAAAAGGGTAAAGTGAAACCCAAATATGTAAAAAACATTGCCAAGGATCTCCTTGCCAACTCTGATGGTTATATCAATGGAGGTGTTTATTACTTCAATAACCAAGACTACAAGAAGGCCTATGACATGTGGAATACATTTATCGAAATTCGCGATTTGCCTTTCGTTGATGCCAAGAACTTGCCGGCCGACTCAATCTATGCCATGCTTGAATATAACGCAGCATTGGCAGCTCTAAACTCAGGCGACCGTGAACTGACCCTGCAAGCTCTGCTCCGTGCCAAGGGCAATGGATACGAACAAAATAACGTTTACAAGTTCCTCGTTGGTCAATATGAAATTGCTTGCGACACAACCAACCTTGTAGCTCTTCTTAATGAAGGTAATACTCTCTTCGGTACAATGGATGTTACCGGTACTAACCCCGATGGTACAACATTCACTCAGAAAGAGAACTATTATAGCTTGCGTCTTATCAACCTTTACATTGCAGCCAATGAGTATGATCGTGCCATTACTACATTGAACGAAGTAATCGGTAATGACCCTGAAAATCCCGAATTGTGGAATGTAAAAGGTCAACTTCTCGAGGCTCAAAATGACATTGCAGGTGCTATCGACTGCTTCAATAAGGCTCTCGAACTCAATCCTAAGTTTGCGTTAGCATTGGGTAACATGGGTCGTATGTACTTCAACCAAGCCGTTGAGAAGAACAACGAGTTGAGCGAGAAGATAACCAATACTGCCGACTTCAATGCAGCCAAAGAAGCCGAAGTGTTGCCTCTCTATCGCCAAGCATTACCTTTCTATGAGAAAGCTCATGAACTCGATGCCAACGAACGTGAATATATGGTAGCTCTCCGCAGCATCTATTACAACTTGAATGATGCTACTAATCTCAAACTCATCGAAATGGAAATGGGTTTCTAAAAAAAGCTATTATAACGATAACAAAAGGAGTTGCCGATGAAGCAACTCCTTTTTGTTTCCTAACACCACCGACAGAAGTAAAAAAACTGGTATAATGGTAAAAAGTAGTTGGTAAAACCACATGTAATTTACTAAATTACAGATATTTATAATACCTTTGATGAAACGCGTTTCATCAAAGGTATTTTTTTATGCAAAAAACAAGAAGAAAAAGATGTCCGGAATGTG
>JAFXJY010000002.1 GCA_017531985.1 Bacteroidaceae bacterium
CACGAATACGCACTGCGTGCTTCATCGTGGGGTTTCGATGGCGTAACGTCTTCGACGTATATGCGAGAGTTTTGTTCTTCTCCCCCCACGAATACGCACTGCGTGCTTCATCGTGGGGTTTCGATGGCGTAACGTCTTCGACGTATATGCGAGAGTTTTGTTCTTCTCCCCCCACGAATACGCACTGCGTGCTTCATCGTGGGGTTTCGATGGCATTACGTCTTCGACGTATCAGAGAAGAGTCTTGTTTCTCTCCCCCCACGAATACGCACTGCGTGCTTTATCGTGGGGTTTCGATGGCATTACGTCTTCGACGTATCGTAGTTGTCATTACCATAATTTGATGTATCAAGTTCAATGCTAACGTCGGAGACGTTAAGCATTAGTAACCCCATGTGAGCGTAGCGTCACATGGGGTAGGCATGGTGTCATCTCTACACTAACGTCGGAGATGTTACACATCATCAGCCTTGTGTTACTTATTGATTCGATACACACATATATATATAAAAGCGGTGCGTTCGTCGAACGCACCGCTTGTGAAGTTTATGTGATTATTTCTTATTTGTTGATAAGAACTTTCACACCGTTGATGATGTACAAGCCGTTGTTGAGACGTTCAAGGTCAGCGGCATTGCGAGTTTGCATTACCAATACACCGTTGAAGTCGTAAACTACATAACCGTTTACGGGATCCATTGTGATACCCTTGATACCATCGGTGATGGCCAAGTTGTAAGTGATGCGGATCTCTTCGTTGCGTAATGTGTATGTAGCCATGTCACTAACGTAGCCGGCTTCGATTACGAATGTGTAAGTACCCATTGCATTGGTGATAGGAGTATTGAATACGAAGTTGAGTTGGTCGTCGATGCATACATGGTTTTCATCGTAAACGTATGCAGCATTGGCAGTAGCAACGCGGTTGCCTTCGGCATCCAAGAGGTAAGCCTCGGCACCTTCGTAAGCATTGTCAACATCCATATTCCAAGTAGTAAGTACACTTTCGAATGCAGTAGCTGTGATAGTAGCACCTTCAGCGGGGTCGGTAGCTACAAGTTCAAGTGTGCTGGGAGCAACATACTTCACTGTGAAGTTGATAGTTGTCTTTTCGCTGTATTCGCTTGCATCGTCGGTAGCAAATGTCTCTTTGGCGATTACTACACTGTAATTACCATCGGCTGTGATAGCATTATCGGTGTAGAAGCGTACCTTGTGAGCAAGAGGTGTGCTACCGTTCCAAGTAGTGTGGTTACCTACGGGATCAACCATTTCGTGGCTGAGTGTGGCAACTGCTGTACCTTCGGCATCGTAAAGTTTAGCATTACCAAATGATGTGAACCATACGGGCTTGTTGAACTCAACAACCATTTCGCTGAACGATTCAACTTCTTCGCCTTCGGCGGGAGTTGATGCTACAACGGCAAGGGCAGGAGCTACAACGCTGAACTTGATAGTAGTCTTAGCAGTCGACTCGCTCATGTCGTCGGTCGAGAACAATTCGGCGGGAAGTACTACTTGGTAAGAACCAGTCTCGGTGATAGCCTCGCTGAGGTAGAGGCGTGCTTTGGTTGCAAGAGGTGAGCTACCATTCCATGTAGTGTGTTCGCCTACGGGGTCAATCATTTCAACCTCCAAGTCGGCTACGGGGAAGCCTTCACCATCTTTCAAGCTGGCTTTACCGGCAACACCTGTGTTGCACCATACGGGCTTGTTGAACTCGATAATCATTTCGCTGAACGACTCGGTCATGGCATTTGCCTCGGGAGTTGTGCTAACGATTGCGAGTTCTTCAACAGTGCTACCTACTGTGTAGTTCAATTGGAATGCCTTGTTGACACCGTTGCTGAATGAAACAACCTTGGCAGGAATGTTGATAACATATTGACCTTCGGCTGCGAATGATTCCATACCACCGGTGTAAGTAGGATCGACATAGAGTACGAGTTGGTTGAGTGCATCGCCGGGACGGAACATGATGTAACCGGCAGGCATTGCCGAACCTGTAAGTTCGTCTACCATCGATACCATAGGAATGTTGCTACCTGTTGCGAAGTCGGGTTCGCTTACTGCGATTACCTCATACTCGGGGAATGTGATAACAACCTCTTTGATTTCGCTGATAGTAGAGTTGTTTTCGGGGTTGGCAGTAAATGTTGCATCGATTTCATCAAGTTCTACAATATCGTTGTAGATAGTGAAGTTCAATACATACTCCTCAGTGTTGGCATTGGCTTTGTCGCCATTGAAGTAAATACCACCGGCGGGGATAACGATGCGATAGTCGCCCTTACGGTTGAAGGGTGATGTCCAATCGTCGCTGTAACAACCGGGATCGGCACCCAGTGTAAGTGATGTACCCGAAGCTGTTGCATCCAAGTAACCGTCAGTACATTGGTTGGTTACAAGGTTGTAGTTGCCTTCGGCATCTTTCTCGTAGAACCATACGCATGCATACGAGTTCGTAGCCTTAACCGACTCGATACCTTCGCCTGCAAATGTTACGGTTACATCGGTAAACGATTCGATAGTAGCATACTCTTCGATGCTCCAAGTAGCTGTGATGGCAGTACCTACTGTAAAGTTGATAGCTGTTTCGGGGAATACCTCAGTATCGTCGGCTGTCTTAACAGTGTTGGCAGGAACGATCAGTTGGTAGTTTCCGGCAGCAGTAATTTCTTCATCGGCATAGATGCGTACTTTTGTACCTGTTTGTACTGTACCAAATCCTGCGGGATGTGAACCTATGGGATCGAGTATCTCGGTGAGGCATGAAGTAACAGTCTCGCCATTGGCATCTTTTACAACAAATGCACTGGCACCTGTAAAGGCATTACCAATCCATATTTCTTTGTTGAACTCAACAACCATCTCGGTGAACGAAGCAACTGTTTCGCCATCGGCAGGAGTAGTGCTTACGATAGCAAGAGCATCGTTGGCCTCGATAGTCCAAGTATAAGTCTTCTCGGCATTGAGCTTGGGAGTTTGAGTCTCCATGTCGGTAATATACTCTACAACCTTTCCGGCAGGAATGGTGAGTGTGTAAGTACCGGCAGCTGTTATCTCCTCGGCAAGTTGTACTGTGATGTAAGCGTAGATGTCCTTGTCGTAGGGGTTAACAGTGACACTGAATATCTCATAAGAGTTACCATCGGCATCGGTCAATGTAAAGTCGCGAGCTTCGCCAAGGTCGGTGTCAGTCTCAATGCGAATCTCCTTCAACGATGTTACAACACCTTCTTCGGGGTTAACACCGAGGAACTCGATAGTAGCGGGAGCATCACCGGCGGGTACGAACTCAATGTAGTAGAAGTTCAGACACTCTACGGGTGTAGTAATAGTGGCAAGACCTGCCTCTACTTCTACTTCGTGTACAGTATATACACCGTCAACTTTGTCGGCCTCTGATACAACTTTACCATAAAGTTCTTTGTCATTTTGTTTAACTGATAGGGTACGGTCAGTAGCTGAACTGCTGCTTGTCAAAACACCAAATACAAGTTTACCGGCAGCAGGAATATCGGCAGTAATATAGTTGGTTAATTTTTGAGGCTTTATACGGTTGGTTATAGTCACACCGTTAGAGAATTTCTTCTCGTTAGCTTCAACTTTCCATTTTTTAGTTGAACCTTCGCCCATGAAGAATGTGTAGATGCCGTCGGTGAGGGTTTCGTACTCACCTTCTACATGATCACCAGCATTGAAGATGTAGTCGGGAGTCTCTACTGTACCACCGATAGTCCAAGTGATAGTTTGCTCCTCGATTTGCTTGCTACCCAAGTATTCAACTATCGAGCCGGCAGGGATGTTCAAGGTGTAAGTACCTTCGGCAGTGATAGTCTCTTTGAGGTCTATTTGGATGCCCATATAGCCAAGGTTGGAAGGCGATGTGTATTGAGCAGGATATACATTGCCTTTGGCATCGGTGATAGTCCAAGTTGAGGGAGCCAAGTCAATCTCAACATCGCACATAACGATGATTTGTTTCAACTCAGTTACATTACCTTCCTCGGGAGTAACGCTCTTGATGTTGATAGCGTTGGGGTTGGTAGCCGATACGATGTATTGATACATGATGGCTTCGTTGGGTTGAGCATCGGCCAATACGAAATATTCGGCAGGAACAACGAGTGTATAGTAACCCTCGGTAGTTTGAGCTTTCTCGGTAGAGAGTGTAACCGATGTCTCAGTGCTTACACCGGGAGTCAAAGCGATTTGGCTTGAAGTACCTGTTGAGGGATCGGTGAAGCCCAAGAAAGGAGCTTGACCACCGAAGAGACCGTTGATGCTGATGCCTTGTTCGCAAGAGAATGTAAAGTTTTGCAAGCTCTTGTTTACCGATTCGTTGGCAGGAGTTACTACCAACTCGATGGGTTCGGCACCACCACCGATTGTATAGTTGATATTTTCGGTTACAGCCGGATATTTGATAGCAGCTGAGTTGGGAGCCAAGATTACCGCTTCTTTATAGAAAATAAAAGTATAATCACCCGATTTGGTAATAGGTGAATCAAGAACCAATTCCAATGTATTGTCATCAACTTGGTTAGCTGTAACATTTACAGTAACACCGGCACCCTGTACTGAGCAGTAGTGTGTCTTGTTATTCTTGATACCATCGGAGCAAGTCAAAATAATCTTGTCGAGGCTTTCTACCGAATTATTGGCAGCAGGAGTTATTGTTACAGTGGGTTGATAAGCAACTGCAAGAGTGGGCATGAAGGTGTTTTGCTCCTTGTTGTACATAGCCCAGTTCTTATAGTTGCTGTTCCATTGAATCCAGTCGCCTGTTGTAGCGTTGGTAATCTTGGCTTGTCCGTTGGCTTGCAATTCTACGCTCCACACACCACCCGAAGTGGGAACTGTGGTTGAGAGTTGGAATGAAGTGTGTTCACCATCGCCATAGAGATATTGACCCTTGCTATCCTTGATGTAGTAACCACCATCGGCAGCTTCGAAAGCGAACTCGAAGTAACCGAATGCACTTACAAAACCATTGCTAACAGCAGCATCGACAGTGTAACCGTAACCGTATGTGTTTTTGCCGCCATCAACGGGGAGCATTACTGTGTTTTCACCTGCGATTACATAGTTACCGGCAGCCATTTCGCTGACAGTTTTGTAAAGTGTCAATGATGATTGGTAACCAATATAGAAAGTGCCTTCGAGTGTTTCACCATAGATGCCATCTTTCTCGGGGCGTACTTTCATTGTGAATATGGTGTCTTTCTTAATCGTTGACATCATCAATGAATTGGCAGGGTATTTTTTTGTACCATTTTCAGCAGAAGGCTCTGAACCATCGTATGTTACCCAATAGTTAGCACCCGTGTTGCCGAGAGGCGAAACGAATTGTGTTTTAGCACTACCGGTGGTAGCTTGGATGAAAGGAGAGTTTGTATTCCAAGTCAAAACACAATCGAGTTTGAAGTCGTAAGTGGCAGTAGCAACGTTACTAGCCTCTTCGTCAACGTAAGCAATAGCCTTAACGGTTGTTTTGCTGTTCAACTCGATAGGAGCTTCGTAGAGTGTAGAAGTCTTGTCGGGTGTATTACCGTCGAGGGTGTAGTAAATAACAGCACCATCAGTGGCACACTCAATACCAACACTTTGCTTTGTACCATAAGTGTCGGGCTCTACTGTGAATGTAGGTGTGGCTACCGATGAAGCAACAAGAGTAGAGTAAGTAACGACAGCAGTTGCATAGCGGTTTTGTGTAGATGCACCTGTGTTATCGGCATTACGACTGGCTGTGAAAACAACAGTCTCGGCATTGCCACTCCATGTTGCAGTGTGGTCATCAGCAGTTGAAACGTCACCGTTATCGGCTGAGAGTACACCCCATGTTCCGTTTGAGCCGGGGTTGAAGACAACACTTGTAATAACAGAACCGGCAGGTGCTGTTACTGTTACAGTGTTACCATCAAGAACGTCGGCAGATTTACCACCATACAGACGTATTTCTCCTGACTTGTTATAAGCAGGAGAGGTTTGAGAATTGCCCTTTGCAAATGTCATAGTGACACCATCAACCGTCATTGGGTCTTTGGCATCAATTCCGCTGATTGTTGTAGCACCATAATGTGCTGCAAAATCAAACGTCGCATCTGCAGCGTAACCGGTCAATGCGACGGCTACGAGGCACAGAATTGATAGTAAGAATTTTTTCATAAAATAAATTATTTGGTTAGTAAAAAGTTAATTAGTTCGATGTTAGGTAAAATTGTAAAGTTTTTATTATGTAGACTAAGGTCATTATAAATTATCGTGCAAATATAATAACTTATTTTGTAATAATATATATTAATGTGCAAAAATCGTATTTTTCGTTCTCTCTTATCAATATAGAGTAACCAATTATTACCTATATCAATTGCGGCTGTATGGTCGTAACCATATTCTCCTCTGCGAGCGGAAGCGAGATAGGGGAGACGTCGAGCCTCTGCGAGACAGAGGGGTTTGTAATAATAGTAGTAAAAAAGAAAGTGAGGAACAAATCATATTCTCCTCTGCGAGCGAAGCGAGATAGGGGAGATGTCGAGCCTCAGCGAGACAGAGGGGTTGAAAATAATAATAAAAATCAGATGTGATAGACCATTCCTATTTGAATACATCCGTTAGGTCACAACCCCTACCCCCTACGGGGACTTCCCCTATATTTTCTGTCGAAAACACAGGGGCAGATAGGGGTATCTTGCCATTGGATTTACTACTGAGGCAGGGACGCACGTTGCAACGTCGGAGACGTTGTGCAGTAGAAACCCCACGTGAGCGGAGCGTTACGTGGGGTAGATGTGTGTGCAGTATCCTTACGTCGAAGACGTTACGCTCAGGCTATTCCTGTACTACGTCTCCGACGTAGTGGCGTATCCAGTCACCTGCACCCCACGAATACGCACAGCGTGCTTCATCGTGGGGTTTCGATGGCATTACGTCTTCGACGTGTGTTTGTTACTATTTTCGCCTCTGTGTTTTTTGTGAGAAAATATAGGGGAGACGTCGAGCCTCTGCGAGACAGAGGGGTTTGTAATAATAAAGAAATAGGGCGTGATAGCAAACTCGTCCTATGAGCTGTAACCAATTGGGCGATAAGGTGGGGTTGTTACTCCTCTTCGGGGCGGATGAAGAAGGTGAAGTTGACACTGCCGTAACTGCGATGTTCGGCAAACCAAGGGTGGCTTGAAAAGTCGTAATTGCGTGAATGTTCGAGAACAAAGAGTCCTCCCGGCCGCAGCAGGCAATGCTCATCGAGAACTTTGCCGGGGATGGTGTCGAACGTTGGCAGGTCGTAGGGCGGGTCGGCAAAGATAAAGTCGAATTGCTCACCGCAAGAGACTGCAAACTTAAATACATCGCCCCGAATGACTTGCATGCCATCGTCACCGAGTTGTTGCAGTACCTTGTTGATGAAATTGTATTGAGTGGGGTGCTTTTCGACACTAAGTACACGACTGCATCCGCGTGATAATAGTTCGAAACTGATAGCTCCTGTTCCGGCAAATAGGTCGAGAGCGGTGGTCTCTTCGTAATCGAGATAGCTGTCTAATATGTTAAACAGATTTTCGCGAGCGAAGTCGGTTGTGGGACGAGCTTTGATGTTGCTTGGCACATCGAAACGTCGACGGCCGTATTTACCTCTTATAATTCGCATAGTGATAGAGCTGTAAGGTCAAATGATAGGTTCATGGCATCGCCACCCAGTACATGGCAGTGTGATGGAAAGATGACGGGTACGATGGTGAATATGTAGTTGCGTAATAGTGTCGATAGCTCTTTGCGTACCTCTATGTCGCCTGCCATGTGTATTTCGTCTTTGCGTTGATCGAGGCCTAAGTGCTTCCATATGTTGAGTACATGGTATGCAGCATCGTTGGGGTGTCGGTAGGGATAGCTATTGGCCAATAATAATCCGTTGCGACCGAAGCACACTACATCCATCATGCCGCGATAGAGGTGCAAATACATCTTACATTGGTTGCCAAGACGGCTCTTGCGATAGAAGTATTCGCATAGTGGTGTGAGGGGGTGTAGCAGGGTGGGGCGGTCGAACGTGCGTTGCAGAAAGGCTGCCAATCGGCTGTCGCACCCCGATAGCATCAATGCACCGGTGTGTGGCATGCGACATTCCACAATGTGTTCCTTGCTGTCGGGGTAGAGTGTCGTAAAGAATATCGAATTGTCGCTGTATGTGGCTACCTCGTTGGGGACGGTAAGGTGATGCGGAGAGGGTAGTATGGCATATATCCGCTTGAATGGTTGCAGCAGGATTTCTTGCTTATACACAGCTTGTTCCACCTCGTGGACGAGGTCGTTGCCACTGTTCAATACAATGCGTTCGCTCACCAGCGAGTTGTCGATGGCCGGGTGATAATAGACACACAACAACTCGTTGCGTGCAATACGCAGCATCAAGGTGTATTGCGACACATCGGTTGGAGGGGTATGTGTTGTATCGGATGCCATGTTGTGTGACCGGTTGTCGTTGGGGCGATTAATTATTCACTGCGAAGGTACGAAAAGAAAATGGTTTTTCACAATCTTACAGCTGCAAAAATAACGATAAGCCGCATGTCGATAAGATTATCGAATAGGTAACCGGTCGCACTCTTGTTGCCTGAAATGACAAGATGGTATGAGTGGGATACACATATTAATATATAATGAAAGAGGGTAGGCCTAAAAAAAGAGGACAACCGAAAAAAGGTGGGGGAAGACATGAAAGAGGTGATAGTTCCTAAAAAGAACCATGCCAACTATCTTCACAGATTGTTGGCACAGTCTCACTCTTTTTCGAGTGATCCCATAAATTAGGGAGGGGAATATCTCATTCTGCTTTTGCAGCTATAAAAAACACGCTGCAAATTTAAATCTTTTCTTTTTATTATCCAAATTATTTGCTACTTATTAAACTTTTTGAGTTTTGGAACGGTGTTGTTAGGTGTTGATTGTCAGTTGTTTTGTGGTTTTGGACGGCATGTTGTGGTAGCGATGTCGACGGTGGTAAATGACTCTTGCAATATGGCAAATATATATTTTTGAGTTTTTTTAATCAAATTATAGTCAATAGGACTGATACAATATGTTGTAAAGTTGTAACTTTGCGTGTTTGAATTGTTTTTTAGGGAACTTCTATCCATGATAACAAGAATCTCTCCCTTAACGGATGAATGATTAATCAGTGCAATGGATAGAATCACCCTATGGAAATAGTCCTTAAATAATCTCGAAATAAAATAAAAACAGATTCTGATTTATAGATTTTTTCATTACACTTGAACGTTTATGATGTCGTTGCGATGTGAAATATCGAGGATGAGGCGTGCGGTGGTTATGCTCATCGTACTGCTGATGGTGTGTGACGGAGTGGCTCAGACGGTTGTCCCCGATGTGCCAACCTCGACTGTCGATGGTGTGGAGGCTACTGCTGTTGTGACACATGCCGAAGGTGTGCCGGTGGATAGTGTGAATGTCGAGTCGCCGCACAAGGATAATATCTTCAAGAAATTTATCAAGCAGTTGGTGGGTGGTAACAAAGATCGCACTTTCGAGCGTCCCATCGATTTTAGTTTTGCCATATTGCCCTCTTATTCGAAGGAGGCCAGTTTCGGTATAGGAGGTGTGATAACGGGCTTGTATCGTATCGATCGTACCGACTCGGTCATGCCGCCATCCGATACGCAGATTTTTGCCAATATCTCGCTTACGGGTCAGTATAGCTTTATCTTCAAGGGTAACAATCTGTTCAAAGGCAATCGCTCGCGACTGACCTACGATCTTGCCTTTCAGAACAAGCCGCTCGACTTTTGGGGTATCTCCTACGATGCTTGTGCGGTCAATCCTAAGGGGAGTTATACACGCCGTCACATCAAGCTCGAGAGTGATTACCTCTATAAGGTGATTCCGGGATTTCATGTGGGAGCTGCCTTGTATATGCGATATACTTACTTGTCGAAAATTTCCGACATCTCCTATCTGCAAGGTCAGCAAGAGTCTTATTTCTTCACCGGACTGGGTGCATCGGTTGTCTATGATACACGCGATTTTATCCCCAATCCGCAACGTGGATTTTACATCATGCTCCGCGAGCTGGTCTATCCCCGACCGTTGGGTTCGGCAGGGCAAAATATCTTCTCGACAACGCTCATAGCCGATTATTATCAGCGGATGTGGAAGGGAAGTGTTCTTGCCATAGACCTCTACGGACAGTACAATGGTACCAATGTGCCGTGGCCTTTGCGAGCCGAGTTGGGTGCCGGTGGCTCTCGCATGCGTGGCTATTATGGTGGACGTTACATCGATAATAACATGATGACTGCTCAGCTTGAACTGCGTCAGCACATCTACAAGCGAGTAGGAGCAACAGCTTGGGTGGGCTGTGGAACGGTTTTCCCCTCATTCAAGGAGCTACAAGCCTCCGACTTTCTCATTAACTATGGAGTAGGATTTCGTTTCGAGTTTAAGCACAATGTCAACTTGCGAGTAGACCTTGGTTTCGGCAAGGATACCTATGCAGTGGTTTTCAATATGTCCGAAGCCTTCTGATGCAGCAGGCTCGTTGATGAGTTGTCATGCTTAGTAGTTCTCGTTGCCACCTTCAATAAAGGCAGGGGCGGCATTGATAAAATAGACTCTCTCACTGGCACGAGTGATGGCTGTGTAGAGCCATCGATAGAAGTCGAGTGTGATGGCATTGGGGTCGATATATCCCATATCGATGTAGACGTGTCGCCACTGTCCGCCTTGTGCCTTATGGCAAGTCACTCCGTAGGCATACTTTACTTGCAAGGCATTGAACCAAGGGTCGGCTTTGAGTCGTTGCATCCGTTCGCGTTGATTGGCAATGTGAGCATAATCCTCCAAGATAGCGGTGTAGAGTTGCTCATTCTCTTCACGCGACAGTGCCGGAGCATCGCTTTGGAGTGTATCTAAGAGAATGCGAGCTTCCATCTCTACATCGAGGTCGGGGAAGTAGAGTTGCACATCGGCAAATCGGAATCCGTACATAGTGTATTGCTTGCGAACTCTCACCACACGAGCCACATCGCCATTGGCAATGAAATCGACCTCTTTATACTCCTTGCCCCAGTAGTAATTGTTCTTGGCAACGAGTAGCATATCGCCGGCCGTAAGTTCCTCCTCGCGGAAGAGTATCTGATTGCGTATGCCTTGGTTGAAGATGCCGGCTCGCTTGTTGGAGCGGGTGATGACGATTGTCTCGTCGAGTCCCACAGCATCGAACGAGTCGGATAGCCGTTCTATCAGAAACTCACCGCTCAGATTCTCTACATCGTCATATCCCGATAAATGCAATTGCGGAGGAGGCAGTATCTCGCTCTTGCACTCGTTCATGGTGCGTCGCAGTAATGTGGCGTTGCAGAGTATTCCGCTGTCGCTCTCCTGTCGGGCTACTTGGTTCAGTTCGTAGCTGATAACGTTCATTCCCATGGCTTGCAGACGTTCGGTCGATAGTGCCGGGCTGAACGCTTGCCCCACAGGAGGCAACTGTGCCACGTCACCCAAGAGGAGCAAGCGGCAATTCTCTCCACCATACACATACTCTATCAAGTCGTCGAGCAGTTGCCCCGAGCCGTAGTAGCCCATGTCGTTGCTGCTGTTGGCTATCATCGAAGCCTCGTCGACAATAAAGAGTGTGTCGCGGTGCGTATTATTGCCCGCGAGAAAACCACGCATGTCGGGCGAGAAGCGTTGTTGACGATATATCTTGCGGTGGATTGTGTAGGCGGGGTGATGTGCATAGCGGGCAAATACCTTGGCAGCCCTGCCTGTGGGAGCCAGCAGCACGGTCTTGAATCCTGCGGCATCCATTGCCCCTACCAATGCTCCCACCAACGACGACTTGCCCGTACCGGCATATCCGGTGAGTAAGAACAAGTCGGTATCGCGACCCGTCAGCACAAATCGTGCCAGTCGCGTCAACAGTTCCCGCTGCTGTTGGTTGGGAACGTATGGCAGTAGGGCAGCAGCCTGCCCCGCAAGTACATCGTATAGCATGGTACAAAGGTATATATAAATTGTGAACGCACCGACGGTATGGTCACATAATCTTTACCGGTCACACACCCATTTAACACTTGTGACAACATACTAACCGAACACCGGAAAGTGTTTAGCACTCTCGTTAGTGAACCTGAGAAATTCAACTAAGGCAAGAGACGCTTTATGTCTATTTGGAACAATGTGCATGAAGTGGAGTATAACAAACTATATGTTCGTATGCGTAAGCTCCCCTCTACGTTTGACGCCCTCAAAGGTGGTGAGTTGTCGCAAGCCGAGTATGACAGTTTGCAATTGCTTATACGACAGTTAAATGATGATATAATGCTACTGATTACCCAATAACCCACTCAATGAGGGCAATAAGTAGCGAAAGGGTTACGCCTGTCAGTCCTATGGCCAGTCCGCTCACAGCACCTTCCAATGCTCCCAGTTCGATGGCACGCGATGTGCCTATGCCGTGCGATGCCGATCCTAATGCCAGCCCGCGAGCAATGGGGTGTGTGATACCACACTTGTCGAGCACCCAAGGTCCTACAAGACTGCCGGTAAGTCCGGTGAAAAAGACGACAATAGCAGTGACCGATTGCAATCCGCCCGACTGCTCACTGAGGGGGAGGGCGATAGGCATTGTTGCCGATTTGGGTTGCAGCGAGGCGATGAGTGTTTCGTCGAGTCCAAAGAGTAACCCCATTCCCCACACGCCGGCTATTCCCACTATACCACCTACAAGAGTGGCTGCAAAAATAGCTGTTTCACGACCTCGCAGGTGTGCCATTTGTTCGTATAGCAGATATCCCAACGCTACGACTGTGGGACCTAACAGAAAGTCGAGAAAGGCTGTACCTTGACGAAAAGTCTCATAATCGATGTCAAGGAGAAGGAGTGTTGCTATGACTAATACCATGCCCACAGCCACCGGATGTACCCATGCCGAGCGTAACTTGCGGTATAAAAGTGTGCCTATGAAGTAACTACCCACAACGAGTAGCAACATGGCAGTTGTCGATGTTATTATATTGTTCATTTTCAATTATCTGAATCGTTGTTGTTAAACCTTTTATTTAAGTACTGAGCCGTAGCACCTACGCTGACGAGTACAAGCAGGGTAACTACCACGGTAATAGCGACAATAGCTATCCAATGCTCGGCAATAAGTCCGTAATGAGCCATAATTCCCACCCCGGCAGGGATGAAAAGTACAGCCATGTTGCGTGTAAGTGCAAGCGATACGTTGCGTACACTTTCGGGATTTACTATCTTCATGCCAAGGGCTATAAAAAGCAGTAACATACCACACACGCTGCCCGGAATGAAGCCTCCGATGAGGTGGCTGATGAGACTCCCCAAGAAGTAGAATAGTAAAATTAAACTAATGCCTTTAATCATATATTGTTAATCTTTGTTTGTCAATACATTACGGGTTTAATGTGTTTTATGCGAATAGTTTCTTTATTTTATACTTTTGTGTCTATTCGCATATGCTTATATTCACGCCATCGCTTGTCAGAATACCCTCTTCGATGAGTGTGCGTATCACCTCGATAACTCTTTCCCGGGGGTAGTGCGATAGCTCCACAGCACGAGCCATTGTTAGTTGTTTGTGTCGTTTGAGCAAGTGCAATATAGTATTGTGGATGATGTTGTTTTGTTCGGTCTCCTTTCTGCCTGAGCGACGAGCCCGGCACACATCGCAAGTATCGCAGTCGGCAGTTGGTTCCTCGTCGAAGTAGCGTAGCAGCATGGAGGCTCGGCATGACTGTGATGTAGCATAACTTATCATATATTCGATGCGTTCGCTCATGCGTTCTTTACGTTCTTCGTAGACGTTGTGTGGGATGTAGATAAATTTGCTCTCCTCGCGACGGACGGGTAGATAAATGAACGGAGTGCGTTTGCGAGGGATGTAATTCAAGACGTGCAGTCGCGACAGTTTCAGCAGCGATTCATATACCGTATTGCTATCGAGTCCTGTACGATTCTGCAATAACTCCTCGTGAATCATTACGTAGTCGGCAAAAAGTCCGGTGTAGGAACGTAACAAGCATTGCAGTATGTTGTCGGTGTTTGTATCCAATTCCGACAGAGTGTACAACTCATCCCTACGCATCAGCATCATTACACGCGACATGGCATCGGTCTCCTCGATAAACTCCATTACTCCCGTTTGTGTGAGGATTTCCAAGGCACTCAATGTCTGTGTGGTGGGTGTGTGGAATGTCTGGCAAAACTTGTTGAGGCTGAATTCTCGCATGGCATCAGCACCTTCGCCCACGACTATACCCACGAAGTTGCACACTCGGTCGTAGATGTTGCGTATGAACTCCTTGTCGGGGAAACTTTCAGTCACACGCTTGCGAAGTGTAGCTTTATCGCTCTTTCCATAAAGCAGTACTGCATAAGAACGCATTCCATCGCGTCCGGCACGTCCTGCCTCTTGATAGTACTCCTCGGGCGAGTTGGGCATGTCGATGTGTACCACTACACGCACATCGGGCTTATCTATACCCATACCGAATGCGTTGGTGGCCACCATTACACGTTGTTCGCCCATGCTCCATTGTTGTTGACGCTCGTTCTTCTCCTCGCCGGCCAGTCCCGCATGGTAATAGGTGGCGGGTATGCCTGCCAGTTGCAACTCTTGGGCTATCTCCTTGGTGCGTTTGCGGCTTCGCACATATACGATGGCACTACCCGGAACTCGTTCGAGAATGTGTACGAGCTGCTGTATCTTATTTTCGCCTTCTCTTACCACATACGAGATATTGGGACGAGCAAAGGTAAGTCGCAGTATATGGGGGTTGTGCATGAGCAGCTTGCTGCATATGTCGTTGGCAACATATTGAGTTGCCGAGGCCGTAAGTGCCAGAAACGGAATGCCCGGGAGCTGTTCTCGGAGATTGGCTATCTGCAAGTAAGAGGGACGAAAGTCATACCCCCACTGCGATATACAGTGAGCCTCGTCGACTACAACCATCGATACCTGCATTTCGCTCAATCGGTTTTTGAACATTTCGGTGGCAAGACGTTCGGGCGAAACATAAAGAAACTTGTATGCACCGTTCACACAGTTCTCGAATGCCACATTTCGTTCGTGTCGGGTCATCCCTTGTGCTATCATAGCTGCTTTTATACCACGTCGACGCAGATTGTCGACTTGGTCTTTCATCAGAGCAATGAGTGGCGTAATAACAATGCACACACCTTCTAAGACCATAGCCGGAACTTGGAATGTCAACGATTTACCACCCCCGGTAGCCATAAGTCCTAACGTGTCGCGTCCCGACAGAACCGACATGATAATATCTTCCTGCATGGGACGAAACGAGTCGTAGCCCCAGTACTGATGAAGTATGTCGAGTATTTTCTGTTGCATGTTGCCTAAGTGTAATCACTTACAAAGATACAAAAGAGGTGGAAATAAAATCAAGATTGCCCCATTTTATTATCCTGATGTGTATGGAATAATGTGCGATATATGTAACGCTTGCCGAAATAATGTCGCGACCCGGAATATGATATGGAATGATGATATGGAATTTTTAGGTGTTACCCAATGATGATACAATGCCTTGTCCCCAATGACCCTGTTGCTCGATGCCTGCACTCTTAGGATGGGATTTGTAGGTCGGTATATCTCTATACCTGCGATATAATGCACACAAAAAAATAGAGGCAGTATCTTTCGATACCACCCCCGTTATCATGTAAAGAGTATTTTCTGATACTTTTTATTCTTCTACATTCTCGGCAACAACCTCGAAAGGAAGTTCAACTTGCACTTCGGGGTGCAACTTGATGATGGCTTTGTAAGAACCCACTTCTTTGATAGTCTCTTTAACGATGATTTTCTTACGGTCTATTTCTTGACCGAGAGCTGCCAATGCTTCGGCAACTTTTGCGTTGTTGATACCACCATAGATAGTGCCGCTTTCGCTAGCCTTAGCTGTGATAACTACTGAGAGTTCAGCTACTGCTGCTGCTACTGCCTCAGCGTCGGCTTTGATTTTAGCGAGCTTGTGAGCACGTTGCTTCTTGTTCTCAGCCAATACTTTCAACGCCGAGGGCGAAGCGATTACTGCCAAACCTTGGGGGATAAGGTAGTTACGACCATATCCGTCCTTCACTGTTACTACATCTTCTTTGTAGCCGAGGTTTGCTATATCTTCTTTCAATATTACTTGCATGCTAATGTCCTCCTTACGTTAAAATTATTTCATCATATCGGTTACATAGGGGAGCAATGCCAAGTGGCGAGCTCGTTTCACTGCTTGAGCAATGCGACGTTGGAACTTCAATGAAGTACCGGTGATACGACGGGGAAGTATCTTACCTTGCTCGTTCAAGAATTTCTTCAAAAATTCGGGATCTTTGTAGTCGATATACTTGATACCATTCTTTTTGAAACGGCAATATTTCTTTTTCTTGACATCTACCGACGTGGGAGTCAAATATCTGATTTCCGATTGTGCTTGTGCCATGTCTTAGTTCTCCTTTACTTCTTCGTTAGTAGTTGTGTTTGCTTTTGCACCTCTTCTCTTGTTGGCATATTCGTGAGCAAATTTGTCTTGCTTGAATGTCAAGAAGCGGATTACTCGCTCGTCGCGACGGAAGTTGATTTCAAGAGTCTTGATTACGGTAGGCTCGGCATCAAACTCGATAAGTGTGTAGAAACCAGTCGATTTCTTTTGGATGGGGTAAGCCAACTTACGCAATCCCCACTCTTCTCTGTTGACGATGGCAGCACCATTGTCAGTGAGAATCTTTTCGAACTTGTCTACCGCTTCCTTCATCTGCTCGGCAGACAAAACGGGAGTTAAAATGAAAACGGTTTCGTAGTGATTCATAATGTTTTTTATTTGTTAATTGTTCTGTTTTGCAAAATTGCGGTGCAAAGGTACTTATTTCTTCTTAAATTGACAAGTTTTTCTCTTGCAATTTTTTTATCTTTGTCGCGGTGAAAGTGTATAAATGTATTTTTTGAGATTTTTTATGTCTGATTACACTGTCGAAATACTTTCTGCAAATATCTCTGTCGGAAAATTTATTGCCGATTATCGCGATGCTGAACGGATTGAGGGCTATTGTCGCAGTTGTCCCAATTATGGCCGTAATTGGAGTTGTCCACCCTTTCATTACGATGTGGAAGAACTTTTGCGTCGGTATCAATTTTTATTGTTTGTTGTTCTGAAAGTTTCGCCTTGTAACATAGATATTTCATCGAACGACTTCGAGCAATATCTCTTGTCTGAGCGAAGACGATTGGAAGAGCGTTTGCGTTGTCTCGAAGATGTGTATAGCGGTCTTTCTTGTGATGCAGGCTGTTGTTGTCGTTGTCACAATGATGCGTATAATGGCAGGACTGATGAAGGTGAATGGCAGTTTGTTGCCGCTAATGCTTGCAATCGCCTCGTAAGCAAGCCTTGTCGTTTTCCTCACTGTATGCGTCCGTCGCTTGAAGCTTATGGATTTGACCTTGATAAAGCTGTGCGGAGTCTATTTTGTCTGCCTTTATTATGGACTGATGCTGTTGGAGTACATTCGCTTGATGCATCTTCAATATCTTCTCTTAAATCGTCTGTTGCGGTTGTAAATAGTGCCTATCGTGTGTGTATAGGAGGTTTATTGCACAACAATGAAGTTATAAAGTGGTAGGGTCGATATTTTTAGTATGACATTTTTATATTGTTCGGATATGTGAAACTGAAAATCTTTTTTTTTATGTAGTTGATAAAAATATTTGCATAACTCAAATTATAGTTGTATCTTTGCACTGCTCAACGAGCATCGGGGCGTAGCGCAGTCCGGTAGCGCACCTGGTTTGGGACCAGGTGGTCGCAGGTTCGAATCCTGTCACCCCGACTTCTATTTAGCATTGGTAACCGTAGGTTATCAATGCTTTTTTTATCTCTGTGGTATGTGGGTTGGAGGTAGAGCCGATTTTTCCGGCTCAGTAGCAAAAAGGTGTGGGAAATTCGTTCAAAGTTGTATCTTTGCAGTTATGGAAACAAAGATATTGGAACAATTTGCACGTATAGTACTACCGAGTGAGATACTGGAACGTTTTGAGATAGTAAAAATA
>JAFXJY010000012.1 GCA_017531985.1 Bacteroidaceae bacterium
GTGAGTTCGCAAGCCTATATAGATGGCAAGATGTGCGATACTTGGCGTTTTACCTACGAAGGTGCATTTGAGCATGGCCGTTGTCATGGTCGTATCGTCTTTACCGACCATGAGAAGAATACTACACAAGAGTGTGAGTGGAAGAATGGTCTGTCGGTAAGTGCTACTCCTGTAACTTTGCGCTACGAGTGGACGCGTGTCTTAGAAGGAGAATATGATATAAGAACCGGAACAGTAGAGATGGGTGTAGGCATGAAATGCCCCCTCGACGGTTTTGAATATGTGCGATTGCTCGAAGTATCGGCATCACAAATCGTATTCAATGTATGCGAACCTCTACGCCCTGGTGGCTCGATGAGTCTTGAGAATGAATTGACATACGATTTGAGATATTCTCTCAATCTCTATTGGGATAAAGAATAAAAGTAGTTCTTTATCTCTGTTTCAAAAGAATAAAGGAAGTGATGTTTTTTCACGACATCACTTCCTTTGTTCATATAAAAGTATTACCTTTGTAGGCTCAAAAAATAAAGATATTAACACACTAAAAAATATACAATAGCTATGGCTAAAGAATTGAAAGAGATGACCAAGCGTGCCGACAACTATTCGCAATGGTACAACGACTTGGTTATGAAGGCCGACCTTGCCGAACAATCGGCAGTGCGTGGCTGTATGGTAATTAAACCCTATGGTTATGCCATCTGGGAGAAGATGCAACGTACACTCGATGATATGTTCAAGGAGACAGGTCACGTCAATGCTTACTTCCCGTTGCTCATCCCCAAATCTTTCCTTTCGCGTGAAGCTGAGCACGTTGAGGGCTTTGCCAAGGAGTGTGCTGTGGTGACACACCACCGCCTCAAGAACGACCCCAATGGCTCGGGTGTAATCGTTGACCCCGCTGCCAAGTTGGAGGAGGAGCTCATCATTCGTCCTACATCGGAAACTATCATCTGGAATACATATAAAAACTGGATTCAATCATACCGCGACCTGCCTTTGTTGGTAAATCAATGGGCCAACGTAATGCGTTGGGAGATGCGCACACGCTTGTTCCTTCGCACAGCCGAGTTCTTGTGGCAAGAGGGTCACACAGCTCACGCTACCCGCGAAGAGGCTGAGGAGGAGACACGTCGCATGCTCGATGTGTACGGCACATTTGCCGAGCAATATATGGCTATGCCTGTTGTGAAGGGTGTGAAGAGTGCCAGCGAGCGTTTTGCCGGTGCACTCGATACCTATACCATCGAGGCTATGATGCAAGATGGTAAAGCTCTTCAAGCCGGTACATCGCACTTCTTGGGTCAAAACTTTGCCAAGGCATTCGATGTACAATTTGTAAACAAAAATAACGAACTTGAGTACGTGTGGGCTACCTCATGGGGTGTATCTACTCGCTTGATGGGTGCGCTCATCATGACACACAGCGACGATAACGGCTTGGTATTGCCTCCCCGTTTGGCTCCTATTCAAGTAGTCATTGTTCCTATCTACAAGGGCCCCGAGCAACTTGCCGCCATCGACGAGCGCGTAGCAAGCATCGTTGCCAACCTCAAAGCTATGGGTATCTCGGTTAAGTATGACAACGACGACAAGCGTCGTCCCGGCTTCAAGTTTGCCGAATATGAGTTGAAGGGCGTGCCTGTTCGCTTGGTATTGGGTGGTCGTGACTTGGAGAATGGCACTATCGAGGTGATGCGTCGCGACACACTTGAGAAAGAGACCATGGCACTCGACGGTATCGAAGATGTTGTTCGCAATTTGCTCGATGATATCCAAAACAATATGCTCAAGAAAGCCCTCGACTATCGTCAAAGTCGCACTATTGAAGTGGATACTTACGAGGAGTTTAAGGAGCGCATCGAAGAGGGTGGCTTTATCTTGGCACACTGGGATGGTACTCCTGAGACCGAAGCTCGCATCAAAGAAGAGACCAAAGCCACAATTCGTTGTCTGCCCCTCGATGGCGACATGACCCCCGGTGTATGTATGGTTACCGGTAAGCCTTCGGCTCGTCGCGTGTTGTTTGCACGCTCCTATTAAGAAGTACGACAACACTTCAATATAAAGCATAAAGCGTGGCTGTGTCGAAATTTTCGATGCAGCCACGCTTGTTTGTGAGAGCAAGGTGTTGTATGCATCACCGGCGATATATCATTAAATAATGACATGCCACCTTTCTGGTATCGATAAGTAGATGAGCGGTAACGTAATTTGATAATTGCGACACAACTGCTTGTCGTATGAGATGTGGTTTCCGGCTTGGTATGCGCGATGTTATTCGTCGTCTTTTTTTATCTCGTTGAGCAGTGCATATTCTTTGTTGAGTCGGTCGCTGAGTTCGGTTATGAGAGCTTTTATCTGTTCCAAACCCTCCGAAAGTTCTTGTATTTGCTTACTGGAATTTTTAGATTTTTTATAATTTATTTCGGGTTCGGCGCTACTCAATTGTGTTAGATGGTTGCTGTATGAACTAAGATAATAGTTTGTTGTATTGCTTGTCTCGTCATTGCTCTTGTATGTAAAGAAATCGTGTGCACACAGTCCATAAATATTGCATATTCGCAGTATGATATCAACATTCAGGTTGCCACCTCTTACGGCCTTACCTACTGTATTTTTATCAATACCGAGTTCTTTAGCGGCATCTTTATAGGATATACCTTTTCTATGCAAGAAGTTTTTTAATTTCTCGCCCGAGTATACCCAGTTTCCGGTATTGCGTTCCGTAGTGTTATCCATTGTAGTTTGACGAAACTATTATAGTGGTTTTGCTATACTAATATAGCAAATTTATAAATAATATTATCATCGGATAATAAAGAGGATGAGTTTGCTACAGGAGTGTGAAAAAAATGTTATGCATAAGTTTATGTGCACATGATATCGTTGTGTAGCGTGTGAATGTATACTCTTGTGTGTGCACAAAAAGATAATTAATGTGCGGGAGAATGATTTTTTAGTGAGATGTATAGGGTGATAGATAGTTGTAAAATTCAATTATTTTTGTAACTTTGCCGAATGTTCGCTATTGGCGAAAGTTATTTTATGCTCAAAACAAGATATATAAATTCAAATATAAAGAATTATGAGTTTGAAAATCGTAGTACTGGCCAAGCAAGTGCCTGATACCCGTAATGTGGGAAAAGATGCGATGAAAGAAGACGGTACAATCAACCGTGCAGCTTTGCCTGCCATCTTCAACCCCGAAGATTTGAACGCATTGGAACAAGCATTGCGCTTGAAGGAGCAACATCCCGGTTCGACAGTTACGCTATTGACGATGGGACCTCCCCGTGCCGCCGAAATAATACGCGAAGGTATGTTCCGTGGAGCCGACGGTGGTATAGTTCTTACAGACCGAGCCTTTGCCGGAGCCGACACGTTGGCAACCTCTTATGCGTTGTCTTGTGCTGTGCGCAAAATTGCTCAATATGATATTATTATAGGTGGTCGTCAAGCCATTGACGGTGACACTGCTCAAGTAGGTCCTCAAATAGCAGAAAAATTGGGCTTGCCTCAAGTTACTTATGCCGAAGAGATTCTTTCAATTGTTGATGGAAAGGCTACTATCAAGCGTCGTCTTGAGCGTGGTGTAGAGACCGTTACTTGTCCCATACCATTGGTTGTTACCGTTAATGGTAGTGCCGATGAGTGTCGTCCTCGCAATGCACGACTTATTCAAAAGTATAAATATGCCAAGTCGCCCAGCGAAAAGGCTGAATGTGAATGTACCCGTTTGTATGACGAGCGCGACTATCTCAATATTGCCGAGTGGAGCGTAAATGATGTTGACGCCGATCTTAACCAAGTAGGTATGGCCGGTTCGCCCACCAAGGTGAAAACCGTGGAGAATGTTGTTTTCCAAGCCAAGGAGAGCAAACGCCTTGATGGTACCGATGCCGAAATAGACGAGTTGATACAAGAGCTCATTGCCAACCATACCATAGGTTAAGCAACGATGCAGTTATATATAATTATGTAATACCCATAGAATATGAATAACCTCATTGTATATTGCGAAATAGAAGATGGCATCATTGCCGATGTCAGCCTCGAACTCCTCACCAAAGGTCGTACTCTTGCCAATCAGCTCAATTGCCAACTCGAAGCTCTTGTTATTGGCAGCCACTTGGATGGCGTTGAAAAGCAACTCTATCCTTATGGAGTAGACATCGTGTATACCGCCGATGACAGCCGTTTGTATCCCTATACTTCATTGCCTCACACTGCTATTGTGTGTGGCTTGTTCCGCGAAATTACACCTCAAGTGTGCCTGATGGGTGCTACCAGCATAGGTCGTGACTTGGGTCCGCGCGTATCGTCTACACTGCATAGCGGACTTACTGCCGACTGTACTTCGCTCGAGATAGGTCCTCACGAAGACAAAAAAGCCGGTAAGACCTACGAAAATCTTCTCTATCAAATACGCCCCGCCTTTGGTGGTAACATTGTAGCTACAATTGTCAACCCCGACTGTCGTCCGCAAATGGCTACTGTGCGCGAGGGTGTGATGAAGAAGGAGATTTACGACGAGGCTTACCAAGGTAAGGTGGTAAAACTCGATGTGGGCAAATATGTACAAGATACAGATTTTGTTGTTGAGATTATCGACCGTCAAATGGAGAAATCTAAAGCCAACATCAAAGGTGCGCCCATTGTTGTTGCAGGTGGTTACGGTATGGGCTCAAAAGAGGGGTTCGATATGCTGTTTGACTTGGCTGCCGTGTTGGGTGGTGAAGTTGGTGCCAGCCGTGCTGCTGTTGATGCAGGATATTGCGAGCATGAACGCCAAATTGGTCAAACCGGTGTTACTGTCCGTCCCAAACTCTACATCGCTTGCGGTATATCGGGACAGATACAACACATAGCAGGTATGCAAGAGAGCTCTATTATTATCTCTATCAACAACGATGCTAATGCCCCCATTAACACTATTGCCGACTATGTTATTACCGGTAATGTTGAGGATGTAATACCCAAGCTCATCAAATACTACAAGAAGAATTCGAAATAATAACAGACTGCGATAAAAATAAGAATATGTCAAATTTCTATTTAGATAACAGTGATTTAAGACATCACTTGACTCACCCGCTTATGCAAAAGTTGGTGACAATGAGAGAGCGCAACTATGCCGATGCCGAGAAATATGACTATGCACCCTTCAACTTCGAGGATGCCATGGATAGTTATGAGAAGGTGTTGGAGATAGCCGGTGAAATTTCGGGCGAAATCGTAGCTGCCAATGCCGAGAGTGTCGACCATGAGGGCCCTCATGTGATTGATGGTCGTGTAGTATATGCACAGGGCACACAGAAGAACCTCGATGCTCTTATCAAAGCCGGTTTGATGGGTATCTCTATTCCTCGCCGTTACAATGGCTTGAACTTCTCGCTTGTACCTTATATCATGGCTGCCGATATGGTGAGCCGTGCCGATGCCGGTTTTGTAAACATTTGGGGTTTGCAAGATTGCGCCGAGACAATATACGAATTTGCCAACGAAGAGCAAAAAGCCAAATATTTGCCTCGTGTGTGTGCCGGTGAAACTATGGCTATGGACTTGACCGAGCCCGATGCCGGTAGCGACTTGCAAGCCGTAATGCTCAAGGCTACTTATAGCGAGGAGGATGGTTGCTGGTACTTGAATGGTGTGAAACGCTTCATTACCAATGGCGATGGCGATATTGCACTCGTATTGGCTCGCTCGGAAGAGGGTACAAAGGATGGACGTGGTCTTTCGATGTTTATCTACGATAAGAACGATGGCGGTGTAACGGTACGTCGCATTGAGAATAAGATGGGTATCAAAGGCTCTCCCACATGTGAGTTGGTATTCAAGAACGCTCGTGCCGAGTTGTGTGGTAGTCGCAAGATGGGTCTTATCAAGTACGTTATGGCCTTGATGAATGGTGCTCGATTGGGTATCGCTGCTCAATCGGTAGGTGTGTCGGAGGCTGCCTATCGCGAGGCTCTTGCCTATGCTCAAGATCGCAAGCAATTTGGCAAGGCTATTATCGAATTCCCCGCTGTATATGAGATGATATCGGTAATGAAAGCCAAGCTCGATGCTTCTCGTTCATTGTTGTACGAAACAACTCGTTTCGTCGACCTCTACAAGAACTGGGAAGATATTGCCAAAGAGCGTCTTTTGGAAGATGAAGAGCGTGCCGAAATGAAGGCTTATCAAAAACTTGCCGATGCCTTTACTCCCCTTGCAAAAGGTATGTCGAGCGAATATTGTAACCAAAATGCCTACGACTGCGTGCAAGTGCATGGTGGCTCGGGTTTCATGAAGGATTATGCTTGTGAGCGCATCTATCGCGATGCTCGCATTACCTCGATCTATGAGGGTACTACCCAGTTGCAAGTGGTTGCCGCTATCCGCCACGTCACCACAGGTACATATCTCAACAAGATTATGGACTATGAGGCTGCCGAAATCAATGCCGACCTCTTGCCCTTGCGCGAAAGACTTGTTGCCATGCGTGCCAAGTATGAGGCTGCTGTTGAGAAGGTTACCTCTACCAAGAACAACGAGTTGATTGACTTCATGGCTCGTCGCTTGGTCGAAATGGCCGGTAATATCATCATGGGTCACTTGCTCTTGCTCGATACTACTCGCAATGAGAAGTTTGCCACTTCGGCTCGTGTATATATCAACATGGGTGAGGCCGAGGTTGCCAAGCATGCAGCATTTATCGATAGCTATACAGCCGAACAACTTGCCGACTATCGTCGTTAATTGCTTGGCTAACTATAAAAACGAGGCTGTGTCAAAATGGAAATTTTGGCACAGTTTCTTTTTGTTTAAGCCGCGAGGTTTCGATATACTGTAAAATTGTCAAAATCTGATTTTTTACAGAATTTTCGATTTTCAGAGGCTAAAAAGCGGATAAAAGAGCTGGTTGGGGTTAAAAATGGGAGAAAATCCCCATTTTTAAGTGCTTTTGTTATCTTAGAGCACATCTTTTTAATGTTGAAGGCTATGGCGAAGAAGGCAAAGTCCATTGTAACTTTGTCTTTGCGGAAATGTCGAAAGCGTTTGTATTGCATATTTTGTTTCATCTGTCCGAACACGGCTTCGGGTTCGATGCATCGTCGCCCTCTGTGTTTGATGCCTTCTTCGGATGTGAGCCGTTCGGAGGCTTTGTGTTTGTAGTGCTTGAGTCGA
>JAFXJY010000003.1 GCA_017531985.1 Bacteroidaceae bacterium
CTCTATTTTTACTATCTCAAAACGTTCCAGTATCTCACTCGGTAGTACTATACGTGCAAATTGTTCCAATATCTTTGTTTCCATAACTGCAAAGATACAACTTTGAACGAATTTCCCACACCTTTTTGCTACTGAGCCTATTTCGGTCGCAGTCGAATTGACCCGGGCATCTTTCTTATTTTTACCCAGTTACAAGACTCTCATTACCCTTTCGTAAAAAATCGAAAACCGACCTGCAATAATATCCAAATTCAACTCGTCTCCATTTATAGAACATCCCTTAAAAAGAAACGCCAAGCAAAAACAGGACGAAAAGAGGGTTATTTAAAGAATTTCTAAAATTTATTGACTCAAATAGACGTATAATAGCGTAGGATTTTGTACTTTTGCAGTTAAAGAGAAAAAATCCTTAATAAGCTAAAAATATGGAACTCACATTACCCAGTGTATTGCCCGACTATCCTACATTTGTCGAAGGCATTCGTCGCGCACCCGACCGCGGCTACAAACTTACTCCCGAACAAACCGAAGTTGCCTTGAAAAACGCATTGCGTTATATTCCCAAGGAATTGCATGCCGAATTGGCACCCGAGTTTATGAACGAATTGCTCACTCGCGGTAAAATATACGGCTATCGTTTCCGTCCGCAAGGCGACCTCAAAGCCAAGCCCATTGACGAATACAAAGGAAAGTGTATTGAAGGCAAGGCATTCCAAGTGATGATCGACAACAATCTCTGCTTCGACATCGCATTATATCCCTACGAGTTGGTAACCTATGGAGAGACCGGACAAGTGTGCCAAAACTGGATGCAATACCGCCTCATCATGAAATATCTCGAAGAACTGACCCAAGACCAGACATTGGTAGTTGAGTCGGGACATCCTCTGGGATTGTTCAAGTCGAAGCCCGATGCACCCCGTGTAATAATCACCAACTCGATGATGGTGGGCTTGTTTGACAATCAGAAAGATTGGGAAATTGCCGCTCAAATGGGCGTTGCCAACTACGGACAAATGACCGCCGGTGGTTGGATGTACATCGGTCCCCAAGGTATTGTACACGGCACATTCAACACACTGCTCAATGCAGGTCGTATGAAATTGGGTGTACCCCAAGATGGCGACTTACGAGGTCACTTATTCGTATCATCGGGTCTTGGAGGTATGAGTGGAGCTCAACCCAAGGCTGCCGAAATAGCCGGTGCTGCTGCCATCATAGCCGAGGTGGACTACTCACGCATAGTAACTCGTCACACACAAGGATGGGTACAACACATTACCGAGGATATGGGCGAAGCATTCCGCATGGCACAAGAGGCTATGGAGCGTAAAGAACCTTGCTCAATAGCCTATCATGGCAACGTTGTAGACCTACTCGAATATGCAGCCAACAATAACATACACATTGAATTGCTCAGTGACCAGACATCGTGTCACGCCGTATATGAAGGAGGTTACTGCCCCGCCGGTATCTCATTTGAAGAGCGTACCCGTCTACTGAAAGAAGATCGTGAAGAGTTCTGTCGCCAAGTCAATGCCACTCTGGTTCGTCACTTCAACGTCATCAAGACATTGGTATCGCGTGGTACATACTTCTTCGATTATGGCAATGCATTCATGAAATCGGTTTACGATGCCGGTGTAATGGAAATTTCACGCAACGGATACGACGAGAAAGATGGCTTTATATGGCCTTCGTATGTCGAAGACATCATGGGACCCGAGTTGTTTGACTACGGATATGGTCCATTCCGTTGGGTATGCCTCAGTGGCAAGCACGAAGACCTTGTAAAGACCGACAAGGCAGCAATGGATTGTATTGACAAGAACCGTCGTGGTCAAGACCTCGACAACTGGATATGGATACGCGATGCCGAGAAAAACAATCTGGTAGTAGGTACACAAGCACGCATTCTATACCAAGACGCCTTGGGTCGAATGAACATTGCGTTGAAGTTCAATGAGATGGTACGCAATGGCGAAGTAGGTCCCATCATGTTGGGTCGTGACCACCACGACGTGAGCGGAACCGACTCACCCTTCCGCGAAACATCGAATATCAAAGATGGTAGTAACGTAATGGCCGACATGGCAGTACAATGCTTTGCCGGCAACTGTGCCCGCGGTATGAGTCTTGTAGCCCTCCACAATGGTGGCGGAGTGGGCATAGGCAAGTCAATCAATGGTGGTTTCGGAATGGTGTGCGATGGTTCGGAACGAGTAGATGAGATACTTCGCTCGTCGATGTTGTGGGATGTAATGGGCGGTGTAGCACGTCGCTCATGGGCTCGCAATGCACACGCTATGGAGACTACCGAAGAGTTCAACCGCATCATGCCCGGATACGACATTACCATGCCTTTCGTTGCCGACGATAACTTGGTAAAGGATGTTATCAAAGAGGCTCTGAATAAATAATGAATTTTTCAACTATTAATATTGCAATAAATAATTCATCAAAACCAAACCTTATAAAAAGAGAAAATAATTATGAGTTGGAGTACAATCATGGAGTGCGTTCCTAATTTCAGTGAAGGACGCGACTTGGAAAAAATCGAAAAAATAGTATCATCATTCCGTGCCAAAGAGGGCGTGAAATTGCTTGATTACAGTAATGATACCGACCACAATCGCTGCGTTGTTACCGTTGTGGGTCAACCCGAGGCCTTGAAGGCTGCCGTAATTGAGGCTGTTAGCAAAGCCGTTGAACTTATTGACCTCAACAAGCACGAAGGTCAACATCCCCGCATGGGTGCAGTCGATGTAATTCCCTTTATCCCCATAAAAGGATGTACTATGGAAGATGCCGTAACCATGTCGAAAGAGGTAGGTGCCAAGGTTGCCGAATTGTACAACCTTCCCGTTTTCTTGTATGAGAAATCGGCATCGGCTCCTCATCGCGAAAATCTGGCAGCCGTACGCAAAGGCGAGTTTGAGGGTATGGCCGAAAAAATCAAACAACCCGAGTGGCACCCCGACTTCGGTCCCGCCGAACGTCATGCCACAGCCGGTACTGTTGCCATAGGTGCTCGCATGCCTTTGGTAGCATTCAACATCAACCTTAACACACCCAGTCTCGACATCGCTCACAGCATCGCTAAGCGTATTCGTTTCATCGGTGGAGGACTCCGTTTCTGCAAAGCAATGGGCGTAGACCTTACCGAACGTGGCATCACTCAGGTAAGTATCAACATGACCGATTACAGCAAAACTGCCCTTTACCAAGCCTTCGAGATGGTTAAGTACGAAGCACGTCGTTATGGCGTAAGCATCGTTGGTAGCGAAATTATCGGTCTTGTCCCCATGGCAGCTCTTATCGATACAGCCGAGTATTATTTGGGCATCGAAAACTTCTCGATGGATCAAGTACTCGAATCGCGTATCATGGAGTAATAATTGAGAGGATGTTCTATAAATTAGGTCAAGTTGATTTGGGAAACTATTTCAGGAAAGTTTTTTAATTTCCTACAAGGATGCAATGCGAGCATTGTAGCAGAGTAAAAAATTTAAAAATGCCCCAATATATCCCAAAGCAACCCAGATGGAATATCTCGACAATGTCGAATTGTTCACTAATTCATAGAACATCCCCCCTTATTCGATACATTCCAGCAAAGAGATATAGGACGTATCATACGCCCCGTATCTCTTTAACCGATAATAATAGAAGAACATGAACAACTTAGTAATATACAATGCTCGCATCATAACCCCCATAGGCAACACAGCCAAGAAGGGTAAAGAGATGAACGACCTGCACATCATCGAACGAGGTAGGGTGAAGATTACCGACGGCATTATCACATACGTTGGTGAAGAAGAGATAACCGTCCCCACAGGTTACGATTCACTTGATGCCAAAGGTCGAGTGCTGCTACCCGGATTCGTTGACTCACACACACACCTCGTATTCGGTGGTTTTCGCCCTGAGGAGTTTATGTGGCGTATGCGAGGCGATAGCTACATGAGCATCATGGAACGCGGCGGTGGTATTGTAAATACCATGAAAGCTACCCGCGAAGCATCGCATGACGAACTGAAAAGAAAAGCCTACAAGTTCATCGACACCATGAGTCGCATGGGTGTTACCACAGTCGAGGGCAAGAGTGGTTATGGTCTCGATCGCGATGCTGAGATAAAACAGCTCGAAGTGATGCGTGACATCAATGCCGACCCCAATCGCAAGGTCGACATTGCCACTACATTCTTGGGAGCTCACGCTCTGCCACCCGAATATGCAGGCCGACACGAAGAATTTATCGACTTTATTATCGATGAAATGTTGCCTCTTGTCAAAGAACGCAACTTGGCAGAAAACTGCGATATATTCTGCGAGAAAGGCGTCTTTACTGTCGAGCAATCACGCCGTCTGCTTACAGCCGCACAGGCTATGGGATTCGGAGCCAAGATACATGCCGATGAGATAGTAACATTCGGAGGTTCGGAACTGGCCGGTGAGATAAAAGCTCTGAGTGCCGACCACTTGTTACACGCTTCGGACGAAGGTATTCGTGCCATGAGCGAAAACAACGTTGTGGCAACCTTATTACCACTCACAGCATTCACCCTTCGTGAACCTTATGCTCGTGGTCGTGAAATGATTGACCGCGGTTGTGCAGTTGCTCTTGCCACCGACCTCAATCCCGGTAGTTGCTGCTCAGGTAGCATACCTTTGACATTTGCCTTGGCTTGCATCTACATGCACCTTACCGTCGAAGAAGCCATCACAGCCATGACACTCAATGGAGCTGCCGCCATTGGTCGTGCCGATAAGATAGGCTCGATAGAGGTAGGTAAACAAGGTGACCTCGTATTACTCGACACCGATACCCACTACACCCTGCCCTACTACACAGGCATGAATTCGGTGAAATACACCATCAAATCAGGAAAAATTCTCACATACTAATAAAACTGTAAAGCTATGAAACTCGTAGACCTTAACATCACAGCATTTTTAGACAAAACCGCCAGTAACGAACCCGTACCCGGAGGTGGTAGCATATCGGCTCTCAACGCTGCTATCGCTGCTGCATTGGGAACAATGGTTACCAACCTTACCATAGGTCGTAAAAAATATGCCGAAAAAGATGAAGAGATGAAGGCCGCTGCCGAGAAACTCAATGGCATGCGTACTCGTTTTATCGAACTCATCGACCTCGACTCAGAAGCTTACGACCAAGTTTTTGCGGCATTTAAGTTGCCCAAAGAGACAGACGAGGAGAAAGCCCATCGTGCTGCCGTTATTGAAGAGGCTACTAAGCATGCAGCCGAAATACCCATGGAGGTGGCTCGCACTGCTCTCGAAGCTATGCCTACTATTATATATATAGGACAAAACGGCAACACCAATGCTATCACCGACAGCTGCGTAGCCATGATGTGTTGCCGCACTGCCGTTCGTGGTGCGTTGCTCAATGTACGTATCAACCTTGGCGGTCTTAACGATGAAGCCTACGTTGAACGCATGAAAGCAGCTTGCGAGGAAATTGAAGCTATGGCTCTTATCCACGAAAATGAACTTATTACTTACGCCCAAGAAAATCACGGATTATGTTGAAAACATATTATATAGGTTCGGGTGAACTTACATTCGACCTCATTGAAGAAATACTTGACAGCAAAGCTCGTCTCGAACTCTCAGCCGAAGCTATTGCCAAGATTGAGAAGTGCCGAAACTACCTCGATCGCAAAACAGAAACATCGGAAGTTCCCTTGTATGGCATAACAACCGGATTTGGTTCATTGTGCAATCGCAACATCTCGCCCAACGAGTTGACAACACTCCAAGAAAACCTTGTGAAGAGTCATGCTTGCAGCGTGGGTACCGAACTCAATCCCGAGATAGTACGTCTCATGCTTCTGTTGAAAGCACATGCTCTCTCAATGGGTCACAGTGGCGTACAAGTAGTTACCGTACAACGCGTTCTCGACCTCTACAACAACGATATTCTTCCCATCGTTTACGACCGTGGCTCATTAGGAGCATCGGGCGACTTGGCACCTCTTGCCAACTTGTTCCTGCCTCTCATTGGAGAAGGTGATGTTAACTACAAGGGTGAGCGTCGTCCTGCCGCCGAGGTATTAAAAGAAGTAGGTCTCGAACCGGTTAAGCTGCAAAGCAAAGAGGGTCTTGCCTTGTTGAATGGTACACAATTCATGAGTTCGAACGGTGTATATGCCATTATCCGTGCCCGCCATATCATGAAGGGTGCCGACATGATAGGTGCCATATCACTCGAAGCGTTCGATGGTCGCATAGAACCCTTCTTCGACAATATTCATCAAGTGCGTCCTCACAAGGGACAAATTGAAACGGGAGAGGCCTTCCGTCGCTTACTTGCCGGCAGCGAATTGATAGCCAAGCCCAAGAAGCACGTTCAAGACCCCTACTCTTTCCGTTGTATTCCCCAAGTACACGGAGCCATCAAAGATGCCATCCGTTATGTCAGCGGTGTACTGCTCACCGAAATCAACTCGGTAACCGACAATCCCACTATCTTCCCCGATGAAGATTGCATTATCTCAGGTGGTAACTTCCACGGAGAGCCTCTTGCACTCGTTTACGACTATCTTGCTGTGGCTCTTGCCGAGCTGGGCAACATTTCGGAACGTCGCGTGGCTCAGCTCATTATGGGCTTCCGTGGTCTGCCCGAGTTCTTGGTGGCCGAGCCGGGTCTCAACTCAGGCTTCATGATTCCTCAATATGCAGCAGCAGCTATGGTAAGCCAAAACAAGATGTATTGTTTCTCGGCTGCCAGCGACTCTATCGTATCGAGCAATGGTCAAGAAGACCACGTGTCGATGGGTGCCAATGCCGCTACCAAGTTGCATAAGATACTCGACAACTTAGAGAACATCCTCGCCATCGAGTTGATGAATGGTGCTCAGGGTCTCGACTTCCGTCGTCCCGAGAAAACATCTCCCATCCTCGAAGAGTTTATGGCCGCTTATCGTGCCGAAGTTCCCTTCGTTAAGGACGACATCATTATGTACAAGATGATACAAAAGACTGCCGACTTCCTTACTCGATACAAATTTGAGTATTAATTCAAGTCGACTCTAATATCGATGGGCTGTGCCACATTCGGCACAGCCCATCGTCGTATATAGGAATACCGCTATAAGTAACCACATACATTATACTACCTTTTACACACAACGCAGGTGTACCTCGAAGGGTACACCTGCGTTGTGTCAATAATAAAATACAGCTGTTAGCACAATACTATTTCCATATCCGACTCGGTCTCAGTGATGCACACTTTACCTTCGCGTGCAAGCCATCCAAGAGCTGCATAGAGTTCTTTTTCTTTAAGTTTTGTAGCTTTCTTCAAACCTTTTACAGTGAGCATACCCGATGCATTCAGGGCTTCCCACACAAGACCAGCCCAAGTACCGATAACATCTACATTCATTTTACAATTCATTTTTCGTTATACAATTATTATTTTTTTATTTCACGCTACAAAAATAATATCATTTCGTACTATCACACACCAATAGTGGTAATAATCACGCACTTAGATAATGCAACGCTTTGCATAAACAGCAATGCAACACTTGCATAATCTATATATAACAAACAAGTGTATACAATAGTTTACTGCAATAAGGTTATCGATACTGACAACACGTTTACACTTTAAGGACCTCCTTCATACCCTCATGAGCCAGAATGGTGTGAGGAAACACTTCGCGTGCCTGATCTAATAAGATGTTTTCGTCCTTATAACGCTGTGAAAAGTGACCTATAATGAGTTTACCCACATTAGCCCGAGCGGCAATCGTGGCAGCCTGGCGAGCCGTACTATGAAAAGTAGTGCGTGTCAAGCCTTGTGCATCATCGCCATACGTCGCTTCGTGATACAAAACATCGACTCCCTCGATGAGCGGAATAATACGCTCACTATACATCGTGTCGCTACAATAGGCATAACGTGCCGGCGGCGTAGGCGGCGTGGTAAGCAACTCGTTGGCTATGACTTCTCCCTCGGGGGTAACGAAGTCTTGCCCTTGCTTGATGCTGGCCCGCATGTAAGTGGGTATGTTATAGAATTGCAACATGTCGCCTCTTAGATGTCGTTCGCCGGCTACCTCCTCAAAGAGGAATCCGCAAGTAGGCACACGATGTTTGAGCGGAATAGTACGCACCACAACACTCTTGCTGCTATATATTACCTCGGACGAGGAGGGCGATATAGGATTAAAATGTACTTCAAAGGGATTCTCCCGGCAGAAGTAATTAAGCATAGGAGAAAACACCTTCTCGGCATCGGGGTGAGCATGTACTACTATTTCACCATTACAGCCATTAAGTGCCATGGTGGAGAGTAGACCTAAGAGTCCGAAACAATGATCGCCATGAAGATGCGAGATAAAGATGTGTCCGAGGCGTGTCATGTTGAGTTTTGAACGACGCATTGCAATTTGAGCCCCTTCTCCACAATCGACCATGAAGAGCCTATCACGCACATTAACAATCTGTGCCGACGGCAAGTGACGCAACGTGGGAGTAGCAGCACCACAACCCAGTATATTTACTTCAAAGCGAGACATATTAGTTGCAGATATTAAATATAATAACAATGTGAAATGAGACCAACCGGCAATAATCAAGTTGGTAAAAAAAGCGAGGCAACACCTTCGCATTGCCTCGCCGTAAATTATAGAACCGAGGTGTTATTATTCACCTTTTTCCATTTTCTCTTTGAGAGCAGCCAGTGCATCAATGTCACCGAGAGTAGTCTTCTCTACGGTAGGCATAGCAGTAGTCTCCTCGGCAGGTTTAGCCTTCTTGGCAGCACGCTTTGCAGCAGCCTCTTTCTTCACTTCGGCCTTAGCCTCATCTTCGAATATGCGGCTGTGAGAGAGGATGATACGCTTCGACTCTTTGTTAAACTCGATAACCTTGAAGTCGAGAGTCTCTTTCACTTGTGCTTGCGAGCCATCTTGTTTTACAAGGTGCTTGGGAGTAGCAAATCCTTCAACACCCTCGGGGAGTGATACGACAGCACCACGCTCGAGCATTTCCTCGATAGTACCTTGGTGGATAGTGTCAACCTTGTAGATTTCTTCAAATTTGTCCCAAGGATTGCTTTCCAATTGCTTGTGACCGAGGCTGAGGCGACGATTTTCCTTGTCGATTTCGAGAACTTGAACATCGATGGTAGTACCTATCTGAGTAAACTCAGAGGGGTGTTTGATTTTCTTAGTCCAAGAGAGGTCGCTGATGTGGATAAGACCGTCAACACCCTCTTCGATTTCAACGAATACACCGAAGTTAGTAAAGTTACGAACCTTAGCGGCGTGGCGAGAACCAACGGCATACTTGGTCTCGATGTTTTGCCAAGGATCATCTTTGAGTTGCTTGATACCGAGCGACATCTTACGCTCCTCACGATCGAGAGTAAGTACAACAGCTTCTACATCGTCACCTACCTTCATAAAGTCTTGAGCACTGCGGAGGTGTTGCGACCAAGACATTTCCGATACGTGGATGAGACCCTCAACACCGGGGAGGATTTCGATGAATGCACCGTAATCGGCCATAACCACAACCTTACCTTGTACCTTATCGCCAACTGCGAGTTCGGCGGGAAGAGCATCCCATGGATGGGGTTGGAGTTGTTTGAGACCGAGAGCGATACGCTTCTTCTCCTCATCGTAGTCGAGAACAACCACTTCGAGTTTTTGGTCGAGAGCAACCACTTCTTCGGGGTGATTTACGCGGCCCCAAGAGAGGTCGGTGATGTGGATAAGACCATCGATACCACCGAGGTCGATGAATACACCATAAGAGGTGATGTTCTTGACAGTACCTGCCAATACCGAACCCTTTTGGAGGCTTGCGATGATTTCTTTCTTTTGAGCTTCGATCTCGGCTTCAATAAGAGCCTTGTGCGAAACAACAACGTTGCGATATTCTTGGTTGATTTTAACAACTTTGAATTCCATAGTCTTACCTACGAGGATATCGTAGTCACGGATGGGCTTAACGTCGATTTGCGAACCGGGGAGGAATGCTTCTGTTCCACCGAATACTTCGACAATCATACCACCCTTTGTACGGCACTTGATGTAACCTGTAATAATTTCATTGTTATCAAATGCAGCATTAACACGCTCCCAAGAGTGTGCGGCACGGGCTTTCTTGTGTGAGAGGATGAGCTGACCCTTGCGGTCTTCTTGGCTATCAACATACACTTCTACCTTATCACCGATTTTCAAGTCGGGATTGTAACGGAACTCGCTCATGGGGATGATACCGTCCGATTTGTAACCGATGTTTACAACGACTTCGCGTTTGTTCATCGAGATGATAGTACCTTCTTGTACTTCTCTGTCCTTGACAACATTCAAGGTTTGGTTATAAGCAGCCTCTAATTCTTCGCGGCTCTTTTCACCAAATGATTCGCCTCTTTCATAGGCTTCCCAGTCAAAGTTTTCTACCGGGCTTTTAAGTTCTTCACTCATGTTAATTAAAATTTGTTTGGGTTTGTGATTAATAAATTAGACATTATATGGTCTGTAAAAAATCGCGGCAAAGGTACACATTTTTTTCGTGATTACAAAGCACTTCTTAACTTTTTCTCAATGAATTAAGGGTACTTCGCAATATTATCCTAAATATTGCCTTAAATATTGCTTCTAATAATCTCAGACTACCAATTCTATATATTCAACGCCCCTTTTTATCTTGTGGAAAAATTTCCTTTTACTTTATGCGATAACGCAAGGAATGAAATATGGCTACCTCATCGCATTTCCATCAGGGAGAATGGGGAGAAGATTTATTTACTTTATCACTAACTTTTCATTGCTGATGCCACACGAAGTTGTTACCGACACGATGTAATGTCCTTGGGGGAGGTCAGCAACAGAGAGTGTAACGACATGGTCGCTGGCATGTATTACGTTCTTAATCACTTGTCCCATGACGTTGTATATTACAATCGAACTTATTTCGCTTACTGCATCGATGGTAATTACTTCGGTAGCCGGATTGGGATAGATGGACAGGCTGTTGCGTGTATCATCAATCTCGTCAATAACATTACCAAACACTTCATCGAAAGAGAATGGTTGTGTACACGTCTCACCAAATTCATTCTTCAACAAAGCTCGCACATACTTGCCTTGGAAACCGGTGTAATCAAATTGCTTACCGACGGCTACAATAGTACTCTTGCATGTCGAGGGGTTATTGGCATCGCTCATGTCGGTAGAACTTATCCAGAACACTTCGGTGGCATCGGTCTCGATACTGATAAAACTACTATCGACTGAAATGTTGGTGATGCGAGGTGCCTTGGCTTCGCCCGAACCGGTGTACTCGTAAGAGAAATAGTGTGTACCATGACGCATAGCCGATTTCAACGCATCGATGGTCAACTCGGGCATTAACATCCAGTTGTAATTGCGAAAGAGTTGATCGACATTATGTGAGTCATCACACGAATATCCCCACACCGATTGAGGAGCAGTTATTTCAAGAATTTGGTCCCAGAGGATGCGATCGTTGGGTCGGCGATTGCCTTGGTTATAGACTTCGAGTCCTATCAAGGAGGGATAGGTCATGAAGTTCTCGGCATGCCACTCGGGCGAATTCTTCTCGCCGGGGGCATACTTGGTCGACAAGTTCCAATATTGCCCCGGATGATTAATCAGCTGCATACCACCCAATTGCGATGTATAGGCATACGACTCGCGTAGGGTAGCGAACTCCATACCTTGACGACCTGTAAAGAAGTCGTTGTGGTGATTGAACTCACTGCCACCCACTTCATTCCATGAGTTATTGTAACTTTTGCTCAATTCATTGCCGGGAATAGCCAACATATCAAGTTGCTGCGGATAGCGAGCCTCAGCCTCGGGGTTGAAGAGATTGAACATCTCCCAAGGATAGGGATTGGCATCATGCTCGGTGAGGGCAAGGATTTTGTATCCTGCACGATAATAATGATCGACAGCTTCGTCCACTCTCAACTGTGAGTCGAACGATTGTGTAGTGTGAGTGTGAAAGTTGGCTTTATATTGATGGATGGTCGACCAGTCAATATCGTCGTAAGGGCTGATAACCGACAAGTTGAGTTCCTTACCATTCAGTACCTTTACAGCAATGGTATAAACATCCGACAAGGTCGTCTCGCCTCGATGCAAATGCAACGATATATGGTAGATACCTGCCTGCAAGTTGGGTAATTCGACCGTCCAATTGCCCGAGTCAGTTGCAGTGAGCGAACGAGACTGCTCGGCTCCATAGTTGTAGCTTATACTCACCGAAGGCTCTATCTCATGAGCATCGGTCAGGGCAAGCGATACGGTAGCTGTTGTACCTACATGACAGACAGCAGGCACAACCCGAAACTTATCGACAGTAACATCAGCTATTACCTCTCCCCAGCCGGTTTCGGTAACAGTGACTTGGTTGGTCAAGAAGTTGTATGATATATCGGCGGCTGTACAAGAGGCCGACACACTGTACATGTCGGTAATAGCACCCATATCCGAGCCACTATTGACACTGCCATAGTGGATGGTAAAGCTCTTATCGGCACCGGCAAAGACAACCGATGCTTGCACGATATACTTACCGACAACACCCATTGTAACGCTTTCGGCTGCCGTAGCCACGCGGAAAGCTGCTGAGTTGGCAGCCACATCTTTTACCGTCTCGTCCGACAGCACCGCCACACGATGCCAGGAAGTAGTACTCTTCTTCGACGAAAAACCTATGTCACCGTTGGTCGATTTAAGCAATTCACCTGTTCCATCGGCACTGCGACTTACGTTCCAGTAATATTTACTCTTCACGTCGACGGGAATTTCCACGATGACTACTTGGGCAGGCACTTGTCGACCCGAAGAAACGAAATCGGTAATGTAAGTAAATTGTGACTGAGCATCATATTTTAAGTCCTGACTATCGATAGCCGACACTATCGAGTAGTCGGTTGTAGCAATATCTATTGGCTCGTTATCATCACTTCCACCATCATCAACGGGGGTAATGGTCACTCGGTTGGTACGGAAGTCATAGTAAATATCGGCTTTACTACATGTAGCAGGGACACTTAATACTTCGGTCAACGCACTCTGTTTCGAGCCACTATTGACACTGCCGAAGTATATCTCGAAAGTCTTATCGTCGCCAAATGAGACTGTGGCTGTGGTCGTATAGTTGTCACCGGCTGTCATTGTTACATCGCCGGTAGCAGTCACTACGCGGAAAGCGTGCGAACCTGCTGCTACATCGGCTACACTCTCATCGGCAAAGACTACTACGCGATGCCATGTCATGGCAGTTTTCTTTGACGAAAAACCTATATTGCCGTTGGTCGATTTGAGCAATTCACCTGTTCCATCGGCACTACGACTTACGTTCCAATAATATTTACTCTTCACTTCGACGGGAATTTCCACGATGGCTACTTGGGCTTCCACATCACTTCCATTCACTATAAAGTTATCGACATAGGTGAATGAAACTTTACTGTCGTACACGAGATTCTGACTATCGATAGCCGATACTATCGAGTAGTCGGTTGCAGCCAAATGACCGTTCGCCTTGCTACGAGACGAAGTCACATAGTCACCTTCGGAGGAAGCATCGGATGACAAGAGATAGGGATAGATACTCTTAAAAGCCTCACCCCAAGCCACATCATTGTGAGTAGCACCGACAAAAGTCGTGAAACGCACATCGGTATTGGCACGCTTGGCAATCGCTGCCTGCAATTCATTTACATCATTCTTGATAACGTCGGTTTCGAGTTCGCCCACCGAGAAATAAAATCGTTGTGAAGAAGCCGTTGCCGCAGTCGAAGCATAACTCATAATATCCTCTTTATTAACCCATAGCATAGGCGATAGAGAGGCACATTGCCCAAATAGGTCGGGGCGTTTCAATGCTGCATACACACTGAACAAGCCGCCCATGTCGGCACCTACAATCGATGTATTATCGGCTCCGGTAAGTGTGCGATAAGTACGATTGACGTAGGGCATGAGGGTATTTTCTATACCATCAATAAAGTCGTCGGCTTTACCACTACCTACGAAGTCGGGGTAGGCATAAGGAATATTTTCAGCCACAAATCCATACATTGACACAAAGATACAAGGCACACCACCGGTTACCTCGTTCACCATACCGGGAATGTTCCACGACGCATGTCCCATGTGGTCGTCGCCACGATCGCTATCCGAACCGGCATTGTCATACCGCGATTGTACACCGGTGAGATATACAACAGGGTAAGCTGTCGTAGTGGTAGCATAATCGGAGGGTAATAATATCTTAACAATGCGAGGATAGCCATTTACCGTCAACTTAGTCTCGATAATATCGGGGTTGTACATCGCAGCCCAACTTGCTACCACATCCATAGCCGTAACAGCTGTGCGATTGGCAATCTCCTCACCCGAAGCCCCCTTCTCGACATAAGCCCAATCTTGACCACATAGATACTTGTACCCCACAGCGGCATCAGCCTCGGTCACATCGTCGAGCGTTAACGTAAAGGTATTGCTCCCCGAAGGAGTCATAGCCACAGCATTACCGGCATCCCATCCGTTGAAATCACCGGCAATATAGCAAGACCTTGTTCCACCGGGAACTGTCACATTAAAAGTAACTGCACTCATGACCATTACTCCCACAGCAAGCAACATCATTGTTGAAAATATTCGTTTCATAAAGAAGTTATATATAATGTGTATATTAGAAAAGTCTCATCACATCAATTAAATGGATGAGACAAGATAAGTATTGTTATTATATGATATATACAAGCTATCAGCTACAATTTAAAACCCAACTCTCGCAATACTGTTACGGTATTGTCCTTGACTCCCGTCACCGTATAGGCATGGAACTCGCGACGGATACCGTATGAGTTGCGTAACTTTTCAAAGTCGTGAGGCTGACGTTTGAGGTTGCGAGTCTCGAAAAGCGGATTGTAACTCGACAAGACAGCCGTTGCAATGGGGTCGCTATTGCGAGCCAGTGACAAAGTACTCACAGGAGGGGTAGGCGGAACAAGCTCGGATGTATCGACTTCGACACTCAGTTCACGACCCACAGCCTCTACTATCATGCGAGTAGCATTGGACTTGCCATCCGATGAGTATCCGGCAATGTGAGGTGTGGCAATAAAAGAGGCAAGCATCAGAGCTGTGTTCAGTCGAGGCTCACCCTCCCACACATCCATGACAGCATCGCCCACACGCTCGGTATTTAAGGCTCTCAGCAGAGCATAATTATCAACAACAGCACCGCGAGATGTATTGATAACCAATGGGCTGCGACGCAACGAGTCGAAAAAGTGAGCCGAACCCAAATGACATGTAGCATACTCGCCTTGCATAGTAAGCGGCGTGTGGAACGTTACGATGTCACTCTTGGCTGCAATCTCTTCGAGCGATACGAATTTATCATTACCCTCGACCGCAGCACGCGGAGGGTCATTGAGCAATATTTTCATTCCCAAGGCTCGACAATACCGTTCCACTACCGAACCGACGTGACCAACACCGATGATACCGATAGTCATGTCGGAGACATTGTAATTCTTGGCACGAGACCACAACAAGATGGAAGCCAACACATATTGTCCCACCGAGAGAGCATTACAACCGGGGGCATTAGCCCAGCGAATACCATTTTCCTCGCAATAACGAGTATCGATGTGGTCATAACCGATGGTCGCCGTCCCCACAAACCGACACCGCGAACCGGCGAGCAATCGTTTATCGACTCGCGTACGAGTACGCACTATCAATATATCAGCATCGCGTACAACGGCATTGGTTATCTCCGAAGGGTCATAATAACTCACACGAGCATAAGGCTCCAATATACCTTGCAGAAAAGGTATCTTTCCATCAGCAACAATATGTATGTCTTGCGAGGTCATAAAATCATAATTTTTGAAAACCTGTGCAAAAATATATTTTTTCCGCGAATAAACTTATATGATTTATCATAATCTAAACAAAAAAATATATGCATAGGCTTGTTTCTATACGTTAAACATCATAAAGTGTGAAATATAACGTCCGAGAAATCGCGTTATAAAAAAAATAAGTTGTACATTTGCGTAAAACTATTCCGTTATGAAGCGAATAATTTATATAATAACACTCTTGTTGCTATTCATTCCTCAATGTATGCGTGGAGAGAGTGCCAAGATAACCTTCGACAACTCGTTGCACAACTTCGAGGCTGTTGCCGAGGAAGGGGGTTGCGTGACACACAACTTTACATTTACCAATACGGGTGATTCGCCACTGATTATCATGGATGTAAGCACCAACTGCGGCTGTACCACGGCTCAATATCCTCAGGCACCTATCGCAGCCGGCAATCAAGGTACAATAGTCATTACGTTCGACCCCAAAGGCAACCCGGGCGAATTTGCCAAAGAGATTATTGTCAAGTCCAATGCATCGAAGCGAAGAACCAAACTTCGCATTAAAGGATATGTAATACCCCAACAATAAAACAATAATTTGAAAAATATGAAAAACCTGCGATACATCCTCACACTGCTATGTGCCATTATAACCTGCATGTCGATGGCTCAAGCTGTGATAGAATTTGACGAACGCCGCTACGACTTCGGTACTATCGAGGAAGAGTTGGGTAAAGTCAGTTGCAACTTTGAGTTTAAGAACACCGGTAACGAACCGCTGGTTATAGCCAATGTACGCACTTCGTGCGGCTGCACTGCCCCCGAGTACACACAAGAGCCTATACTCCCGGGTGCAACCGGCAATATCAAGATTACATTCAATCCACAAGGCCGACCGGGCAAGTTCAGCAAGAGCATCTACGTCTATGCCAATACCGACCCCGACCGCACTATCCTACGCATCACCGGCGAAGTGACTCGCAACGACAACGAATCACAAGCCACACAATATGCCTACCGCATTGGCGACATGGCACTATCGGCTCTACACCTGCCTTTGTCCAAGATACCCAAAGGTCGCACCTCGCAAGGCTCTATTGAAGTGGTAAATGTTGGTAATGAACCCATCGCACCGCAAGCCATCAACGTGCCGGCTCATATGCAAGTCGACTTTACCCCCGATACGCTCCATCGTGGCACACGAGGTGTCATGTCGGTAACATACAACCCCGATGTCATCGACGACTGGGGCTACCGTCGCGACGAATTTAACATCGTAGGGACAACTACGGCTTCTACTATCAAGAGCGATGCCACTTACAATACCATCTCGGTATCGGGTGTGCTACAAGAAGACTTTGACAGCTACACCGAAACTCAAAGAGAGCAAGCACCTATCTTGGTCGTTGGCAAGCCACAAGTCGACTTTAAGGTAGTGACCGGCACGCAAAAAGTTCATCGCGACATTTATGTAATCAATGCCGGATACTCGCCTCTGAAAATACATAAAATACGCTGCGACAACGGCATCATAACAGCTCGTATCAAGAAAGATATGTTAAAACCGGGACAATCAACCCTGCTCACCATCGAATTAGACCCCATGAGGGCTCGCTCCAACACCATCATGAACGATATATATATTGTGAGCAACGACCCTACCAATGCTTCGCAGCCCATACGCATCACTGCCGAACTCAGATAGATTATTCACAACAACAATAATAATTAAACAACAATACACCCATATGGAACACCCCGAGAATGATGACCTCTACACCGGTCTTACTGTAAACAAAGGAATAGAACAACCACCCTCGATAAATCCATACTTAAAGAAACGTGCCCGACGCAAGTTATATACCGCGGGCGAATATGTCGAAGGTATTCTCAAAGGCGACATGTCGCTGTTGAGTCAGGCTGTGACACTGGTCGAAAGCAACTTATACGAACATCGCACCCTTGCACAGGAGGTGATAGAGAAATGCTTGCCCCACACATGCAAGTCGGTGCGTATAGGTATCACCGGCGTACCCGGTGCCGGCAAGAGTACATCTATCGATGCCTTCGGACTCCATGTACTGAAAAAACCCGGCAATAAACTGGCAGTTCTCGCTATCGACCCCAGCAGCGAACGGTCGAAAGGCAGTATCCTCGGTGATAAGACCCGCATGGAGAAACTTTCAGTTCATCCCGATGCCTTCATCCGTCCCAGCCCCTCGGCCGGCTCTTTGGGTGGCGTAGCTCGTAAAACCCGCGAGACCATTGTGCTATGCGAAGCTGCCGGATTTAACAACATATTTGTCGAGACCGTCGGCGTGGGTCAGAGTGAAACAGCGGTTCACTCGATGGTTGACTTCTTCCTGCTTATACAATTGGCAGGCACAGGCGATGAACTACAAGGCATCAAACGCGGCATCATGGAGATGGCCGACGGTATAGTCATCAACAAAGCCGACGGCAACAACATAGAACGTGCCAAACTGGCACAAGCACAATTCCGCAATGCCCTTCACCTCTTCCCCTTACCCCCATCGGGATGGTCGCCCAAGGTACTCACCTACTCGGGTTATTACGAAATAGGAATTGCCGAAGTGTGGGATATGATATATGAATATCTCGACTTTGTACACAAAAACGGATATTTCGAGCATAAACGTCAAGAGCAAGCCAAGTACTGGATGTACGAAACCATTGACGAAAAGTTGCGTAATCACTTCTACAACGATCCCAACATTCGTGAACTGCTCGACGAGAAAGAACATCGCATACTCACCAACATGCAGAGTTCTTTCACTGCGGCTCATGATGTACTCGACTACTATTTCAGCCACAAAGGCGAATAATAGGAAGATGATTTACCCCTCCTGACATCAACTTCCGCCCCATTACAACAGCACCCCAAAAGTTCAATAGAAAACTTTTGGGGTGCTGTTTAATCATCCGATGCACTCTTTTATCATGTCAAGTCACATTTTATTCGCGATAATAGACTCGCTTGACGCGGCTTGATATTGACGTTAGTATCTCATAGGGTATTGTGTCGAGTCGTTGTGCTATCTCCTCGACAAGAATATTTTCACCGAATATTTCCACTCTATCCCCCTCGGCACATGGCACATCGGTAACATCTATCATACATATATCCATGCATATATTACCAATGATGGATGCTCGATGACCATTGATGCTCACCTCTCCGACGCCATTACTGAGTCGGCGATCAAGTCCATCGGCATATCCAATAGGAATCACTGCAATGCGAGAAGGTCGTGTCAAGACACTGCGACGTCCGTAACCAATACTCTCACCTGCGGCATATTGGTGTATCTGCAAGATAGTTGTCTTCAAGGTACTTACTGTGCGTACTCCGGTCTTGTCGCTAATGGGAGATACTCCATACATACCCAATCCCAGACGCACCATATCCATCTGATACTCAGTAAAGCGTGCTATACCGGCAGTATTCAGCATGTGTCGCAACACTTTATGTTTCGACGAGGCTTGCAGCTTATCGGCACAGCGATTGAAGATGTCCAGTTGTCGATGGCTATACTCATCATGACATGCCTCGTCACTACCCGCAAAGTGCGAGAATACCGAACGTGCCATCAATACAATTTGCGATTGCAATACGTCCGAAAGCTCCTCCACCTGTTCCTCGGTGAAACCCAATCGATGCATGCCGGTGTCTATTTTGATGTGTATGGGATAACCCGATACCCCCAGACGTTCGCCCTCGGCAAGCAGAGCATTAAGCAATCCGAAACTATATATCTCCGGTTCGAGACGATAGCTGAACAGTGTACGGAAACTGCTTATCTCGGGGTTCATGACAATGATGGGCATGGTTATACCGGCCTTACGCAACTCGGCACCCTCATCGGCAACGGCAACCGCAAGATAGTCGACCCCTCGCTCTTGCAGAGTCTTAGCTATCTCATACGAACCCGCACCATAGCCAAAGGCCTTGACCATACACACCACCTTGGTATCGGGCGATAGAAAACCTCTATAATAATTGAGGTTATCGACCAAGGCATCTAAGTTGACTTCGAGAATAGTCTCATGCTGCTTCAATTCGAGAGCCTCCGATATGAGTTCAAAGTGAAAATCTCTTGCTCCTTTAATAAGAATCATCTCATCTTGGAACATGGCCGGTGTAAGTTGCTCAATAAACTCCCGAGTACTCTGGAAGAAACACTTTTCTATATCAAAGAGATAGGCATTATCCGATATAATAGGACCTATTCCTATAAGACGTTCTATTCCCTTACGTTTGAGCAAGTCCGACACCTTACGATACAGAGCCGCAGGGGGCAATCCTGTCTGGAAAATATCCGAGAGGATGAGCGTACGCTTCATCTTGTCGGTAACAGCCCGACGCGACTGAAAGTCAAGGGCTATCGTCAGCGAATCCATATCGCTGTTATAACTATCGTTGATAATGAGACAACCATTATTGCCATCCTTGACCTCCATTCGCATGGCCAATGGTTCGAGTCGAGCCATTCGCTCGGCTATGACATCGGGAGTGCGATTGAGATACAACATAATGGCCAAACAATGTATGGCATTCTGTATCGAGGCTTCATCGGTATAGGGTATTGTAACCTCCAACAAATACTGCAAGTAAGTGTACTTGATGGTAGTGCTACGGTCTCCCTTCTCGATGGATGAAATATAGAGAGGCTTGTCTCTATCCTTACGCGACCAAGCTATTTCGTAGGCTCCCAGGCACAACTTCTCGACGCAGTCACTGATTATCTCATTGTCGCCATCGTATATAATACAATCGCAACCTTGCAAGAGCGTGAGTTTCTCGATACACTTCTGTTGTATGGTAGCAAAACCCTCTTGATGAGCCTCTCCAATATTGGTAATGACACCGATGGTGGGATGTATAATCTCTTCGAGGCGTTGCATCTCATCGACACGCGATATACCTGCCTCAAAGAGTGCCAACTCGGTCTTTTCATTCAGTTGCCACACCGATAGTGGCACACCGGTCTGTGAGTTGTAACTTCTTGGCGAACGTACGATATTATAATCATCCTGCAATAACTGATGCAACCACTCCTTGACCGACGTTTTTCCATTACTACCGGTGATACCTACTACGGGGATTTTAAATTGTCGGCGATGATAGGCTGCCAGCATCTGCATGGCATGTAACGTATTGGAAACTCGCAGAAAGTTGGCCTCGGGCATGGCTTCCGACTCGACAGGAAGATATTTAATAACGAAATTGCGTACACCTTTGTCATAGAGTTCTTTGATATAACGGTGCCCGTCATTGCGTTCGGTAACAAGTGCAAAGAAAAGACTCTCCTCGGGGAAGGTCAATGCACGACTATCGGTAAGCAATACCGACAGGGGATAATCAACTTTCAGTTGACACTCGGCCTTGATTATGGATGCTATTTGCGATGTACTATAATTCATCTGTATTGTCTATTATTTTTTTCAGTTCTATTTTTTCATTCTCCAATGTGATGCAACTATGCATCTGCTCAATCTGTTCCACCTGCCGCAACAAGCCGGCAGCAAATTGCTTATACGATTGGCTCCGAGAGCCATTGAGCGGACGATGTTGCAACCCACGTTTCACCTTGATACACTTCTCGGCTATCTGCTTGGTCTCGTCGGTAAAATATGTATCAACCATTCGCCTGCATATATAACTCACAGCTTGTGCCGAGGGGTGTGTCATATCCTCGGCATAGAAACGATAATCACGCAACTCATCCATCATGATTTCGTAAGCGGGAAAGTAGTGGCATCTATCGGGATATAACTTGCACAGAGCGTCTACCGCTAATAACAACGTCGACTTACTCAACTGGTTGTCTCTTGCTCCATCACTCATATGCCTGATGGGACTAACAGTAAATAACACTTGACATCGGGGCGAATAGTCAAACAACTTATCGAGTAACTCTCGCCATAGGGCTATTATCTCATCGACATTCAGTCGTGAACGTGTAAAGAGCGAGGCCGGTTGCTTGTGACAGTTGGCCACTACACTTCCATCTGATTTGAGTCTGTACACATAAGCCGTACCGAAGGTTATTATCAGTCGCTCACACCGAGGCAGCTGTCTAACAGCTTGCATGTACGATGCATTGATGTGTGCAAGAGTATCGGCTGCTGTGGCGTGCGAATAGCGACCATGATGATGGTAAGAATACCATATTTCACCATTCTCATTCAATTCCTCTACCACATAGGGCTTACCTGTCATAAGCCGGTGCAATGCCATTGCCAACGACTCGGGATTATATAGCGTACCAAATGGATTTACAACTACATCCATGTGAGCATCATTCAGGTACATACCCACATTCTCGGCAAAGCACGAACCCATCAGCAGCATAGGGCTACCATGCCGCAGATAACCTTTTTCTTCTTTAATTATTACAGGGGTGGTCCAGTTCATACTCTCATCTTCATTTCTACATCCAATATAGTGACAGGCGAGAGAAAAACAAGTTTGAATTGTTTATCCGAGCCGCCTCCTATATTCTACAAATATACAAATTATTTGTGAATTAAGAATGTTAATCTTTTCTATTTTACATAGATAATTTTTTAAAATATTTTATGGTATTTTTACCATGCAAACATTTGGTATTTTTACCTTTTTGATACTATATTTGCACCACGATTCAAATAGGACTTTAAGTTTAACCCTAATATATAATGAGTATGAAGATGTATTTTCGCAAAGAATTCGAACGCGACCTTGTAGCGGCATACAATCGGGTACTGAAAACATGCGGTCGACAAGCGATATTCATGACCCGACAAGAAATTATCTCCAAGACTATCACCAATGGAGCTCCTAAGTTTTACATTACATACGAGATGGCTCGACGCAATGTCAGTGCATTGCTTCGCGGAGCTAAGACCGACTGCAACAATCGGCTCAAACAACTGATGTATGCCGATATTGCACGACTCACCATCGACTACCAACGCCGACACAAACGCTACGCCGACGATTTCAATGGTGCATTGATGTGCGTACTGTCTGAAATACCGGCTCCGCGTTTCTACATCACTGAGAAGAGTGCCTATAACACACTGTGTCGACTTCTTCGTAAAAAAAGTCCGAAACTTAACACTGAGAAAAATCTATCGGATATCAACCTCTCTGAAACTATAAAATCAAACAACAATGGAAACAAACAACAGTAACCTACAAGAAGTAGTATTCGCTCTGAGCGAAGATGCTCTTTTCACAATCATTCATGGCGAAAGCTCGTATATCGCCTCATCACTCTACGCTGCCATGACCGAGAAAAGCGATGTAACGCCTTTCATTATCACCGAAGACGACATCGAACTGCTTAATGTCACACTTTCGCAGGCTTTCAATTTCATTGCAACTGCCCTCTCGGCCTACACAACTCAGGCAACAGGCATCAACAACGGAATGTACACACTCGAACTCATGCTTCCTATCGCACGAAGCAGCACTGTCGACCAACTCATCCGTCACGAGATGGAACGTGCCTTGGTAACATACTCGCTGGCTATATGGTATGAATTTCGTGTTCCCGAGGTTGCTCAACGCCATGCCAAGGCGTTCACAGCATCGCTCTCCGCTCTCCGACACGACGTGTATATGTCTCATCGCAGATGCAAACGTCCGAGTAATTATATTTAGGGAAACTTCTATAAATTGCTTTCGACACCGTACGATTCTTGATCGGCGGAATACACCGTAACTCTCACAAGAGTATTTATTACAGAACTTGATGCAACATCGGCACTTGTTATTGCCAAGAACGACGATGCAGGTATCTATATATAGGACGCGGCAAAATACCCACTACGATGGGTCGCAACAACATGAAATAAGAGTAAAACGGCAACTTCAACATTTGGAAGGCTCGGCCATAGGTATGTACCTCATTGAGTCGTACCCGCCATGTCCTTCGCTCACATGCCCTACTATCATCACAGTATCGCACAAGTGACTCTTGCAAGTTGTAACCTCGGTATCCACGAGCATACAGGCATGCCTGCATGTAGTAGTCCTCTATCCTATGCATACCCTTCTCAGTATAATAACAACCTATCTCCATGATAGCCTTGCGACGAATCATACATGAGGGGTGTGCATGGGGGATACCATGAACAAAATCGCTCGGCTGTGGATATTCGTTGCGTCGCAGAGTCAGAAAGTCACCCTCCTCGTCGAAGTGTGTAATAGCACTTCCTACGATGGCATACCGGGGATTATTTTCTAATATTGCCACCTCCTTTTCGAGACGCTGCGGCAGCGAAATATCATCACTATCCATTACTGCCACATACTCACCGCGAGCCATTGCTATGCATCGATTGAGTACAATATTACACCCCTCATTACGCTCATTGCGTATTACCTTGATACGAGCATCCTGCTCGGCATAACGGCATGCTACACGAAAGCTATCATCGGTCGAGGCATCGTCACACATAATCAATTCCCACTGTGCATAACTCTGCGATATAATCGATTCGACAGCCCTTCCCAAGGTTCTCTCACAATTATACAGACCCATCACCACCGACACTCGTGGAAGCTGATTATTTTCTCTATCGTCTCTTACTTTGCACATACTCTTTCAGCCGTTTTCGTTCCTCGTCCGTTAGCAACAGACCATATATCACCGGCACAATGATTACCACATAGAGTGTTATTCCTACGGCCATCCATAGCCATGACCGAGGCATAACAGCGTAACGTTCTAATACAACCGACACAACCACACACACAGCCAACACTACTGCCAATGGGGCAAACACTGTCTTAAAGTATCGTGCAGTATCGAGTTGCAACCGATGTTTATAATACACATTACTTACCACAGTCGCCATCAACGTACCGACGGCAAGTACCCCCACCATACTCACTATCCCCCGGTATCGGGATGCAAAGTACGATAAAAAGGCTGCGACAAAGATACAAATAAAATTAATAACCGACATTACTCGCACTCTACCTTGTGCTTCGAGCAGTACATTGCCATAGTCCTGCGACAGCTGCACAACTCCTGCACACATTATTATTAGAGCTACGCAATACGCCTCTTCATACAGTTCTCCCGCCCATAACACTACAAATGCTCGACCGAATATGATAAACGCCCCCAACACCACAGTCAGTATAAGAGCCACCACATGCCCCACTCGTATCATCTCGTCGGTCACTTCCTGCCCGGTGGGATTTCCCTTGACAAAGTTCGAGGCTCGCGGCATAGTCATGCGGTTGATTGTCTCGGCAAAGTAACCATACATATTACCCAGCAACACACCCACTCCCACTACACCCACCGTAGCAGCATCGGTTGTCACACCGGCTATAAGGGGTGCAATACCCCACTGCATGGCACATGTAGCAGCGTAGAGAGCTATCCACGCAGCATACGACATCACTTCGCGATAACTGCCATGTTCTCGCGAGAAGATACTCCGACGCCCTATGCGTCGCCGCACATAGCAATAGGTAACAACAACTATCAGCACATTCAGCAAGGCTTCGAGGGCAATAAGTGCCACTGCCTTGTATCCACACAGAAGCAGAACAACTACACACAATGTGCGTACGACATATTTGACCGGCTGTACGCCTCGCGGAAATGCAAAGAATCCGCAACCATAGCATATAGATGTAAAGGCACTTCCGGGTACGATAACAACTTGTGTCAGGACAACGATTACCAACATGCGACGCACCTCATCCAATTCTTCGGCAGTAAATCGTCCGCCCCAGATGGCATCAGCATGACAATAGACCACCGCACCCAGCAGCAACAAAAAAACAACCACAGCAGCATAGATATGTACCGCTGTGGTAAGGAAACGAGCCTCGCCCACCTCATCGTGACGAGCTCGATAATGCGATATATAACGAGTAATGGTTTTACCCAGCCCGAGATCAAGTAGCGTAATGTAAGGTATCACACTACCCATGAGTGAGTACAAGCCATACTGCGATGCACCGAGGTATCGTATAACAAAAGGGGTCAATACCACACCCGTCACTACAATAAGCAACAGGTTTAAGTAATTAAGCACTGCACCCTTACGAGCCTCGCTACTCATGTTGTGACTATCAATCGCAACCGCCGCCGCAACCTTCGCAGCAGCCATCACCACAACCGTGGTCACCGCAACCATGATCGCCACATCCGCAGCAACCATGTTTAGGATGCAATTCCTCCTCGGTGGCATCACGCACAAGCATCACTTCACCTACATAGTGCAAGCACTCGCCGGCAAGCGGATGATTGAAATCAACTGTCACGCCATCATCCTCTATCATCAACACGATACCATACACCATACCACCATCGGTAGTACGCATGGGGATATTAGCTCCGGGATAGACACGTTTGTCTATCACACCCTCTTCGTCGGCAAAGATAGCTCGGTCGAGTTTCATCACATGCTCTTGCACACGAGGACCGAATGCTTTTTCCACGCCAAGGGTAAAATCAAATTTGTCACCCACTTGCAGTCCGGCTATCTCTTCCATAAAGGCCGGAACGACAGCTTCGTCTACACCATATACAAAAGCCTCGGGATTACCCTCGGTTTCAAACATCAACTCTTCGGCTTCGCCTTCGGTAAAGGCATACAATTTATATTGCAGCTCCACCCATTTTCCATTTTCAATCTTCATCATCTTATATCTTTTACAGTTTATAACTTTTCTTAATACTATTCTTCATCCTCGAAAATCTCCTCCATGTAGCAATATTTCATATTGTACACATCGGTTATACGCTCCACATTGAAGTAGCAGCCCTCTATTTTGAGGGTATTACGTTCTATCTCTATGTAGTCGTAGTGCGGCTCCACAAAGACAAAGTCTACACCCTTCATACCCTTACAATTGAGAATGATATACTCGTGCGAAGGATGTATCACATGCCATGCCGTCTCGGGCGACATGCCGTTGCCACTGGCAAGAATCACCGAGGTAAGTCCATCCAGACGATACTGCCACACCTCGGCCTCGCGATAGCGATTAAGACCCTTCAAGGCATATATCATGATATTGATTTGTCGCAAGTCGAAAGGATTATCATTCAGTGTCTGACGTGCAAAGCGTTCCAAGTTTTCATACTCGGCCACACTCAACTTGCGACCCTGCTTGTAAAGGTGATCTATCTGATGTGCAAACTCCGACTTGCGATAGGGATTATAATCCTCTTGAAAGGTATAACCATAATAGTAGTAATGAAACTCCTCGGCAGTCATCGTCGTGTCTTGGCTGTTATACTTCTGCACCAACATGGGATAATAATAACGCGAATGTTCGCTATTCACTTCACGCTCAATATGCTTATAATCGGGTGCTTGTGGTATAACAGGAGAGGATGCCATCACCGACAATGCCGACACAACAATCAACCATGCTATACCTAAATATTTTGCTATACGTATCATAATCATCCTATTGACCAACATATTGCCACATTAAGGCAATAAACTACACAAAGATAATATCTTTTGCTTTAACACTCGACGCCCGTCCACCTATTTAACAATTGTTATAGATTGACAATCAATATTTACCGCGATAGGCACGGCTGCCACAAGAATGCATCTACAATGCCAGCAACACCGATGCCAACATACCGCCACAAGCCAACAACTTGATACCTATGCCGAAGAAGAACGACAAGAACGAACCCCAAGCAGCCTTCAAAGCCCGGTCGGTCGACTGTCGCGACACCACTATTTCACCTATCATCGCTCCTGCAAAAGGACCTATCATCGGGCCCCAAGGCCACGGCAAGAACATACCCACAAACAGTCCTATCACAGCACCCCATTCTCCGCCTTTGCCTCCGCCAAAACGCCGAGTCATCCACGGAGTTAGAAATATTTCAAGAACCGTCAACACCAAGGTCACCACACCCCACACCACAAGTGTCGTGGTACTCAACTGCACATAACCGCTCCAATGAGCCAGCCACATGGCAGCATAACACAACGGCTGACCCGCCAGCATAGGCAAGATACAACCCGCCACGCCTGTCAGATACAATATTACAGCTGCTACTATCAATAATACATTCATACACACTTTAATTTATTAATGATTACACACTCATCGACGCTACCTCGCCGACAACTTCATGGGCAAATACAGTGAAAGGCGAGAGATAAACAATTCAAACCGAGTTTAAAATTTTTATCCGAGCCGAATCCTGTATTATGCAAATATAGTGAAAAGCGAGAGATAAACAATTCAAACCGAGGTTGAAATTTTTATCCGAGCCGAATTTAATGTAAATACAGCAAAGATCTTGCCCCCCAATAGTAGGAAAAGGGGAAGTTCCTTTATTTTTTTTGACCAAAAGAGACTGACCAACTTTGGTTGTTAGATAACCTCCCTCCACACAATATTTTACGCCCAATTTGTCAATATCCACCAAATTTTTTCAGCGTCATTTGTCAATATCCACCAAATATTTCGACATCAATAGCAACCTTTCATATAAGTACCCTTGAATACTCTCCAATACGAGTAAAAGTTCATTCGCTGTTATCGTAAAAGTATCGATTTTATAGGACATTATCACGACCAAACATACAATACAACATTTTTTAATACATATTACCACCATATTGCATAATAAAATTCCACAAAGAAGTAAAAAAATATGATAAGTTTTTTTTCAAAAATTTTGTGCAATCGTTTTTTATCGTTAGATTTGTACCCAAAATTCACATTTTATTAACTAATAAATAAAACTTATGAGAAAATTTTTACTAACACTCGCTACTGTGTTTGTTGCCTCATTAGCTATGGCACAAGAAGCACAAGAGTATCCGGTGGTAACATCGGTTGAAGAACTCACTTCATACCCCGACAGTACCATGGTATTGTTCGAGAACATTGAAGTAGTCGTGATAGAGGAAGATATGGGTTACTATGTTGCCAAGACTCCTTGTTTGAGCGACGGTACTACTCATATCGGAGGTGACGCATCTCCCTTTCCTATGCCCGCAGCATTTTCGGCAGTAGGTTTCCTCCACAATTTCACCGACTGGGAAGGAAACACTTATCGCGAATTTCAGGTTGTAAACACAACAGCAGTAACTGCTTTCAGCGAGCTGGGCGAATTGGTTAACTTTGCTAGTATGGCACGTAACGCAGAGATTGTAAACAATTCACCCGAAATCATCTGTAAAGGCGGTACCGCCATCGTTACACACGTTATGGACGATTACATCTTCTATTACACCTTGGTAAACACCGGTTATGCTAATCAACCCGTTTATGGTGTAATGACTTACCCCGATGCTACCAACAATGCCGTGAAAGGCGATGAGTTGACCGGTTGGGTTAACGGTGGCGTTTTCAAGGGTAAATATACTCCCACAGTTGTTGAATACGACGAGGATTATAACGAAGTTTCTCACAAAGGTGGTCTCTATGCTATTTCCGAAGACGTAATGATATGGGCTCAGAATTGGGAAGGTGCAATAAATATCCAATATTCATCATGCACATTCAAAGACTTCAACGACAACTATGTCCGTGAAGCTACACCCATACGAGTTCCCCACGGTGGTACATTTGCCGAGCGAGATGGCAAATATTACTATGAAGGCTCTTACGATGATGAAATTTATGAAAACGGAAATTGGGTTCCCATGACATTTAATGTTTCGATCGAAGTTGCTTCAACTTATGTTGACCTTAGCCAATATGTAGGCAAAGTATGTGAAGACTTCATCGGTGGTGTATGGGACTATGCCAATACCGGCGACAGCGACCGCTTGCTCATTACCGAGTTCATCCCCACAGTGGCTCGCTACAACAACATCAGCCAATTCCTTGCCAAGGGCGAACAATATGAAGAAGAAATCATCACTGCTTTTGAAAATCCCCTCAAGGTTACTTACAAGTTTGATGACGGTGCGTACAAATTCGTCCTCGTCGTAGCCGACGAAACCGGTGCCTTAGCACTCAACTACGGTGATGCTATCGATGACGAAGAGACTTATGCTCAACTCCAAGCCATCCAAGTAGGCGACATGATCAGCGAAGTGAAAGGTTATCCTCAATTCTATGCATCGAGCCGCGGTCCTGTCCTCGAATGCTGCATGTACGATTACAGCACCTATGAGGTGACTACTTTCGTTCCCACCGTTGTAAGTTCGGGCGAAGAGGTAACATCGACTATGGTCGTTACTGTTGAAGATATGCTCAACGAGTGGATCGATTGTCAAGAAAACGGCACTATGCCTAAGATTGCCAACCGCGTGGTAACACTCCTCGATGTACAAGTAGTGGACACACTCGATCCTTGGAATCAAGATGTTAAATACCTCATCCAAGGCAATGACACCATGGAGCTCTCTAACTTGTGGGACGAAGATAAGATGAACTTCCAAGTATTCGAACGCAACAATATTGTAGGTATCGCCGACTTCTGCTGTATCAATACCAACTATATCTACCAATTCATGCCTCTCTCACAAGAGCATATCACCGATGCATCACTCATCCCCGAGGTTGAGTCTATCGAAGATTTGGCCGACTATGTAGGTCTCCCCGTTATCTTGAAGAATGCTGAGATTAGGGGTATTGCCGAAGGTTGGAACATGAACTATTACCTCCAAGACAACGCAACCCAAGTTATAGCCCTCGCAGCTAATGGTTGCTTCGATCTTCAAGGTATCTATGAAGTGACTGAATACGGCAACACATTCACTGTTTACTCTGTTGTGAAGGCTCACAGCTTCCTATCTATTGGTGACATCGACCGTTACAGCAAAGCATTCCCCGAGGGAGCCGGTCAAGAGTACATCGTTGACGGTGAAGTATTGGTAACTTATGTTGATGGCGAAAATGTATTTGTTCAATACGACGGTGTAAGCGACTACGGTTCGCCCATGACAGTAAGCAACATGCTTGCAGGCGTGAAGACAAACGTTAAGATTGGCGACAAGCTCACAGGTCTCAAAGGTATATCAACTCCTATGGACGGTGGTTACGATGCCGATTATAACCCCTACTTCAATTGCGGTGCATACTTTACAGTAGCCGAAGATGCCAACATCACAGTAGTAAGCAGCGATAACGAAGTGGCATTTAGCGGTACACAACATGTCAACTACATCATAGGATACAACGAAGGCAACTACTCGGCACAAGCATTCAAGCTCTATGGTGGTGGTAAGATCCTCAACGAGGAGGGTAAATACTACTACGAAGAGACTTTGACCGACGATAAGGGTGATGGAAGTGAGCCCTCTGTAACAGTGGCAAGAGTGGAAGTTGCTTCAAACGTTATCGACCTCGCAGCTTATGTTGACCAAACTATTCCCGCCGAAGAGTTCATCCTTGGTGTTTACAACGTAGGTAACACAACTGCCGATGCCCGCATATTCTACATCACCGGTTTCATCAGCACAATCCTCGAATATGAAACCATCGCCGACTTCTATGCAGCAGGTGAAGTAGACTACACATTCACATCGAAGTTCAAGAACCCCTTGACCGTAACTTATGTACACCATGATTCATACGGCGGTGGCAAGGTATTCGTACAAGACGAGACAGGCGGTCTCCGCATCGACTTCTACACTACCGAAGCTATGCAACACATCAATGTAGGCGACCAACTTGCCGACGTTAGAGGTACATCTCAATTCGTATCATTCTATGGTATGATTTACCTCGGTGGCTACAACTCAAGCTACGATGACTACACTTACGAAGTAATCGGTACAGCTACACCCGTAGTAAGAGAAGTAACTATACCCGAACTCAATGCCGAAGCCGAAGATGCTCGTAATGAAATTATCGCAACAAGATACATCAGCGACCTCGTAACAGTGAAGAACGTTACTTACGAGACAGGTACAATGGTTGATCAATGGGGCGATGAAGTTCCCGTTGCATACCTTGTAGACGAAGCCGGTAACAAGCTGGTTATGCCCGGTATGGGAACCGCTTCATTCGAGTCAAGAGGCCTCGTTACTTACGAGAAGATGAACGTTACAGGTGTTATCGACAACGGTGGTATCAACTACAACGATGCAAGTAGATACTCACTCTATCCTCGTTCACAAGAAGACATCCAAGACGCTCTTGGCGTGAAGGGTGTAGAGGTAGAAAACGGTATATACCTTGACGCAGCCAACCAAGTAGTAGCAAACGGTGCTGTTGCCATCGTAGTTTACGACATCAACGGTCGCACAGTAGCTGCTGCCAACGCTGAGACAGTAAATGCCAACGGTCTTGCACAAGGTGTATATGTAGTACGTGCTACATACGCCGACGGAACCGTAGCAACTGCCAAAGTGGTACGCTAACAACAACTATCTATTGCATGTGTTGCCATGCGACACATGCAATAGTAACACCACAAAGTCCCGGTAAAACCGAGACATACCAACACCAAGAGGGTGAGCCGATTTTTTTCGGCTCACCCTCTTGCTTTATACCCAATACTTAGAAGTATCCATTAAAGGTTGATATCATTGGGGAAATAAAAAAATCCCGCTAATCGGTCAAAATCACTGCCTGTTGATCAAAATCACGGCACCACACTCGCTTGCACAATCCTTGTCATTTTTTTGAGGAGAGAAGAAAATAAAAAAAATCCCGATTTTCGTTGAAAATCAGGATTTTACGTTGTTTTGCTTTTCTTTGCTGTGGTGCCACCAGGAATCGAACCGGGGACACAAGGATTTTCAGTCCTTTGCTCTACCAACTGAGCGATGGCACCGTTGCTTTTGCGAGTGCAAATATAGATGTTATTTTTTAAAGTACAAAGTTTTGTGTTGTTTATTTTATTTATTGTTCTGAATAATTTTATAAATAATATTATTTGAGTGGATATGATACAGATGGTTATGGGTGGTACTATTTTTTATTGATGTGTGTCACTTTATACTAATGTTTTCTTTGGGGTGTTGTGCGTGTTTGTGTTGTTGTTGTGGCGGTGTGGTGGGTACTAGTTTGTTACTGTAGGTGTAGTATGGTTTTAAGGGTAATGTGGCAAAAAATAGTTGGTAAAACCATGTATAAACCACTGTGTTACAATTAATTACAACACCTTTGATGAAATGCGTTTCATCAAAGGTGTTATAGCATCAGCTTTTTATCTATTTACAGACTATTTGACCAACTACTTTTTGCCATTATGCTTTTTTTATTTATGGGCCAAATGTTTAGTCCGTCAGTTGTATGTGGCTGACGGACTAAGCAGGTGTGGTATTTTTATGACTGTGTATGTTATCCCATTTTGCCTGTCAGGTAGGCTTTTGTACGCTCGTCTGAAGGGTTTGAGAACATTGTTGCTGTGTCGCCATATTCGACCAGTTCTCCCAGATACATAAACATGGACTTTGATGATATTCGCATTGCTTGTCCCATGTTGTGTGTAACGATGAGTATGGTTACTTCTTTTTGCAGTTCTTGCATCAGTTCTTCGATATGAGTGGTTGCTATGGGGTCAAGTGCCGATGTGGGTTCGTCCATGAGTAGTACATCGGGTTTCATGGCTAATGCGCGTGCTATGCACAGTCGTTGTTGTTGACCGCCTGAGAGGAATGTTCCTTTTTTATTCAACACGTCTTTTACCTCGTTCCATAGTGCTACGCTTCGCAGGCTGTGTTCTACGGTTTCGTCTTTTTCGTTTTTCGATAGGCGTATGCCATTGAGTGCATAACCCGAAAGTACATTGTCGTATATGCTCATTGTCGGGAATGGAGCCGGACGCTGAAATACCATGCCTACACGACGACGCACCTCTATTGGTTCCATTGATAGGATATTCTCGCCGTTGAGCAATATTTCGCCATCTACCCGAATGTTGGGGTATAGGTTGTGCATTAGGTTTACGGCTCGCAGCAGGGTTGATTTGCCACATCCCGAAGGTCCCATGATGGCTGTTATAGTGTTTCTATCGATTGTTGCCGATATGTATTTTACGGCCATTGTCTGCTTGGTATACGATACGCAAGTTTTATTAAATTCGAGTATAGGTGTTATTGATTCCATTTTTTTGCAAGATATTTAGCTATAAGATTCAATGTGAGGACAAATAGTAATAAGAAGAGTGATGCGCCCCAAATGAGTTCTTGAAGATTGGGGTCGTTGAAGAATTCCCATATAAGTAATGGTACTGCTGAGATGGGCTTGTCAATAGCAAATCGGATGAATGAGCATCCGAGAGCTGTGAACATGAGTGGCGCAGTTTCTCCTATCACACGAGATATGGCGAGCAATACACCGGTAAAGATACCTCCGAATGCTGCCGGCAGTTGCACTTTCATCATCACACGAGCGCGATTTCCACCGAGTGCCAAGCCTGCTTCTTTGAGCGATTGAGGCAGTATCTTTAGTGTTTCTTCTGTCGATCGGATTATCAAGGGTAGCATCATTACAAATAGTGCAACACTGCCTGCAATGGCCGAGTAGCCTTTCATTGGTACAACTACCCAGATGTAGGTGACGATACCTATTATTACCGATGGTGTGCCTTGCAACAGGTCGGTCAGATAGCTTACGATTTGCGCAAAGCGTTTTTTGGGATTTTCTGCCAAAAATGCGCCACACAAGATACCCGTAGGTACGGCAACAATAGTAGCCATGCCTAGCATTATCATTGTGCCGATAATACCGTTTGCAATACCGCCCGGTATAGGCTCGCCTGCTTCGATGGCTTTCATTGCCTTGTAGGCTGTGGGTGTCGGTTCGGTGAAGAACGACCAAGAAAGTTGGTCATATCCACGCAGCAGCACTTCTCCCAAGATGGCAAAAAGTGGCACTGCTGTTAGTGCTGAAAACAGGCACACTGCCCACAGCATTGCTTTATCTTTTGCCAGACGATTCTTTATTTTCTTAGTAGCCATAGTTAAGATATTCTTGCACGTTTTATCATCATTTTACCTATCATATTGATTATTGCCGTAATTAGGAACAGTACAAGACCGATGGCAATCAGTGAGGAGAAGCGCAAATCGGAGGCTTCGCCAAATTGGTTGGCAATAATCGATGCCATTGAGTTTCCTGTTGAGGTGATTGAGTCGGGGATGTTATTGGTGTTTCCTATGAGCATTGTTACGGTCATTGTTTCGCCCAATGCGCGTCCGATAGCCAATATGTATGATGAGAAAATTCCCGAGCCTGCAACCGGAAACACAATTTTGCGAATAACTTCGGAACGGGTTGCACCAAGACTGTATGCACCTTCTTTCAGGTCGTTTGGCACCATTTTTATAAACTCGGCACTCAGCGAGGCAGCGTATGGAACAATCATGATAGCCAATACCAGAGATGCGGTCAATATACCTGATCCTTGTGTTGATATGTTAAGTGCCATAATGAGCGGACGCAGTGTGTAGAAGCCCCACAAACCGTATATGATGGAGGGAATACCTGCCAACAAGTCGGTGACTGTACTCAATACTGCGGCAACCTTTGTTCCCTTGAAATATTCTCCTACAAAGAGTGCAACGGGTAGTGAGAATGGAATACAAAAGATGAAAGCCAATAAGGTTGTCATCAGTGTGCCTGTAATGAATGGTAGTGCTCCATATTGTTCATTTCCATCGGTATAGCTCCATTCTTGTGAGGTGATAAAATGGAAAAACCCGAAATGCTCAAAGGCCTCATATGCGTCAGTGACGAGGGCATACACGATACCCCCGCACACCAGCGGCATTAGCAATGCTGTCACGAACAATAGGACTTTGTATAGTTTATCGTTCATAATATTGTGTTATTGTATTATCGACAGACCATCGTATGTAATGGTTTTTAAATTTTCGAGACTCAACTCCTTTGCTTTCTCGGGTATAGGGGCATAGTGAACTTCAGATGTTATAGCCTGAGCCTCGTCAGAGAGGATGTACTTGAGCAAGTCGAGTGTTGCCTCTGCTTGTTCTTTGCTACGGTCGGCGTAGTTCTGTTCTTTGTATACAATCATCCATGTGAATGTTGATATAGGATATGATTGTGCTGCGTCGGAGTTGGTAATAGAGCAGCGTGTATCGGCCGGAATTACACCTGATGCGGCTGCCGATATGGTAGCAGATGTGGGTAAGACAAACTCTCCTTGCTGATTTTGTACTCGTGCGTATGGTATTTTCTGTGCAAAAGCATACTCCGAGCCTACATAACCGATGGTATTAGGAGTTTGTTTAATTACACCTGCCACACCGGGATTACCTTTGGCAGCTTGTCCCAAGGGGAAGTTGACCGATTTTCCAGCACCATAATTTGAGGCCCACATAGGGCTTACCTTTGTAAGATAGTCGGTAAAGACGAATGTTGTGCCTGAGCCGTCGGAACGGTATACAGGGATAATAGGTTCGGCCGGTAACTTGGCATCGGGATTTAACTCTGCCAAACGGGCATCGTTCCACATCTTCACCTTGCCGGCAAAAATATCGGCAATGAGTGTGCCGGTGAGTTTCAACTCGTCTACGCCGTCGAGGTTGTAAGCAACAACTACAGCACCCATACATGTAGGAATGTGTACAACAGCATCCATCTCGGCCATCTCCTTATCGCTAAGAAATGCATCGCTACCGGCAAAATCTATAATTTTATCGCGCAAGTTTCGTACACCACCGCCCGAGCCGATACCGCCGTAGGCTACAGCATCACCATTAACCTCGGCAAACTGCTCAAATATGACATTGTAGAATGGGAGAGGGAATGTAGCTCCTGCACCCGAAAGTTCTTGCGATGAACGACCTTCGTTGTTTGTGTTACCGCCACATGCAACAAGGGCAAGGGCAACAGTCAATGTCATAACTGACAAAATAATCTTTCTCATATAATTTAGGTATTAAATGTTTGTTTTGTTAAAATCCAAAGTAGCAATTGATATAAGCCGAGTATACATTGTCCGAGCCATCAGCCTTTGGCACAGTCATTCTTACGTTAGGGGCTATCTTTACATATTTTCCAAGTTTTATTTGTGCTCCTACGATTGCGGCCGATTCATCTTTCGATATGTTCCAGTTGTCCTTTGAGTACAAGTCATCATATCGCGCATAGAGGTCTACAACCTTAGATAAATGTGCCGATGCATATATCGAATATCCGCTTTGTCCGGCTCCATCGGTATATGAAGCATTCCACATTTGGTTATACTCTGCACCTATAGAGAATTTCTTGTGCTTGTATCCGGCAAAGGCGGCAAAGTTTACAATCTCTTTTTCGCCCTCTATGCCACTCTCGTTCACTCCACCGTAGAGGCTAATCTGAAAGCCATCGAAGGGGGTGAGTGTTACACCCAAGCCGTAGTTGAACCCATTATTATTCTGTATCTTCTTGTAGCCCTCGCCATTGACGATAATTGCATCGGCCGATACCCAATCGGCAAATTTATAAGCTACCGAGATACCCAAATCGGCACTGCTGCCAAACTTATATTCATCTTGAAATGATTTCATAATATAGCGATAGCCCCAAAACTTCTCTTGAAAATTGAATTGTGTGGTAGAGATAAGACCTCCGTTTAAGGTCAATCCTCCTTTTTTCCAACTTACCATTGCATTCTTGATGTAGGCAATGCGTTGATAATCGGAAATATCGCTCGACTTGCCAATGTCCATTACAGCCTTTACCGAAAGTCCCTTACCAAAGTTATATTCATATCCGAGATAGCTTCTCTCCAACTCGAATCCAAAGTCGTTGCCTCCTGCTCCAAAATCTGTATGGATGTTACCAAATACTTGTACAATAGCTTTGCCCTTGGGCTCTTCTGTTGGAGTATCTTGTGCAATTGCTCCGATACCGATGCAGGCAAAAAGACCTGCCAAGATTACTTTTTTTGTTTTCATTTTTGTAGTATTAAAAATTTGACACTGCAAAAGTATCGTGAAATAGTTTCAAGATTGTTTCAAAAAAGTTAGGCTTTCGTGAAATGTAGGTAGTAGGCTGATTGTTACATTTTTATTAAATCTTGTCATGCGTATTACACTGTTCAAAAATTCTCTTTATTTTTGCATAATTAATTATTATACATGGTATATGGCAACAAATCGTATATTGATAGTAGATGATGAGGAGACCTTGTGCGAGGTTTTGAAACTCAATCTCGAAAATGAAGGGTATGATGTAGATACTGCCTTCAGTGCCGAGCAGGCTCTCAGCTACAACCTGGAAGATTATTCGCTCATTTTGCTCGATATTATGATGGGTGGAGTTAGCGGTATAAAGATGGCTAAGATGTTGAAAGGCGATGTTGCAACGGCCGATATTCCTATTATATTCTGTACGGCACGCGATACGGAGGATGATATGGTTATGGGACTTAATCTTGGAGCCGATGACTATATAATGAAACCCTACACAGTCCGTAATGTAATAGCCCGTGTAAAGAGTGTTTTGCGTCGCACATCATCCCATAAAGCGGTGACTAAGCAGGAGGAGAAACTCAATATTTTGCAGGTAGAGGGATTGAAACTTGATCTCGAATTTAAGCGTTGTACGGTAGATGGAGAGGAGGTAAAACTCGCACGCAAGGAGTATGAGTTGTTGGTGTATCTTATATCGCATCGTGGAAAAATCTGTTCGCGCGAGCAAATACTAAATCGCGTATGGAGCAATGAGGTGGTTGTATTGGACCGTACGATCGATGTCAATATTACCCGACTGCGCTCAAAGATAGGTAAATATGGTTCTTATATTGTAACTCGTTCAGGTTTTGGCTATGGCTTCCGAGAATAGACTCTCATTTCACAAACAACTCTTTTTGCAGCTCATTGCATTCTCGTGGTCGATTGTACTCTGTTTTATCGGGTATCAATATCTACGGGAGAAGGAGTACAAATCTGAGTTTTTAAGTGCGCAGTTGCAACAATATAATCGCCACTTGCTTGTGTCGATAGAGGAGGGTGAGCCTTATGATGAGTATATAGCATCGCACGAAAAACCATTCGATGACCTACGCATCACGATCATCACACTTTCGGGTGCGGTAATATACGACAATACAATACCGGCCGATTCGCTCGACAATCATCGTAAACGCCCCGAGGTGGCTGAAGCTCTGAGTAAGGGTTCGGGGTATCATATAGGACGACAATCGGCAAGTGATGGACGAGAGTATTTCTACTCGGCTACGCGAGGGGATAGAGTTGTTGTACGTACAGCCATACCATATTCCAATACGTTGAGAGACTTGCTTGCTGCCGACTGGTCTTTTCTATTGGTAATAATTTCTATAAGTCTTGCAATGAGTGTACTGGCATATTATACCACACGCAGACTTGGCTATGATATTGAACGTGTAAATCGTTATGAGGCCGAGCAGGAGCAAAACCGACTGAAACGACAACTTACCAACAATATCAATCACGAACTGAAAACCCCTGTTGCCTCTATTCAGGTATGTCTTGAGACGCTACTCTCGGGCATAAGCCTCAGCGACGAGAAGCGACAAGAACTTATTGAGCGTTGTTATATGCACAATGAACGTCTGCGTCACTTGCTCAGCGATGTGTCGCTTATTACCCGAATGGAAGATGGCGGTCAACTCATTAGTCGCGAGAAGGTTGTTGTAAACCAGATTGTTAAAGAGGTTGCCGATGAACTTGATGTAATGCCCGAAGAGGAACGTCTTATATTGCATACCGACTTTTGTGACGAGGTGGTGATAGAAGGAAATGCATCGTTGATAGGCTCTATATTTAGCAATCTTACAGATAATGCCATTGCCTATTCGGGTGGTAAAAACATCTATATAAAGTTGCTCGCTAATAATGCCGAGCAGTGTCATATACGCTATGAGGATGATGGTAAGGGAGTACATTCGGAGCAGTTGCCACATCTGTTTGAGCGATTTTATCGTGTAGATAAAGGACGTTCTCGCCAAAAAGGGGGTACAGGTCTTGGACTTGCCATTGTCAAGCATGCTGTGATGTTTCATGGAGGAACAATCTCTGTTACAAATCGGCCGGGAGGAGGTTTACGATTTGATTTTACGTTGAAAAAACAAGTTTCCCAACAATAATTATGGAGGCTGTGCCACGGTCATATTGGGCACAGCCTCCATATCAATATCTCTGCTCGATACACCTTGCAGGGTGTTCGATATAATCTGTATTGTGGGGTTGTTATGCTTTGCCGTGGGCGATGTTTTCTTGGGCTTCGGCAGCGTACGACTCTTTATCTTCAAAGCTTTCAAAGCCGTTTTCAATAAGGATGTTGTACCAATTGATGAGTTTCTTGATATCGGCTGTATATACACGGTCGCGATCGAAGTTGGGGAGAACTTTACCAAGGTATTCGCGCAAGATGCTATCGCTTTCTTTGGTGCTTACCGATGCTTTGGCACCGTTTTCAAGTTTTCTCATGCTCTCGAACACATCGTTTAGAGGAACTTCATCGCTATCGGTAAACATGGCTATATCGCCAAGTGAAATTATCTTCTCGTGGCTGTAGGCAGGAGTGCGCTTGCCGTTGAGCATCGACTCTACTACGAGCATGTTTTTACCTTGTGATACGAGTTTGTATAGACCGGGTTTGCCTGAGATGGCGAGAATTTTCTTTAACATATTTCTGTTTATTTTGTGGTTTATATAGCGAATGCAAAGTTAGTATTAGCTTGTGAATTTACAAACACTGTGTTGTAAAATTACGTTAAGAGAGGTTCTATAAAATCATGTTTTTTCATTTCTACAGTGCACTGAGTAAATGCAATATTTGAGGCAGTATGGCAACGGTATTGTCGTTGGTAATGATGCGAGTGCGGTGGTCGATAGGGGTGGGATGTTGCGCCGCTATGCGAGCCTCTATCTCCTTTCGCTCGATGTTGTTGCGTAACATAACACGTTGTATGCGAGTCTCGCGGTCGGCATCTATTACCCAGATGTACTGTAGGGTGCTGTCCATACCTGCCTGATGCAGAATGGCACTCTCGACAAATGTGATGGGCGATTGTTGTTGCTCTACCCATTGTGCATAGTGATTGCGTACAGCAGGATGCACTATATTGTTGAGATGAGCGAGTTGCTTGGGGTCGTTAAAGACGATTTGAGACAACAGGGGGCGGTTTATTTCGCCATTGGGTTTTATGATATTGTTACCCCAACGTTCTACGAGAGCTTTTCTCAGGGTAGGGGTGTCCATCAGCATCTTGGCTTGGCTATCGGTGTCGTATACAGGATATTGCATAATGGCGAGTATGCGCGAAACAATGCTTTTGCCGCTGCCTATTCCCCCTGTTATACCTATTTGTATGGGTGTGCTCATGGTTGTATTGAGTCGGTTACTTGTGGCGTGGGAGAGAGTGTCTTTTGGCTTATGATATACTCTACACTATCTACCGACAATGTGACGTTGTGTGCATATTGAGGAGCACCCATTACCTTTATTGCACCATTTGCACCCGGAGTCGTTTGTATTTGGTCAAATGTGTTGCCTATAAGGAAATCTTTGCTTGTTGCACCGGAATATTTGCTCATGGGAATGTGGCAGGTAACAGTGATGTGCGATGGAAAAGTCATAACGGAGTATCCGTCGGGGACACCGCCTATGATAATGGGTACAGAGAGGGTCTTGGTAGTGTATTCCTCGGCAGGTATTACGACTGTGATGCTGTCGGGAACGATGCGTGTACCCTCGATTGGCTTGATACGGGCTTTTATGTAAGTAGTATCGTTGATATTGCGAGCAACAACTTCCTCGGTATAGAGTTTTTCAATACGAGCTATTTGAGCTGTTTTGCCATATATGGTAGCACTGTCGGGCATTGTGTAAATGCTATCGCTGAGAGTACAGAAAGGCGATGTGCTGATGTCGGCATCTATGCTTATAGGTAGGCGACGGCCTTGGTCGTAAGTAAATGCGATACGTATAGAATCGGGAGCAATATCATTGATAGATGTTGTAGCGCGTAGTTGACGACGGGCATACTCGATGATAGCACTATTGTTGATAGTCATGGCATCGCGTTGGTTGCTATGGCGTTCAAAATTGACCTTTATGGGGCTTATACCGTTGATGTCGTAACTGAGCAGAGCTGCCCCTTTGTCGCGGATGCGGGCTTCGATGTATGGGGGCATATCTTGTAACAGAAATGCCTCTTGAGGTACGTTGACGAGTTCGATGGGTATTTGTACTACATCTTCGCGATTGTCGTTAATTGCGAGGATAAACCATATACATGTTGCTAATACGACAAATACAAGGAACGTAAATATCTCCTTGCCTTGTTCGGTGCGACTGAGTCTTTTGAGGCTTTGTAGTTGTTCACCTATTTTATTTAAGATAGAAAGCTTGCTCATTGTGTTGTTTTTATGCCAAGCGAGGGCGCAAAAATTGTGCCCTCGCTTTATGTGTATGCTCCTTGAAATTATGCTTGAGTGGGAGTCTCGTCGGCAGCGGGGTATACCGAGTCTTTTGCCACGCGGATGCGTGTATTGTCAGCAATTTCGATAATGAAATATTTTTCGCTTACCTCTTTTACTTTGCCATATATACCACCGGCTGTCATTACTTTGTCGCCGTTGGTGAGAGCCTCACGAGCCTTTTGTATCTCTTTTTGGCGTTTTTGTTGGGGGCGTATCATAAAAAAGTAGAAGATAGCGATGAGGGCTACCATCATGATGATACTTGTCCAGCCCGAGCCTTGGGCTTGTGCTTGCAATAAAATTGTTGAAAGTGTCATAATTTATTCTTTTTGTATAATTTGAGTTTATATATTGTCGCGTGTATATTCTACAAATATATAACAAATATTTCAATCTTTGTTTATTATCCCCTCTTTTTTAAGCTCCTTAACAATTGCGTCGAGTACACCGTTGATAAAGTTGCTGCTTTGTTCGGTGCTGAATGTCTTGGCCAGCTCGATATATTCGTTGAGGGTAACAACTGTAGGGATAGAAGGCATACGCACCAATTCGCTTATGGCTACCAGCATGATTACAACGTCCATAAAGGCAATACGCTCTATCTCCCAATTCTTGGTAAAGCGGTCGATATAGCTGCGGTATAGCTTCTCGTTGGCGAGAGTGTTGTGCAATAGGTCGAGGGCAAATTTACGATCTTCGTCATCCTTGTACATGGGCAACATCTTTACATTCTCGCTTTCATTGCGGAAGTGTTTGATGGTTTTGAGTACAAATGTTGCCTCTACGTTGAGTTCTTCATTCCAGTAGAGTGATAAGTTCTCTACAGCCTCTGTCAGCTCATCCGATGGTGCAATGGTGTTCTTGAATATTGTGCGCCACAGTTCCCAATCGTTCTCGGCACTGCAGGTGGGTGTATTCATGTAATTCTTGTACTCATCTGTCTCAAGAATTGTGTTGAGCATGTTGTTGAGGAATGTTTCGGCTACAATACCCCATGAGAATGGCTTTTCGGCATAGTGCTCGGCAAAGTCGGCGTTATTGCGCAAGTCGCTTATAAATTGGTTGTTTACAAAGCGCATGTTGGGATTACGCTCTTCGGCTGTTGGAAGGTATTTGTTACGAGCTGTTTCTAAGCGTTGTGCTTGCAAGTCGGTGAGGTCTATCATCAATTGTAGGAGTGCATAGTACAACTCATGACCCTTTTCGAGACTGTGTAGCAACTCATTTTCGGCTTCGGCAATACTCTTGTTTTCGGTAATAAAGTACGAATATGCTACTTGTACTACCTTTGAGCGTATAATTACACGATTTATCATAATATGAATGAACTGTTTTTGCGTTGTTGTAAATATTCTTTTGCAAAGTTACCACAAAAAGACGGTATAACGATACCTTTGGCATTATTTTTTCGTAAATAAAATTTCTTGCCGTATATTTGCAGAATATGAAACGAATTGACGCCTCATCATATATTCATACACTCATAGCGCAAGGCGAGCACATCGAGCAAGATTTTAAATATGAGATTTCCGATGCTCGTAAGATTGCTCGCACTCTCTCGGCTTTTGCCAACACGCAAGGCGGTCGCTTGCTTATCGGAGTCAAAGACAACGGACGCATAGCCGGTGTGCGCAGTGAAGAGGAGATGTATATGATAGAGGCTGCTGCTCAGCTTTACTGTGTGCCTGAGGTGAGTCTCAATATGGCTACATATCGTGTCGAGGGGCATACGGTGTTGGTCGTTGAGATAAATAAGGCACAACACCGACCGGTGATGGTACGCGACGAGAACAACCGCCTGTGGGCTTATGTGCGTGTGGCCGATGAAAATATATTGGCTACTCCCACGCATTTGCAGCTATGGCAACATGATAGTATTACGATACCTACGCTACTCTCCTTTACCGAGCGCGAGAGGCTTGTTCTTGACTTGCTCTCGAAAGAGGAAGAGTGTAGCTTGTCGCGTATATGTCGCACTACCCACATCTCGCGTTATGATGCACAGCGGCTTATGGCTCGTTTTATACATTGGGGTATTGTGGCCATGCGCTACGACGGTCATCACTTCGTGTTTCGCAATATAGGAGAATAAAATCGGGCATTTTTTGCTCCGTATACTTTATACAAATATCAAAAAACGACCACTGTTGTGTAGAAAAAGGCCCCAATGATATGTTTTTTTGCCCGAGTGTTGTATATTTGTAAAATATAGGATGTAGTAAAGAAGAAAATAACGCAACCAACATCGATTTTCGGTACACTCCTTAGCCATATATAAACACTAAAATAACTTTTATATGATGAAAAACTACTTATTATTGACTGTAAGTGCCATGACTCTATTCTCGGCACAAGCTGCATGGGATGGCACAGCACAAGCATGGAGCAAAGGTAATGGAACAAGTACATCTCCCTATCTCATCGAAAATGAGCAACATTTTGCCTATTTTCAGCAACAAGTGACAGCAGGTACTACCTATGAAGGTGAGTATTTTTTCTTGGTAAACGACCTTGATATGAGTGCCGATGCCGGCATGAAAATTCTTCCCGTCGGTTTTTTTGATGAGTATGTAAATTCCGATGATCCACAAGGCTCGCTTATTGACGAATCGAAATATTTCTTAGGTACGTTTGATGGTAACTTCAAGACTATAGATAATATTCATATCGAGTATATAGCTACCGACTTTCAAGCCGTAGGTGGTACAGGACTCTTTGCATGTCTCGATGAAGGTGCTCTTGTGAAGAATGTCATCTTGGGTGCTCGCTCGATTGTTACAGGTGGTGAACTTACTGCCGGTCTTGTGGGTCAAATGAATGGCGGTACATTGCAATGCAGTGCAAGTCTGGCTACAATCAACAGTGAGTCAACCTTTGGTTCGGGTGGGGTAGTGGCTATAGGTGCCGGTGGTAAAATAGATCGTTGCTATTTTGGCGGTACGCTCACCGGCAATAGCGATGTAGGTGGTATCGTAGGTACTGCCATGTATGGCGTAGAGATTACCAACTGTTATAACAAAGGTATTATCAATGCTCCCAACGGTATGTTTGTGGGTGGTATCGTAGGCTCGGCATACGATAGTGGCACACGTATTGTCAATTGTTATAATGTAGGCGAAGTGATAGCTGCCGAAAC
>JAFXJY010000004.1 GCA_017531985.1 Bacteroidaceae bacterium
CACCCCTTTACATACACCGGCTTGCAAGGCACACAAGGGCTTGTCGAAGAGTTCTATCTGGCAGTCCATGTCGGCTTCCATATAGATAGTTGCACCGGTTTCATGACTCTGCATGGGTTCGACATATTCCTGCAATCGCTGCTTGACCAATGCATCAACGGTTGTTTTCAAGTGCTGAGTAGTATAGATTTCAAAGAAAGTGTGTTGTCCTAAGGCTGTGCGTACCAACTCGGGGCAATCTGCCGGAAATACATCAAACTCTCTATCAGGATTGATAGGGACTATATTTTTCTTCAACTCATAGGCATACTCTACCTCTTTACGCACCCAGTCTCCTTCATTCCGGCATCTATCCAACGCCCCCTTCGAGAGAATAAAGAGGAATACTTCCGACTCCTCAATACCTGATTTTATCTTCTTCTCCCAAGACGATGCATTGCATGAGTCATAATCGAGGAAAACTTTGTATCCGTAATCTTCGAGAATCAATTGCACAAGACGGGCTGTCTTTTCGCCACCTTCGCGACGGTAGCTGATGAATATATCGTATGCCATGTGTTATCTGTGTTTACATTATTGCTGCAAATATAGCGAAAGGCGAGAGATAAACAATTCAAACTTGTTTGGAATTTTTATCCGAGCCGCATCTTATATTCTATAAATATAGCGAAAGGCGAGAGATAAACAATTCAAACTTGTTTGAAATTTTTATCCGAGCCGCATAAGTTCCCTTCGCAACACATAGCAATAATGCACAAAATCCATCTCCATCTTGGGCTACTATGTGAAAAGTTACTTTTTTCCATGCCTATTAGGCAAAAAACAAGTATATTTGCTACTTATTATAGGAAACTTCTACTTATAGCACCTTGAATTATAGCAACATGAGTACTACACAATATCAACCCGATGATTATTACGAACGTCGCACTTCGCACTTTGCCCGGCTCAAAGTAGGAGATAACGACATTATCATGTTGGGCGACAGCCTCATCAACGGATGTGAATGGCATGAACTGCTGAATAACCCTCATATCAGAAATCGCGGTATCAACAGCGACACAGTAGAGGGGGTAAGAATGCGTATAGACCATGTAACACAAGGCTCACCCAAGCAGATCTTCGTCATGGTGGGCATCAACGACATTTCACACAACAAGGATGCTCACACGATAGCACACGAGATAATACAGATGGCCGACGAGATACATCGTCAATCGCCCACCACCCTGTTATACATCCACAGCCTGCTGCCCTTCGATGCATCACTGCATTACACATCACTTGCCGGCAAAGAAGCAACCGTTAGAGACGTCAACACTCTCTTACAGCAGCACAGTTCCGAGCATAACTACACATATATAGATATATACACCCATCTGCTCGCCTCGGATAGTGAATGTATAGACCTCACATACACCAACGACGGACTTCACCTCAATGGCAACGGATATGAACTGTGGGGACGATTGCTCCAACCCTACATCAACGAGTAGTTGCAACAGCAAAATCACAACGTTCCTCTCAAAATAAAATTCAAAACAGATTCTAAATCATTCTTGCATCGAAAAAATAACATCCAAGTGTTTGTTTCTTTTGGCAAAAGTATGTATCTTTGCTTGTGCGTTATGAAAGCAACAAGAGTAGTCATAGGAAACAAGCCACAACGACTCTCCACAGAGAGTCCGGCACGACCTTTTGTTACACATAACTTATCATCGACACAACGACCACCCGAGAAGATGTAGGGCATGGTCGTTTTTTTTGCGACAAACAATAAATGCAATTATAAAATGAAAAAAGAAAGTCTTGTATCCATCAACGACCTCAGCAAAGAAGAGATTATCGAATTGCTGGAAAAGGCCAAGAGTTTTGAGCAGAACCCCAATCGTCGAGTACTCGAAGGTAAGGTAATAGCCACCTTGTTCTTTGAGCCATCGACTCGCACACGTCTCAGTTTTGAGACAGCAGTCAATCGTTTAGGTGGTCGCATCATCGGTTTCAGCGATGCCGCCACCAGCAGTTCATCGAAAGGCGAGTCGCTCAAAGACACCATTATGATGGTAAACAATTATGTCGACCTCATCATCATGCGTCACTACCTCGAAGGTGCTGCACAGTACGCCTCGGAAGTCTCGTCCGTTCCCGTTATCAATGCCGGCGATGGTGCTAACCAACACCCCACCCAGACGATGCTCGACTTATATTCGATATACAAGACGCAAGGCACACTCGAGAACCTCAACATCACCATGGTAGGCGACTTGAAGTATGGTCGCACCGTTCACTCGCTGTTGCAGGCCATGTCTCACTTCAACCCCACGTTCCATTTCGTTGCACCCGACGAATTGAAGATGCCACAAGAATACAAATTGTTCTGCGAACAGAACAACATCCCCTACTACGAGCATCGCGATTTTTCGGAAGAGGTCATCAACCAAGCCGACATCCTGTATATGACCCGTGTACAACGCGAACGCTTTACCGACTTGATGGAATATGAGCGTGTCAAGAACGTCTACATCTTACACAACAGCATGCTTGATGGTAGTAAGCCCAACTTGCGAGTGCTGCACCCGCTGCCTCGCGTCAATGAGATAGCCTACGATGTCGACAACAACCCCAAGGCCTATTACTTCCAACAAGCCAAGAATGGATTGTATGCCCGTCAGGCCATTATATGCAAGGCTTTGGGCATCGACATCGAATAAGTTTCAAGAGTTTACCCCATTTTATCGAGGCTCACCGACAGCCTCCTCACTCATATAATTGTAAAAGACTATGACAACAGCCAAGAAAGAACTTGCCGTAGCGGCACTCGAAAACGGCACCGTAATAGACCGCATACCATCAGAACAACTCTTCAAGGTCGTATCGATGTTATCGCTCGATACCATCCCCAACAGCATAACCATAGGCAACAACCTATCAAGCAAGAAGATAGGTGCTAAGGGTATCATCAAGATTGCCAACCACTTCTTCAAGGATGAGGAGATAAACAAGATAGCACTCATAGCCCCCGATGCCACCATCAATGTGATACACAACTATGAAGTGGTAGAGAAATACCACATCACACTACACGACACATTGCGAGGCATCATCCGCTGCAACAACCCCAAGTGCATCAGCAACAACGAGCCGATGGAGACGGTCTTTCATGTTACACGTCGCGAGCCATTGGAGGTCACTTGTCGATACTGCCATCGATCGATGAAAGCCCATGAAATAGAGATATTATAAGGAACTTCTATCGAATACTTTGTAATGATTTGCAATCATCAATCAATGCACAACAAAGAGAATGTTTCCGACAGCGAATGAATTATAAATCAACATAATTGATAGAAGCCACCGACAATGAAAGAGAGATGGAAACCCGGGACACTCATCTATCCCCTACCGGCCATATTAGTCAGCAGCGGAGCCACTCCCGATGAATATAACTTATTTACAGCTGCATGGGTGGGTACGCTATGTACCAATCCCCCCATGTGCTATGTATCGATACGCCCCGAACGGCACTCCTACGAGATAATAAAGCGTAACATGGAGTTCACACTCAACCTCACCAACAAAGCGATGGCACGAGCCACCGACTGGTGCGGAGTACGCTCGGGTCGCGACTACAACAAGTGGCAAGAGACAGGACTCACGCCCTGTGCCGGAGTGGAAGTACGCTCACCCTACATCGAACAGTCGCCACTGAGCATCGAGTGTAAGGTACGCGAGATCGTCTCATTAGGCTCGCACGACATGTTCATTGCCGATGTAGTAAACATCCTCGCCGACACACAATACATCGACCCCGAGACCAATGCATTCGACATGGAGCGAGCCGATCTTATCGTCTATTCACATGGACACTACCATGAGTTAGGAGCCGAGATAGGCAAGTTTGGCTGGTCGGTTAAGAAAAAATAGCGACATTTATCAAAGTTCACAAAATACTAACATTATAAAATTAAACACTTATGAAAAAAACTATTACCACTATCTTTATGGTACTGCTTGCACTCATAGGAGTCCATGCACAAGACTACACCGTAATGCCTGAAAACGGCACAGCCGTAGAATCACTCACCGACATCACCATCACATGGGAGAATGCCACCACTATCACAGTCGACCCCATGATGATGGTAGGTGGAGCCAAGGTCTATATGGTCGATGGCGAAAGTAAAACATTCATATCGGACATCTTCTGCGGTCCGGCATGGGGCAATGCAGTAACACTAAGCCTAATGTCGGCCACCAGCAATGCAGGTGACTACATTGTAGAAATTCCCGACGCCATGTTTACCGTCGACGAGGAGGTTATCAGTGCATTCACACTCTACTACACCATTGGCGGCATTCCTACAAGTACAGCCACATTTGACATACAGATTCAAGACAACTCACTCGACAACATATATATAACCGTATCGCCATGCGAGGAGTTGTTGCTCAACGAGAGCGAAGAAGTAGAGGCACCATTCCTCATCCACAATATTGGTTTCAATTCCTATGTTGCCACCACCTACACCATCACCATAACCGGTGCCAACACTGCCACGCTCACTGCCGAGAAGCCACTTGAAAACGGCAATTACAGCCTACACATCCCCAAGAACACATTCCTCATCGATAACAAGGTAAATCCGGCACTTGTAAGAGAATTTGATACCTCGGCCGTACACTCCGTTACCAACGACACCCAAGAAGTCAACGTGTACGACCTCAATGGTGTGCAAGTGGTCAACAAAGGCGATGCCAACCAACTCGGTCGTTTACGTCCCGGCATTTACATCGTTAATGGTGTGAAAAAAATGTTGCGTGGCAACAGATAATAATGAAAAGTAGTAAAAATGATTTGTTCATTGCAAAATATTCATACCTTTGCACCATAAAACATATTTTACCGCAACAAATATATTATCTTAATTATAATACGTATGGAAAGAGACAAACTTATTTTTGACATTATCGAACGCGAACACCAACGCCAACTAAAAGGTGTTGAACTTATCGCATCAGAAAACTTTGTGAGCGACCAAGTCATGCAAGCCATGGGTTCATGCCTCACTAACAAATATGCCGAAGGTTATCCCGGCAAGCGTTATTATGGCGGTTGCGAGGTAGTAGACGAAAGCGAAAATATCGCTATCGAACGCCTCAAACAACTCTTCAACGCCGAGTGGGCAAACGTACAACCCCACTCAGGAGCTCAAGCCAACATGGCTGTATTCATGGCCTGCCTCCGTCCCGGCGACAAGTTCCTCGGTCTCAACCTCTCGCAAGGTGGTCACCTCTCGCACGGTTCACCAGTTAACTTCTCAGGTTTGATGTTCCAAGCACTCGACTATGGTGTACGCCAAGACACAGGTTATGTCGACTACGAGCAAATGGAGGAAGTGGCTCGTCGTGAGCGTCCTCGCCTCATCATCGGTGGTGCATCGGCCTACTCTCGCGAATGGGACTACGCACGCATGCGTCGTTTGGCCGACGAGATAGGTGCTATCTTCATGGTCGATATGGCTCACCCTGCCGGACTCATTGCTGCCGGTGAATTGGAGAACCCCTTGAAATATGCTCACATCGTAACATCTACAACACACAAGACCTTGCGTGGTCCTCGCGGTGGTGTTATCCTCATGGGCAAAGACTTTGACAATCCTTGGGGCAAAACAACTCCCAAGGGCGAAATACGCAAGATGTCGGCTCTGCTCGACTCGGCCGTATTCCCCGGTGTACAAGGTGGTCCGCTCGAACACGTTATCGCAGCCAAGGCTGTAGCTTTCGGTGAAGCTCTTACTCCCTCATACAAGGAATATCAACAACAAGTGCGTGCCAACGCTCGCGTTATGGGACAAGCTTTTGTCGATAAAGGTTACCACGTTGTTTCGGGTGGTACTGACAACCACTGCTTACTTATCGACTTGCGTACCAAATATCCCGAATTGACCGGTAAGGTAGCTGAAAAGGCTCTTGTTCAAGCCGACATCACTGTCAACAAGAACATGGTTCCCTTCGACACTCGTTCACCCTTCCAGACATCGGGTATCCGCGTAGGTACTCCCGCCATCACCACTCGTGGTGTGAAAGAAGATATGATGGGCGAAATCGTAGAAATGATTGACCGCGTACTGGCCGAACCCGAAAACGACAGCGTAATCAAGAGCGTTCGCGAGAAAGTAAACGAGATCATGGTAAAATACCCCATTTTCGCTTGGTAAAGCTACGATCTGATACCTGCTTATCAGGTGCAAAATTTTAACCTCTACGCGAGGCTGTGCAATATCATCAAGCATAGCCTCGCGTTTTCTATGATTGCTTCCTTACACGAGCCGACCGAACAAATATCATAAACTGCCCCGCGATAATTAACACTACCCATTGACATCGGACAGCAATATATAGAGAGGGCGAAGCTCCGTTTCATCACAGCACTTCGCCCATGCGTTTATCGAAATAAACGACTAACTATTAAACAGTTGGCGAATATATATATATATATATAAACAAATATTTTAACATGTTTTTGAGCATGGTTTTGGATATTTTTACCAATATTATCCTTAATCGCATACCATTACAGCGGGAAATAACAATATAGCTATTCAATCCCTACCGTTCGCAATGCGGCTCGTCTATTGCTTAGGAGATAAGTTTTCCTATAACTATCGCTCACTATGCCTCGCATGGATTCCCTATCAACATGACCTAATCGACAGAACCGACCTTATAAAAAGAACCGAGTACAGCCTCACGGTTGCACTCGGCATTGAGAGAATTATTGGAAGGAGTTTCTATAAACTCCTCTGATTTATCATTCATTCACATCCTGCGACAGCACTTATTGCATACTCTGCTTACCCTCACCCGAACCACCGACGATGTCATCGTTGACGATGCCGCGATGAGCTTTCTTCACTTGTGCTTTGAGGCTTCCGAAGGTGTAAGTCACCGCAAGATTAAGTCGTTGGGCTCGCTGACCACCCTCACTGAATTGCTCAAAACCATCGCCCCATGTGCGAATGCTATACATGTTGTATTTATTGAACATATTGTTGGCCGAGAGAGTTACTTTAAGTTTGTCGTCCAAGAAACGCTGTGTTACACTGCATCCATAGTAATACCACATCCGCTCACTATCGAGCTGCATATGACCATCGGGCAGACCTCCTCCCATATTCACACTGATAGTTCCATCCTTCCATGCCGTCCAGTTAAATCCGGCAAAAACCGAACCACCCCAACGGGCATCACTCATAGCCATGAGAGGAGCCGAGAAGGTCTTATAGGCAGGTTGCAGGTTGATGTAATAATTGAACTTGGGAGATGTCTGACCCGAGATATAAGCCGATAGGCCATACACCTGCTCGGTGGCAATATTGCCATAGGTGCTTCGCGTCACACCGGTCTCCTGTTCAATGAAGAAGAGGGGCGAGATAGAGTTGGTCGATATCATGCCGAACCATTGCATATTAAGATTGAAAACGCCCTTAAAAATCGAATATCCTGCCGATATAGAGTGAGTCACTTCGGGTTGGAGGTCGGGGTTACCCGATTGCACGCTTTCGGGGGTTGTCCACTGCTCATAAGGCGACAGATATGTAATACCGGGACGATTGATACGCTGCGTATAGGAGAGTCGAAGCGACTCCATAGGAGAGAGGTTATAGCTGATAGAGGCATAGGGTACGAAGTTGCCATAAGGCTTGCCATAGTCGACCCTTGCACCACCTTGATTGTAGGCAGCATCGATAAAGGTCATTTCATATCGGGCACCCACCTTAAATCCCCATGAGGTGCGTGTAAAACCATATCCGGCATAGAGAGCAGCTATCTGCTGAGTATAGTCGAACTGTTGTGCCAGACCCATCGACTGCCAACGACCACCGTTGAGCATCATATAGTCGTCATGGCTATGATTGAGACGAGCTATATACTTGGCACCTGCCTCAATGGAGTGCATCGAATTGATGGGATTGTTATAATCTATCTGCACCGTATGCTCCTGTGCGTAAGCATTGTTTTCGTTCATCTGTCCTTCCATGGGAGCATTGAGAGTCTCTTCATCGAAAACAATAGAGTCGCAGTAAGCCGAGCCATCGGGATTATATTCATAACGATATGATGTAGTGAGTGTGTGTTGCGGACGATCGAATGTGTGTTGATAATCGAAGTTGGCCGACACACCGCCCCATGTACCGCTCTGATTAATGTAATCTATATAATTGGTCACCAGCGTACCATCCTGCTTGAAGGTTCGGTTCAGACCTCGTCCATTACCACCAAACAGTCCTATATTGCCCGATATACCGAGTGTGAAAAGATTGAGTGAATCCAACTCGTAGCTACTCTCGAACGAGAGGAAGTGATACTGTCCACCCATAGCAATGTCGCCAAAGGCATTGGTAATAACTTCGGTACGATACATATCGGGATTGTTGTAATTATATCGCAACATATTACTATACTGACTGCTATTAAATCGACCGCCACTATAATTGAGCGAAGCTGTAAACTTTCTATGTTGCAATGTAAGGTAAGCATTTCCGCCAAATTGACCTTGCAACACCTCGCCGTATCCGGTAACCGAGCCGGTTACACCTGTCACATTCGAGGTCTCGGCACGAGCTGTGATGATATTGATAACACCACCTGTACCCTCAGCATCATAACGAGTAGAGGGATTGGTTATAACCTGTATATCCTGTACACTTGCAGCAGGCATGGCACGCAGTACCTCTTTGAGGTTATTCTTAATCATCGCCGACTCTTTGCCATTGATAAGCACCTTGAAGTCGGACGAACCATTGAGTTGCACATTATCTTCGGCATCAACACTTACCATAGGTACTTTACGCATCATATCGAGCAGAGTTTTACTATCCGACTCGGGATCGGCTGTCACATCGTAAGTTATCTTCTCGGCATCGCTCTTAATGATAGGTTTCTGTGCTTTCACCACAACTTCTTGCAGTTCGGTCGATGCCTTCATCTCTATCTTACCAAGGTCGTAAGTTGCCTCATTCGGCAATTCGACGGTCAACGTATAGGGTGAAAATCCTACCGAAGTAACTTCGATGGTATATTTATCACCTTGTCGCAACTCCATGTTGAATACACCCTCTACATCGGCAGCCACACGAGCAGCCACCTTCTTATTCTTATAAGCACCCACCGTTGCATAAGGTATTGTTTCACCTCGCACATCCAGTACTTGACCACTGATGGTACACACTTGTTGTGCCATAGCCACTACGCTCGATATCATACAACTGATAACCAGCAACATATAAATAAAACGTTTCATAGATATTATAGTATTAGAGATTTATTATTGATAAACTATTATTTAGTCGTTAACCTTTATACCATCGAGACCTATTTTCACGACCTCTTTGTCACCCTCCTTTACAACCAGCCCTAAGGGTGTTATATGCACAGTAGCATCTTCCTTGTCGACTACTACCGCTCCCGAAGGCGAAACATCGACTCTCGCATCTTCATCTTGTATCGTGATAGAACTTTTGATATCCACATCGGCAGTCGTGTCGGTTTGGAAAGATACAGCAACGTCTTTATTCTCTCCTATACGCACATCCAACTCACCCTCCAACACCTCTGTGGTGATAATACAGTCCTCAATAACAGCCTTACTGTTGCAGGCTTCATTCCATGAGCAACAACCTATATTGCTATCGAACAACTCGATGGTTCGGCAAGTTTCCGATACACCCAATGCACCCATATTACTATCCTCGACCGTCAAGGCTACATTATCGCCCTTCATCGAGATAGCACCTATATTGGTATCGGATACACGCAAGGATTTGCCGATAGTCTTATCGGTATAAACATAATACATTGCACCTACATTGGTATCTTTCATATCGAGGTCACTGTCCGTATTGACAACAAGCGTACTCAGGTCGGCATCATGAAAGCGGAGGTCGACAGCAGGCACTTGGTTCTCCACATCGAGTTGACTATTGGCTGGAAGTTCTATGGTAAGACACAATCCATCAAAGACCGTTGCGTTGACTTTGTCAAGAACGACGATAATTGAATCATTACGCAGCACAGCTGTTACACCATCGGCAGGAATTACGAAATTGACCGATTCCAAGGTATCGACAACCACCCCATTATAGGTTGTAACATTTATATAGCACTCGGGAATGTCAGTTGTATCGAGCGAAGTAATCTTCATCTTGTATGCCAACTGTTCTTCGGTATTGACATTGATATTCATTCCATTGGTTACAAGGTCTTTGATAGCCATTACATCCTTAGCTACAAGGCTGATGTAAATAATAGGGGCTATAACAAGAGCCGACATTAACACGATAAGTAATATAGTGGATCGTTTCATAGCAGTAATTTTATGATTTGTAATTTATTAGTTGAATTTTAAATATTCGACCTATTAATAATTCGTTCGACATCGGAAACCATCTTTCTATCTGTGTCACTCTATTGCACATCACAACACAGCCAATGACAGAGGTTCCCATTACTTAATAATTTTGTTTTCCGCAAGATATTGTGCATAGTGAGCATCAATCTCCTCAATTGTAATATCCAACGTGTACAAGCGGTTGAAAAACACCGGCAACTCCTCGCGGAAGAATCGTTCTCGTCGCAACGTTTTGATGCGTTGTTTCCCTTCGGGCGACACATAATAGCCTATACCTCGCTTGTTGAAGATTATATCTTGCTGTTGCAACCACTCATAAGAGCGAACGACCGTATTGGCATTCACCTCAACCTGAGCCGCATACTCGCGAATAGAAGGAATACGCTCACCGGGCGGAAACTTATTTTCGAGAACTTCATCACAGATACGCTCGGCTATCTGCAAATATATCGATTGATTATCACGAAAGATCATAGCTCATCATTTTTTAGTTTCATTTACTTCCATCTCGGCAATACGCATATAGGCAATAATCAAGTACATGAGTGAAGCCAATACCGAGAATACAATGATAAAAGTACCGGCTGCCGAGTCGACATCGTTGAAGGCATCTAATTGACCGTAAGCACCCGAACTGAGAGCATGGAAGGTAACCCCCACCAGCATGAGCAACATCACAACAAAGCCCAGCACCAGCGACAATCCGGTTGTTTTCAGGAAACTGTGACGAGTAAAAATCGTAGCTCCCATCAGATAGAAGGCTACACCTTCTACATACGATAGTATATACATACCCAATAGGTCGGTATCAATGGATACTCCCGCATAAGGCATGGCCAACTGCGGTGCCGACAATGTGAACAAAGCTGTGACAAGCATTGCACAATACTGTGCCACAAACAACATCACCGCAAACATCACCGGTATGTATAGATACAGATGTACAAGCATAGTCAAGAATTTCTCAAACTGCGATGCAGGTACAAGCAGGAACTTAATCTTACTGATACGCGGTGTGAAAAAGGCGGTCAGTGAACTTGCCGACACAATAGCAAAGATGTACATCGCTGCCGACAATGAAAAGAAATTGACACTTCCACCCGACAAGCTCATGATAACCGTAAAACATGCGGTAAGAATAATAAATTGGAGTCGCAGACTACGAAATTCGGCAAAGTATTTCATCAGGTAATTGCCGAAACGCGACACTGAGAAGAGTTGATTTTCCATATATAGATTGTGTAAAGGGTTAAACAAACAACTGACTGAACACTTGCGGATGGTTGATTAGGGCATTGAACAAAACCTCGAAATCGACATGAGTCTCTATGCCTTGGGTGTTGGGTCTCACACCCACAAATCCCTCGGGAGTAAATGCCGAGTAGATGCAACCTTGCAAGTCGTCCTTCGATGTAGAATGAACAAACTCTAACTTCTCGGCAATGCGAACTATACTTTCATTGAGCATCATTGTGTTATCGTGCAACACCAACACGCGGTCAAGCATATTCTCCAAGTCACGCACTTGATGAGTAGAAATGATAATACTGCGATCATCGCTCATGCCCAATGCCATCGCCTTGCGAAACTGGCTTTTGGAGGGAATGTCCATTCCATTGGTTGGCTCATCCATAAAGAGCAGTCGAGTGTTGGTGGCAAGAGCAAAACTGACAATAAATTTCTTCTTCTGACCCATAGAATATTGCGACAACTTCTTGACCTCGGGCAATTCAAAAATACGGATATAATTATCGAATTGCTCACGATCGAACCTCGGATAAAACGATGCATTATACTTCACATAAGTCTCAATCGATACCTCGGGCAGATCAAACTCCTCGGGCAAGAGATATATTTCCTGCAACATGGCAGGAGTTCGCTTACCTACCGGTGTGCCATCGAAAGTAATTGTACCTATCTGAGGAAACATCAATCCTGTCATCAAGTACAACAGCGTTGATTTTCCGCTACCATTCTTTCCCAGCAGACCATATACCCCTCCGGGGGTTATCTCGAACGACAGTTTGTTGAGCAAATACTCATTACGACGGTATGAGAATGCCATTTCTTCTACTTTCAACATAATTTTTTTTTATTTTAAGGGTTTCTACTTTTTTCGTTTTCATCACTTCGACTGATGATGGTTTTGCACTGTTTTAGTGTATTAGTTTAATAGTACACTGCAAAGGTATATAAACTTTTTATATCTCCAAAAAAAATCTCAAAAAAAATGTACTTTTTTGCAATTTTCGCAGAGTTGTAGTACTTTTACGCTTGCAAAGGAATAACAACGAAACAAATACACATTATTAATAATAAAATAGCACAACTATGAGCCAGAACAACGATTGCTTTTCATTCGACGATGATCAAGCGGTAGAATTTATCCGCCCACGTCTGCCACAAGAGATACAAGACAAATATAGCGACAACGAGATTATCTACATTGGTGACATCGTGTATGACTTCTACGAAAAAAAAGGATTCTTCGAAGATAACAACAACGACGATGTAGACCTTGATGTTGACGAGCTGATCGACTTTGTACGCCAATGTCTCCGTAAAGACAAGGATGCCCAATATGCCGAGGAAGATATTGAATACCTTGTACGAGGCGAACTCGACTACGAAGAACACCTTGGCATGTGGGAGGCTTAACCATGATACGACTCAGATACATAGCCCTCATTGCTTTACTGTGCATAGGCGTTACCTCCATCACATCAACAGCAAGCCCCGGCATCAAGGATCTCTTCAAGAAAAAGAATGAAGTTGCAACCTCCGTTCACCCCGACCTGCCATCGCTCACCGTCGACGAAAACCTACTCATACCTGAGTTGGACAAAAAACAGAAAATACAAGCCCGCAAGATTCAGAAGCTGGAAGCCGACCGATTGAGTAAAACCGAAGGTATAGAGGTAGAATTGCTACGCGATGAGGAAGTCATTCACGTTACCATTGCAGCATCACGACTCTTTGCCCCCAATCAGACCGCTCTACTCGGCAGTGCCGACCCTCTGCTCCGAGCCATCCTTCCATGCATGCGTGTTCCCGACTACTACCATATACTACTCGTCATGCATAGCGATGACACAGGCAACGAGGAATATAACTACAATCTTACAACCGAACGTGTGTCGACCATATACGATTGGTTTGACAACTTCGGCGAGTGTGTCGACTTCGTAGTTCCTTATGCAGCCGGAAGTGCCGAACCGATACACCCCAACAACACCATAGCCGGACGTCACGCCAACCGCCGACTGGAAATTTTCATCATCCCTGCCGAGGCAATGTTCAAGAAATAGACTTCACACATTCCCCTCGCATCACATAGGCAAGGCTATACACAAAAAATTATCGAAAAACGATATTTATTTATTGTTTTTATTGCATTTAATAAAAAAGTGATTATCTTTGCAATGACTTACAACTGCAAAGAGTATATATCACGCCATTACCCGATGTTACCCACGCAACATTTGTAGTCACAATATATACAGCACACGATGCACATTTAGTAACAACCAATAAATATATCTATCATGAAGAAATTTTTCACAACAACATTTGCTTGCACATTAGGTACACTCATCGCCGGACTTTTACTCATAGTTCTGTTTTTCATAACTATGGTAGGGGTAGTAGCATCAACAGCATCATCGGGTAATGAGACCTACATTCCACAAGAAAAAACAGTACTGCGACTCACACTCTCAGGCTCACTGCAAGAACGATACAGCGAGGATCCCATGCAGAGCCTGATGTCGGGAGGCAACAATTCACAAGGCCTCGACCAGATACGCAAAGCTATCAAAGTGGCTGCCGAGAACGACAACATCGAAGGTATATACATCGATGCTCGCGGTCTATCGGCCATGCCGGCTTCAAGCGAAGAGATAAGACAACTATTAGTGGAATTTAAGCAACACTCAGGCAAGTGGATATATGCCTATGCCGACAACTACACACAGAACGACTACATCATTGCATCGGTTGCCGACTCGGTGATTATCAACCCCATAGGAACTGTCGACATACACGGATTGGGAGGCTTGCAAATATTCTACCCCGAGTTATTTGCCAAGTTGGGTATTGAGTATCAAATATTCCGTGTAGGTACCTACAAATCGGCTGTTGAGCCTTACATGTGCGACAAGATGAGCGATGCCAACCGCGAACAGACAATGGCTTATCTTAATACCACTTGGGAGACATTTGCCGATGGAGTTGCCGCTTCACGCAACTTTACAACCGACTATTTCAACGACATAGCCAATTCTATCACATCGCTTCGCCCCACCCGCGACATTCTCGCCTGCAATCTCGCCGACACGACCATGTATCGACCCGAGTTTGACGCTTGGCTCAAAACCAAAGTAGGAATTGACAACGATAAAGAGATAAACTTTGCCTCAGTGGCACAATTGGCCTCTACTGCTCAGCCCGAAAACAAATCCAAAAACACAATAGCCGTTGTATATGCCGTAGGTGACATCATGGAGACCGGTGGCGAAGGTATCAACAGCGAGGACTTGGTTCCTGAGTTGACCCGCATCCGCAAAGACGATAATATCAAAGCGGTCGTACTGCGTGTGAACTCACCCGGTGGTAGTGCTTATGCATCGGAACAAATATGGGCTGAACTCGAAGCTATACAGGCTGCCGGCAAGAAAGTCGTTGTATCGATGGGCGACATGGCTGCTTCGGGTGGATACTACATCTCATGCGGTGCCGATTATATCTTTGCCGAGAACACCACTCTGACCGGCTCAATTGGCGTATTTGGAGCTGTTCCTTCGGCCGAGAAACTTCTTACCGAAAAGTTGGGACTCAAATACGACGAAGCCCGTACTCACAAGTATGGCAATCCTTTAAGCGGTGACTTTTTATACCGAAAATTCGGCGAAGGCGAAAGCATAGCCTTCCAACGCAGCATTGAAGAGTGCTATGACCTCTTCACCCGTCGCTGTGCCGAAGGTCGTGGCATGTTGCAAGACGACATCAAGAAGATAGCCGAAGGACGTGTATGGGTGGGCAAAACCGCTGTCGAGCTGGGTCTTGTCGACTCGATAGGTAGCATCGACGATGCCATTGCCTACGCTGCTCAACTGAGCGAAATAGAAGACTACAAAGTAGCCGACTACCCCACCATCAAGTCATCTTTCGAGAAACTAATGGAACAACTCGGCGGCACATCTCGCATCACCATCGCCTCTTGGATACTGGGTGAAGATGTCGAGTACTTGCAAGCCCTGCGTACCATTGAGAATACTCACCCCATACAATGTCGTATGGAAAACATCACTATCGAATAATGCCCCGTCCGGCTCACATACCCCACTTACACAAGTCACTCTACCCTCTTGCGTGGCTATATAGCGGTGGTGTGTGGTTACGAAACAAACTCTTCGACATGGGAATACTCCCTGTCGAGGAGTTTTCTATTCCCATCATCTCGGTAGGCAATCTCACCGTAGGAGGCACCGGAAAGACACCTCTCATAGAGTATTTGATAGAGTTACTCTCGCCACAGCTACATGTTGCGGTACTCAGTCGAGGATACAATCGAAAGAGCAAAGGCTGGAAAATAGCCGATGAAAATGCCTCGGCACAATCACTGGGTGATGAACCCTATCAGATACACTGCAAATATCCGCATGTCGTTGTAGCAGTCGACAGCAATCGCCGTCGCGGCATCAGAAACTTGCTGACACTTAGCCATGCCCCCGATGTAATACTACTCGACGATGCTCATCAACATCGATATGTACGCCCCTCCTTTTCCATCGTATTGTGCGACTATAATCGACCCATATACAGCGACCTGCCACTACCCGCAGGTCGACTGCGAGAGCCTCGTAGCGGACTCTCGCGTGCCGATGTTGTGATACTCACCAAGTGCAACCACATACTCACTCAGCAGGAAATGCAACACGAAGCCGCTATGCTACAATACGATGCACAACGGATGTATGCCTCGCACATCGAGTATGGATCACTACAAACCATATCGGACAACACCACCCACAACATCGCCGACATTATACACCCCGATACTCATGTGATACTACTCACCGGTATTGCCAACCCACAACCCATGCAACAATATATCGAGGAGTATAGCCACAACATCATGACATATAACTACCCCGACCATCACTATTACACACAGCAAGAAATAAATCAAGTTGCCGATGACGCCCATCGTCACCAATCGGTTATCATCACTACCCAAAAAGATGCAGCTCGTCTCAGAGCCATGAACCTAACACCCGACTTCCGCAACAACTGTTACGTTCTCCCCCTACGCATAGCACTACAACCGCCACACGACACCATTGCATTTGACCAACTCATTGGCAACCATGTCAATTCTCGATTATAGATAAGAGGAATGGTTGTACTCGACACCGTAATAATCCTTTCTACATAATTCTCACCACAGTCAATATTCACTCTATCGCAACGATTGGGTGCGTGTTGTGATGACCTTTGCAGCATCACAACTCAACTGATGTGTAGAACCTATAAGTAGAATAAGTATATGAATAACCAACGTATTTCCTTTGCAGGCTCTCCAAGCCATCTCTCGGCACGCAATTTTCAAGCCGGTCAATGTTATCGTGCAGTCAATCTGCGTTACAACAACGGTTCGCTGATGCCGGTCAACTCCACTCCCATCATTGCTGCACTGGGCGATGCCGAGAGACTTTTATGCTATGTACACAAATGCAGCGACATTCAGCACGTTATATCCCTAAAAGGACTCACTGTATATCATGACCTTGACATGAACGAGCATGCCACTACAAATATCAATCGTGAGTTGATTACACTCGACACTCCGCTGACCGATGTACAGTCGGTGGGCAACACGCTTATACTGATCACTCAATCGGATGTCTACTATCTACTGTACGGAGTCAACGGCTACAAAATATTAGGCACACAACCACCTATGCCTCGCATATGCTTTCACAGCCACACCGAACGAAATGAGGATATTCTCATTCCTGAGCTATCGATACATGGCAAGTTCTACTCTCTCTCTGACGATAACTACACCACATTCTACAATCATGTAATAGGTCAATATTATCAACTCCGCGACAATATCCACCAAGACCGCCTTTTCCTACAACCCATCATCGTGCGTTATGCCCTGCGGCTATACGATGGAAGCCACATCTTACCATCGCCTCCTGTCCTGCTGGGGTACATAAACAAGAAGGCTTACAACGAAGAAAAGACTACCTTGATGGACTATCGAGAGAATACCGACGAAAGTATCTTCCGTACTTTTACGCTTGCGTTCGATGCGTATAGCCTCTATTACACATTATTATACAACGAGCTTGAAGAGTGGAGCGATATTGTCACGGGGATAGACATCTTCGCATCCAAAGAGATACCTATACTCATCGACAAGCCTACCAACACAAGCTACACTAAAAGCAATGGTAACAACAACTTCACTATCACATTCAAGCTGCCGGTGTGCGAAGATAAAAAACTGACCGAATACGTTACTCGTGAAGGCACGTTCTACCACCTTGCCACCATTTCACCCGACGCTGCGGCTTCGCTCGAATCAAAACCCATCACTCACGACATTCACCCCGACGAATTGATATACCGTCCCACCCTTATTGCCGATAGCAGCAACTTCAATCGGTGGGGTGCCAAGCACTCTTACGTTTACAACAATCGGCTTCACTTAGCCGACGTTACACTGCGATACTACGAGGGCTATCCGGCACTGCTGTTTTCACACACATTCAACAGGTCACACAATCACGCCATTGTCTACACTCGCACTACCATCAAGCAGCCCAACGGTGAAAAGAATTATGCAATAGCCAGTACCTCTATTCCTTACTTCGATTACAGGTTGACACCCATTATCTCCTACCCCGATATCAACGCCGTATCGATGGAAATAGTCATTCGACACGAAGGGACGGAATATCGACACACTTTCGATTTGAAAAGTTGCGATTACGAGAACCGTGCAAGCTACGTTCACAATGGTATTGAGGACTTGCAGGTCGATACTTGGGAGCATGAGGCCGTTACCGAGGTCAATCTACCCGATTTCATTACCTCATCATCTTCTTTTACCCGCCAACTGAACAACCGGCTCATGGTATCAAAAATCAACAACCCATTTTCATTCCCCGATGCCCAGTACTACAACATCTCCGACGGAAATATTGTAGGGATAGCTGCCGTCACAACGGCTCTGTCGCAGGGACAATACGGAGAATTTCCGCTATATATCTTTACCGATCGAGGTATATGGAGCATGCGGAACGGCGATGAAATACAATGCTATTCACAAGCACTACCCATCAACAACACGAAGGTCGACAATCGGCTTCCTGTTACACCCATCGAACAAGCCATCATATTCCGTTCGGGCGACAATATTTACTCCATTACGGGCAGTCAATGCAGCGTACTACTACCACTATCCGAGAGTATGTCATCGGCTATTGAAGTAAATCTCAATACTATTCTACCCGATTGCACTGAAGCTCACACCGACAGCAACACATTGACCAACTACTTCAATGGCTACACCAAGATAGCCTATAACTACAACCTGCAAGAGATGATTTTCTACAACGACAGGCACAACTACTGCATCGTGTTACACATTCCATCGGGGCATCTGTACCGACGTGAGAGAACTTTCAGGCACATCATTGACGCACAAGGCAAACTCATGGCACAAGGCGACAATAACGCACTCTACGACCTATACAACGAGAGTGAAGCCTTTGTCGAAATAACGCTCGTCACTCACCCCTTACAGTTTACACCCGACACTTATACTCGCCTACGACAACTTATGTGGCGTATGAAATGCGACTATACGCACATCGAAAGTATCATTACGGCCGCTCACGAACCCGAAGGACAAAACAACATAACACATCGTCTCACTTATCAAGGATACATAGCCGGACATCTGCCCATACGTCACACTGCACCTCCGTTCAAGTTTTATCGATTCATCCTTAACGGAGTGGTCAGTTCCGACTTCCGCTTAGACTGTGCCGATGTTGCTTACGACGTAGTGGAAAATAACAAACTGAGATAGAACTATATAGACACCCCGAATGCTATACAATGCGAAAAATTAATTATTGATTATAACAGCCTTCACCTCGGCAGGATTAATTCTCACTGTAAAAGAATCGGTACCCTCCTCATTGAAATAGGTAAACTTGATACCCTTGTTATTCTCGGATAACAACTCATAAAAGTATTTCATATATGAGTCACCTTCAACATACAAGTTGCGTATTCCTTTCAATAGTTCTTTTTTCAACAAACTGAGCATTTCGGTATTCTCCTCATACACACTAAACAGTTCATTGTCGAAGGAATAATAATAAACAAAATCAGTATCGGCATTCTCCACACGCAACATAGTGGTATATTCATCGACACTCTCGGGGCATGACTTATTAATCTCCTTGGTTAGCATATCCAACATGGAGTTATCGGCAGTTGCTTGTGTGGCAAACATGCACATCATCATAGTGATGAATGTAAATACTATACGTTTCATAATATTATGTTTTATATTGTTGATACCACAAATGTAATATTAAAAATTCATAAATCATAATTTTCGTTTCACTTTTCCCGAATAAGTTTCTTCAAAATGTGCAATAAAACGAATTTCACGCGGCATCTCATATCGCGAGAGTACAGCCGACAGGCTACTCCGCAGTTCTTCCATTGCCACCTCATCATACTGCTCTCCCTCTACAACCAGCACAATGCGTTGCCCCAGCCGATCATCGGGTGCGGCCGTAATGTAATATCGCGAAGATAGTAGTGACGATATCTTTTGCTCTATTACCTCGGCACAGAATTTAAGGCCACCGCTCATTATCACATGATCATACCGACCCTGCCACACGAACTGTCGTTCACTACACAACTCTACTATATCATTGGTAATAAATCGACGTCCCGACAACTGCGGTGCATCGATAACAAGGCAACTACGGTCGTCAATAGCAAATGTTACATTACCCAGTGCCGTATAGCACCTCTCACCCACTTTACGCAGAGCCACATGCGACACCGTCTCGGTCATACCATAAGTTACATAGGTAATCGTGGGCAATGCTGCGAGATGCTGCTCCAACTCACCATCAACCGGAGCTCCACCCACCAGCAAGCATTCGATGCACGACAATTGTCGCACGCCTTCTTCGTCTCGCAATGTCTCCGACACCTGCATAGGCACCATAGCCGCCAGAGTAATCCGCTCGGACAATCCTCGCAACGGGGTCGATGAAGGTGCAACAGCAATCAGCGATGCTCCCGCCTCCAATGCTCGCACCATCATCATTTTTCCTGCAATATAGGTTGTCGAAAGAGACAATAATAATACCGAGCAAGAGTCTATACCCAAAAATTCATTAGTAAGCCGTGCCGAAGCCCGCATGTCACTTTTCAGCAATCGCACCGACTTAGGCGTGCCGGTCGACCCCGATGTGTGTCCCTCGACATAGTCGTTATCATCACACCACTCTTGCAAGAACGATATGACATCATCCGGCACACTACCTCGCATATCGGAAAGCGAGGTAAACAACACATTATTAATCCTTACCTCCATGTCATGATAGGATATTGCCAACGACCGCGAGGGTCGTAATTCAACAACTCACCACTTTGCACCAAAGGCGATGGTATATTATTGGTATATAAAGCCCCCGTTCCCAAGCCTTGGGGCATCGTTGTAGGCAATGATGCAGTGTACCGGGCAATAGCAGCAAGACCCACATTCGACTCCAACGCCGATGTTATCCACCAACCTATACCTCGTCGCACAGCAGCCTCCCGCCACTTATCACTCCCCGATAGACCTCCCGTTAAAGAGGGTTTCAACACTATATACTGAGGACGAACAGTATCGAGTAACTCCTCCACTACCTCAGTGGTAACTTCTCGACAAGCCACCAAATCCTCATCGAGAGCAATAGGTATAGGACTCTCAGCACATAGTCGAGCCATCGCCTCCCATTGTCCGGCTTTGATAGGTTGCTCGATGGAGTGCAAGTCATAACGAGCCAACGCAGCCAACTTGCGAGGAGCTTCCTGCGGTGTAAAAGCCCCATTGGCATCAACCCGCAGCTCTATCACATCACTCGAAAATCGACTGCGAACGGTTCGCAACAAATCGAGTTCAGCAGCGAAATCAATTGCCCCGATTTTAAGTTTCACACATCGAAATCCTGCCTCCAACTTATCTTCAATACGCTGCAACATGGTCGACTTATCACCCATCCACACCAAGCCATTTATCGTTATCGGCTGCACACCTTCAATGAAACGAGAAGGATAGTCATCCCAATCATGCAGTTCCTGCCATGCCGTCTCAAAACCAAAACGCATGGAGGTACGGTCGGAGAGTGTCGATAAGAATTGGTCGAAAGGCAATTCGCTCACACGACGACAGGCATCGGCAAGGACAGCTTCGTAATCGTGCGTATCATCCGAACCAAGTCCTCGAAATAATGCACACTCGCCCCAGCCGACACGACCGGGACAAGTATCGTCATTGAGTTGAATAAAATAAGTATCCTTGTAGGTCAACACCCCACGCGATGTGCCACTTGCTTCCTTAAACAGCAAGCGGTAAGGAGCATAACGAGCGTACAACATCGTGACAAATATCGATTAAGGGAACTTGGGGAATTGCTGGAAATCGGGGTCACGCTTTTCAAGAAAAGCACGTTTGCCCTCTTGTGCCTCTTCCATCAAGTAGAACATCAACGTGGCATCACCGGCAAACTCCATCAAGCCACGTTGTCCATCCAGCTCAGCATTCAAGGCACGCTTAATCATGCGTATGGCCATAGGACTACGTTTGAGTATCGTTTCGCACCACTCCACTGTCTCATCTTCAAGTCGGTCGAAGGGAACGACCTTATTGACCATACCCATCTGCTCGGCCTCATGTGCAGTATATTGTCGACACAGGAACCATATCTCGCGAGCCTTCTTCTGTCCGACAATACGAGCCAGATAAGACGAGCCGAAACCGCCATCGAAACTACCCACCTTAGGACCGGTCTGACCAAAGCGTGCATTCTCCGAGGCAATAGTCAAGTCGCACACCAAGTGCAACACATGTCCGCCACCGATGGCATATCCATTTACCATAGCAATAACAGGCTTGGGAAGTGAGCGAATAGCCTTGTGCAAGTCGAGTACATTGAGGCGAGGCACACCATTATCATCGATGTAGCCACCCACTCCCTTCACATTCTGGTCACCACCCGAACAGAATGCCTTATCGCCAATACCGGTAAAGACCACCACACCTATATCGGCTCGTTCACGACATATAGCCATTGCATCGAGCATATCGAAATTGGTCTGCGGGCGGAATGCATTATACACCTCCGGGCGATTGATTGTTATCTTGGCAATACCGCCATATTGCTCAAAAAGAATATCACTATATTCCTTTATCGTTTTCCATTCTCTTGCTGCCATAATATTCTTTAATTTAAAATAGATTATACATTCATAAAAGGAAGTTTCTATCGGCAAAGATAGTGAAAGGTGTGCGAAGAAAAACCAAATACTTGATTTTTTATTCCATACGACTTCCTATTTTTTGAAAATCACAGTAATAAAAATAAATTTACTTTGTTCTCCTCTCGGCTTGTGCTATATTTTAATAATATTGCTACGCCTCGGGATAAAAAATAAATAAATTTACTTTGTTCTCCTCTCAGCTTGTGCTATATTTCAATAATATTGCTACGCCTCGGGATAAAAAATAAATAAATTTATTTTGTTCTCCTCTCAGCTTGTGCTATATTTCAATAATATTGCTACGCCTCGGGATAAAAAATAAATAGATTTATTTTGTTCTCCTCTCGGCTTGTGCTATATTTGCAACACAATAATTTAAAAAACAAAAAAAATATGGAGAACAGAGTTAATCCCACAGCGGCCGTTAAAACGGGATGGTCGCTAACCAAAGAGCATTTAATTGTATCACTGGGGCTGATATTGGGTTATTGTGTAGTAAATATGTTAATGGGATTTCTACCAGCCGAAGGAATAATGAGTTTAGTATCTTCTTTATTGACACTGGCCATTTCGAGTGCATGGACACTGGGTATGACTCGCATAACCATCTGTGCAGTCGATGGCGAAGAACCACAATTTAGCATGTTTGGCGAAGCAATGCATCGTTTTGGAAGCATGGTGCTATTGATGCTTGCATTATTCGGTATTATGATGGTGCCGATTATTGTCATTTTAATTATCGCCCTAATCTTAGGATTTAACGTTGATGCCTTGGAGGGTATCGTGTCGAGCAACCCCTATGAAATGATGGAAGCTATGCAGTCAATGGGGATGCTTTTTCTCTTAATCATGATACCGTGCATCTATTTAGGCATACGTTTTATCTTTGCACCTTATGTACTTGTTGACCGTGGTTTAGGAGTTGTTGACTCTATAAAAGCCAGTTGGACAGCCTCAGCACCCATACAAGGTAGAATCCTGGTGTTTATGTTGCTTATATTCTTAGCCTATATTATTGGTTTTGTATGTTTCTTTGTCGGATTATTTATTTCGACAATAACAGCATTATACGCTCAGGCTGCATTCTATCGTCAAGTATTTCCGGCCGGCATACAAGATCCGTTGATGGTTGAAGATGCCAATGTGGTGATGAATTAATCCCTTCATCATTTACGTCAGAAAAAATAGACAGTAATCAATAAAGAGTGTGTACACAACTGAGTGTATGCACTCTTTATTTTATGTAAATGACTGGTATTTATATGTATTTTTTTAATATTGGTAATTTTATTTACATTTGTTTGGTCAATTCGCATAACTATTTTATTTTTGCCATAAAAATAAAAAGCAATGAAATCTCTTGCATCGAAATATATAATTGCCAATGTCCTACTGTTCACGATAGGCGGTATCGTGACAGTATTGTTACAACACTTCTGCGGCAATTTTCCGGTCGAGATATTTCGCTTTCCCCTCAACCTTATCATCATGGTTGTGTGGCTATATATACTGATGGAGCTATATAAGGCTCGCGAGTATAATATAGTGACTCGGTATCTGTTATCGAACGAAGCCACATGGATGTCAATAACGCTACTTATTCTTGCCTGCATCGCAATGGGATTGCAACGTCATCCTGCCACGACCTCCTACCCCTTTGTGTTGGCAATTTTTTATACCCTCACGCAGCTTACATTGGTTATCATGAGAGGATGGCGTAACAGCGAGGGTGTGCGATGGCGATTTCTATGCAACCATGTGGGATTGTGGCTGGCTGTTGGAGCCGGATTCTGGGGTTCGCCCGACATGGATGTATTACGAACAATCGTCGATACAGAACAACCAACCCAAGTAGCATATCGCATGGATGGTAGTGCAAGCACCCTGAAATACAACTTGCAGTTGATGGACTTTCGTGCCGAATATTATGAAAACAATACACCATCATCCTATGAAGCCGATATAATGATAGATGGGCAACGAGTAACACTCTCAGTCAATCACCCTCATGCTCACAGTTTTATTGAAGATATTTATCTGACAGCTTACGATTATAATTCAAATGGTGTGTACTGCATCATTCAGATAGTAAAACAACCCGCCAAATGGGTGATGGCAATAGGCATCATCATGCTCATTGCCGGTGCAATAATGATGTTTGTTCAAGGATATAAACCCAAGGTATCATGATAATAGGTTGGAACATATTTCATTGGATAGCCATAATGGTATTCATTCTGTCGGGCATAGGAGCAATACAGTCCCTTCGTTCTCGGCAGTATTGTCGCAGTGCCTTTTATTGCACCTTGGCAGCCATTGTTATAATGGGTGGATTTATCATCATGATGGGCATTTCACTCTCTCGTCCTCCCATGCGAACTATGGGAGAAACCCGCCTATGGTACTCTTTCTTTATGCTTGTGGCAGGTGCTATAACCTATGCCCGATGGAAGTATCGATGGATATTGAGTTTCTCCACACTGATGGCTACGGTCTTTATGATAATCAATATCGTACGCCCCGAAATACACGACCAAACACTGATGCCGGCCTTGCAGAGCGTATGGTTCATTCCCCACGTGGCTGTCTATATGTTCTCCTATGCCCTACTGGGATGTGCCACACTGATAGCTATATATTGGCTGTTTACATCCGAAGACCTGTTGCCCGCAATACAAGGATTGGTACATGGTGGTATAGCTTTTTTCACAATAGGCATGCTCACCGGTGCTTTATGGGCCAAAGAGGCTTGGGGCGAATATTGGAGCTGGGATGCCAAGGAGGCTTGGGCTGCTGCCACATGGATGATGTATCTGCTATTCATCCATTGCAGTGGAGCTTGTCGTAAGAGAAAACAACTACTGACAGTCATCCTTATCCTTGCATTCCTTTCGTTGCAAATGTGCTGGTATGGTGTCAACTACCTACCATCGGCAAGTGAAAGTGTACATATATATAACAGATAATTATTACCAACTTCTAAATACTTACGGTTATGAAGAAAAGATTGTTTATTACCTTCTTGGTGTTGATAGTAGCACTGTTCACTATCTATCGCATCAGCGTTAAAGCACCTTCGGGCAATTATCCATTACAGAACAAGGCAACCGCTATCTTTATCAAAGGTGGCTGTCTGAGTTGTCACAGTGCCAACCCCGACCTTCCTTTTTATGCCGATCTCCCGGTTATAGGCAACATGGTTAAGAACGATAGTAAGGAGGGTTATCGCATGTTCGACATGACTCCTATGATGACTGCCCTCGAAAACGGCATACTGCCGTCACCCGTCGATGTTGCCAAGGTTGAGAAAGTTACCATGGACGGAACAATGCCTCCTGCTCAATACTACTTGGTTCATTGGGGAAGTGAGATGACCAGCACCAAGCGAGATATAATTATAGAGTGGGTAACCGACTATCGCGAAGAGTACTATGCCGATGGCCTTCAAGGAGAACGTGCCGGTGAACCCATTCGCCCCATACCTCTTACAGTCGCAGTGGATGCTCGCAAAGCCGAGTTGGGTCGCATACTCTATCATGACGTACGATTATCATCCGACAATACCGTTTCATGTGCTACCTGTCATGGACTGAATACAGCCGGAGTCGACAACAAACAATACTCGGAAGGCGTGCAAGGGCAACTCGGTGGTGTAAATGCACCGACTGTCTTTAACGCAGTATTTAACTTTGTACAATTCTGGGACGGACGTGCCACCACTCTGGCCGAGCAAGCCGCAGGACCACCACTCAACCCCGTCGAAATGGCATCCACATCGTTCGATGAAATCATCGCCAAACTACAAGCCGACAAAGAGTTGACACAAGCCTTTACCGAGGCTTATCCCGATGGATGGAGCGAAGCCAACATTACCAACGCCATTGAGATGTTTGAAATGACATTAATTACCCCCAATTCACGTTTCGACAAGTATTTGCGAGGTGATGACAATGCAATTACGGCAGTGGAAAAAGAAGGATACGAACTCTTCAAGAAGTACAACTGTGCTACTTGCCATGTAGGCATCAACTTAGGCGGTGAATCATACGAGTTGATGGGATTGCGTAAACACTACTTTGCCGACCGAAACATGGAAATGACCGTCGAAGATGATGGCAGATATAAAGTAACACAACAAGAACGTGATCGTCATCGTTTCAAAGTCCCCTCATTGCGTAATGTTGCCCTCACTTGGCCTTATTATCACGACGGTAGTCAAGCGTCGCTCAAAGAAGCTGTGTGCAAGATGGGTACTTACCAGTCGGGCGTCGAATTGACCGACGAAGAGGAGGATAAGATCGTAGCCTTCCTCAACACCCTCACAGGTGAGTATGAAGGTAAAACACTTACCAACGACAACACACAACCCATACAATAAACACTCATTCATCACTCAAAGGAGGGTAAGCCCATTTATTTACTTGGGCTTACCCTCCTTTGGCTTACAAGAATAGAGGAAACACCATATTTACGACCACAACTACACAGGTACAAGAAACAGATGCAAATATTATATACCCAACTGTGAGACAGGTACACACAGTCTCCGAGACCCAATCAGATACCAACGCAATAATGACTTGCGACCGCCCTATTACGAAATCGAACAAAGTCGGCATCCGTCCAATCGGTCATCACATCCGCACCAGTCTGAAAAGAGAACATCAGTAATAGGTTTTTCACATTTTTTCACACTGCAATCATGGCGTGTTTTTGCCCGATTTGTTATGTTTTTACATTATAAAATAGTATCTTTGCATCGCTGATACTATGTATTGAGCATAAATGCAAAAACACAGTTTAATTTAATAAAAAATCACAATGGAAATTTCTCACATTGAACACCTGGGAATAGCTGTAAAAAGCCTCGAAGAGGCCATTCCCTATTACGAAAACATCCTTGGTATGAAATGCTACTCAATCGAAGAAGTAGCCGACCAAAAAGTAAGAACAGCCTTCTTCAAGGTAGGTCAAACAAAGATAGAGCTCCTTGAACCCACAAGCCCCGAAAGCACCATCGCCGGCTTTATTGAGAAGCGTGGCGAAGGTATCCACCACCTCGCATTTGCCGTAGCCGATGGCGTAGCCAACGCACTTGCCGAAGTTGAAGGAAAGGGAGTACGTCTTATCGACAAAGCCCCCCGTAAAGGTGCCGAAGGTCTTAACATCGCATTCCTTCACCCCAAATCGACAGCCGGTGTATTAACTGAACTTTGTGAAAATCCTAACAAATAATACAATAATGAGCAATCAACTCGAAAAAGTAAAAGAGCTTATCGCATTACGCAACGAAGCTCGTCTCGGTGGTGGCGAGAAAGCCATTGCCAAGCAACACGAACGCGGTAAATACACTGCTCGTGAACGTATCAATCAACTCCTCGACGAAGGTAGTTTTGAAGAAATCGACATGTTTGTACGCCACCGTTGCTACAACTTCGGTCAAGAGAAAAAGTCATATCTCGGTGACGGTGTTGTAACAGGTTATGGTACAATCGAAGGTCGTCTTGTCTATGTATTCGCACAAGACTTCACCGTATTTGGTGGTTCTTTGTCAGAGCAAATGGCAATGAAGATATGCAAGGTTATGGACATGGCCATGAAGATGGGAGCCCCCATCATCGGTATCAACGACTCAGGTGGTGCTCGTATCCAAGAAGGTATCAATGCCCTTGCCGGTTACTCTGAAATCTTCCAACGCAACATCATGGCTTCGGGTGTAGTACCCCAAATCTCAGGTATCTTTGGTCCTTGTGCAGGTGGTGCCGTTTACTCTCCCGCCCTCACCGACTTCATCGTGATGGTTAAAGAGATTTCATACATGTTCCTCACAGGTCCTTCGGTAGTTAAGACCGTTACAGGCGAGGACGTAACACAAGAACAATTGGGTGGTGCCGAGATGCACTCTAAGACATCGGGTGTTGCACACTTTGCTTGCGAGACAGGTGACGAAGGTCTCTCAGTTATCCGCAAGCTCATCAGCTACATACCTCAAAACAACCTTGAAGAGGCTCCCGTACTTCCTTGCGAAGACCCCATCGATCGTCTCGAAGACTCTCTCAACGAGATTATCCCCGACAGCCCCAACCAACCCTACGACATGTACCAAGTTATCGGTGCTATCATCGACAATGGTGAATTCCTCGAAGTACAACGCGACTTCGCACGCAACATCATCATCGGTTTTGCACGCTTCAATGGCCAATCAGTAGGTATCGTTGCCAACCAACCTCAATACCTCGCAGGTGTACTCGACTGCAACGCTTCACGCAAGGCAGCTCGTTTCGTTCGTTTCTGCGACGCATTCAACATTCCTTTGGTAACATTGGTTGACGTTCCCGGATTCTTGCCCGGTACAGGTCAAGAGTACAACGCTGTTATCTCTCACGGTGCCAAGTTGCTCTACGCTTACGGCGAGGCCACAGTACCCAAAGTAACAGTAACATTGCGTAAGTCATACGGTGGTTCACACATCGTGATGAGCTGTAAGCAACTCCGTGGCGACATGAACTATGCATGGCCTACTGCCGAAATCGCCGTTATGGGTGCATCAGGTGCAGCTGCTGTTCTTTATGCCAAGGAAGCCAAAGAACAAGCCGATCCCAAGGCCTACATCGCCGAGAAAGAAGCCGAGTACAACAAGTTGTTTGCCAACCCCTACAACGCTGCACGCTACGGATACATCGACGACGTTATCGAACCTCGCAACACTCGTTTCCGCATTATTCGTGCTTTGGAACAACTGCGTACTAAGAAACTTACCAACCCTGCCAAGAAGCACGGTAATATTCCTCTATAATCCTTAAAAACATATCAATATGAACAAAAATAAATTTGGAATATTGAGCATGTTGCTGGCAGTTGTCGTAGCATTCACTTCTTGTGGAAATAAAGGTGAAGAAACACTTGGAAATTCCAAGATTATCATCAACGAAGTGCTGATGGTAAATGAAACCAACTTCCAAGACGACTACGGCATGCATAGTGCGTGGATAGAGCTATTTAACAAATCATTCGGCAATGTCAACATAGCAGGCTACAAATTAGAATGCGAGATTGATGGTCAAGCCGTTAAATACACTATCCCCAAAGGTGACGTACTCACTCTTATTCCATCACGTCAACACACCCTCTTCTGGGCTGACGCTCAACCCAACCGCGGTACATTTCATGTCAACTTCATGCTCGATAGTTGCAGCACAACAAAAGATGTAACTATCCGCTTGTATGATTCGGGCGATAAACTCCTCGACGAGACTACAATCCCCGCCGGCACACTCACATTGGCCGACCAATCATACGCTCTGAAAGAAGACGGTGTTAAAGAGTCATGGGAAATTAAAGGTGCAGGAACCGAAAAGTTCGTAACACCCAGTACCAACAACTTTACACTCGACCGCAACATAAAGATGGAGAATTTCACAGAGAAAGACCCTGCTGGCGTAGGTATGGCTATATCTGCAATGGTAGTAGTCTTCAGCTGTTTGATTATTCTTTACATAGTATTCAAGTGCATTGGTAAAATATCGGCATGGAATGCTAAGCGTGTTGCTGCCAAGACCAAGGGACTGAACGAAGAAGAGACCAAAGAAGCAATGGCCAAAGGTTCTACCCCCGGTGAAGTGTTTGCGGCTATTGCCATGGCTATGCATGAGATGCAAGAAGACGTACACGATGTGGAGGATACCATCCTTACCATCCACCAAGTGGAACGCCGCTACTCTCCCTGGAACTCTAAGATTTACTCTTTGCGTGATCTTCCTAAAAAATAATCTAAATCTTAACATTCAAAACTTACAACAATGAAAGACTATAAATATACCATCAACGGCAATATTTATAAGGTAACAATCGGAGACATCGAAGAAAACGTAGCACACGTTGAGGTTAACGGTACTCCCTACCTTGTCGAAATGGAAAAAGTGGTAAAACCCACCATGAAACCCGTAGTAAAAGCACGCCCCACAACTCCCGCTGCTCCTACTACCCAACTCACTCGTCCCTCGGCTGCTGCCGGTGCAGGAACTATCAAGTCACCGCTCCCCGGTGTTATCCTCAGCGTTAAAGTTAACGTTGGCGATGAAGTAAAGAAAGGCGATACCATTCTTATCCTCGAAGCCATGAAGATGGAAAATGCTATCAAAGCCGACCGCGATGGTAAGATTGCAGCCATCAATGTTAAACAAGGAGAGTCGGTTCTCGAAGGTGCTGCTCTCGTAACAATCGAGTAATATGATGGATTTTATTAATTTTTTAGGTTCTAACCTCGGCGATTTCTGGGCATATACCGGCTTTGCCAATGCAACATGGCAACACTTTGCCATGATTGCCATCGGTATATTCTTCATCTATCTCGCCGTGGCTAAGGAATTTGAGCCAATGCTCTTGATTCCTATCGGTTTCGGTATGCTCATCGGTAACATTCCATTCAACATGGAAGCTGGCTTACAAGTGGGTATATACGAACAAAATTCAGTATTGAACATCTTCTACCAAGGCGTACAACAAGGTTGGTATCCTCCTCTCATCTTCTTGGGTATTGGTGCAATGACCGACTTCTCGGCTCTCATCTCCAACCCCAAATTGATGCTCGTAGGTGCAGCTGCCCAATTTGGTATCTTCGGTGCATATATGATTGCATTACTCCTTGGTTTCGACCCCATGCAAGCCGGTGCAATCGGTATCATTGGTGGTGCCGACGGTCCTACCGCTATCTTCTTGTCGTCGAAACTCGCCCCTAACTTGATGGGTGCTATCGCTGTATCGGCCTACTCTTACATGGCTCTTGTGCCTGTAATACAACCGCCCATCATGCGACTGCTCACCACCTCGAAGGAACGCGTCATCCGCATGAAACCTCCTCGTGCCGTATCGCACACCGAGAAGGTAATGTTCCCCATCATCGGCTTGTTGCTCACTTGCTTTATCGTGCCATCAGGTCTACCCCTTCTGGGTATGCTCTTCTTCGGTAACCTCTTGAAAGAAAGTGGTGTTACTCGTCGTCTGGCCGAGACTGCCCGCGGTCCGCTCATCGACGTTATCACCATCCTTCTCGGTGTTACAGTAGGTGCATCGACACAAGCATCGGAGTTCCTTACCATCGATTCTATCCTTATCTTCGGATTGGGAGCATTGTCATTCGTTATTGCCACTGCTTCGGGTGTATTGTTTGTGAAGTTCTTCAACCTCTTCTTGAAGGAAGACAACAAAATCAATCCCCTCATTGGTAACTCAGGCGTATCGGCTGTTCCCGACGCAGCACGTATCTCACAACACGTTGGCTTGGAATACGACCCATCCAACTACTTGTTGATGCACGCTATGGGACCCAACGTAGCCGGTGTTATCGGCTCAGCTGTGGCTGCCGGTGTCTTACTGGGCTTCTTATTGTAATCAATTCATTAACTATCAAAAAGACTGCCCCTCGCGGGCAGTCTTTTTATAACTATAATACATTTACAACCATGGCTACTTGTGCTGCGTTATATGATAAATATGCCGACCGCAAAGGAGGCATGACCGCTGACGAGGCTCGCAAATCGTTAGCACCTTACATCGATTCTTTCAAACTTATCATCAACGAACAAGAGATCGTTCTTGGTCCCGGCAAAGGTCCGCTCAGCGTTATAGAACTTAAACGTATATGTGCCATCGTTGACGAACACGAACAACTCTATATCGTTACCGCTGGTTGTATATATATAATGTATAAAGCAACCGCTCAAATAGACATCAACATAAGAAGTTAACTACTCTGTATCAACTTCTTCATCATACGACAACGGCAGGCCGAAGCCTGCCGTTGTCGTTAACATATAAGTTTCTGCTTTATTTCAAGACCACTTCGAGTGGTGATGCCAATATATCGGCATAGTAGTTCACATATACAGCCCAGTCTGCTGCTGTATCAAATCCCCACTTGCTCCATCCAGCACCGGCATAATAGGTAACAGTCTCACCGGGTTGGTAAATGCGTTCCATCAACAAGTGACCGGTTGCACCCCGTTGTGTACGCTCAGCCTCATCGAAATAGAGCGGTGATACATGCTGTACAGGATGACCGTAAACCATACCCAGATATGTGCAGCCATTAATACTATCGACAGGTTCGGCATAAGCTGCATATCCCTTCTGTGCATCATACTCCATCACACCATCTACGTCATGCAGAACAATTCCGCTCACCATCGTAGCAGGGGACGAAAGATTGTGATACACAACATCTATGCGATTGAATTGGCTACCTTTATCAAGCGTGATTACACGCGTCTCTACCACCTCTTCATCACCGTAGACAAAGGGACGATAACGAAGACTTACCGTAAATCGCAATGGTCCATTATCGAGTATCTCATAATCCTCATAACAATAGGGGTAGACAATTTCGCCATTTACATCGAGCAAAGCCGACGTACCGGCACCCAACGTAGGTCCGACCTTATAGTAGTCGAGTCCGTTGCCATGATCGACATGATATGAAACGCTATTGTATAACCTTGCAGCCGAATCGGGGTCTACACTTTTCAAGCGTGCCACTTCTGCTACTGTAACAGAGTCCAACTCGGCGGCATATCTATCGGCCACAACAGGATATTCGACACGCTTCACCCACACATCATAGCCATATGCCTTCTCACCGCTCGCTTGCAGAGCCGGTCCGTATGCTCGGAACGCAATACAATCGTTCTCCCATGCAATATCATCGACACGTTGCGGATAACAATCGCCCACAGCACACAATGGCACTTCGGATGGCACACCCACCTCAATAGTGTAACGACTCACACTATTAGGTTCAACAGCTGTGGGGAAAATCAATTTATTATCGAAAGTAACTTGATATGCAACTTCATCGCCATAGGCATCATACACCACCACCGATGGTGCTACATCATCGACAATCGTATCACTTACCGACAATCGAGCCAACACATCGGCATAGTCAAGCTCTACCATCTCATTCATTCGTACCAAGTCGGTAGCATTTCGCACCTCTACCTTCACCACATCATGGGTCGAACAGGCTTGCAGCAGTACTGCAACAGCCATTAGAATTACGTTTTTTTTCATATTACAATCTATAATAAAGTTATTGTTCTTTTAACGCAAATATTGCCAAGTAAAGTGGCGTCTGTTGTGTTTGTTTCCATTGACCAGCTGTAACAACGCACTGAAAGGACGCAACAGATGATATAGAGGCACCCAACCTACTGCACATCTTTCGCCCAATACACGCTGCGAACGTCTATACACATACCATGTGAACAACCAATAAATGAGTAACATCAGCAACGACAAGAGACAACACAATATGTTACCATTACACAGCAGCAATGTCAGCACCCAAGTTACCGCCCACAGCAGATGTACCAGTCCTTCCATTCGAAAGAGAGGTTTGCTCGATGAGTGTATGTACCGCGACGTGAAGCTATATCGCTCTCTCTGCTCATCCCATGCATCATTTATGTCGTTGTGAAGACTCTCTACCACACTATCGGCCGATACCTCTACGCGTGTATTATCTTTTCGAGCCATTTCATTGACCAACAAGTCATCGTCACCATAGTGTAATTGCAGCGTTGCCGAGAATCCCTTATTAGCAAAAAAAGCATCTCGGCGATAGGCCAAATTACCACTCACACCCATGTAAGGTCGCTTCATCAAAGCATACGCCATGTAACGCAGTGCAAAGGTCACACGCTCAAATACTTTATATCCGGCATGATGCTTGCCATCGATATTTACCATGCGAGTATAACCCAACACAAGATCGATACCGGGGGTGAAATTTCGTGCCATAGCGTATATCCACCTATTGCTCACCGGCAAACAATGTGCATCGGTAAGCAATATAACATCGTTTTTAGCAGCCTTGATACCCAAGGTTATACCCAACTTCTTACGACTCACATTATACACTGTATCAGGCACATGCGTCTGATAAACGTTCTTATTTTCGAGTTCACACATCGACACCTCGTTACGCACCTCGTCCGACACATCATCGGTCACCACAATCACTTCGTAGGTCGGATAATCTTGCTGCAACAGGCGAGGCAACAATTGTATCACCCCATCGGCCTCCTCGGCATGTGCATAAACGACAACCGATACCGATGGCAACTCCGATGCATAATCCACACCGCCCATCTCCACCTTGCGAGCGTAAGACGGCACACGATTATATATAAGATATAGATAAAGTAACTCGACAAGCAATAATAGAAATAGTAGCGAAAAAACCACTATCTGCATCTGCGATAAATCCCATGCTAAATACAACGACATATCTTTCTGTTTCTTGTTATTCGTAGGCAAAAGTACAAAAATCTTTTGAATTATAACTTCTTCACACACCATTCGCAATTGATAACAGGGAAATTCAATCAATTCCACCGATTGACAGTTAGCCGGTCATCGTAACCCATTGAGCCTGCCTCACATGATTCCTCGACACCATTTCACCTTGACCTCAATCACATAGCCCAACTACACCCTTGCTTGTGAAACACAACTTCGCCCATCGAAGAATAACTAATCACAACAATGCAATTGACCGAAGAACCCTATAAATATAAAATTATTACACACCGCCCATATCCCCCCTGTTAATATTACATAAAGCCACGCTCCAACCCATCTGACAATCAACCATATAAAAATATCGCACAACCACATGCACAATTTATCACACTTTTTATATAATAAAATAGAGGCTTTATTCGTTAAAAAAGATAATTAGTTAGAAAAAAAATAATACCTTTGCCACGCTAAAAAAAATACAATGAGAAAAATTATACTTTTTATACCTATTTTGGTCATATTACTCACCTCTTGCCGCAGTGAAAAGCACATGTTGTACTTCCCCGAAATGGCAAAAGATGGTGACATCACACAGATTTTACCCGATTCAATCAAAGATTACGAGTCAAAAATTTTCCCCGACGACATGCTTGCCATTACCGTTACGGCCTTAGATCCCAATGCCGTAGCCATATTTAACCTTCCCACACAGAACTTCATGATTCCGGGCGAAACAATGTTGACAACTACCCCTTCATTGCAAACCTATCTTGTGGATGCCGATGGCTACATTGACTACCCGGTATTAGGTCGCATAAAATTGGGTGGACTCACTCGTAAAGAGGCCGTCGAACTGCTTAAAAGCGAGATTGGGAAATATGTGGAAGACCCTATCATCAATCTGCAATGCACCAATTACAAGTTCAGTGTCTTGGGTGAGGTAACCAAACCCGGCACTTACAAGTTTGGCAGCGAACGCCTCACCATACTTGACGCACTGGGATATGCCAACGACATGACGATACATGGCAATCACACCAATGTTCTACTCATTCGAGAAGAAAACGGCGTGCGTACATTTCATCGCATGGACTTATCGCAACCCGATGTTTTCACATCACCCTATTACTACATACAACGCAACGACATCATCTACGTCGAGCCTAATAAAGCACGCCAAGGATATGCCAATTACAGCCAAGACCAACAATACTTAGTATCGGTAGTCAGTGCCGTAACCTCAGCAGTCTCAGTAATAGTATCATTGTGCATCGCACTATTTGTCAGATAAATACACCCCAACACTCACCCTAAGATATGGACACTTCATCACCCAACAACCTACATAACGAAACTATCAATCTTCACGATATTGTCAACACCGTTGTCAAGTATTGGTATCTCTTTGCCATATCGGTCGTATGTTGTGTAGCTATAGCATTTTTTTACAGCAAAATAAGCAAACCCAAGTATGTCGTAGTATCCAACGTTATGATACGCACCGATATGTCATCATCAGGCAACATGGCCGGTGCCTTTATGCAACAAATGGGGTTAGGCAATCTGATGGGGCAAGGAGTCAGCGTTGATGACGAACTACACATCATATCATCTCACTCACTCTTTCGTGAGACCGCAGTAGAGATGGAGCTAAACAAACTACACATACACAAAGAGAACTTCTTCGATCGTTGGCTCGAATTTGACAACTATGCAGTCGATGTCATAGACCCATCGATGCAATGCGACACATTGGGAACAACGCTTATCTTCAAAGTAAAAATTGATGAAGAGGGTCTTGCCGATATCAAGGTCGTAAAAGGATTCTTCAAGACACTTGCCGAAGAAAAGGATGTACAACTGCCGGCAACCATCAACACTGCTTATGGTGAATACATTGTGACATCAACCCCTCACTACCAGAAAGGTGAAAAATACAACTACACCATACGCGTAAGCGGATATGACATGACAGCCGAGAATTTATCACGCGAAGTCGCTATATATCTGCCCGACAAGATGTCCAACATGATAACTCTCAGTATAGAGACTCCCTACATAAGTTACGGTAAAAATCTACTCAACAACATCACCCGACTTTACAACGAGCGAGGCATCAAAGAGAAAAACATCGAAGCGACGAACTCAGCTATATTTATCAACGAACGACTTGCCATCATCGCCGCCGAGTTGGATACCGCCGAACGAAAAGTAGAGGCATACAAGAAAACAAACGACTTGTCGGATATTGAAATAGAGGCTCGTGCCATACTCGAAAATGATGTCATGTTCCGAAACAAATTGTTAGAAGCCGAGACCCAATCAAAAGTTCTCGATTATGTTCTCGAATTTGTATCCGACCCACAAAATCGGTTTGCACTTATCCCATTCACAACAGGATTAAGCGAATCATCGTCCAAGGCCATCACCGCATATAATGAATTGGCTTTGCAACACATCAATATGCGTACCGTAGCCAAAGAAGGCAGCCCGGCACTCACCCTGCTCGAAAAACAAATCGATGCATCACGCGAAAACGTCATAACAACCATACACACAGCCAAAGAAAGTTCCGATATAGCATTAAGAGACTTGCGTGAACAAGAGAATAAATACCTCGACCGCATACGCACCATGCCCACTCAGGAACGCGAATTTATATCCATATACCGACAAAAGGCTATCAAAGAGGAGCTGTACATATTCCTACTTCAAAAACAAGAAGAGAATGCCTTGACACTGGCCATGGCATCACCCAAAGGTCAGATTGTCGATCAAGCATTCAACCTCAACGAGCCTTCGAGCCTCTCTACCAAGATGCTACTATTAATAGGATTTATCATAGGTATCATCATACCGGCTGTATTCCTCTACCTGCGAGCCTTGTTCCGTACCAAGTTCAGCAGCAAAGAGGAGCTGGAACGCATCACTCGCATACCCATACTGGGCGAGATATGCATCAATCGCACCAATGAATCGATTGTTGTCCGCGAAGGCGAAAACAGCCCCATATCGGAACTATTCCGTTTGCTGAGAACCAATCTACAATTCCTCCTCACCGGCAAAAACGACAAAGTCATATTGCTCACGTCGTCGGTTAGCGGAGAAGGAAAATCATTCGTAAGCACCAACCTTGCAGCAACACTCTCGCTCCTCAACAAGCGAGTAGTTCTGATAGGACTCGACATACGCAATCCCCGATTATCGGATTACATAAAAATCCGCTCAAAATATGGCGTGACCAATTACTTGGCATCCGAAGACATCAGCATTGACAATATAATCGTCAACACCGGTATCACCCCCCAATTGGACGTCATACTGGCCGGTCCGGTACCCCCCAACCCTGCCGAATTGCTATTAAGCAATCGTCTCGACAAGCTATTTGAAGAGCTGAGATCTCGCTACGACTACATCATTATCGACTCGGCACCGGTTGCAATGGTATCCGACACATTCTCACTGACACGAGTTGCCGACACCATAGTATATGTATGTAGAGCCAATTACACCAGTCGCGACTACATACGCTACTGTAACACACTCGTTGCCGAAGAACGCCTACGCAACGTATCGCTTGTAATCAATGCAACAACAGCCAAGCAAGGATACGGATACGGATACAATCAAAAAGGAGAGCGAGTAAAAGTAGCAAAATAAAAATCACTACAACCACACACCACACACGATGAGTCAAAGTCGAGGCAAGGCATTTCTCAACACGTTCTCGATATACGCTATCGGAACCATTGGTGCAAAGCTGATAGCATTTGCACTGATGCCTTTGTACACATTCTTCCTCGCCAAGGACGAAATGGGATATTTCGACCTATCCATCACACTCATCATGTTGTTAGTGCCATTTGTAACATTTGACTTACGCGATGGTGCATTCCGCTACCTCATCGACAAAGAATGTCCGTTTAAGCCACAGGACACCATTTCGTTCATCGTTCGCACACTCATACGCAATAGTGTGGTCATTGCCATCCTATCGGTAATAGGATATTTCTACCTATCACATCTCGACTACTATCCGATATTAGTGGCAACACTCATCGCCTACGCCTGCTACGAAGTAATCATACAAGTAGTACGAGGGATGGGACACACCAAGTTTTTTGTGGGGATAGGTATCATCAACACCATTTTGATACTATTACTGAGCGTCATTTTCCTTGTCGTATTCAAGTGGGGAGTATTGGCAATATTCTTGGCCAATCTTATCAGCCGCATCATCAGTCTCATTATCATTGAGAGCCGTCTGCACATCGTAAAACTATGCTACATACATCGCAAAGAATACAAGCATGAAGTGGGTCGCGACTTGCTCAAATACACCCTGCCGTTACTACCCAACGTATTGGCATGGTGGGCAATAGAGAGTTCGAGCAAGATATTCATCGAACAATATCTCGGATTGGAGTATAACGGTATTTTTGCCATCGCCATTAAATTTTCCAACATCTTACAGATAGCAGCCAGCATTTTCTATCAGGCATGGCAGGAAACAGCGATAAAGGAGATGAATGCCAAAGATCACAATCGTTTTTTTTCACACATATTCAATAACTATTTCCTACTGCTTTCGGCTACTGTTGTACTGGCCACTATGGGGTTGCGACTTATATACCCATATATTGTAGCTGAAGCCTACCAAGAGAGTTTTGTCTACATATACCCTCTGTTCATTGCAGTATTATTTCATGCCATAGGCTCATTCCTCGACTTAGCCTATCAATGTTCACGCAAGACCTACCGCGGGTTGCCATCGATAATATCGACTGCTATATTAGCTATGACTCTATATTACATCACAGTCACACGCTGGGGACTGATGGGTGTATCGCTATCATTAGTCATATCGTATGCATATCTGATGATATATCGCCTCTTCGACACTCGCTTCTGCTTTCACATTGTACCCAATCGTCTCTTTTTCCTCTCCTTGATAATACTCATAATAGGCGGTCTGACCACATATCTGCCCATTCCTTCGTTTATTATCATCATAATACTCATTATCGGAATATTATCCTTGGCAGTGTACGCCAAGCGTTTCCTGCAATCAAAAAAGGGATAAAACATGGGAGCTATATTATTTATATTCCTATCGGTACTGATATATACCACGAAAATTCTACACCACTCTCGCCAACTCACATTTGACAAGTGGAGCGAAATATTCATCTCATTTTTTATCTTTACCAACTGCTTGGGATATGGACTACCTCTTGTTGACTTGGATTTACCATCGGTCAACGGTGTGTTCGGCTACAAGTTCCGAATGGAAGTCTATATGATTATCACACCGGTATTCTTCATACTGATGCAACAACGCATGCAATGGAAATTATTGCCCATTCCCTGGTATGTACTATTGGGCATAATCATCTTTTGTGCAGTAAATATCATGAACCCCAACAACATGGCGGTGTCATCAACCATCATTGCACTGGCTCAGCTATTGTGTTACATCATATTCTTGTACATAATATGCAGTTGTGTGACAATAGAAAGCATGATGCGTGGTATATACGAAGGACTGCTCTACACGACTATTCTGCAAGCATTTCTCACCGTATGTTACCCCATACTTGGCATTACACAAGTCGTTGATCTTTTCCGCGAGGAGGTGTCCATTCGTGCCGAACAACGCCCCGGAGCACCAGGCACATTCAATCACCCCAATAGCCTTGGCGGATACATGGCATTTGTTATCACATTCTTCACATCGTGCTATTTGATGGGATACCACAAAAGAAAGAGTCTGATATTGTCCATTGTGGCATTTTTTGTACTCATATTCACATTCTCGCGAACAGCACTTCTGGCCACTATTGCAGCAGTAATTGTTCTTATTGTAATATACAAGACTCGCCATAGTTCCATCTTTACCATCCGCAACATCTTTACCATCATACTCCCCCTCTTATTAGGCAGTGTTGCACTCATCTTCCTTACCCCCATACGCAACAGCTTCATCGGCAGCAACATGGACGAAATGATGCTGGCTCGTCTGCTACACTTCTACTGCGGATATGAAATCATAACCGAACATCCTTTCATTGGTGTAGGACTTAATGCACACCTCGAATACATACGCAACACAATCAGTTTCGGCAGTATGTTTGGAGATGTAAATAAGATTTTCTGGCGAGCCGAGGAATTTATGTTCTCCAACCCCATTCACAACATACTGCTCATCTGTCTGTCGGAGTTTGGCATCATCGGCACGCTACCGGTCATATTCTTCGCTGTGCGTCGTTTACTGAGAATAAAGAAGAACATCAATGGGGAGGGTGTGGAAGCATACAAGATATTGTCGCTATTCTCTATCGGTCTTATATGCTGTATAGGCATTCATGGCATGGCCGACTGGGCTCCTTTCAGTACCCTTCCTCGAAATTTATGGATTATGGTATTTTTCATCACTGCTGTGGGCAGTCGTTGCCTAAGTGAGGAGAAAAGGAGTTATTAAGGAATGCCGATATCACTGACTATCCCTGACATGGAGTGACAACACCATCTTTTTCACACAATCATCACACACAGTGCCTACTTATACCTTGCTCGACATATCCGCTCCTAAACTTTTCAACAATTATACTTTGACAATACAAATATATTTTCTAACTTTGAAAAATAATAGCAGCGATAGTATTACCACTCAACTTGTGTGACACTCTTAAACTAAATTAGCGATGGAAAACAAGATACTGATACCCAACTCTACATCACAACAAATCATCATGGTGGGAGTCAAAAGAGACACTCCGGGTGGAATGGCATCGGTTATCAACTCATACTTTCAATACATCGAAGACCTACAATACATCACTACATGGAAGCTGGCCTCACTTCCGGTTAAGTGCTGGTATGCACTGAAATCCATTCTACACTTCACGTTGCTACTAATATTCAACCATCGCATCAAGGTTGTACACATACAAGGTGCTGCCAACGCCTCTTTCTCACGCAAGGCCATGTTTATCTATTTGGCTAAGTGGTTTCGTAAGAAAGTAATCCTTCACATGCACGCTTGCGACTTTGTCGAGTACTATGACAAGTCAAACAAGAAAGAATGGATTCTCAGAACCATCAATCATTGTGACACTCTTATCGTGTTATCACAGTCATGGAAAGAATATTTTGCATCCTTAGGAATACCACAAGATAAAATACACATTCTCAACAATATAGTTACGCCACCCATCAATAACAGCACCCCCAGAAGCGACAACAAGCTTCACTTATTATTTCTGGGTGAAATAGGTAAACGCAAAGGCATATACGACATACTCAATGCACTGGCACAAGAACGCGAATATTTCAGTGACAAGTTGCTACTACGCATAGGAGGCAACCTTGAAGAGGAGAAACTGCGTGCAACTATTCAGAGACTGCAATTGGAAGAGTTTGTCAAATTTGAAGGCTGGGTATCGGGTGATAAGAAACGTGAATGCCTCGAATGGGCCGATATATACATCCTACCATCATTCAACGAAGGGCTGCCCATAGGAATACTCGAAGCCATGAGCTACAAGATGCCCATCATATCCTCACCCGTAGGTGGTATCCCCGAGGTAGTACACGATCATGAAAATGGATTAATCGTCGAGCCGGGCAACACATTACAAATCAAGGATGCCATCAAGTTCTTTATCGAGAATCCCCAGCTCATACAACAATATGGCAAGTCAAGCTACAACCTTGTAACCCCATATTTCCCCGAGTCTGTAATGAACAGCCTCAACAACATCTATCAAGGTTTGCTCAAATGATATCACTATGGAAACAACTCGCATACTCAATATTGACATCCTACGCATCACCGAACAAGCCCTGCTCGAACAGATGCAGGAAGGTGTATTATACACTCCCAATATCGATCACCTTGTAGAGCTACAACAGAACGTACACCTATACAATGCGTACCAAGACGCCGAATGGATAGTATGCGATAGTCGCATTTTACAGTTACTATCATCGTTACTACCACACAAGATACCCGAGGCCATTCCCGGCTCGGGGTTTTTCACAGCATTCTATCACTACCACAAGAACGACCCCGACTGCAAGATATTTCTTCTGGGTGCAGCCGAAGGTGTAGCCAAGAAAGCTCAACAGGAAATCAACCGCACAATAGGGCGTGAGATAGTAATAGGTGCACACTCACCATCTTACGGATTTGAGAAAAACGAAGAAGAATGTCGCCAACTTGTCGACATGGTTAATGCCTCCGGTGCAACAGTTCTCGTAGTGGGAGCCGGTGCCCCCAAACAAGAATGCTGGATACATCAATATCGTCACGAGATGCCCAGTGTCAAGTTATTCATGGCATTAGGGGCAACCATCGACTTCGAAGCAAAGACACTAAAACGAGCCCCTGCTATATGGCAAAAACTACGGTTAGAGTGGCTGTATCGTGTTATTCAAGAACCTCGCCGACTTTTCCATCGATATTTTGTACGCGACATGAAGTTCTTTGGCTACTTCTTCAAGCAACTTATAGGCCGTTACAACAACCCTTTCAAGTAATAAAACGTTATGAAGATAGGATTGCTCACCTACTACGGAGACCTTAACTGTGGAACTAATCTACAAGCCTATGCCACATTGTTGGCAATTAGAGATTTATACCCCCATGACGAGGTAGAGATAATCCCATTTCACGGATTTCGCCCTCGCATACTTCCCTACATCTCCCAAGCAACTTTCACATCACTCATCAATGATGTCGATAGAATACTCAAATACCGTACCTTCTGTAAGGAGTTTTTAGGTATTCGACACGATAAAATTATTACCGACACTCATAAAGCCCTCTCCTATATCAGCAACCGGAAATACGACGTGATATACATCGGAGCCGATACATTGCTCGAACTCGACCGTCTACCCAAGGAGAGTAACGATATTACCGCATACTGGCTGTCGCCTCACATCAGTGCTAAAAAGATATTAGTGGCTGCATCGTGTAAGAATGCACAGTATGACAAGTTAAAAGCCTCACAACAAAGCCTGATAAAGACCAGTGCCTCCTCATTCGCCGCATGGGGAGTAAGAGACATCACCACAGCTCAATTGCTGGCTCATTGCGTCAACCCCGACAAAATAGAAATCATACCCGACCCCACATTTACGCTCTCAATCGACTACTCTCATATCGAAAGGTATCTGAAAAACAGAAACATAACCATTCCCTCACGCAGTATCTGTTTCCACACTTACCGAACCGATTCTTGGGCCAATGAAGTGACTGCAAGATTTAAGCAACAAGGATATACAATCGTATCACTTCGTCCCGCCAAGTGGGCTGATATCATTTTAAATGGATTGTCTCCTTTCGAACAATTAGGAGTATATCGTTATTTCAGCCTCATTATTACTCACCGCTTTCACGATACCATATTTGCACTGAAAAACGGAACTCCTCCTCTTACCTATGTTGCCGATACTTCTTATACAACCGAACTTGGAGAATCGAAATGTTCGGCTCTTATCAAACAAATGGGGTTATACCCTCATCACATCATCGAACAGCAAGACTCTCTCAACGCAGCCACTATCTTAAATAAGAGTGAAGATATATTGAATCATTACATGGAACGACAAGAGTCCGTTGCCTCACATATAAAGGAACTTGCCCAAGAATATAGACTTTTTCTCAACAAAACCAAGGTATTGTAATAGCTGTTCTTAGTCGTGCTTGCGGCAATACTCCTCAACGGGGTTACGATGCGATATTGCCACTTTATACTCCTCCTTGTAAGCTCCCACACCTATAAGCATAATGGGAACTTCATGTGATGGAATGTCAAATTGCAACAGCATTTTCCTCACGACAGCACTCTTAAAAGCCGTTGTCAGTGGTATTGTTGCCAATCCTTTATAATGCAATGACAGCAACAAATCCATAGCAAACAATCCACCATCAACATACATCTGATGTCGCTCTTGGATGAAATATCGACGCATATCGGCTGTAATCAATATCGCATAACGCATGTCCCGGGAGAATCCTTTACAACCACCTTGGAAGTCGAATAGAGCTTGTGCCTTATCGCCTGAAAATATATGAGCCAGTGCAGGCTGACGATTGCATGCCGAAGGTGCTTTGCGAGCAATATTAATCGCCTCTATAATGCTATCGACAGCAACACTGCCATTGTTATCAAAATCACGCACCGAGTATCGCGATGCAGAGAATACGTCAAAACTCGATTGCAATGCAGCAAAGGTATCTTCACGACTGCAAGTCTTTATACCGGCTTCTACTTCTTGACGCAACTTATACACCGACAATAATCGCTCGTATTGTTCTTCAATGTGCGAAATATCAATCTTATAAGCTCGATTGAAATTTATATACTTATCGATAACAGCTATGGCTTCATCAATATGGGCATGAGGGAAACGGGTAATATAGAGTGACAAATCCTCTAACAAAGACTCGACCTTAGGTATTCCGAAACCCGCACGACATGAACCTATCGAAAGCCCCTTCTCGATGGCATGTGTGCGTATCTGCAAATCGGCAGCATACTTTACCTCATCATCCATCATTCGCGATGCTCCCAGATGCAACGACTGATTATAGGCTTCATAAACGGCATCACACAACAGTCGCACAAACAGTATCAGCCGGCTATGACGTATGCATCGACGTATCCTTTCTTGCAGCTTCATATCGTCTCAAAAAAACGTTGATATTCGCTCAACAACACATCCTGAGCATAACGTGTCTTGATCGTTCTGTGCAAGTTATCACGCAAGGCGTCATATTCGACATCCTTATTTTTTATCACTCGTTCCAGCAAGTGAGCGAGTGCATCCACATCGTTGACAGCAAAGAGATAACCATCAACACCATCTGTAACATGCTCCGAGAAGCCTTCTATATCGGTTGCTATCACAGGCATACCATAATTATAGGCTACCATATGAGGACCACTCTGAGCTACATTCTCATAGGGCAAAACAAGATAATGATGTGTTGCAAAAATATCGGGGATGTCCTCATCGGGGATGCGTTGCGGATTGAAGGTAACCGAATTACCCAATTGCTTTATATCATCCTCATAGAGATGCTTATCTTCGCATGAGCCCAACACCGAGAGATGCGATCGGGCTCGTAAATCGTCCGACAGCCGAGCATATGCTTTCAGCAATATGTCGAGACGCTTATTTTGTTTCACATTACCGAAGAATAGCAATTGCACCTTGTCGGTTGGCAACTGTGCTTCGGGCGACGGCTTACCATAGTCCTTCAACGACAAGGGAGTAGTGAGTATATTCTTACCACCATACATTGCCTCAAACTGTCGACGTGTATGCTGCGAAAAGATGTGCATGTTACGGTGGAACGCAAATACATATTTCAAGTATAGTTGCATCATACGCCTATTAGGCCAGCCGGGATACGACACTACATTATGTGCTGCATGCACCATCTTCCTGCGAGGCAGGTAGAAGTCGAGAACCGGATACATATAAGGCATCTCCATGGCATCTATGTAAATAATATCGGGAGAAAACGCCTTGATACGCCTTGCTATATCGGCATAAAATCCAATGCAACGAGGATTGCGACGACGGTAAGGCATCTTACATATGTGCATGGCACAATTGTGTGCTGCCTGCGGAATAGTGATCTTTCCATCATTACCTTGCAACACATACCACTCTATCTCATAGTCATCCATCAACAGCGGTACGATGGGGAGATCTACATCGATAAAATAATCGGCCGTTATCCATGCTATTTTTTTTCGCATCGTCTCTTTTTTTTACAAAGGTACAAATTTTAATCAATATCGCACAATCTCAACCTACTATTAAAGCAAATTTTTACATAGGAAAAAAACTTTTAGCTCCACAACATTGTTCTGCAAGTACGGTTGTCTCATATGAACGACAGTCGCAATATTCATCTTTACCTAAAAAACTGTGTTATGAAAAAGGCAATTCCCATTCTCATCATGGCAGTAACATTCATCGCCTGCCAGAAAGAGCCCGACCTCAACGAACTGTCGAGCGACCTGATCGTCTATACCAATTACGACAAGAACCGCAACTTCGGAAAGTACTCAACGTATGCCATCCCCGACAGCATATTGTTACTCGACGACAAGGCCAAACCCACTTATTATAGTGCTGACGACCCTCGCACCGTAGCCATTGTTCAAGCTATCAACAGCGAAATGAAAACTCGCGGCTATATCCGCACAGAAAGTACAGCCGATGCCGACTTGGGCATACAAGTAAGTTATGTAAAAGACACCAATACCATTGTATCATATGCCACAAACAATCCTTACTGGTGGTACGGGTACGACTACTATTGGCCGGGAAGTTACTGGAGTCCCTATTGGTGGGGATGGGGACCTTCCTATGCCTACCCCATCAGCTACACTTACACCATAGGTTCACTCATTATTGAGATTGTGGCTCTCGAAGATGCTAATGCCGCTACTAAAAAGATTCCTGTAATATGGACTGCCTACATGGCCGGTATATTGTCGAGCAACCAAATGAATCTGAACAGAACGGTTGCCGGTATATATCAAGCATTCGAACAGTCGCCCTACATCCTTGCCACCGTACAATAACGATGGACGACACAACACATGACAATACACCGATTACTTACATCAAAAAAATACTGCAATGAAAAATACTATCAAAGCTCTAAGCATCATGCTGCTTATCACCTCAATGGTTATCCCCTCGACAACCAATGCTCAGATACTCAAAGGTGGGTATTTCAATGTCGATTGGCAATTCAATGCTCCGGTAAGCAACGACTTTGCCAATGTAGCCAGCGGATGGGGTATGAACTTCGAAGGTGGATATTACATCATACCTCAAATGTCACTCGGGTTATATATCTCTTACCACACCAACAACAAGTACATAGGCGAACAAGTGTTACACCTGAACAGTACCGAAAGCCTCTATGCCGACCAACAGCACTCCTTGTATCAAGTACCTTTCGGAATGGCTGCCCGTTGGCGTTTTATTGAAGAAGGCATGTGGGAACCCTATATCGGTGTCAAGCTCGGTGCCATGTATGCTCGCATGGAGTCGAACACACAAGTCTACACCTACTACGACAAGACGTGGGGATTCAACGTACAACCCGAGTTGGGACTCACCATCTACCCCATGCGAATGACTCGTACCGGACTACATATAGCCATCTACTACAACTACTCGACCAACAAGAGTAAAGTCCTCACATACAACATCGATGGATACAACAACATAGGGTTTCATGTAGGATTATCATTCTGACAATAAGGTCATTCCACATAACAGAGGCTCTGTCATTGCAAACTGACAAAGCCTCTTGTTTTATGTCTTGGAAAAAGTGAGATGGAAAAGTGCCTGTTCCTACACTTATTCATCGCTCACATAATAATTATAGATCTCAATGATAGAAGTTGAAACATTTTCACCACTGGTATTATATTCACATTTCAATATCTCCACATAGCCATTCCATGAGGGATGATTCTTTTTATGGGATTGATATACGGCATTACATACTCTTTTGATAGCATTATCTGCCGGTCTTTCCATAAGTCCATCGCCAAACACCGCGATGATTGCATCCTTGTATTCGGATACAGCACACTCAACGCCAAGGGTATCATCTGACGACTGATAGGCTGTTATTTGACCACTGGCTTTGTATGAATAAAAACTTGGCGGCTCATTGTTAATACAAGAAGTCATATACGTTGCCATGAACGCCAAACAGATAAAAGTCCATTGTATCTTTAATTTTTTTAGTCTCATGATATTATAGTTCTATCATTAATTTATCAGAAAATGATTATTTCTTTTTCACTCTCAACGACAAAGTTATACAAAAAAGGCGGAATACCAATTATTATGCTTTTATTTTCAAAATTAAATACTATCTTTGCAAAATAACACCGAATAACATAACTTATTAAAAACACCAAATAACACCAACTATGATAAAAAAAACGCTACCCCTATTGGCAATAATCATCGCCTTAACAGCCTGCCAGAAAGCCCCCGACACAACACAACTATCGAACGACTTGATGGTATATACCCACTACGACAACAACTGCGACTTCTCACAATACAGCACATTCTATGTTCCCGACAGCCTCTTGATGCTCGATAATCGTTCCGATGAACCCATATATTACACCAAGAGCGATCCCCGTGCGGCCAATATATTGAAAGCCTATGAGGATGAAATGAAAGCTCGCGGATACACTGAGGTTGCCAATCGTGCCGATGCCGACCTCGGCTTGCAAGTATCATACATCAAGAACACAAGTACATATATTGGATACAACTATCCATGGTGGTGGTACGACTTCTATTACTATTGGCCATTCGCCTATTGGGATCCATTCTACATCGACTGGTATCCCTATTATCCCTACCCCGTCACCTACTCCTACACCGTCAATACTCTCACTGCCGAGATTATCGATCTAAAAAATGTCGATAGCAACAATAAACACATCCCCTTCGTGTGGACAAGTTATATAGCCGGTATGGAGACAAGCAACCAGATAAATATCTCTCGGGCATTAGCCGGTATATACCAATCATTCGAGCAGTCGCCCTACATCAACAAGACCTCTCGTCAATAATCCGTCGGTCAAACGCTATATTAACCCATCATAAATATTACCCAAATGAAACACATATATAAGACCCTCGCCACTGTGGCAGCCATTGCATTTTCTATGACATGTAATGCACAAGTATTCAAGCCCACTTACTTCAATATCGACTGGCAGTTCAACGGCACGTTGGAAAACTATGCCGACACTCCAAGTGGTTGGGGTATGAACTTCGAAGGAGGATATTATGCAACCGATAAACTCGCCGTAGGATTGTTCGTATCATACCACACCAACAACAAGTACATCGGTGAGCAACTCATACACATCAATGATAACAGCGACCTATACACCGATCAGATTCACACCCTTTACCAGATACCATTCGGTGCATTACTCAAATATCGCTTTGTCGAAGACAAGATGTTCGAACCTTACGCCACAGTAAAACTGGGAACTATGTACTCACGCATGTCATCCACCACACAAGTACTCGAATTTTACGACGAAGCATGGGGATTCCATGTTCAACCCGAAATCGGATTCTCTGTTTTCCCTTCGGCACACAATCGCTTCGGTCTGCATGTGGGCATGTATTACAGCTATTCAACCAATAGCACTCACTGTCTATCATACACCCTTAACGGATACAACAATATCGGTTTCCATGTAGGTATTACATTCTAAACCAAGTCTTTCAATCACACACCTGAGGCTGCATCTTACGATGCAGCCTCAGTAAATATACACAACACTATAATCGCATATCCCACAGACACCCTCTTTCACACACACTCACCCTGCGACTACTGCTCGTGCCATGTATTAGGATTGGACAACAATGATGAGAGCGGATGCCGGCGAGACAATTTATGCCCCAATACACCTCGTCAAGAGTCGGTGAGGGCATTCTCTGTGTATGATATTCCAGCAGATAACTCATCATCAACAGACGATGATAAAAAAAACAGGGCGAAAAGGCTATTAATATGTAGCAATTTTGTACATTTGCACATTGAAAATAAACATCACCTAAATACAGAAAAACATGCTTACAATTGACCAAATTCGTCACGCATCGGAAGTACTGAGTAGTGTTGTACGACGCACCGACATGATAAAAGCACCTCGTATCAACTGCGAAAGTGAAATATATCTCAAAACCGAGAACTTGCAAGTAACCGGTTCGTTCAAAGTAAGAGGAGCTTACTACAAAATATCGCAACTTACCGATGAAGAGAAACAACGTGGTGTAATAGCCTGCTCGGCTGGTAATCACGCACAAGGTGTAGCCTTGGGTGCTACCAAGAACGGAATCAAATCACTCATCTGCCTTCCCGCCGGTGCTCCCATTTCGAAAATAGAAGCTACCAAACGTCTCGGTGCCGAGATATGCCTTGTGAATGGTGTCTACGATGATGCCTACGCCAAGGCTATTGAACTGAAAGAGAAACACGGATATACGTTTGTTCACCCATTCGACGATGAGTTGGTTATAGCCGGACAAGGCACCATCGGTCTTGAAATATTAGAACAACTCCCCGACGTAGAAGCTGTTATCGTACCCATCGGTGGCGGTGGTCTCATTTCGGGTGTAGCATTCGCCTTGAAAACATTGCGTCCCGACATTAAAATATACGGTGTGCAAGCTGCCGGAGCTCCCAGCATGGAAGTATCGGTAAAAGAGAAGAAAATAATCCGTCTCCCATCAGTATCGACTATTGCCGATGGTATAGCGGTAAAAGAACCCGGAGTCAACACATTTGAATATTGCAGCAAATATGTCGATGAGATAGTATCCATCACCGACGAAGAGGTAGCAAGTGCCATTCTTGCCCTTATCGAACAACACAAGATAGTAGCCGAAGGTGCGGGTGCTATTGCCGTAGCTGCTGCTATGCTCAACAAGTTCCCCATCAAAGGCAAAAAGACAGTGTGCCTTGTGTCGGGTGGTAACGTCGATGTTCCCATTCTATCACGAGTTGTCAAGACAGGTCTTGCTCACGATGGCCGTTCATGTTCGCTCCATGTCGAGTTGCCCAACAAGCCCGGCAAACTGCGTGCCATCCTCGAAATCATTGCCGAGCAAGGTGCCAATGTATTGAAAATCAACCTTAAAGATAGTTCGGTAAATGGTGGATATGTAGAGCTTCGCCTTGAAACTCGCAACCACGCACATATCGAAGATATACGCAAGGCACTGACCGAGAACGGATACGTTATTGCATAACCACACACACGATGTAAGCAAGCCCTTGGGGCTTGCCATGTACAGTATAATGCAAGGGTTGCTCCTATTCAAGAGGTTGCAACCCTTGATTCTATACAGAGACCAACAAGACAATCATATGGCTGATAATTTTCTCGAAAAACAATATGCCGAATATCAAGCACGCAAGGCAGCACAAGAGCAAGCCCGTCGCAAGGCATGGCAGAAAAAGATGAAAGAATATAAATCACGTCTTGCTGCTCAGAAACAACAGTCGACCGACAGTGAAGGCAAGGAAGCACCATCCGACCCGGAAGTCCAATAAGCAACTTGTGCAGCCACTTTAACCACAACCTCAACCGACCAAATAGTTTACAATAGCTTTGTTCATCGACACAACAAACAGAACAGTGCAAAAAGTTTAAGCAAGTATGCATGTTATTCTCAAAATTATTACTAAATTTGTAAACAAATCAATGTCTACAAAATGAGTCATAATTCATTACTCAATAAACTTAAAGACCTGCAATTACGGTTTGAAGAGGTAGGAACTCTTATAACCGACCCGGCAGTCATATCCGACCAACGTCGCTATGTTAAACTGACCAAAGAATATAGCGACTTAGAAAAAATCAATAATGCCACCATCCGTTATGAGCGTCTGCTGAATAGCATAGCCGAAGCTCGTGAAATATTGGAAGATGAGAATGACCCCGAAATGCGAAACATGGCCAAGGAGGAACTCGATAGTTGTACAATCCAAATACCCGATATGGAGGAGGAGATAAAACTACTACTCGTACCTGCCGATCCGGAGGATAGCAAGAATGCCATTGTCGAGATACGCGGAGGCACAGGAGGTGACGAGGCAGCCATTTTTGCCGGAGACCTATTCCGCATGTATTCGAAATATTGCGAAACCAAAGGGTGGAATCTGAGTGTATCGAGCTACAACGAAGGCACATCGGGCGGTTACAAAGAAATCATATTTGCCGTAAGCGGTGACAACGTCTATGGCACTATGAAATATGAGAGCGGAGTACATCGCGTACAACGAGTACCCGCCACCGAGACACAAGGTCGTGTACACACCTCTGCCGCCACCGTAGCCGTCCTGCCCGAGGCCGAAGAGTTTGATGTGGAAATCAACGAAGGCGAAATCAAGTGGGACACCTTCCGCTCAGGAGGTGCCGGAGGACAGAATGTCAATAAGGTAGAATCGGGAGTGCGTCTGAGATATGTGTGGCGTAATCCCAATACCGGAGTGTCGGAAGAGATTCTCATAGAATGTACCGAGACCCGTGACCAACCCAAGAACAAAGAGCGTGCCTTGTCGCGACTGCGTACGTTTATCTACGATAAAGAACATCAGAAGTATATCGACGATATAGCAGCCCGACGCAAAACAATGGTGTCGACCGGCGACCGCAGTGCCAAAATACGCACCTACAACTACCCACAAGGTCGCATTACCGACCATCGCATAGGCTACACCATCTATAATCTACCGGCATTCATGGATGGCGATATACAAGATTGCATTGACCATCTTATAGTTGCCGAAAATGCCGAGCGACTGAAAGAAAGCGAATTATAATAATGTAAAACATAAATTTATCACACACGATGAACTGCAAAGAATTATTTGAAAATATCCGCCGCAAGAAGTCATTCTTGTGTGTAGGTCTTGACACCGACATCCGCAAAATCCCCGCCCATCTGCAAGAGCGGGAGGATGCTATATTTGCATTCAACAAAGCCATTATCGATGCAACCGCCGACCTGTGTGTTGCATATAAACCCAACTTGGCCTTCTACGAAAGCCTCGGACTCAAAGGCTGGCAAGCTTTTGAAGATACCGTCAGATACATCCGCAATAACTACCCCGATATGCTCATCATTGCCGATGCCAAACGAGGTGACATAGGTAACACAAGCGAAATGTATGCTCGCAGTTTCTTTGAACATTTAGACATTCATGCCGTAACCGTGGCACCTTACATGGGAGAGGATAGTGTCAAGCCATTCCTCAATTACGATAATCGCTGGGTTATCGTATTGGGACTTACTTCCAACAAGGGTTCGCACGACTTCCAACTCACAGCCGATGCCAACGGCGAACGTCTCTTTGAGAAAGTGTTGCGAGTAGCACAAACATGGGGTACTACCGACAACATGATGTTTGTGGTAGGTGCCACACAAGGCTCACTCTTCGAGGACATACGCCGTGTAGCCCCCGAACACTTCCTACTCGTACCCGGCGTAGGTGCCCAAGGTGGCAGCCTCAGCGAAGTAGCCAAGTATGGTATGAACAACCATTGCGGACTCATTGTAAATTCTTCTCGCCAGATTATATATGCTGACGGATCAGAAAATTTTGCTCAGGCCGCTCGACAACAAGCCTTGATGGTGCAACAGGAAATGGAACAGTTACTTAAAGAGAGAAATATTATATAACTCAAAAAAAAAGAATAAAATTATGAAAAGTATTAAAGGTACACAAACAGAGAAAAACCTGCTAACATCATTTGCAGGAGAGAGTCAAGCACGCATGCGTTACAACTACTTCGCAAGTGCAGCAAAGAAGGAAGGTTACGAACAGATAGCAGCTATCTTTGAAGAGACAGCCAACCAAGAGAAAGAACATGCCAAACGCATGTTTAAATATCTCGAAGGCGGCATGGTAGAAATCACAGCTTCATATCCCGCCGGAGTTATCGGTACAACTGCCGACAACCTTAGAGCAGCAGCAGCCGGTGAAAACGAGGAGTGGACACAAGACTACCCCCACTTTGCCGAAGTAGCAGCACAAGAAGGCTTCCCGAGATAGCAGCCATGTACCGCAATATCTCCATAGCCGAAAAGGGTCACGAAGAACGTTACCTTGCATTCTTGAACAACATTGAGAATGGAAAAGTATTCAAGAAAGACGAAGTTACTGTATGGCAATGTCGCAACTGCGGATTCATCATGGAAGGAACCGAAGCTCCCAAGTTGTGTCCCGCTTGCTTACATCCCCAAGCTCACTTCGAAGTTAAAAAAACCAACATGTAATATTTTTTGTTTATCTACCAGTAGAACATAATAATAAGGTTATACTATGCAAACAATTGATAATTTCAACTTCGCCGGCAAAAAGGCCATCGTTCGTGTAGACTTCAACGTACCTCTGGATGAAAATGGTCACATCACCGATGACACCCGCATCCGCGGTGCTTTACCTACGTTGAAAAAAATTCTTGCCGATGGCGGTAGCGTTATCATCATGTCGCACATGGGTAAACCCAAGAAAAACCCCGATATGAAATATTCGTTGGGACAGATTGTAGATGCCGTATCGGAAAAACTCGGTGTTAAGGTTCAATTTGCCCCCGACTGCATGAAAGCCGATGAAGCCGCAGCGGCTCTCAAACCCGGAGAGGTTCTCATGCTCGAGAATCTTCGTTTCTATGCTGAGGAAGAGGGCAAGCCTCGTGGCGAATTTGCTACCGAGGAGGAGAAAAAAGCTGCCAAGGCAGCTATGAAAGAGCCTCAGAAAGAGTTTGCCAAGCACCTCGCATCATATGCCGACTGCTATGTAAACGATGCCTTCGGAACAGCCCACCGCAAGCATGCCTCAACAGCTCTTATAGCCGACTACTTCGACGCTGACCACAAGATGCTCGGTTACCTGATGGAGAAGGAAGTAAAAGCTGTTGACAACGTATTGAGCAACATCAAACGTCCTTTCACTGCCATCATGGGCGGCTCGAAAGTTTCCACCAAGATAGGTATAATAGAGAACTTGATGGACAAGGTCGACAACCTCATCCTTTGCGGTGGTATGACCTATACATTTGCCAAGGCACAAGGTGGTAAAATAGGTAGTTCAATATGCGAGGATGATAAGCTCGACCTCGCTCTCGACATCATTGCACAAGCCAAAGCCAAGGGGGTAAACCTTGTACTCGGCGTTGACTGCGTTGCCGGTGATGCGTTCTCCAACGAAGCCAACACTCAGATAGTACCCGCTAACAATATTCCCGATGGATGGGAAGGTATGGATGCAGGTCCTAAGACACGCGAACTTTTTGCCAATGCTATCAAAGGTTCTAAGACAATCCTTTGGAATGGTCCTGCCGGTGTATTTGAATTTGACAACTTCACAGGTGGTTCACGTGCCATAGCCGAAGCAATTGCCGAAGCTACCAAGGATGGAGCATTCTCTCTCATCGGTGGTGGCGACTCGGTAGCTTGTATCAACAAGTTTGGCATGGCCGATCAAGTTTCGTACATCTCAACCGGTGGTGGTGCTTTGCTCGAAGCCATCGAAGGAAAAGTTCTTCCCGGCATTGCTGCTATCAAGGGAGAATAAAGAATAACTCTCTCATATAATTAAAGAAAAGGTGTCGTTCATGAGCGACACCTTTTCTTTTGTGGTAAAATTCACTGTACGGCAAAGCAACTTTTTCCTCTTCAATCCTTATTCTTGGTTCTTATCACTCATAGAGGAACGCGACACATAGGTATCGGGGGGTACTATCCCATAGACAGCATTGCGTAGAAAATCGTGAAACTTTTCAACACTCTCATATTGTTGCTGCTGCTCAACTGTAATGGTATCGCCTACCACGACACGATGTTGACCTTTATTCTTGTTGAATAACTCGGAGGGGAGTCGCAGCAGTCGCAATGGCAAACTAATGAGTCCAAGACCGTAGTAAATGCGTGAATTGCGATCCAAGAAACGGATGGGAACAATGGGAAGGTGTGCATTACGGATGAATCGTATGGTATCTTTGTCCCATTCACGATCGACGATGCGACGAGGATGGAAGCGATAATCGGAGCCTACCCCCGAGGGGAAAATACCCAAGGCTGCACCGGCCGAAAGATGGTTACCGGCATCAACTAAACGTTCATCCTCACTGACTGTGTGCTTGGCACGACTATATACAAACGAGTCGCTCAACGGCTCGATACGCGACAACATCTCACTGGCAAGCAACTTAAAGTCGGAACGTACATTTCCCATCATGTCTATCAGCACAATAGCATCCAACGCTCCATAAGGCTGGTTACTGATAGTGATGAATGCACCTTGTGGCAGATGAGCGAGTTTCTCATGATTGCCCATCAAATAGTCACAGTTCATGAACCGCAACAACTTGCCGGTACACTCGGTTCCACGGTCAAAATAGACTTGGTCGTAGAGTATATTCAGCCTGTTAACATCGCACACCGCTATAACCAAACGAGCCAACAGTCGCCCCCAATATCCGCGAAAGAGAGAGGATATTTTACCCAACTCTTCGATATTGAGCAACTCATGTTCGGGTCGTTGCTTCTGCTTGCGAAACACAAAGAGCTTCTCAATAAAGAAATTGAGAACGCCCGATATGAGCAGTGCCACGAGATTACATACTATAACATCCCAACCGAATAGATGCTCAAAGAGCAAGAGGAACAACATCTTTACAATAAATCCCGATAAGGCAGCTATGTTGAAGACAACAAAGTGCTTTATGAAACTGCGTGCATTCTTATTCTCGATACGATTACTCCATATCCAATAATAAGAACATAAGAAATTGCTCATTACAGCAAACTCAAACGAAATCATCGGCGACAAGATGTTTCGTCCGAAGTAGTTACCGCTGAATATAAAGTCGGAACACAGCCATAGCACGAGTGTATCGACACCCGTGCCAAGCAAGCGGCTTAAAACAAATTGTATATAACTACGCAATGTAAACTGAATTATTTATTATCGGTAGGCTTCTTGATGGGATCGAGTTCCGAGAGTACCTTACGGTCTTTCAAGAACTGCGATGTCCACATTGTTGCAAGCACCAATGCGATAACCAAGCCCACTACATCAAAGAGACCGAGTTGCTGACTGCCGACACAGCACGACCAATGACGCAGGGGTGCTACATACATATACAGCACGTTCAACAAGATGATAATCAGACGGAACTCAGTGGGTCCCATGCTGGCATATGTCAAACGGAATTCGCCTTTGATAATCGTACCGATGTAGGTATAGATACTCAATATCAGATACAACGCCAATACCAATAGTGCTATATCCAAGCGGAAGAGTGGCGAAAGACCTGCTCCGGCACACATAAAACTTACGGTGATAGCATCGAGCGAATGATCGATAAAGAAACCATACTTAGGACGTTGTGTCTGACGAACACGTGCCAAAGTACCATCTAAACTATCGCCATACCAATTGATAAAAAGACCCAGACATGAAATCCACAGATAGTTGAGGTTGATGTTTCCGAGTGCAAAACCTACTGCACAAACAACCGAACCAAAGACACCAAACCATGTAAGCATGTCGGATGTTACCCAACGGGGCTGTCTTTCGGCAAGCCACACAAGTGCGACTTTCTCAGCACGATTAAGAATTGAGGTCTGAATTCTTTCTGATTTTTCTGTTCCCATTTTACTGTTTTTTTTTAATCCAGTCACATTACCATTGATATGTGGCTAAGAGGTTATTGTTACTTTTCTATTGTCTTTCTTTATTTATTGCTCATCGGCATCACCTGTGAGGTCAAGCACCTCGCGATCGCCACTCTTGTCGACATACTGACGACGCAAGGGAGAGGCATGAGCTATATCGTCGTTAATGCGATTGCGATATATATCGATAGCCGAATAGATGGCATGACGGAATGACTCTTCCGAGGCTTCACCCTTCCCGGCGATATCGTAGGCCGTACCATGATCGGGCGATGTGCGTACGAAAGGCAGACCGGCTGTAAAATTGACGCCTCTATCCATTGCCAAGGCTTTAAACGGTGCCAAGCCTTGATCATGATACATTGCCAACACACCATCGAAGCGAGTATAATAATCCGACCCGAACAATCCATCGGCGGGATAAGGTCCAAAGCATAACATACCCTTTGACTTCGCCTCCTCGATAGCAGGCTTAATAACAGACTCTTCTTCATCGCCAAGAAGTCCATTTTCGCCGGCATGTGGATTGAGTGCAAGTACTGCTATTCGGGGCTTACGCACACCGAAGTCGTATTGAAGAGAATACTCAAACGAAGCCAATTTGTCGAGTATCAAATCTTTTGATATAGAGGATGCTACTTGCGATATAGGCATGTGTCCGGTAACAAGGGCTACCCGTAATTTATCGGCATAGAGAACCATCAGGGCTTTGTCATCTTCTCCACCAAGACGTTCTTCGAGATACTCAGTATGCCCGGGGAAGTTAAATTGTTCCGATTGTACGGTATGCTTATTGATGGGGGCTGTTACAAGAACATCTATCAACCCCTCTTGAAGGTCCTCAACAGCTCTATCCAAGGCGGCTATGGCCACTTCTCCGGCATGCTGAGTAGGACGACCTATCTCTACTTTTACATCCTCACCGACACAATCAATAAGATTGATTTGCCCATCAACTGCCTGTGTAGCATCTACAACCGAATTGAAATTTACGACCTCCATATCCAATGCCTTACGGTGATAGGCGGCCACTTTGAGCGAGCCATATACAATAGGTGTACACAATTCGGTCATTGTTGAATCGGAGAGAGTTTTCATGATAACCTCATACCCTACTCCATTTATATCGCCATGAGTAATTCCTACTCTTATCATTCTTTTATTATTCATTTCAGCATATTTTGGTTGATGCAAAGCTAACATTTTAATTTCAACGCTCGAAGTTAAGCATTTTTGCACAAATATAACCTATCCAAGCCACATATTTGTAATAGTTTTGCATTTTATGCATCTTTTTTGGCTGTTGACAGCATACCGCAAGCGGCAAAAATATCTTCACCTCTCGAAGCTCTGATGGTTGCTGTTACGCCTCGGGCATTGAGGCGATCGCGGAATGCTTCAATGCGTGCCATGTCGGACGTCTCCAAGTCAACACCCGGGATGGCGTGAAAGCGTATCAAATTAATGAGACAAGGGATGCCTCCCAATAGCTTAACAAGAGCATCGGCATGTTGCATAGAGTCGTTATAATCATGAAAAACAATATACTCAAACGACAGGCGACGCTGGTGGCTCCAATCATAATTACGCAGTAAGGTAAAAATGTCACGAATGGGGAATGCCTTCTCAACAGGCATGATACTGCGTCGCTGCTCAGGATAGGGTGCATGCAAGCTGATAGCCAAGTGGCAGTCACATTCCTCGATAAATCGTTGAAGAGCAGGCAGATAACCTATGGTCGACACTGTTATGCGACGCGGACTCCAAGCCATACCCCAATCCTCGGTAAGAATACGTAGCACTTTCAACAATTCATCAAGATTGTCGAGTGGTTCACCCATACCCATAAAAACGAGGTTGGTAAGCGTTTCGCTTTGTGGTACCGATACTATCTGATTGATAATTTCATGCGAGGTAAGATTGCGTGTAAAGCCTTGCTTACCTGTCATGCAGAAATAACAGTTCATCTTGCAGCCGACCTGCGACGACACACAGAGCGTTGCCCGCTGCTTATCGGGTATATACACAGCCTCCACTCCCGATGTAGCACCTACATCATAGAGATACTTTGCAGTACCATCGACCGACTGCATCGAGTGCGAGGGTGTATAATATCCTACATCGTAACGCTCGGCGAGTAATTCACGATGTTTCTTCGAGATATTTGTCATGTCCTCTATATCGTTCACTCTGTGTCTATACAGCCATTGAGCTATCTGTTGTGCGGCAAATCGAGGCATACCACACTCAGCTGCTATCGCTTGCAACTCTTCGAGGGTCTTTCCTACAAGATGTTGTTTATCCATAGTATTTTATAGAAAAGAGAGACCGCCTTGATAAGACGGTCTCTCACACATTTATGCTTATTTTAGAAGAAACGTACCAGTGTGTTTTCTACATCGGCTTTCTCTTTGAGAACTTCAACAAATTGGTTGGCAACAGTAGTGTATTGTTGTTGCAAACGTTGCAATTCTGCTGCTTCATCATAGGGACGAGTAGCACTATTCTTGTTTACTACTTCCATTACATACACACCACGATTACCGGCAACAGGTGCTGAAATTTCACCCATTTCAAGACCATTGGCTGCACCTGCAACAATAGGCTCATAACCCAATCCTGCAATGCTGGGCGATGCTACCGACACGAACTTGACTGTATCAACTTCGGCTTTCATGGCTGTTGCATAAGCAGCCATTGTAGTGGGAGCTGCGGCTGCCAACTGGCTCTTGATAACATCGGCTTTCTTATCGCGACGTGCCACCGAAGTGAGTGTTGATTCCAACTCATTGATGGGACGATAGCCTTCTTTGGTAATTTTTTCGAGGGCTGCCACTACATAACGGTCGTCTATTTCATAGATTTCAGAGAACTCTCCCTTCTTGGCATTGAAAGCCCAGTGGATAATCTGACGTGCATTTTGCATGCCGGGAAGTGTTGTCTGTGTAGCTTGACAGTCGGCAGGCATAACTGTGTAACCGGCTGTATAGGCACTATCGGCAAATTGTTGTACATTATTATATGTAGCAACATACGATGAGAGTGTGTTATACAGGTTTGTTTCGGTATCGACACTGGGTACAACCTCAATTGTGAGTGTTGCCACCTTAGCCTTAGCCACAGGAGCGGTACGTTTTACCACCTTAGCTATGTGTTGTGTTCCACCAAGTGATTGTGTCTTGAAGTATGAGTTACCGGCAGCAAACACGTCGGCTATAAATTCACGACCCAAGTTGGCGTACATATCCTCAGTTACGGCAAACTCGGCTATGGTGTTAATATCTTCGCCCAAAGCATCGAACGAGCCACCAGCCACTAATACATTATATACGCTATCTACGCGAGTATCGCCCATGGGGAAATTGGCCAATTGTACGGTAATGGTGTCAGGTGCTGTTTTGGTATCGACAAGGCGATACATGGTATAGGCCTCATTGGCAAATGTAGGAGCTGTTGCATCACCCACCTTAGCACCCTCTACAAAGGCTTTCATGTCGGCAGGCATGTTATCTACTACAACAAACACATCATCATAGGGTCTGTCCGAATTGTTATCTACTATCGAGGCAATGTCATTGGTTGTAGCAAATGACTCTTGGAGCATGTTGATTTTCTCTTCCACACGAGCATAATCGTCGGTCGAGGGCTTTACATCAACAGCGACATAGCGAATGGTACGCACCTCGGGAGTCTCATAACGAGCCTTCATCTTGTCATATTGAGCTTGAATATCCGACTTCGAGATGGTTATAGTCGAGTCGGCAACAGTAGTATATGATTGTACGGCATAAGCGATGTCAACCGAATTGGTCTGTGCGGCATACGCCATCTCTGCATCTACTTTATTGGGTTGCATCGATGCCATCAACAGATTCATAAACTTCTCGTAGGCACGGCTTTGACGGATTTGTTCCTCCATGTCCAACCATGCTTGACGTTGCATTGCGATTTGTTGCAACTGCTCGGGTTCGGTATAACCATTTTCCTCGGGGTGGAATATGATATTCAAATAATTATCGAGCGAAGCACGATCAAAAGCACCTGTTGCGGGGTCGGTAAATGCACGAACTATCTCGAGGTGGATATTGTCACCTGTAAGCATGTCTTGCAATTCGGCATCCGATACCGCGATACCAAGATTTTTCAGTTCCTCGTCCATCAACATTTCGTTAACCATCTGCTCGTAAACTTCCATTTGGATGTTGGCAGACATTCCTTCGGGCATCGACATACCATTTTGCTGATACATTGCCTGCATCTGCTCCGTACGGGCATTGACACGTTCTTGGTATTCTTCCACACCGATTGCTTTTCCGTTTACGGTTGCAACTTTGTTCTGATTCATCATGAAGAAAGACTGTCCCGAGTTAAGGAAGTCTCCGATGATAAAGGCAAGCAAGGCAAGACCTATCACTACTACGAGGAAGGCGGCTTTGCTTCTAATTTTCTCTAACGTAGCCATTTGTTGTTTTATTTTTAGTTTTTATTTATATACTATTTATCAAGGGTGCGAAATTACAAAAAAAGCATGGATAGATAAAATTTAATAGCGAAAATTTTGCATTTTCCTCCAATTTATTCCGAAACTTGGTAATAAATGCCATTGCATTGGCTGAAATCGGGACTATTTAATCGTTTGCTGTCGCACTATCGACTGCGGTGGTATCGGATGTTACTTGCGTTGTATCGCGTTCGACGGTGAATATTCCGGTCACACGCAGGATGGTATATTTCGTAATCTGCTCGTTCGATTCAAATCCTACTCCCTCAATAATCTCCTCACCGGTGGTAATGCGAATGGCCGAGTCGGAGTATATGCGACGTTTCTTCTGATTCCAATACAATTGATGGGTATCAAACTGACGACCTTCCACATTCTCTATGTGTACATTTCGATCCAATCGCCACAACTGTTCTTTCTTGTAATAGATGGCTGTATCGCCTTTTATCATGGTCTCGGTGGCAAAGGTTGTATCGAACTGTTCGACATACAATCCTTCGGGAAAATACCAATAGGGATTTTCCATGGCTTCGCTTTCGTACATATACCACACCGGAGCTTCTATGCGATAACGTGTCACACCCGAATCGGAGATGAGCGTATTGACATCGCGGGTGTAGAGTGATGGCAGGCTGTCGACATTTTCATAGCCTTCGGCCACCTCGGTCTTATTGCTCGAACATGCAGCCATAAATATAATTACACACATGGCAACACTTGCCATGCGTGTAATATATAGAAGCCAATTATTCTGTTTCGTTTTCTTTTGTCGTATCATTACTATATGACGTGGGGCAACACTGTGCATTGCACACCCCGGGACTTGGCTAAGAAATTATTTCTTGATGAAGGTCTTTACACCCACACCATCGCTGTGCATGTAGCGAAGGATGTAAGTTCCGGGAACCAACGATGATACATTGATATTGGTTTTATAGCCATCTATTTCCCCGGCTGCCACTTGTGCACCTGTCATATTGTAAACGGCATACTCGCCACCGGCTGTGGGGGTCTCTACGGTAAGCACATCGGTAGTGACCGAGGGATATACTCGCATAGCATCACTCAACGCAGCATCTACTGCACCTGCATCGGTAATTGAGAGTGAAAATTCTTTCTCGAAAGTCTCTCCGGTCGAAAGGTTGGTAACCTTCATCTTCAAGTATTTGAAGGCATTGGTATTGGCAACAGCCTTAGTGGCTACTAACTTACCATCTTGCACCTGATAGGGCGATGTGGTGTGCTGACCTCTCACGTTCTTAGGGCCAAAGGTTTCAAAGCCTATCTCGGCTGTCTCATCCTCGCACGACACTGTTACATCGGCAAGTACTACTCCGGCAGCTGTACCTTCGGCAAACTTGGTCTTACTCAACTTGATGCCGTAAGGTGCTGTTGTGGGAGTACCCACACCTATCACTGCTCCATTCATATAGGGGAAGCTCATACCTTGATACTTATCCTGCATGGCACCTATGTCGAAGTAAGAGTTACCATAACCACCCCAACCCCAGTTAACATGCACCATTTGGGTCGATTGTTTCCATCCATCAATGTTCCAGCAGTGTCCCGACTCTTCACTTTGTCCGCGATACACAATCACGCGACCCAACAAGAGTTCATCGAGCAAGATTGTCAACCATTCTTCATCGGTAGCGGGTTTGTCGACCCATCTAATCAATGATTCATTGTAGCGGAAGTTGCGAGGCAAAGCATCGGCTACGCGTGTGGTTTGTGTTCCCGAGCCTTCTATTCCATACTGCATATTGACTGAAACGCCACAGTGATATACGAGGCGGGCTATTTCACTGAAATTGCCTGTCTCATGACTGCTATACATAGCATCCCAGTCATACTCTTTTTCTGCATCATAGTCGATCGATAGTGTACCTATACCTTCCGATTGATAGGCGTGGCGACCTGTCGGCGACTCAGGATAGCGTTGCACCATCATAGCTTGTGCCATACCCACTGCAACACAACCTACCAAGCACTTTTCACCACCGATAGTGGGACACATTGCATTGAAGGGGTCGCCCTGATTGAGATCAAATGTAATGAGGGGGGCAACATCGGGAGTGGATGCAGGCTCGGCAGCCGGCTTGCGTTGCATGGCTCGTCGCCAACCTTCGTGCTTCACATCGGTCACTTTTTTCGACAAGTCGACAATATAACGTGCATTATAATCCAACACCTGTTGCATAGGTTCGGGGGCTTCGTATTTGCCGGTAGGATTATATGCTATCAAGGGTTTCGCAGCCGACTGTGCCGACACAATAGCCCAGCCTCCGCGGTTATATTCTATTACATAATATGCCGGTGTACCATCTTTCTCAACAAGACGAATGTCGGCATCGCCCATGCCTTGCCACTCGCTATCGAGCGATAGAAGATTATCGGCTGTCATTTTGGCTACTTCTTTTGTGATTATCTCACCCATGGCGAGATTCACTATTGTTGCTACAACAACGGTAGTCATTAAAGAGATTAATCTTTTCATCTTTGATTTGATTTGATTTATTAGGTTTTGTATGGTTGCTATTTTTACGAGGACAAAGAAAACAATAAGTCCTTAAATTTCCAAATCTAAAACTCACTTTTCACAATTTCTTATCAAATATCAAAAAAACAGACGAGGCAGATCTCGATTGACTGCCTCGTCCGGTATTGATTTTTAGTATTTTTATCGTTTGATAAAGGTTTTCACGCCTACACCATCGCTGTGTACATAACGAAGAATGTAATTACCTACTGCCAAGTGCGACAAGTTGATTTCGGTCTTGTAGCCGGCAATCTCTCCTGCTGCTACTTGGGCACCGGTCATGGTGTAGATGGCATACTCACCACCGGCTGTGGGAGTCTCTACTGTAAGTACATCGGTAGCGACTGTGGGATAGACTTGCACAGCATCACTCAACGCAGCATCTACTGCTCCATTGCCTTGGGTGATGGTAAACGAAAATTCCTTCTCGAAAGTCTCACCGGTCGAAAGGTTGGTAACCTTCATCTTCAAGTATTTGAAGGCATTGGTATTGGCAACTGCCTTAGTGGCTACCAACTTACCATCCTGCACCTGATAGGGCGATGTGGTGTGCTCACCTCTCACATTCTTAGGACCAAAGGTTTCATAGCCTATCTCGGCAGTCTCGTCCTCGCACGACACTGTTACATCGGCAAGAGCAACACCGGCTGCTGTTCCTTCCTCAAATTTGTTACGGCTTATCTTGATACCATAAGGTGCTGTTGTGGGAGTACCCACACCCAAGATTGCACCATGATGGTAGTTGAGGTCTATGCCTTGGAAATCATCACTCATGTCATCAAGGCTGAAATAGCCATCGCCATATCCACCCCAACCCCAGTTGCAGTGTACTTTTTGTGTAGCTTGCTTCCAACCGTCAAGGTTCCAGCAGTGACCGCCTTCGCCTTCCGAGTTCATCGCACCTTGATAGATAATGGCACGACCCAAAATCAATTCATTCAACAACATCTCGAGCCACTCATTATCGTTATGTTCAAAGCGGTAAGTCAGTTGCAACTTCTCCTTGTCATAACGGAAGTTACGATAGAGTGCCTTGTAAGCATCGTCGGTAAAAGCACCTGAGAATTGCAGACCGTACATCATGTTCACAGCTACACCCACATGATAAAGGATGCGGGCAGCCTCATCACCGTCACCGGCTATAATAGCATCCCAGTCGTAAGGAGCTTCGTTATCAAAGTCGACAGTATGCGATCCTGTATTAGCATCGCTATAAGTGTGCTTTCCTTGACCTTGATCGGGGAAACTATGCACTGCCATGGCTTGTGTTGTAGCAACTGCCACACAACCCACAAGTGCTTTCCTACCCTCGATAGTAGGACAATAGCGGTTATAGGGATCACTCTGATTGAGGTTAACGGGTATAATAGGAGCAATATCGGGTACCGAAACGGGATCGGCAGCAGGCTTGCGTTGCATGGCACGACGCCATCCTACATGCTCCACTGCGAGGTCATCGCTTGCACGCTCAACAATCTTCTGTGCCGAGATATTGAGCATGTGCTGCATAGGTTCGGGTGCAGCATAAGTACCGGTGGGATTATAACCGATAAGAGGTGTTGCAGTGGTCTGAGCCGACACAATAGCCCAACCTCCGGCATTGTATTCTATAATATAATACGCAGGGACACCATCACGCTCAACAAGACGCATGGTTGCATCTTCCAATCCATGCCATTCGCTATCGAGCGAGAGGAGATTATCGGCAGTCTTCTTAGCAACTTCTTGCGAGACAACATCGGCCGAAACATTGAAACTGATAAGCGAGAAAATCGCAGCAACAAATAATAGAATTGTTTTTTTCATTTTTTCGAGAGTGAATTTCGATGTTAAAATTTAGGTTTTCCTTACAGCATGCAAAGATAATCAAAACAATCTCAAAAAAACAAACGATTTAACGATTTTATAGGGTTTCGGTTCTATATTATATACAATCGGGCATAGTCCTGCAAGCTCACGCCCAATCACACAGCATTGATGACACCTTACAGCGACGACAACTTGCATACTCATAAATCACAATCAAAAGCTATCATAAGCAAAGAGCGGCAACCCCCTCGGGGCTACCGCTCTTCGATTCAGAGTCTTGAGAAAATTTTATTTATTCAATAAGAGTTTCTTCTCAGTATTCAATGTGGGTTCTATCACGTTGGCATTAACCTTAACGGGTTTCTCGTACATGGTCACGTTAGCAGCTTGTACGCCACCTTCTCTTGTAACCATGAGTCCGTCAAATTCGAAGAAGATGTAGAAACCTTCACCTTGACCGAAGTCACCATATACAAAGATTGAAGGAGTACCATCCAATGCCCAGTAACCGTTGAGAGTTTCAAGAGGAGCTTCAGGATTACCATTCTCATCCATCAAGAAGAAATCCCAGTAGAGCAACAAGCCTTGTTCTTCTTGGCTACCGATGAACACCTCATAGTAAGTGTTATCACCTTGCATTACTTGTGCTTCACCCACCTTGGTACGACCGGTATTGATATCGATGATAGTCAAGTCTTGAACGTTCATACCATTGTTGGCAGTGAAAGTATAAGAGTAACCGGGGAAGGTAACGTCACGGATACCATCTTCACCATAGAGAGCAGTCAAGAAACCGTTGATATCCCATTGAGTAGCAGTCTGAGGTGTACCGAATACTTCGCTCAAATCAACATTGTCGGCAACATGAGCAAATTCAACCGGCAACTCAGCTTGGTATTGTTCACCATCCTGAGTAAATACACCAAAGATGTAATAAGTACCTTCGTTGAAGAATTGGTTAGGATCAACATTGCCCTTAGGCTCAACCAACCACCAGTAACCGGTTTCAACAGCCATATCATTAACGTTGTAAACGCCTTCGATAGCAGCCATCTTGTTACCATAGAGGTCAGTTACAGCACCTTCCTCGAACGAGAGAACTACGATGTAGTAAGTTTCGGCAGCATACTCAACAGTAGCAGGAAGAGTAACAGTAAGGTTGTTGGCAGCAGCAGTAGCATCAGCAACAACACCTTCCTCAACAAACTCGTTAGTGTCGATGTTGTAAATAGCATACTTAATAGCACCCATAGTCTCATCGCGGAGGATGTTCTCGTTGAATGCTATGACAGCACGCTTGCCACCTTGTGTAGCTGTAAGCTGAGGATTGGTAAGAGGTTGGGGAGCATCTACGTCGATAGCACCTACGGCCTTCACAGCAGTAGTTTGCACACCGGCAGCATTGGCAGCAACTGCATAGATATAATAAGTATTACCGGGAGTTGCACCTTCAAGATCATGCTCGATAACAGCACCTGCCGAGTCAACCTCCGAGATAAAGTTACCATAAGAACCTTGCAAGAGTGAAGTGTAGTTCACTTCGGCGGGAGTAGTAGAAACCACATAACCCATGTCAGTAGCATGCTTGGTAGTAATTCTGATGGGAAGGTAGTCTTTGATAAGATTACCCTCGGCATCGAGAGCAGCGGCATCAAGTTCCACAGTAAGCTCGGGAACAGGACCCCATGTATCGGGTGCCAATGAGTCAAAATCTTCCCATTGAGCGCAACCGGTCACTACAAGACCGATTGCGATAGAGAGAATATATACTAACTTTTTCATTGTATTATAATCATTAATGCGTTAATAGATTATTTCTTTGTATAAGTAGGTGTATAATAAGCAGCATACCACCATGCGTTAGATACTGTATCACCTACACCGAAGTCATCTTGGAACTCGATAACAACCTCTGTACCGGTTACAGTAAAGAGAGCCAATGTTACACCCGAAGTAGCAGGAGGATTGGCCAAACCGGCATTCACCATGTTGTAACCACTCTCAAACATTGTTTGACCGTTGGGTACTTGGATAGTACCGGCATTTACGTCAACAACGCAATATACGGGGTAGATTGAGCTGGCACCGAGACCACCGAAGAGACAGAGAGGATGTATCCACAGACGATCGTCATGTTCGTCGTCGCGAGTGATAGTAACATCCCATGTATCAACTGTTACTTCATCAAATGCCGATACTGCACTGGCTGAATAAGAACCTACAAGCATGTTCATGGGGTCCTCGTCGTCCGAGATAGTTACAGCAAACGATTTGTTGGCACCCAAGTTACAGCCTTTCACATTAGTGAGGACGATGTCAAATTTCTTGTCACCATCTTGAATGTCATTGTTGATAGTCTCAATAATGATAGTGGCAAAGCGATTATCCTTGTCAAATTTGATAGTCTTTTCGCTCTTCACAACATAATCAACACCTTCAACGGCACGCATAGCCTCGGCATAGTTGGTATCAGTCACAGCAACAGTCACCTCGGCAGTCACACCGGCTACTGATGCACAGTGGAGCTTAACCTCCAATGTAGCAGCTTCACCGTCAATTGCCTCCTTAACGATACCGGTAGCAGACTCGAAGGCAATAAAAGCTTGCGAATCGTCATTGAAGACAGGTTGCTTATTCAAGTCGCACGAAGCAAAAAGCAATGTCGACGCAAGCGTAGTGTATATTAAACTTTTAATTTTCATTGTTACTGAATTTTAAGATTTGCATTGATTACCAACCGGGGTTTTGTACCAAGTTGGGGTTAACATCAAACTCGCTCTCAGCGATAGGCATACACCAGTATTTGCTATCTTTGAGTACGTCCTTGTTCATAGTAGACGAAACATCCGAGCGATACAAGTCGCGTTGCAAACGCTTGTAATCGTGGAAGATGTGACCCTCGAAGGCCAACTCTTTACGACGCTCGTTGAAGATGTCGTTCATCGATACAGAAGCATAGGGCGAAGCGTTACGATTGGCAGTGATAACGTTCAAGTCGCTCAAAGCACCATTCACGTTTTGTTGTTGCAAGCGAGCCTCGGCACGGATGAGGTACATTTCAGATGTACGAATCAAAGGAATACTTGCGAAAGCAAGAGCCTTGTCCTTACCTTGGTACTTGTTAGGCCAGTAGTAACCGGGGTATTCAGCCGAAGTGCGGAGCATTTCTTTACGGATATCACCATCCTCGAAGAGTGCGAGCAAGTCTTTCGACACGCTTACGTCACCGTAGTCGGCGGGGCTGGTAATGTTACCGATGATAGTGCTACCCTCAGCAGGACCGTTGTAAACACCGAAGATAACTTCACCTACGTTATCCCAAGTAGTTTCGTTCCAGAAACCATAGTAATCATCGTTAGGATTGGCATACTCATTGGCAGTAGCCACTTGATAGTTACCCGAGTTGATAACGTTTGAAGCGTGAAGCTCGGCATTCTTATAGTCGTTCATATAGAGGTAAACGCGAGCGAGGAGAGCCTCGATAGCACCTTCCGATACTGAACATTTAGTGTCGTAAACACCGGGACGAGTAAAGCCGGGCTCGATGATGTCGAGAGCAGTAGTAAGGTCGCTCACGATGTTCTCATAGTTAGCCTTGGCAGTAGCACGAGCGGGCTTATCCAATACGCTTACATCGGGGTCCTCGTTTACGATGGGTACACCAAGAGCTCTAACATCACCCTCGGGAGCAGCAACAGCCACTGCATAGGGTTGAGCATACCAACGAAGAAGATCGAAGTAGCAATATGCACGAACGAACAAGCACTCAGCCATTACGTTGTCGAGATGTTGTTGTGTAACACCTTCCTCGGCAAGATACATGTCGCCATTAGTTTTGATAGCGTGAATTACGTTGTTGCAACGCAAGATGTTAACGTAAGCATTGCCATACATCGAGAAACCACCCGATACGGTGAAGTTCCATTGATGCCAACCCATACCACGACCGGAGTTCTTGGGAACACCTACCACGCAGTTACCACACATTGCATCGGGATAGATAGACAAGTCAACACCATACCAAGATTCGGCACCAAAAGCCACATAGGTAACGGCAGCAGCGTCATCCAATCCTTCGTAAGTCGCCAAAGCCTTATCGGCATCAAGCATAGTCTCGGGCGGTGTGGTAAGATCGCACGAAATGAGACTAAGAGCTGCGACTGCAAATAAAAATATCTTTTTCATCTTTCTTATTCTTTACAAATTATTAGAATGAAATATCAAGACCTACAACAAACGATTTTGTGATAGGATAAATACCCAAAGATGTACCTGAAACGCCACGCTCGGGGTCGAAGCAGTTGGTGTCGTGGAATGTGAAGAGGTTGTAACCACTTACATATACGCGAACATTGCTCATAGCGGCTTTCTTAGTAATCTTAGCGGGGAGAGTATAACCGAGAGTTACGTCCTTGATACGGAGGTAATCGCCACGCTCGAGGTAACGAGTAGAAGAAGTAGAAGAAGAGTTAGTACCGTTGTTGATGATAGGTTTGGGCGAAACGCCTGTATCACCAATGTTTTGCCAGTACTCACCGGCTACCTTCAACTGGTTGTAACCGAAGTTAGCACCGTCGTTCCATACGATTTGGTTATCGGGGTTGAGGATGTAGTTACCGAGTTTGTACTCAAAGTTAGCACTGAAATCGATACCATTCCAGTTCAAAGCAGTATTGAAACCACCTGCTGCAAGAGGTTCGGGTGAACCTTTGTAAACACGACGAGCATCGGCATAAGCGTTAGTGATTTCACCTTCCTCGTTGTACCAGAGAGCTTCACCGTTTACGGGGTTAACACCTGCATAGTCGCGGAGGTAGAATTGCATCAATTGCTCACCTACTACGGCACGGAGGTTACCACCGAGGTTCATATATTCTTCGTCACCAATGTTGATAACTTTCGACTTGTTCAAAGAGAAGTTAAGACCGAATGTCCATTGGAAGTCGTTGCGGTTGAAGATGTCAACATCGAATTGAGCCTCGAAACCTTGGTTCAAGAGTGAACCTACGTTCTTAGTCATCGAGCCGAAACCTGTAGTCAAAGGAATACGAACAGCCATCAACATATCCTCAGTAGTACGGTGGTAGTACTCCAACGAAGCCGAGAAGCGATCCCAGAAGCGGAAGTCAACACCCACGTTGTGAGCCAAGTTGGTTTCCCAAGTAAGGTCGGGGTTAGGCAAGTTGGTAGGAGCCGAACCGTTGATGTGGTTGTAGATACCTGTACCATAGAGAGCATATGCTTGGTAAGCACCGATGTTGTTGTTACCGTTCACACCGTAGCTGTAACGGAGTTTCAATTGGTTAACCCATTCAGCATCTTCCATGAATGCTTCCTTATCGATGTTCCAAGATCCACCTAATGACCAGAAGAGACCCCAGCGTTTGTTGGCACCGAAGAGTGAGCTACCATCGGCACGAACTGAACCTTGGAAGTAGTATTTCGACTTGTAGTTATAGTCGGCAACACCGAAGAATGAGAGCATCTTATCCTCGGTTGAAGAGTAACCGATGCTGTGATATTGTTGGTCGGCGTTATCGGGCCAGGGGAGCAAAGGATTGGTGTTGGCTGTACCCCAGCTGTCGCTGAGACCCTTGTATTGAGTGTACTCATGACCCAACAATACGCGGAGGAAGTGAGCGTCGGCATAGTTATCTTCGTACACAGCTGTGTTAGAAGTTGTAATAGTGTTGTAACGGATGTTACCACCTGAGATAGCGTTGGTCAAGTCGGGGTTTTGGAGGATGTATCCGGGACGGTACATGTAGTTGCGAGAGAAGAGCAACTCGATACTGTTGTTCGACTTGAATGTCAACTGACGGATGGGTTTCCACTCCAAGTACATAGTTCCGTTGAACTTGTAGTGCTCGTCATACTCGTTTTTCTCCTTGGCATAAGCCAATGCGTTGTTGGTAGAGAAACCGAGGGGGAGGTTGAAGTTGTAGCCACCGTTCTCATCATATATAGGAGTTGTGGGAGGCATGGCAAGACCGGCGAAGAAGGGGTTGGTATAAGACCATCCATCCGAATCATTGGTAGCCTCACCTGTCATGCGGATGTAACCACCATTGACACGAGCACCGAATTTCAACCACTTGTTGAGTTCGCTGTCAACATTGACACGCATACGGAGGTTTTGATAATCCGAACCGTAAGTTACACCAAGGCTCTTGTTGTAAGCAACCGAAGCGTAATAGTTGGTCTTGGCAGTACCACCTTGTGCATTGATTTCATACTCTTGGATCGAACCTTCGCGAGTGAGGGCTTCCATCCAGTTGTAGAAAGGTTGCGACTTAGTACCGATGGGCATGTAATATTGACCCGAAGCAGGATCATCGGGGTTGATACCGCTATTGAAAGCAGTAGCACGATACCAATCAACCCACTCTTGACCAGTCATCACACCGTAGTTGTTGTCGTTGGCGATAGTAGTGATACCACCACGCACACGAGCAGTGATGCGAGCTTTACCCTCACTGTTCTTACCGCTCTTGGTAGTGATAAGGATCACACCATTGGCAGCACGCGAACCGTAGATAGAGGCAGCAGCAGCATCTTTCAACACAGTGATAGAAGCGATGTCGCTGGGGCTGATAAGCGAGATGGCACTTGTACTTTCGGCAGCACCACCGGTAGCAATATCACCACTCATTACGGGGATACCATCGACTACATAAAGAGGAGCCGAACCGGCACCGAGTGATGAAGTACCACGCACGCGGATAGTAGAGGTAGCACCGGGCTGACCGCTACTGCTTGTAATTTGCACACCTGCCATTTTACCTTGCAACATCTTATCAACTGAGGTTGCAGGGATAGAGGCCAACTCGTCACCGCTTACTTGAACCACGGCACCGGTTTTTGCCTCACGGCTTTGCACACCATAACCTACCACGATTACCTCATCGAGTGTAGTCGTAGAAGATAATTTCACTACCATACCATCACGGGCAAACGCCTCGGCTTTCTCCATACCGATGTAAGAAATCACGAGCGTTTTAGAGCCTTCGGGCAACTTGATAGAGAAGCGTCCATCAGCATCGGTGATAGCCGATGAATTTGTACCCTTCACGAGGACTGATGCACCGAATACCGGCAGATCGTCATCGGCAGAAATAACAGTACCTGTTATGGTTTGTTGAGCCATAGCAGACGTTACTCCCACTAATAGGGCACACAAGAACATTGTTAGTTTTCTCATACGTCTGAATTTAATTAAACATTAGTATACATTAATAAATAGTAATTCTCTCATTGCTCTCCTTTGACAGAGAGCGGTTGGTATTAAGTTTTGGTTAAGGTTTCAGCGTCATTACAAGCAAATTTCCACAATTCAAGAGAACGTTCAAAACTTGCACACGGCTATTGTCGCGAAAAATTCATCTTATTTCATCACACTTAATATGCATTTTTCTTAGCAAAAGTACACCTACTTTTACCGACAATAAGACAATTACAAAGATAGCAAGAAACAATCAAAAAAAAGCACCGCGATTGCAAATAGTGATAAAATTATTTTATTCAATGACATCGGATAGCATAATTTCTACAATTAAATTTACCCTTGCCATGAATTATATTCACAAGCAGCTGTATATCAGATGTATAATTTTCACATTTAACCACCCTCTTATTAACCGATTTTGCAATCATTATCTATGTTAATGTATGTTAAGTGTAAAAATTTAAAGAGATAGAAAGAGTATTATTTTCTTAAAATCGGATGTGTTTTAACAAAATATTCCAAGTATTTAACATTTAAGAAATCGGATGCAGCCACAAAACCGCAAATATATAAGAGAACAACACTCCGACATGCAACAAGGCTTCACGCCATGTTGTACAAATTATCTTTACACCGACAAAATGAACTCTTGAAAATAGAGTTTTGTCATTTTGATAGCAAAACAGCCATCAAAAGGTCATTTACACATTTCACTCTCCTATCCGAGAACATAAATAGACCTGTCCGGAAAAAATCGCAAATGAATCAGTATTATTTTTCGCTCGTCATTCACTATCTTTTCATAACATAGGATGTGGCTCGGGAAAAATCCCAAATGAATCAGTATTATTTTTCGCTCGCCTTTCACTATCTTTGCATAACATAGGATGCGGCTCGGAAAAAAATCCCAAATAAATTTGGATTATTTTTCGCTCGCCTTTCACTATCTTTGCACTCGATATGAGATTGATAATAGACCAAGGCAATAGTGCCACCAAGCTATACATTATTAATAATGGTGTAATAGCCGATAGCGTAACCACCGAGAATGACGAAATGCTCGAATATGTGCGTAAGCGAATTACCGAAGATGTATTCGATGCTGCCATATACAGTTCGGTGCGTCGCCAATACGACAAGCGACTCATCAACGTCATGAGTCGCAAGATACCTCACATCGTGTGCATGAGCCACACCGTACACACCCCCATGAGCATAGAGTACCGCACCCCCGAGACACTGGGCTACGACCGTATAGCCGCCGCTGTGGGTGCTTGGAGTGAGCATCCGGGTCGACATCTGTTGGTCGTGGATGCCGGTACGGCTATTACCTACGACCTCGTATCGGCACAAGGAAAGTTCATGGGCGGCAACATCGCAGCAGGCATAGAGATGCGACTGCAAGCCCTGCACGAACACACTGGCCGCCTGCCTCGGGTGGCAAGCGATGGGGAGCTACCCCACTTGGGCTACGACACAGAGACAGCCCTGCGTGCCGGAGCTTTGCGAGGTGTGGCATACGAACTGGAAGGTTACATCGAGTCGCTAAGCGAGGCTTACCCCGACCTTTTGGTTTTCTTAACAGGTGGCGACGCTGAACGTTTGGCTGCTATCATAAAAAGAACTATCTTTGTCGACAGAAATTTAGTACCCAAAGGCTTAAACCGAATACTTGAATACAATGTCAAAATATAGACTACTGATAACTGCCCTATTTTGTGCAGTAGTGATGCCATTGTTGGCACAAACGCCCTATTCACAATATGGATACGGAACCATCGATGATAATGCCACCGGCAATCAACGTGCCATAGGCGGCACCGGTATAGGTATGCGAAACAACCTACAAATCAACATGATGAACCCGGCTTCCTACACCGCCATCGACTCTCTTACATTCATGTTTGACTTCTCGATTGACTATAAAACATCGTGGATGCACGAAGCCGGTGCTTCGGCTCAAAGCCAGAGCGGAGGTCTCAACTACTTTGCTATGCAATTCCGACTGGGCAAGAGCGTTGCAGCAAGCATCGGTCTCACTCCTCTATCGCATGTGCAATATACCTACGGCGACCAGATAGCTAATGGAAGTTATACCCGCATAGGTGAAGGCGGTTTGTCACAGGCATACTTTGGCGTAGCTTACCAACCTTGGAAGTGGGTATCATTAGGTGTAAACTTGGGTTATGTGTTCGGAAACATTGAGAATTACACCCTTGTCAGCACATCGCCATCGACCGGAGGCTACTACAAGGAGATGTCGGTCAACGACATACGCCTGCAAGCCGGCATACAGTTCCCCATCGACATCAACGAAAAGCACAACCTGACGCTGGGAGCTACCTACACACTGGGCAAGCCCACCTACGGCACAGTATTGGCTTATGCCACCCACAGCGACACGACCGAATTTAAGATGAAAGACTTCTATTCAATGCCTCACTGTTTCGGTGCGGGAGTCAGCTACACCTACGACCGCCGCCTTACCGTGGCTGCCGATGCACGCTACGACATGTGGGAAGATGCCCGATTCTATAACCCCAATACCGACACATACGAACGCATGAGCAACCGCATGCGATACTCAGCAGGTGCCGAGTATCGTCCTAAACTGCTATCAAGCAGCTACTTCGATTACATACGTTATCGCATTGGCGGTTTTTACGAGCAGTCGTATGTGATGGTGGGCAACAATCATGTAAGAGAGTTCGGTGTGACCTGTGGTCTGGGATTTCCCCTACGCAGCGACAAGTCGATGGTAAACGTCAGCTTCGAATATTCGCACCGCAACGGACACCCCAACACATTGCTAAGCGAAGACCATTTCGCTATTGTCGTTTCGATGACGTTCAACGAAATGTGGTTCTGGCAGCGAAAGTTTGAATAAAAAGAGACTGTCAAGACATATCACCTCTAAAAAACAGGAATTACGCATGGAGCTATTTATCCGTCAGTAATTCCTGTTTTTTTGTAAATTTTATGCGAGTAAGTCAGCCTAATAGAGATTATAGGTAATAGAGAGAACCTGAAACTCAGTGCGACGATTGATTTGGTGGGCAGTCTCTTGATCTTCCTCCGATAGCGTGAGGATAAATTCTTCGCTCAGCACATCACCTTCTTTAAACTGTGGATAGAGCGAAGCCAATTTCTTGGTAATCGTCTTGGGAACAGTCTCACCGTACCCCACAGCCTTGACTCGTTCGGGAGCAATTCCATTGGCAATAAGATAATCGACCACCGACTGAGCCCGCCGCTGCGAGAGTTCTTGATTGTAAGCATCGCGACCACGAAAGTCGGTATGCGAAGCCAGTTCAATGGTGATATTGGGGTTGTCGTTGAGAATAGTTATCAACTCACTGTCAAGAGCCGCCTCCGACTCGGGACGCAACGTTGCCTTGTCGAAATCATAAAAAATATTTTCGAGGATAACAGGCTTGGTGACCGATGCTAATATAAAGTCGACCACATACTCGGCATCTGCTTCGGTTGTATCACTTTCAAACTCTTGTTTTCCATTGAGATAACCTCTACAACCCGCCATCATTACATATCGCACACCGCGATTGAGCGAAAACTTAAACGAGCCATCTTTGCGGGCAACCTCTTTCTGATTGGAGCCATCATCGCCTACGATGCGTATAATAGCATCGGGGATGGGTTCGTCATCCTTGTCGAGTACCATACCACTGATAGACACCCTTACAGAAGGCTTCTCAAAACTATATATCTTGTCAAAACCACGACCATCCTTGCGATTGGACGAAAAATAGCCACTCTCTTCGACACCAAATGTAATACCAAAATCGTCGCCGGTAGAGTTCATGGGATGTTTCATATTCTCGACATGCCAGTTGCCCAACGAATCGAGTGTGGCAACAAAAATATCCAATCCACCCATGCCCGGATGACCATCGGACGAGAAATAAAGCATACTATCGGTACGCACATAAGGGAACATTTCATCGGCAGGGGTGTTGATCTTCTCACCCAGATTTTCGAGTGTACCTTCGGTATTACTACCCAACCCCACACGCCATATATCCTTACCGCCATATCCGCCGGGCATGTCGGAGGTAAAGTAGAGATATAAGCCATCGGGCGATACTGCCGGATGAGCCAACGAAGAGATTGTATCGGCAATAATTTCCAACTTGGTGGGGGCACTCCACTGAGCACCACTGCGTGTCGACGTATATATTTCGGCTCCCGCATTTTTATTGGCATCTTGACGAGCCTTGCTCAGATACATTGTCGAACCATCAGGACTGAAACTCACCATTCCTTCATCAGCTTCGGTATTTATCTCACCTTCAATAGGTTCAGGCTTCATCCACTCACCCTTTTCATTCTTCTTAGAGAGAAATATATCGAAGTTTTTCGTTCCGGTTATAGCACTCTTCTTCTCACCAACAGCCTTATCGGTCGAGGTAGTTATATACAACTGGTCAAACTCTTCACCTTGCAGCATGGGCGAACAGTCGCTGCGACGCGAATTAAACAAGTCGGCTCGCTTGACAACATATCGAGTGGGATTATCTTTCCACTTCACCGCCTCAACACAACCTATCAGTCCGTTGTGAGCCACTCGGCTATGGGGATTTTTTTCAAGAAACAGTTCGTAGTTTTTAATCGCATCCTTATACTTACCTTCGGCATGTTGACTCTGTGCCAAGTAAAGAAATGTCATACTATCGGTCTCGGCATACTTATAGCGAACGGCATTATTAAAGGCAGCCGATGCCCGAGCCGACATATTTATGCGTCGATAACAATCGCCCATCATATAAGCTATGTGACCACGCATAGGACGCTCGCTCTTTTTTCGCATCTTATTATACACCTTGCGATAGGTTTGAGCTGCCACATAATACTCCCCCCGTTCATACTGCTCATTGGCAACACTCAACTTAGCACTACCACAAGAGGTAACAATCAACAGGACAATCAATGATGCGATAAACAATATATATCTTTTCATTATCACTACTCTTCTACATTATATATAGGAATTTCCTATATATATTACGCAACAAGAGACTTTTTATTGTCTATCAAGATAATTTTTACTTCTCTACCCGCCACAACAGAGAGCTGTCGCCATAGCTCAGAAAGCGATAATCATGGGATAGTGCATAATCGTAGATGGAACGCCAATCGCCTCCTACCAATGCCGAGACAAGCAGCAGCAAAGTGCTGCGAGGCTGGTGAAAGTTGGTAACAACACCATCCACCACATGAAATCTATAACCGGGAGCAATGATAATACGAGTTGCACTCACAAGATAATCGGAAGCTGTACGATCGAGATAGTCGAGCAAGATGTGCATCGCATCGACACGCGACAACGAAGGATTTTCGCCATAAGGCATCCACTGCTCCACATGCAGTTCTTCGGGTCGTGCCTGTGGATTGCGAGAGAGAGTCACAGCCATGTAATACAGACTTTCAAGAGTACGCACCGAGGTTGTTCCTACGGCTATCACCCTACGCGTAGTATCGCACAAAGCCTCTATTAGCTTACGCGACACCGAAATATACTCGGTGTGCATGGCATGCTGTGCAATAATATCACTCTTGACAGGCTTGAAGGTTCCAGCTCCGACATGCAGCGTAAGCTCATACATAGGAATACCCTTGGCTCGCACTGCATCAAGGACAGCGGGCGTAAAATGCAATCCGGCAGTAGGGGCTGCAACCGAACCTTCAACTTTCGAGTAGACTGTCTGATAAGTTGTCTTGTCACACTCCTCGGTAGCTCTGTTGAGATAAGGAGGTATCGGCAGTTCGCCCAGCACTTCAAGTATCTCGCCGAAAGTTATCGACGCATCATCCCACGCAAACTCAATCTCATAGCCATCGCCACGCTGCTCTCCACGCAAAGCCGAGAGGAGTACTTGACGACCTTCATGGTTAAATGCAAGTTGCAAAGCACCCTCCTTCCATTTCTTGGCATTACCCACCAAGCAAAGCCATCGACATGAGACCGTCGACTGCAACGACAGAGCATAATCGCAAGGCAACAAAGGCTCCAAACAAAATATCTCGATAACAGCACCGGTAGTTTTACGAAAGTGCATACGAGCCTGTATAACACGCGTATTGTTAAAAAACAGCATCACATCGTCGGGCAATAACGATGGCAGGTCGGCAAAGCGGTGAGTCGTAATCGCTCCATTGCGATACTGCAACAATTGTGAGCTATCACGCTGTGATAGCGGATAACGGGCTATGCGACTATCGGGTAACGGATAATCATAATCGTCAATGCGTATGTTTTGCGTCTCTTGCATGTTGAATTTTCATTAATGACTGCAAAAGTACAAATAATTTATCACAAGAATATTGTATGGGGCAAAAAAGTAAGCAATACCTACCTCACAAAAAGGTCAACAGCAACACTGTTTTCCCGACTTTTTCTATAACTTTGCAGCACAATAAATGATACAAATTCAATAATAAAATTAAGATATGGCTACACTGAATATAGGCGATAAAGTACGCTTCCTCAATGCCGTGGGAGGAGGTATAGTCCGCAAGATTGACCGCGACATGGCATATGTTGAAGAGGAAGACGGTTTTGAGACCCCCGTTCTTGTCAGAGAATGTGTGGTGGTAGAACCCGCTAAACCTCAGAAGAAACAACCCGAAGTCAAGACAACCTTTACAGCAACAACATTCAGCAAAGATATACCTCAACGAGCTGAAATCAAGACAACCTCCATTGAGCCTATTGAGGAAACACCCGAAGGCGAACAACTCAATATTGCATTAGCCTTTATTCCCCACGAACCTAAGCACCTGAATACCACGGCTTACGACATATGCCTTGTCAACGATAGCAATTATTATCTCTATTTCACATTCACAAGTCGCGATGACGAGGGTTGGCGTACCCGTCATGCAGCCGTTATAGAGCCTAATACCCAAATGGAATTGGAAGAACTGCAACAACAAGATGTCAACACACTACAACGCATCGGATTTCAATATATCGCATTCAAGCAAGGTAAGCATTTCACTTCCAAAAATCCGGGTGCGATAGAGATGCGGTTCGATCCCGTCCGTCTCTACAAGTTGCACAGCTTCCGCGACAACATCTACTATGATGAGCCTGCACTTATTATTGACCTTGTCAAGAACGACATCCCCATACGTCCTGTGGTTGTCAATACCGACGACTTAGCTCGTGCCATGAGTGAAAAGAACCGTTCGGAACATTCCAATCGTCCCCCGGTCAGCAAGCCGAAACAGCAGCTTCAGGAGATTATAGAGATAGATCTCCACATCAACGCCCTGCTCGATAGCACAGCCGGCATGAGTAATGGTGAGATGCTCGAATACCAGCTGGACACTTTCCGCAAAGTTTTAGCCGAACACAAGCATAATAAAGGTCAACGAATAGTCTTTATTCATGGCAAGGGCGAAGGAACTCTGCGACGAGCCATCCTCGATGAGCTACGCACGCGATACAAAGAATATAGTTCACAAGATGCCTCCTTCCGCGAATACGGATTCGGTGCTACAATGGTTACAATAAAATAATGCTATTTACAAGTACGTTAAGAGAGTTCCTATAAATTGTTTTTTATGATTGAATAATCAGTAGAACGTATAGCAGTCCCCTTAAAATAAGGATTTGATAAAAAATTACACTCTAATGATTAAAAAATACATATCATATTAACTATATTTGTGCCATATTTGCAATGGAATGTAGTTTAATATTTCGAAATAGCATATTTATTCACTTTTTTAAAACAATCAATATGAAGAAAACACTACTTTTTGCTGCATTTGCAGCGGTTGCAATGTGCATACAGGCACAAGATCCCGCCGAGTGGATGTTTAATCCAGCTGACATCACAATTCCCGAAGGAGAAACAGAGATTACTTACAGCGAAGACCTCGTAAGCGGTATCTATACTTTTGTTTGTAATGGTAAAACATGGGTACTTGATGCTAACAAAGCTCGTTTCAGCAACGACTCGACAGTACAATATACTCATCGCATCAAAGCCAAGTCAAAGAACAACTCTATTCGCATAGAAGCACCCTCTGCCGGTACTATTATATTCGGTGCCCGCACCGGTAGCAACAGCGACACTTCTCGTACATTAGTTGCCACTCAGAATGGTACCGAACTTTACAACGCTATTGTACAAGAAGCCGATACCATGGAACATGAATATGGTGTAACCCCCAAAGCATACTATACTACCAATGTAACTGTTCCTGCTGCCGGTACTGTTGAAGTAACCATGCCCAACGGCAACTTGAACTACTACTTCATTCAATTTACTACCGATAATGTAGTAGATCCCGATCCTGATCCCACTCCCGATCCTGATCCCGACCCAGATCCAGACCCAACCCCCGATCCTACTCCCCAAAGCGAATATATTCTTGACCCCGCTGCGATAGGTGCCAATACATTCGACACCGACTATACATCGGGCATCTTCACTCTCGTTATCGTTCCCGGTTCCGAAGAGACCAAGCCTTGGGTTGTAGATAGCAATAAAGCCAAGTTTAGCTACGATTCGACCGTTGAGCATACATTCCGCTTGAAACCCGGTGGTGCCAACAACTACATCAAGGTAGCTGCTCCCGAGGCCGGCACATTGCTCATCTGTCCTCGCTCGGGTAACAAAGATGCAACCGACCGTAACGTCGTTGTAGCACAAGGTGAGAATATTCTTCTCGACGAATTTGTTTACGACGCACAAGCCGTTGACAAAGTATATCCTTCTTATCTTGTAGACATCCCCGCTGCCGGTGACGTAACAATCAGCAACCCTGTCAATGCCATCAACTACTACTACATCGAATACAAGTCGGGTAGCGGTGTTCAACATGTCATGAACTTCGACAAGGTATTTATGAGCAATAATATTGTTAATGCCACCGGAGCCAAGGCTCTCTACGTTTACAATACTATGGGTCGTTTGGTACGCATTGTCAATGCCGATGAAGCCAACCTCGAAAACGTAGCCCGCGGTATCTACATCGTAAAAGCTGTATATGCCAACGGTGAGATTCAGACAATCAAAGTTCGTCGATAATATCAAAATACAACGAATATTGGGCTGCTTTCGCAAGATGGCAGCCCATGTTTTATTTATATCTTCTTGCATCCGACCGATTATTTCACTACCTTTGATGAGTATTAACCATCCACACATTACAATTATGAAGAGATTTTCATGCATCTTTATACTCCTAAGTGTAGTTGCAACTATGATGGCAAGCAACTATGTGTCGGAAGCATGGTGTGCCGATCTTGGCAATGGAGAATACCGCAACCCCATACTCTATGCCGACTATTCCGACCCCGATGTATGTCGTGTAGGCAATGACTATTACATGACCTCATCAAGTTTCAATTGCACTCCGGGATTACAGATACTTCACTCGTACGACCTTGTCAACTGGGAAATCGTAGGGGCAGCACTCCCTTGGGGCAATATTCCACACGACACATACAACACAGTACAACATGGGTGCGGTGTGTGGGCTCCATGCATACGACACCATAACGGGCGATTTTATATCTTCTGGGGCGACCCTGATGTGGGTATATGGATGACCTCAACAACCGATGTTCGTGGTACATGGGACACCCCCATCATTGTCAAAGAGGGAAAAGGTTACATCGACCCATCTCCCCTGTGGGATACTGATGGTAAAGTATATCTCACGCACGGCATAGCCGGTAGTCGAGGCGGATTGAAAAGCGTACTATTTGTGTGTGAACTGAATAGCGAAGCCAACAAAGCCATTACCGAAAGTCGCATTATATACGATGGACACGAGCATCATGTAACCATCGAAGGACCTAAGTTCTACAAATACAACGACCACTACTACATATTTGCTCCGGCAGGAGGTGTTCCCACCGGATGGCAAACGGTACTGCGTAGCCAATCGCCTTATGGACCATACGAAGCTCGCATTGTAATGGCACAAGGCAGCACCGACATCAATGGTCCGCACCAAGGTGGTTGGGTAGACACCCCCACCGGCGAACATTGGTTCGTACACTTTCAAGACGTAGGTGCCTACGGACGTGTGGTACATTTGCAACCCATGACATGGAGCAACGATGGATGGCCTACGATAGGTATCGACTACGATGGAGATGGATGCGGTGAACCGGTAAAGAAATACCGCAAGCCACAAGTAGGTAAAGCCTATCCCATCAGCAATCCTGCCGAAAGCGACGAATTTGACTCTACATCGTTGGGGCTGCAATGGCAATGGCATGCCAACTACGACCACCGTTGGCACTTCTGTGATGCAGCTAACAGCCGACTGCGACTTTACTCCTTTCCTGTAAGCACGAACTACAAAAACCTCTACGATGTTGCCAACCTACTCTTACAGAAAACACCCGGCAAGGATTTTCGCACAACAGTCAAGCTCACATTTAACCCCTCAACACGCTTCACCGGCGAACGCACCGGACTGCTTGTGATGGGTCTTGACTACGCAGCATTAATCTTGGAAAAGACATCCGAGGGCATAACACTCTCACAAGTTGCGTGCCGCAAAGCCGACAAAGGCTCACTCGAAGAAGTCAATCACAGCATGCTGCTCACAGAGAGTACCATCTACCTCAGAGCTGAATTTTCCGATACCGGTCGTAAAATAACAACAAGCGAAGGCAGTGCCGACATGATAATTCATGTAAAATTCTCATACAGCACTGATGGTCGCTTATACACACCCATAGGCACAACATTCACCCTGCGTGAAGGCAAATGGATAGGAGCCAAAATAGGTACATTCTGTACGCGTCCGTGCATCACTACCAACGATGGAGGATGGGTCGATATAGATAGCTGGATTGTGGAGAAATAGTCATCTCCACGAAGTCGAGTAAGAAAAATTCAAACAAGTATGCTTTCTCTTCTTTCGCCTTTCCCTATCTTTACAGAAGATAGGAGGCGGTTCGGAAGAAAAATTCAAACAAGTTTGCTTTTTCTTCTCTCACCTTTCACTATCTTTGCACCAACGAAGGAAATAATAAATAAAAGAAAGAATGAAAATAAAATCGTTACTGGCAGCTTTGGTTATAAGCATAACAGCCGTCGTGAGCCAAGGTCAAGACATACGCCTACCACAACCACGACTCAGTGAAGAGGCAACATTGAAGAGTGCCTTAGAAAATCGTTGTTCGCAACGTGAATACGACAATACTCGCGAGATAAATCCACTCGAATTATCGAACTTATTGTGGGCCGGATGGGGATATAATCGCGAAGATAAACGTACAGCCCCCTCGGCACTCGACCGTCAAGAGATAACTCTATATGTGTGCATGAAAGATGGTGTATACCGATACGATGCAGAGGCTAACGGACTTATTCAAATTACCGACAAGAACATCATGGGTCTTACCGGCAAGCAATCATTTGTCGAGTCGGCTGCAATCAACATCATTTATGTATGCAATAAGGAATTAAGTAGCAGTCGCTCCATGAGTATGGTGTGTTGCGGTGCCATATCACAGAACATATCACTCTACTGTGCATCGACAGGATTGGCAACGGTCGTGCGAGGAGCGTTCGATGCCGACACACTGAGAACTGCATTAAAGCTATCACCCAACCACGAGGTTTTATTGACTCAAAGCGTTGGTTACCCGGCTACTAAATAAATATGCATAAGAGGCTCTACATACTTATTGCGAGCATCATGCTCTTGTCAACAGCTTGTAGCGAGACAACAACCTCATCGAGCGAAACTTATGCCGATGACGAAGATATTCTTTACATCGAGAACGACAGTCTGCTGGCCGAGAGTGAAGTAGAGAAGGAACACATCAGCCGTCACCGCAAGTTATCGAAAGGTTATCGCCGCACATTCAACGACAAGAACGATGTACACCTTACAGCCGCACACATGTATGGTATCGAGCCATTAGCATCACTCGAAGAGGCTCAAAAATGCAGCTTCGATAAGCTGGCACGAATAGACAGCTGTCAATATTTTACCATCAAAAAGCTCACCCACTCGGCACCCTATCTGACTCCGCGAGCCAAATGGATGCTGCTCTCCATTGGTAAAAACTTTCAAGATTCACTGGCCTCACATGGTGTGAGTGGATACCAGATAATAGTAACCAGCCTTTTACGCACCGACGACAGCATTCGCCGTTTGCGTCGACGCAACAGTAATGCAAGTGCCAACTCGGCACATCGATACGGAACAACATTTGACATCTCTTACATCAAATACAATCGTACCGACAGCTCAACATTCATGCCCGAATATCGACTGAAAGAGACTCTTGCCGAAGTGCTGTATGACCTGCGTGAAGCCGGATGCTGCTATGTAAAATATGAAGTAAAACAGAGTTGTTTCCATATTACCGCAAGATGAAGCACATAGACCTACATACCATCACACGCCCCATACTGCACATCATTCACACATCTATTCTCTTGTGCTTGACAATCCTGTTGCCGACAGCTTGCAATAGCAAGAGCAACACCTCACATTGCAATGAACAGTCCATAACTGTCAAATATGCAAAGGGATTCACCCTATCACAAGGCAACGGCTACCGTCGCATCGATATCATTGACCCGTGGGACACAACTCAACTGCTTTCAACCTATTTATTAATAGACCGTAACGATACAACACCTTCCAGCCTGCCTAAGGGCGAAATTATTCGTACACCGTTGAGCAAATCGGTAATCTTCTCTTCGGTACATTGCAGTCTGCTCAACGAACTGAATGCTCTCGATGCCATAGCAGGAATATGCGATAGTGAATACAATTATGTAGAAGCACTACAAAAACGCTTGACCGAGGGGACATTGACCGATGCCGGCAGTTCAGTTACCCCCGACATAGAACGCATCATAGAACTTTCGCCCGATGCCATCTTGTTGTCGCCCTTCGAAAACACGCAGAATGACCGTCTTATTCACACCGGAATACCCATTATCGAGTGTGCCGATTACATGGAAACATCGCCATTGGGACGTGCCGAGTGGGTAAGAGTGTTTGGTTGGCTATACGGATGCGAAACAAGTGCCGACTCATTGTTTAGCCATGTAGAACAGTCATATCTGTCAACATGCGACTTGATAAGCCACACCACCACCCGTCCCAAGGTTATTACCGAACGTCGCACCGGAGCAGTGTGGTACATACCCGGAGGAAACAGTTACATGGCAACACTTCTACGCGATGCCGGTGCTTCATACCCTTGGAACGATAATCAAAATACCGGCTCTATCCCACTCTCGTTTGAGAACGTATTCGAGCGAGGACAAGACGCCGATTATTGGCTTATCAAATATCATGCTCCGGCTGATATAACATACAGCGACTTACAGCAAGAATATACACCGTATAGTTCGTTTAAAGCCTTTCAACAGCAACAAATATACGGCTGCAATACCCAACGACTTCGCTACTACGAAGAGACCCCCTTTCACCCCGAACGCCTGTTACAGGACTTGGGTGCAATATTCCACCCTACGTTGTTCGAGAATTATATTCCCTATTACTTTCATCCCATGCCTCTATGATACGCAATACTCATCTCTCATACAGCAGCATAATCATCATTGTCCTATCATTGACAGTAGTGGGATTGTGGATAGCCAACCTCTTTATTGGCTCGGTGAGTATTCCGGCAAAGGAGGTAATAAACATTCTCATGGGACAAGAGTGTGAACGAGAAAGCTGGCGTTACATCATTTGGGAATCTCGTCTGCCACAAGCCGTCACAGCACTTTTGGCAGGATGCAGCCTATCGGTTGCCGGTCTTTTACTCCAAACAACATTCAACAACCCCTTGGCAGGTCCCTCTATACTGGGCATCGACACAGGTGCTTCATTGGGAGTAGCCATTGTTATGCTGGCAGGAGGAAGTATATTATCGGGAGCAACAGGATTTATAGCCACACTGATAGGAGCCTTTACGGGAGCTGCCATTGTAATGGCTGTGATACTGTTTTTCTCAACTTTTGTCCGCAACAATCTCATGCTGCTCATCATAGGTATGATGGTAGGCTATCTCACATCATCGATTATATCTCTACTCAATTTTTTCGCCTCGGCCAACCAAGTACATGCCTACACAATGTGGGGCATGGGCAACTTAGGAGGTGTTTCTTTACAACAACTGCCCTACTTTGCCACAGCCACGGTGTGTGGTCTTTTCATAGCATTCATGCTAATAAAACCACTCAATGCCATGTTGTTAGGCACTCGTTATGCCGAGAATCTGGGTGTAAACATTTCGCTCACCCGCAACCTGCTACTCATAGCCACCGGTCTGCTCACAGCTACCACTACTGCCTACTGCGGACCCATTACATTCATAGGCCTATCTACCCCCCACATAGCTCGTCTCATCCTACGCAGTAGTAACCACAACACACTCCTACCGGTGACCATGCTATGCGGTGCCATCGTGTTGTTGCTGTGCAATATACTCAGTGTCCTCCCCAACAACAATGGCATCATACCCATCAATGCTGTCACGCCCATCATTGGAGCCCCGGTCATCATCTATGTAATCGTCAATCAGAAAAAAATCAATTACTTCAACGAATGAATTCGGCACCAGTCATATCAGCTCAAAATCTTGACATCGGATACCACATCGCACGCAACGCAACCAAGTGTGTACACCAAGGGCTATCCTTATCGCTCTACGCAGGAGAACTCACCTGTCTGTTAGGAGCTAACGGTGCCGGGAAATCGACATTGCTACGCACACTCTCGGGTGCTCAACCGCCCCTATCGGGACAAGTGATCATCAATGGCACTCCACTGAACGACATCAACCGACACCATCTATCGCAAACCATAGGCGTAGTACTCACCGACAAGACCGCCATCGGGGGGCTTACTGTTGCCGAGGTCGTTGCATTGGGACGACAACCGCACACCGGGTTCTTCGGAAAATTGTCGACACATGACCTGACTGTCACTCATGAATCGATGGCTGCGTGTGGTATTATAGAAAAGAAAGATCACTACATGGCCTCACTATCGGATGGTGAAAGACAAAAGGTTATGATAGCCAAGGCTCTTGCACAAGAATGCCCCATTGTACTTCTTGACGAACCGACAGCCTTCCTCGATATTGTCAGCCGCATAGAAATTATGTCTCTCCTACATCGCATCGCTACGCAACACCAACGAGCCATACTACTATCGACACACGACATCGAACAAGCTCTTGTACTGAGCGACCGACTGTGGCTACTATCACGACAAAGCGGACTCACAATAGGTGTAACCGAGGATCTTATCCTCTCGGGACACCTCGACCACTTATTCCCTCACAGCAACATACACTTCGACCCTCTACATGGTTGCTACTATCCCACAGTTCAACGCCATCACTCTATTCATGTCATGTGTGATGACGAAACCTTGCTACACTGGACTATCAACATACTCAATCGCAATGGATACGGAGCCTCCATCGACAACACGACTTCGAAGCATACAGCAACGCTACATGTTATCAGTCATGACATGATGACGTGGAAACAAGGCAACCAAGTGTTGCAACTGACTTCCTTCGAAGAACTGACTCAGCAACTACACCAATAGAATTACACAATCGCTACCCATGCACACAGCACATTGTTGCCCGTTATTATGCCCATCATTACACATTTGAGGCAAAAACACAGCAACAAGACTTGTGTATGTCAATAAAAATTTGTTACTTTGCACCGCTTTTCGCAATCTCTGACAGAACGAGTGGTCTGTGAATATTGCGAATTTAACATTTTAATAGCTATAAAAATGGATTTAATTAAGATTGTAGAAGAAGCTTTTGCTTCTGAGAAAAAACAACATCCCGAATTTAGAAGCGGTGATACCATTACTGTATCGTACCGTATTAAAGAGGGTAACAAAGAGCGTATTCAGGATTTCCGTGGCGATGTAATTCGCATCTCGGGTCATGGTGACAAAAAACGTTTCACAGTACGCAAGATGTCAGGCAACGTTGGTGTAGAGCGTATTTTCCCTCTCGATTCTCCTTTCGTTGAGAACATCACCATCAACCGTCGTGGTAAAGTTCGTCGTGCTAAATTGTACTACTTGCGTAAACTCACCGGTAAGAAAGCTCGTATCCGCGAAAGACGTGTTAAATAAAATAATACGTATTTGCTTAGAAACAAAGTCGCACCGCACTCCGGAGCGACTTTTTTTATACCCATCCCTATACGATAAAAAGGCATAAAGAGACTTACAAAACTTATTCTCACCCCTCAACATTACCATGAATTTTTCGTTACTATTCACAAGTTTGCATTATCTTTGCCTACCGAAAAGTTATCTATGAAAAAAGGGTCGATTAAATATTATGTGTGGATTGTCCTGCCCGTTGTTGCAGCAATTATCATCGTCACACGTTGGGACGTGTGGTTCGGCAACCCCATAGAACCATCTTTCAATACCCCATCGACCCCTTCACGCATCATGCTTACTATGGGAAATGAGCCACATAGTCGCATAATCACATGGCTATGCGACACAACCGTACAAGAGGCTTATGTCGAGTATTATTATGTCGACAGCCTCTCTGAACCCCAAATACTCCATACCAAGGCTGAGAGCGAGAAGTATTTATCACAAGGGGGGTGTTCTGTTTTTTATCGAGCTTCCATTGAGAACCTTTGCACCGGTCAGTATCTCTATCGCGTGTGCCATCCTTCATCGTCATCGCCTTGGCACTCGTTTCATATTAATAGTACCGACGACAATTCCTCTCGTTTCATTTTTATTGGCGACATACAGGACACCATTAATGGTATTACCAATGGTATTATAGAAAACATAGCTCAACGACACAATAATGTCGATTACTATCTGTTAGGCGGAGACTTTATACATCGACCTCATGATTGTTTTTGGGAAGAAGGATTTAGAGGAATAGCTCCCATTGCCACTACGCAGACACTACTGGCCGTCAGTGGCAATCATGAACATCGCAAAGGCATCTCATCCTCTTGCGAAAGACGTTTCCCTCTACACTTTGCCTACTTCCTGCCTGAATACGACAAGCATAACTATTGCTTTCACACGCTTCGACATGAGAATATCGAGTTATTTCTGTTCGACAGTCACTGCGATATAATAAAACTCATCAAGCAACGACAAGCATTAGAAAAAGCCCTGCAAGAATCATCGGCTCAATGGAAAGTTGTCGTACTACACCATCCTCCTCACTCCATCCGCAGCAAGTGGAATAATATTCATCTGCAATGGATGTTGACACACCTCTTTTCACAACATCATGTCGACCTTGTTCTATCGGGACACGAACATGGATATGCACGCCTACAACCCTCCGAGCAGCTTCCCATCTACACCATCAGCCACTGCTCACCTAAGCAATATCATCACCGCAATCGGTCGGTGGCCATACGATACGATAGCGGCCACCGATATTACCAAGTTATAGATATCAACAAGGATACGCTACAATTAGATGTCTATACAACCGATGGACAACTTATCGATATGATAAAAATCATTCAAGAAAACGGAGAACACATCGTACAATGAAATCACTGCGGTACATATTGATAATGATAATACTATACAGCTCACCGGCAATAGCTCAGAGCATCTTCTCGACAAGTGGCACAATGTCGAGCGGACTTGACTTTGTTTTGGGTGAGATGGTTACCGAATTTACACAACCGGTAGAGATTGGATTTTTATCGGGTCTATACTACTCATCGATAAGCAGTGAAAAACAGTTGACCGACACAGCTGCCATACAAGTACACTTCGACAACACACTGCAACAAGCCACAGTATTCATGTCGCACGACTTGACCACACACCGACCTCTATACCAGATATGCGGCATGGACGGGACAGTGTACATACAAGGTAACATAAACTCCATGCCACAGTTCATAACCTATTCGCAACTGGCATCGGGCATATATATACTACACATCACCGGCATCCCGGGACGCATTCCTCACACCACTAAGTGGATAAAAACACATTAACAAAATGAAAAAGTTTATTTTTTTTCTTATAATAGCGATCTCATCGGTAGCCCTACTACTACAAGCTCAATCCTTCAATGTTCTCAATTATCAGGGTGTATTAAAGAACCCCGATGGCTCGATACGCCCCCTCTCGCAAGCAACTATTCGGCTCGAATTTGTTCAAGAAGACAACATTGTATATAGCGAAGTACATCATATCACAACCAACGCTAATGGCTACTTCTCTCTTCATCCCGGTCAAGGCGTATCGGAGATAGGTCTATTCAGTGAGATTGATTGGGGAGCAGCACCCATGACTATGCGTAGCATCATCGATGGTAATACAATAGCCGAGACTCATCTTACATCAGTTCCCTATGCCTTATATGCCTTACGATTTGCCGGAGAGAAAGAGATGCAACAAACCATTGACTCGGTGGGCGAAGCTCACTTCGAGACCTCTCTTCAAGTAGATGAAATGGTACAAACCATCGAACAGATGCAACTCACCGATGCTCAGATGCATACTAACATCGATTCGGCATATTGCCTGATCGATTCACTCTACCTTTCGGTTACAAGTTTGAGAAAAGAAGACCTTGCCACCTCTCTACGCATTGACAGCTTATCTCACACCACCGATTCGCTATCCTCTGCAACAATTATCTTCAATGCTACGGCTCAGGCACCTCTTACCCAAGGCCAATATCACACCGATAGGACAGCTATACAGTCAGTTCCACAACACATGCGTAAGAGCGGATTGGTAGTTACATACCGCACCGACACACTCAACTGGCACAGCTTGCAATTCAATCGCAATGACACCGCTCAATGGAGCGAAATAGAAGCATGGAACACCTATGGCAGTTATGGTAATATCATCGTATCCTATCACGACAACGACACACTTACCCGCCTGCAAGTCCCCAAGGAGCATCGTCGACAAGGACTCATAATCTCATACTTCAACAACCATGAGATTATCAACGAGCAATACATCGGCATGCAATACGACAACAAGGCGTGGGGCAATAGCAATTCATGGGTTCAACTGCTTTTTACCAACAAGGAGATAGATTGGATGAAGAGCGAAATAGCTCGCATCGACACACTCGTCAACGATGTAAAGAAAGGGCTACAAGAGATGTCGACCTTTGGAGCCTGGTTTTATACCGGTTACAACGATCTCTTCTCACAAGCCGGTGGTCTCAACTACACCGGCGATGAGGTGGCCGACCTTGCTATGGTACACACGCCACTCATTCCCATCGAAAATATATGGTTTGTCACAGCGTACGGCAATAGCCACTATCCGGCATTGTCATTCTACACAGAAAACGACTACACTACCCGCCTTCCATTCTTTGCCGATACTGTCAGCAGCGAAGAGTGGAAACAGCTCACTTTCGACTTCTCTACCGACGAGATACCCATATCGGCTCGATATTTCACAGTCAACATGCCTCTGGATAAAAAAACTTCGACCGAACTGAAAAAACGCATGCCCATCACCGATGTCATTGATACCTCTACCAAATATGCATTCCAAGAGCAAAGCAACCCATTCAACTACATAGGAGCCTATGTAGGTTGTAATGGCAAACGAGTTATCAACTCACAATTTCGCCACTCACGCTTTATCGACATCGCCGACAACGTCTACAAGGTAGTATCTACGGGAAGTTACAGCAACGAGGCTATCGCACCCATTGTTGTATATTATCGCGACATAACATTCAACGATGCCGTAGGATATGATCTCGGCGACGTAGCCTCTGATGGTACTACATCGCGAGAGATAATCATTTCCAAGGCAACAGCTCCCGCCGATGCCGAATATTTCATAGTCAACTGCACACCCGGACAAGGTCCTGCCAACTTATATTTAGGCTACACAACCGAATATGCCATAAACAATGCCGACAATCGCATCACTTCATTAGAGAGCAATATCAGCTGCTACTCGGGACGCAAGTTGGTAACGCTCGGAGACAGCTATACCACCAACAGTGGCAATCGAGGCAAAGCATGGCAACAATGGCTGAGCGAATGGTTAGGTGTTACTTGGAGTCAAGAAGAGACCTACTCAGGCATGAATGGATTCGACGCTATGGGTATTGGTGGTTCTTGGGTAATGCCCAACGACATCAACGCCATGTCTTTACGATGTCAGGATATTCGTCGCTACTCGCCCAACCTGATTATCATCTACGGCGGGCAGAATGATAAAATAGGACAATACAAACTCGGCTCGATTGAAGACAAGCCTTTCATACCCTCTCAGATAATCGATCTCACCAACCGCAGTACGGTCAACTCCTTAGGAGATGCATTAAAATACATGACCGACAACAATATTACCCCTACACCACAAACCATCCTCCACATCAACGCTTCGTGGGGCAAGCAATTATACTACTGGGATAAAGATATAGAGTGGACTGAAAACGAAGCATGGATACATCCACTCGACTCTGTATCATTCTACTCGGCCTACAAAGGTATGGTAGAACATACATGCAAGCAGAATCCCTATGCAAGCATATGTTGCCTTACTCTCATGCAATGCGACTCCACTCGATACGATGACTCATTAGGCACATGGGAAGAACTGGACGAGCAACGTAAACTCAAATGCCAAGCCATCAGAGAGATTGCACAATACTATGGCGTTCAACTCATCGATACATGGAACCAATCGGGCGTAACTCCCTATAACGCTCCATCACTATATAGTGACTGGCTACACCCCAATCAATATGGCTATCGACGACTGGCCGAATGTATATATCGAGAAATCAAATAATCATAAAACTATATTACAATGAAAACAAAACTACTATTCATGACCCTGCTACTGAGTGTAGCATCCATTCAAGCCGAAGTGACAACCTACACACTTGACCTCAGCGATGAAAACATCACTTACAATGAGAACAACGTGTGGGATGGGATATACAACAACGATGCATTGCATGCCGATGGATTTGTATTCTCTCACACCGCACCCTACGGAGAAGGCTATTACGAAGGATTTATAGCCAGTTGTAACAGCGATAATGCCAACTGGTATGATGCTCCGGGTTGGAGTGCCAACCAATGGGGATGCATGGCACAAGGTGGTGTAGGAGAAGATGATAACGAGGGGTTTGAGATTGATGGCATCATAGGCAAGCCATTCCTTATCAACTATTACAGTGCCTACTCACTTTCAACATCCGATTATGGCACAAGTTTCATCACCATTGAAGACAATTCGCAAAACTTCATGCCGCAAGGTGTATATGTATGCAACCATCCTTGGGGCTACTACGGCTGTATAAGCGGCGACGGATTTGCCACACCTCTTGCCGAGGAAGGCGGTTATTACAAAGTTACCTTTAATGGTGTGAATATAGCACAAGGTACTACCAAGAGTGTCGACTTTTACCTTGCCGAACGCCAATATAGCGATCGTAACAGCGATGGAGTCATCAACGAAAATGACAACTACACCAGTACTGCATGGACATGGTGTGACCTCACCACATTGGGAGCAGTCGACATTATATACATAACAATGGACTCATCGGACAAAGGTGAATATGGCATGAATACAGCCACACTCGTGTGCTTGGATGGTCTGAAAGCCTCAGTGGCTAATGCTGTAAATAAAGTGACAAACAATGATAAAGTGTACGCTGCGAATGGTTACTTACATCTATCTCTACATGAAAACCAATGCATCAACATAATAAATGCAAACGGAGTAGTTGTTAAACAACAAAACCTATGTGCCGGCACACACATGATGGATGTCAGCCACCTATCCAACGGTATATACATCATCATGTGTGGAAACAAAGCTCATAAAATTGTACTATAATAAATAGGTATAAAAACCATTTGAATGGGTACATTGAATTAGTGATTTAAATTTAGAATCATTCCAAATTTATAAATAATCTATATATTTTCTTGCATTTTATTACAAGAAATTATATCTTTGCAATGAAAACATAAGGACACAGCAACGTGTTCATCTATTAGAGAATCGTATAACCCTAAAAAAATAGAACTATGTTAAGTAAAAGAATGCAAGAGGCTCTGAATGCCCAAGTAAATGCCGAATTTTGGTCGGCATATTTATATCTGTCTATGTCAATGCACTTTGAGAGCGAAGGATACAAAGGCATAGCCAACTGGTTTGCAATACAATTTAAGGAAGAACAGGACCACGCCACCATCTTTATGAACTACATTAACTCGATGGATGGCAAGGTTACACTTGCACCTATCGATAAGGTAGACACGTCGTGGAACTCAATCCTTCATGCCTACGAGGAGACTCTTCGTCATGAGAAAGTCGTAACCGGACTCATCAACAACCTTTACAGCATCGCAGTAGAAGAAAATGACTATGCAACTCAAAGCATGCTCAAATGGTTCATTGACGAACAAATAGAGGAAGAAGAGACTGCACGCGATTACATCGACGCACTCAAAAAGATCGGCGATCATGGCTACGGACTATACATGTTCGATAAAGAGTTGGCTGCACGTGTTTACACAACACCTGCCCCACTGGCCAACACCGCTGAGTAATATTATATCTACCCCAAAGAGAAGGGACTGTGCCGGTAATGTGACCTCAAAAGTTTATTGTCTAAACTTTTGGGGTCACTTCACTATCATTAGGAAGCATCGGGTATCATATCACACCCATAGGTCAGTGCTAATATGAAAATGAGACCTGCAATTCTCACGAACTGCAGGTCTCCACTAACGTCTTATATGTAAATAATCTATCAAAGGATGATAGAGTTTCTTTTGTCAATGATTTAGTGACTGTTCATTGAAATATCCCGAAACTCTGTTCCTCGTCCCGTTCTGTATCCTGTGGATTCCCGAAAGATTGAACTACACAAGGAACATGGTTTCGGATAGGATTCACGAAATTAGTTTGCCACTACGGTAATAGAACCATCTGCATTAGTAGTTGCGGTGCTTGTCGCAGCTACAAATTGATCAAAATCGCCACCATAAACGGTAGTTGCCTTATTCAAGAATGTACCACCATTGATAACGAGACCTGCCTGACCATCGTAAGCCAAAGCTCCGCTAACAGAGTCAAATGTTCCGCCGTTTACAACAACAGCACCATCGATAATCGTACTGCCGAACGATGAAGCGTCTGGCTGAGAAAGCGTAAACGTACCGCCGTTGATGATTACGCCACCGTTTGGCGCATAGATGACATGATCGGTACTAGTGCCAGTTACCTCATAACTACCACCGTTAATCGTCAGTGTACCTTCCGATGCGGCAATTGCACCGTGCTCGCCGATAATGGTTGCGTCATTGACTGTAAGATTACCATAGCTGATGATGGCATAAGTATAGTCAGCATCATTCTCGAACGTACCGCCGTTCACAACAGCAGTTGCACCAGAGGCAACGTGCATTGCCGTTGCACCGGGAGCTGTATCAGTTTGTGCACCAGTGAATGTGCCGCCATTGATTGTCACACTACTGCCTGTGTAGTTCCAGATAGCAGCACCGCCGTTTTCATCCACAGCATTGTAAACGCCATCCTCAACAATCAATGTTCCGTAGTTGCCTACACCACGGGCATTAACAGTACCGTTCTTCAATGTGAGCGTACCATTGTTCACAATAGCATATATGCTCTTGGTATTATCTGCCGCCTGCTTTCCTCCGGCGATGGTCTGACCGTTCAGATCAAGAGTTACGGTTACACCAGCAGGTATTGTAACGCTTTCATTTGTGGTGATGTCCTCTGATAGTGCAAGAGTTATTGGTTCTGTTGTAGAGAGATTATTAAAAACTTCTACAATATTTGCATTTGTAATTTTTTTAGCTATTGTCCAAGTATTATTGCCATTATCTACTGCTGTGTAACCATCAGTTACATACTCACTTGGATCAGTATCAAATACACCACCATTAATTTCCAAATTTTGACATTGGTAATAAAGACCTGTTCCATTATTGTCGCCTTCTGTTTTATCAAAAATACCACCATTTATTATGGTTTTACTTGTACTTATAGCACAAATATATCCACCGCCATATACCTGGCCGTTTTCATTCTTGGTGTTTTTGAATGTGCCGCCGTTTACGGTCATTTGACCATTGTCAAAAACATAAAGTGCCCAGCTGGTTTGTTTTGTCTGAGTATTCAAACCGACATCAACGGTTGCATCTTCAATAACGGCTACACCGTTTCCACCAGTTGCGATACCACCGTGATAAGTATTTACCTTTGCACCATTGATTGTCATTGTACCATAGTTGTTGATACCGTATGAAGGCCAACCGCCATCAACAATTGGAGCACCATTAATTTCAACATTATTGATGGTTAAGGTAGCATCTGCATTATTGTAAATAGCAGAACCACCATTACCGGCAGGCGATGTGATTGTGCCACCATTGATTGTAAGGTTGGCATTATTTACAATAGCATGCACTCTATTATTAGCTGCATCTCTTGCTTCGCTCGGACCGGTGATTGTCTGACCATTCAAATTAATAATCATATCCGCATTAACATTTAAAGTCTTTGAAAGAGTTACAGGAGCAGTCAAAGTAACTGTACCACCAACTTGCGAGGCAATAATAAGTTCCTCTTCCAAAGTTCCGGGAAGATTACCATCATAATCAGGCTCCATATCAACTTCCACTTTCACATCGTTGGTAAGCAGGCTTCCGTAGATGTTGGTACGGTAGTTGCGTTGCATGGGTACTGAACCTACGGCGTTGGTTTGCTCCAAATTGTTGTTGTCGCGGTACATATACACAATGTCAAAGACCTCTTTGTCCTTGCCTACAAGAACGTAGTTCATGGCGAGGTATTGATAATCGGCTACGGGGAATGGTTCGGTAGCGGCAGGAATTGTGTCGTAGCCGAATGTTACATCTTGCTCATCGCTAACTGTGCCATCCCACAAGTTAAGAGTGGTAGCAATTTTTTTAACAGTCACAGCCGATTGAGTGGGAGCGTACGAAGCATCAGTAGCTTCGTCAAAGTCGTTGGTACCGATGTTGAGCTGTGCAAAGGGGCGTTTCAACTCAACCGATACTGTCTGATTACCTTC
>JAFXJY010000005.1 GCA_017531985.1 Bacteroidaceae bacterium
CAAAGTAATCTTCTGGGCAGCAGACCCCGATGCACCTTATACAGTAAACTTCGCCAACAAGACCATGACAGTCGACTACAACGGAGCATTGAGCAACAAAGAGAACCGCGATGCCTTCTACAAGATTCAAGAGATCACAGTACGCGGAACACAAAGCGAGACCGTAGAATTGCGTCGTCCCTTCGCCCAACTCAACATCGGTACCAACGACTATACAGCATCGACAAGTGCAGGTTACACACCTAAATATTCGTCAGTAACGGTAAAAGGTCTTGGTAGCACACTCAACTTGTGGGATGGAACAGTTGACGCTGCAAGAAATGAAATCACATTCGGATTCAACAACATCCCTACCGGAGAGACTTTTCCCGTAGCCGGATATGAATACCTCGCCATGAACTATCTGCTCGTACCCGCCGAGCAAGAAGTTGTTGACATCGAGTTCTCTTATGGCGAGACAGCAGCAGCCGAGAAGACCCGCACCGTAGGTTCAGTGCCCGTACAACGCAACCACCGCACCAACATCTACGGTCAATTGCTCACAAGCGACGTAGACATCAATGTAGTAATCGTTCCCGACTATGACGATGACGATCTTGAGGCCGATCCTCTTCAACTGATTGCTGCCGTTGGTGGTACTTATGATGCAACCGGCGATATTGATTTGACTTCAACCGATGCTCCTTACCTTGAAATCGACAATGGTATGGTTCTTAATATGAATGGTCATCAATTGACATCGGGTAGTGCTACCGATTATGGTATTATAGCTCGTGGTGGTTCTTCTGAAATCAACGAAGCCGACATCTATTCTCGCGGTGGTGGTATTGGTGTTGTCAATGGAGCAAGCGTAACATTCAACAGCGGTAGCCTCGAAATTAACACAACAAGCACCAGCGGTCGCTATCTTTTCTATCTCGAAGGCGAAGGTAGCACTTTGACCATAAACGATGGTAATTTCGATTTCAATAAAACACAAAACCAAAAGCGTGCTTATATCTATGCCGGTACAGGTACTACCGCCTATGTAAAGGGTGGTAACTTCGGTAAGGCATCAACTCGCAGCGGTTACACTGCCGGTATCTTGGGTGATGGTACTGTAATTATCACCGGTGGTACATTCGGCTTCGATCCTACTAAATGGGTAGCTGACGGTTACACCGTAGTCTACGAGAATGGTAAGTACACTGTAAGTAAGGAGGTTGCAACTGTCGACCAACTCGAAGAGGCTCTTAGCAGTCAGTGGTCAGTAACTCTTACAGAAACTATCGACAACGGCACCGATGTCATCAGTATCCAAGACAATAATGTCATTATCAACATGGATAACCAAGAGGTGATAGCCGGTGGAAATGGTACAAACAATTACGCCTTCAATCTCTACGGCTCGAATGTGGAGGTTAACGATGCCAATATCAACGGTGCCGGTTTTGCAGTATTGCAAGAGTCAAGCGTTACCGTAAACAGCGGTACTATTGCTGCCAAGCCCGGTAAGTCGGGTCGTAACATGTTCTATGTTACCGGCAACTCTACTGTAACAGTTAATGAAGGTACTTATACATTCGACCGCACATCATGCTACTTTGTATATGTTGATGCAGGTTCTACTTGCTACATCAACGGTGGTCACTTTGAGAAACCATTGGCAAACAGTACATCGAAAGACTCATTTGTAAATAATGCAAGTACCGGTACAGTAATCATCACCGGTGGTACTTTCAATGTAGATCCCACCAAGTGGTTGGCTGACGGTTACAAGGCCGAGAAAAATGGAAAAATTTGGACTGTTTCGGCTGAATAAACATTGATTATAGCACTCTTCCTGTCCAATAGGAAAGTGTAAGATATTCGACAATACAAACAGAGGATGTCCCCTATATTGGCGACATCCTCTGTTATTATTTTTTGTATTGAAAGTAACTTCTAATATTATTTAGTAAAATATCGACTGTGAATTTTTTATTTACATTTTTTTGTATTTCAAATGATTATCGTTGCAATATTTTACCTAAATTTGCAGCGAATTTTGCGTTACGGACAACGCATATAACGTTACTAAACTGAAATTAACAACCCCCGATGCAGTATGATGGACAATATACACTGCCACAACTGTGTCAACAAAACAAGAAAGGAAATAATATGATGAAGAAAGTTTTCTTATCAACAATGACAATGGCCGTAATAGCTATGAGCAGTTTTACAGCCAATGCCGTAAGTGTGTGGACCGGTGGAGTAGACACCGAATGGGCTACCGACGATGCCGGCAACTACCTCATCTACACTGCCGACGAACTGGCAGGACTGGCACAACAAGTAAATGCCGGCAACTCTTACAGCGGAGCTACATTCCTACTCATGGATGATATAGACCTAAATAACTATCAAGACTGGACGCCGATAGGAAACCTTATCGGAAGAACCATAGGTGCTGAAATAGATGACGTCAAATATTTCAGCGGTATATTCGATGGACAATATCATACGATATCAAAAATATACATCAATTACAGCAATACTTCCTACGGAAGTTCTAAAGCCCGAGTAACATCAGGACTTTTTGGTGCGATAAATGGTGCAACGATTAAAAATCTGACTGTAAAAGATAGTTACATCTACCATGAAACCTGTGCATATTACAACTATTGCGGAGGTATTGCTGCATACTGCAAATCGGGAACAATCGTAAATTGTAGTTTAATTAATAATACAATTACAGCCAAGTCTCCGTATCTATCAAGAGGCGTTGCATACGCTGGAGGTATATGTGGTGCTTGTGGAGATTATTACGACAAAACTACTTTAATTGCAGCCAATAGATTTACCGAAACCACCAACACCGCTATTGAAAACTGCACGGTAGCCGGTAACAGCATTACCGCTGATGGTTCTTTAAGAAATGGAGGCGACAATCCCACCCCCATTTCATCGGGTGCGGCTAAGAGCGACAACCAAGAGTACGCAACAGTTGAGGATATGAAAGCAGGATTGAGCAACATCAATCGTGCCACTATCATCTACAATAACTGGGGTGTGGGTAGTGAACCCAAAACTCCCTACTTCCTGAATGTAGAGACCGGTATGCCCACCGACATCATTTATTATGCCCTCGATGTTGACAACAACCAAGCCCAGACAGGTAGCGTTCGAGACAACGCAGCCATCATTCCCGGTGCCGACATGCTCGACTTTGAGTACGAAGGTACAACCTATACCATCATCCCTGCCGGAGACAATGTTGTGATAGAGTTCTACCTCGAAGGTCATGTAGGCGACTGGAGCAGCAAGGACTTTGGTTACTATATAGGCGAGATAACCGACAACAACGGTAATGTGTTGGCTACCACCAACGATGCCACTTACACGATGCCCGAGAATGGTATGGACGAGGAAGGCAACCCCACATTCAGCTACGAGACCGGTCGCTTCCTCCGCAAGCAACAATTCACCATCCCTATGCCTGCTGCCAAGACTACGTTGTATTACACTACCATAGCTACCATCCCCACCTCGGTAGAGGGTGTTGAAGCCAACAGTCGTATCTATGGTGCTGATGGTTGCGTTGTAATAGAGGCTGCTGCCGATGGCATCGCAACGGTTGTTGACATGACAGGTCGCACAGTGTATAACGGTCGCGTGTCGCAAGGTCGCAACGAATTGTCGTTAGTTCGCGGCTTCTACATCGTGAATGGAACAAAAGTAATAGTTCGATAGATATTCATAATAAAAGGTTTTTAGAAAGAAATGAAAAAATTTATCTTTACAGCAATAGCAGCACTAATGTTACCTGCCATGTCGCAGGCCGAGAGTGTGTGGAGCGGAGGTATCGATGTAGAGTGGAACTTCGACTCGCAAGGCAACTACATGATTACAACCGCCGACGAATTGGCAGGACTGGCCAAACGAGTGAACGATGGCGAATCATTTGCCGGAGTTACCTTTGTGCTGACCGATGATATCAATTTAGCCGACTTCAAGGATTGGTCGCCCATTGGATTTTGCAGCGGACTCGACTGCGGTGGTACTACCGACAAAGAGAACTACTTTTCGGGAACATTTGATGGTCGCGGTCACATCGTATCACACATGTACATCCACTACGAACAAGAGTTTGATGATGGTTTCTTCGGATGGGGTAAAGCCAAGGAGGTACGTCGCACATCAGGATTGTTCGGAGCTATTAATGCTGCCAAGATAACCAATTTGGTCGTTCGCGACAGCTACATATATCACAGCACAGGTCACTACTCCAACATGGGAGGTGCAGTAGTAGGATTCAGCACCGGCAACAGCACCATTACCAACTGCGTAGCCATCAACAATAGAGTTGAAGTTGTTTCACTCTACAAATGGATAGGTGTAGGCATGGGACGAGCCTACGCCGGAGCTATATGCGGTGCATCGGGTGAACACAGTGATGCCAACGGTATCAATACCAACAGTGATGCCGCAGTAAGCGATTGTGTTGCAGTGGGTAATACTATCAATACCAATGGTAATATGGTATCGTCGCACGATGACATCATCAACGGAGGAACACCTACCGACAACAATGTGTACAGCAGCGAGGAGGAGATGGCAGCCGACAGCGAGACCATTGCACGCAAGAACGAGAAAGCCATCTACGAGAATGTCGTGAAAAATGCCAATCCCCCCTACTACTTGTGGGACAATGAGACCGGCTTGATAAGCGACATAGCTGTATTCAGTCTCAATACAACCCCCGAGATAATAGGTGGTGGTGTGCTGCATGTGTATGCACCCAATGCTACTGAATACACGTTCGATGGCGTAACTTATCAGACAGTCACCAACCACGATGAGATACATGTATCGGGTCTTGAATATGCCACACCCACTCTCGAAACCAACGGTTATCAGATGTTCTACTACAAGTGCTATTGCAGTGGAGTAGAGTTTTTCCACCGCGATGCTACCGGAGTGGTCGACTTTGACGATGTAATAACCGGTATTACCGGTAATGTAACCATTCAAGGCGTGTTCTCACCCAGCTATTTGGTCAACGTGGAGACCAATGGTGTGTCGGATGCTTTCGTATTTGGTACATCGAGCTATGTAGCACGCGAGAACGAACTTGTATCAGTAACACTTCTGACCGATACCATCTACGAGGATGCCAACAGCTATCGCTATTTCACACTGAAAAGCCTTACACTCAACGGAGCCGATGTTATAGACCTCGTAGTACCGGGCAATATATCGGTATTTGAGTTTGCCATGCCGGCATCGTCGGTAACTATCTATGCCGAGTTTGAAGAGAATGTCTACACATCGGTTGAAGGTGTACGCGACAACGAAGTACGCCTCTATGGTGTGAACGGAGCATTGGTAGCCGAGACAGCCAGCCCCATGACACTTACGGTAGTAGCCTTAGATGGTCGTGTAGTATATCATGCCACCATCACCGGCAACACCCGAGTGCAGCTGCCTGCCGGAGTGTACATTGCCAACAACCGCAAGGTGGTGGTAAGATAACCAACAGCTGTCAATCGATACTTTATCTGGAAGATAGGTTAGATAGAAAAAGATAATAACGAACGATTGTTCGGAAAGAATAAAAGACCTTATTGTCGAATGTGGCAATAAGGTCTTTTTCTTACACCATGAGCAGGGTCGGCCATGATTACTCTATTGCAATACGCTTAGGCTCGGCAGCAACGGTGGCATGGTTCTTGGGAATGGTAATAGTAAGCACACCGTTATTCTGCGATGCACGAATCTCCTCTTTGTTGACATTCTCAGGCAGGATAAGCGTTTGCTGGAATTGCTGATAGGAGAACTCTCGACGCAGGAATTTACCTTTGCGATCACGCTCCTCATTGTTGTCACGATTCTCGACCGTCACCACAAGCTGGTCATGCTTGTCGACCGTCACGCAGAAATCGTCCTTAGTCACACCCGGAGCAGCAATCTCCACGATATACTCCTTCTCGGTCTCGACAATGTTGAGAGCCGGAGCCGATGGGCTGGTCTTGGCAATCCATTCATTGCCAAAGAAGTCATTAAAAATACCTGGGAGCCAATTCTGAGTACGTTTAGCAGGAGTTGTCATAATTGTTAGTTTTAAAAGTTAGTAACCTTACAACAACCACATAAGGAAGTATGTTCGGTAAAGTAAAGAGATTGTCAAAAATATTGGCCGAGACGAAAAAATGAGTATAGGGAACTTCTATCAAATCCACTGTTTAATTTTTCATTTGTTATAGGATACAATCTCTTTGTTTGCTTGATGTTTTTGGGGGCATCTTTCAGCCTTGACCACAATCACATGGCTCGCGATGCCCATGCAGTCAGAATCTAAAATCTACACTAAGAAAAAATCATCAATCATAACAAAGCAATTTATAGAAATTCCCTATATTTGTACATTCAAACCTATATATGCATCGTATGAACAGAACCCTTATACGCACCACACTCATTGTACTATGCAGCCTGCTGCTGTGGAGTTGCCAACCGTCCGACAAACAGGTAGTGATACTCTTCACCAACGACACACACAGTCAGATAACCCCCATCGCAACCGATGCGTCACGCAATGCCGGCATGGGCGGTGTGGAACGACGTAAAGTCCTCATCGACAGCCTACGCAGTCACTATCCCGAAGCCCTGCTGGTAGATGCCGGCGATGCAGTGCAAGGAACACCCTACTTCAATCTCTACGCAGGCAAGATAGAGACTCTTATTCTCAACGAGTTGGGCTACGACGTACGCACCGTAGGCAATCACGAGTTTGATAACGGAAGTGAAGCATTGGCAGCACTACTATCGACCTACAACGGTGTAACCGTCTCGTCCAACTACACCTACCACAACACACACTTACAGGAGTGTGTCACCCCCTCGTGGATGTGCAACGCAGGAGGAGTGAAGGTGGGATTTATAGGACTGAACGTCGACCCTCGCGGACTACTCTTTACCGATCATGCCCGAGATATAACTTACCACGATCCTATTGCCATAGCCGACAGTCTCGCCCTGCAACTACGCAACCAAGAGGCCGACATCGTTGTAGCACTCTCGCACTTGGGATACATTCGCGACAAGATAAATGGCACCAATGTAATAGACTCGGTGCTGATAGAAAATACGCATTACATTGACATGGTAATAGGAGGCCACTCACACAGCTATCTGACCGAAGCACGTTATCACAAGAACCTCGATGGCAAATCGATAGCCGTAGGTCAGACGGGCAAGAGCGGTGTGTACCTTGGTTTTGCCCACATCACCATCCCTGCCGACAAGAAGAAAGATATAATCGTCGACTACCGACTCCTACCCGTCGATGCTCGCTACGACAACCGCTTAGACGATGACTTTGCAACCCTGCTACAACCCTACAAGATGGAAGTGGACAGCGTAATGAACATAGTGATAGGAACCACACTCGACACCCTATACGTTGCCAAGCCCGAGAGTCCACTCTCCAACTGGGCATGCGATGCCTTTGCCGATATGGCACGCCGTCGCACCGGTGAGGCAGTGGATTTTGCTATTCTTAACACCGGGGGTATCCGTGCCGACATAACACCTCGCGAAGTAACGAGAGGCGAAATATGGGCATCGTTCCCATTCTCCAACGTCATGTCGGTATTGAAAATGCGAGGAAGCGACGTAGAACAACTCTTCGCCCAGATAGCCAATAACGGAGGCGAAGGTGTGAGCAGAGAAGTACGCCTTGACATTGAAAAAGGTCAAGTAGCATCGCTCACAATAGGCGGTCGTCACATCGATAAGGAACGAATATACACCGTTGCCACGCTCAACTTTGTAGCCGATGGAGGTGATGGGATGGCAGCATTCACACAAGCCATTGAACGAAAAGACTATCCGGGGTTTGTGTATGAACTCTTCGAAGGCTATGTAAATGAATTAACCCACCGAGGAGCCAACATGACAGCCCACAACGATGGTCGCATAACAATTATAGAATAAATAACCTAAAATCAACTATTATGGCATCGATATTCAGTCGTATAGTAGCCGGAGAGATTCCCTGCTATAAAGTAGCCGAAAATGAGCATTACTTTGCATTTCTCGACATCAGTCCCGTAGCCAAGGGACACACGCTGGTAATACCCAAGCAAGAAGTAGATTACATCTTCGACCTCGATGAGGAGTCGTACAACGGCCTTATGACCTTCGCTCGCAAGGTGGCTCGTGCCATCGACAGCGTGATGGACTGCAAGCGTGTGGGTGTAGCTGTCATGGGACTCGAAGTACCTCATGCTCACGTTCATCTCATTCCCATCACCACAGAAGGCGATATGAATTTCTTCCGCGAGAAACTATCTTTACCAGCCGCCGAGATGGCTGAAATAGCTGCTCGCATAGCCGAGAAAGTAGACTAATCGTCTTGTAAAGAGGATGCCGGCAATGAAGTAAAAGGATGTTTGCATACAGACGTTCACTCATGACTTCATCCTCAATCGAAGACTCTCCGACAAAATTTCACACTCTTTTATCGACCGATTTCGATAAAAGAGTGTTTTCATTTGTTGTAATATCATATCGTGTCCTACATATATGAGCGACACATAGTATTAACAACATTAAGGATGAACGTATGAAACAATTATTGAGAAACATTACAACAGCACTTTTACTTGCAGCAGCATGTGCATCATACACCGCTACGGCACAATCGGGCGATAGGACATTCGGTCTCGGTGACCGCAACGTGAGCGTACTGCTGGGATATGGTGATGGATTCACCCAGAAGATAGCATTCGATTGCTGTGTATTCGACAACTGGCTGGGAGGACGAGGCTCAATAGGTATCGGTGCCGCTGTGGGCAATTGCCTCGACACACACTGGGACAGGCTTTCGGCCGAAGCAACCGCCTCGCTACATTACCAGTTTGTTGAACGTCTGGACACCTACTTAAAGATAGGAGCCGGAGGCGGATACAAATGGTATGACAAGTTCTACGGCGAAGATAAAGGATTCTTCTCGTGGAGTACCAACGCCGGAGTGAGATGGTACTTCACCCGCGGTTTTGCACTGAACATCGAAGCCGGATACAGCTTTGGAAGCTACATACTGGCAGGCGTAAGCTGGAAATTTTAATTAAGCAGACTCGACAACGCTATTTTATAGAAGAAGTTTTCAGGACTACAACCATCGTGACGGCATAACTTCGCAAGAAAAAATATTGCGAGATTATGCTGTCATTAATTTGGACTTTTATATATAGAAGATAAAAAATGCAAAATATTGCCACAAATAACAATATTTTTCTTACATTTGCATAAGTTCAGAAGCAAGAATAATTACCAAATAGTATTAACACCTTAAAAACAAGATTAGTTATGAAGAAAATTTTGACAATCTTAGTAATGGCAGTAGCAAGCATTGCTACAATAACAGCCAGTGCCAATGGAACCTTTGCCAAAAACGACTTGGTAGGTTCAGCAACAATTGGTTTCGGAGACGGATTTGCCCAAAGAATAGCCATAGACTATGGTGTAGCCGATGGGTGGATTAACGGTAACGCATCGTTGGGTATAGGTGCATCATTAAACAACACCATAGGCTGGCATGGAGGTGACATACTTACACTTATTGCCAACTGTTCATTCCACTACCAATTTGTCGAGAACCTCGACACTTATGTTGTAGTAGGTTTTGGTGGCGGTGTTGCCATGGCACACAAATATGCCGACGGTCGATTTGACTGGACTTCATCGATAGGTGCTCGCTACTACCTCACTCCCACTTTTGCACTGAATGCCGAAGTTGGTCACACCAACCGTAGCTTCTGCAACCTTGGTGTAAGTATTAAGTTCTGATAAACCAATATCCCATATAAAAACTCCGAGAGACATTCTCCCGGAGTTTTTTTTATACAACAACTATCCATTAGTATCTCACCAACAACACGAATAAATTATTATCAGAAATGTTCGCCACGCGAGGCATCGATACGTAACAAAATGAACAACAAGATGGTAAAACCCCATAACGACGAGCCTCCATAACTAAAAAACGGCAGCGGGATACCTATAACGGGACATAACCCTATTACCATACCGATGTTGATGAACAGGTGAAAGAAAAATATCCCTAATACACTATAAGCATAGACACGACCGAAAGGTCGCGGCTGACGCTCTGCTATAACCATGATACGCAATATAAGAGCTGTGTAAAGAGCCAATACAAGGCATGACCCCCAGAAGCCCTCCTCCTCGCCTATGGTACAGAAGATAAAATCGGTATCTTGCTCAGGTACATACTTTAACTTGGTCTGCGTACCATTGAGAAAACCTTTACCCCACATACCCCCCGAGCCTATGGCTATCTTGGACTGATTGACATTATAGCCGGCATCATGCAAGTCTTCGGTCATACCCAATAACACCTCGATGCGGGTGCGTTGGTGCTGTTGTAACTTATTAAAGAAATAATTGCATGAAAACATAAATGCTACCGATACAATCGTTACTGCTACCGATACCAATATCTTCGACGAAAAGGTAGTCCAGTAAACCAACAACAAGTACACTACCGACACAGCCACTACGCCCATCAATACATAAAAAATGGGAACTGCCACCTTACACAATAACAAAATAGCAACAACCAATGCTGCCAGTATATAGAAGTAGGACAACGTACGTGCCACTCGCTTGTTCTCGGCAAAATAGCGTACAATAAATATCAGTGCCACACAAATGAGAACCAATACTATCACTTCGCCCAGCGGTGCCCCCAACCAATCGATGGCACTATACTTGATACCCAACACAAAATAGACAATGGCCATGATACCTCCGAAAAGAACAAGACCGGTCATGCCCTCGCGATACATCATGAGGATGAACGAGAAATAGACAAGTGCCGAACCGGTCTCCTTCTGTAAGACGATGATTACAAGCGGCAATACTACTAGTCCGACTATCTTGAAGAAATTGGAAGGTTGTGTAAACTTGAAATTATATCCATTAAACATCTTGGCTACTGCCAGAGCCGTTGCAAACTTGGCAAACTCGGCAGGTTGCAGACGAATGGTATCGGTTATCATCAGCCACGATCGCGACCCCTTGACCTCTTGTGCAAAGGCAAAAGTAAATAACAACAATATGATAAAACCCGTATATATCAGATAAGCATAAGTCTCAAACATACGAGCATCGATGAGCATGATGCAGAAAGCAAGGATGAATGATAGCCCTATCCACACCAACTGCTTACCCGAACGCTCGGCAAAGTCGAATATACTGGCTTGGTCAAAGTCGTAACTGGCTGCATATATACTTATCCAACCGAAAAAGACAAGTATCAGATAAAGAAAAATCGTAAACTTGTCGACTGTTTTCCACGCATTAACGTTTCTTGCCACTGTTACCTTCCACTTTTGAGTTAAACATTCTTTCTTCAAGGTGTTTGCGAGAAGGATCTATCTCACCTTTCAGATAATACTCCATCATCAGGCTGCCGATGGGTACACCATAGGTGGCTCCGAAGCCGGCATTTTCGACATACACCGCAATTGCTATCTGAGGGTCATTCATGGGTGCAAATCCCATGAATGCCGAGTGATCCCGTCCGTGAGAATTTTGTGCCGTTCCTGTCTTACCACACACCTCTATATCGGGCAGATTGGCCGTTCGGCAAGTACCATCTGTAACGGCCATACGCATTCCCTCTACCACATAATCGTAATAACGAGCATCGATGGTAGGATAGCGTCGCTGCAAATAGAGACTATCTATCACACTGTCTTGTATAGCCTTTACTACATGCGGCGTATAGAAATAACCACGATTGGCTATGGTAGCGGCAAGATTGGCTATCTGCAACGGTGTTGCCAATATTTCGCCTTGACCGATGGCAATAGAGATGATAGTAAGGGCTCGCCATCCCCCCACACCGTACACCTTATCGTATACATGACGATTGGGCAGATAACCACGACTCTCGGTGGGCATGTCTATTCCCAACTGATAACCATAACCCATCGACACCAAGTGTTCCTTCCACACTTCATACGCCGTAGACGTACTATCGTATTGCTGACGATTGTCGAGCATCGAACGCAATCCATAGCAATAGTATGCATTGCACGAGGTCGCTAACGATGGCACCAAGTTGATGGGAGCTGCATGGGCGTGACATCCCACTTTTAGGCCACCTACAACAAAACCACCGGTACAAGGATAACGTGTCTCGGGGGTTACTATACCTTCCTGCAACAATATAAGAGCCTGCGTGGGCTTAAAAGTAGAGCCGGGAGGGTAACGAGCCAACAAGGCACGATCGTAAAGAGGGTTGGATGGATCGCGAGTGAGGCGGGCATAATTCTTTCCGCGTTCACGTCCCACCAACAATGATGGGTCGTATGTGGGGCTGGATACAAGTGCCAAGATCTCTCCGGTCGATGGCTCGATGGCCACAATAGCACCGGTCTTGTTCTGCATCAGCTTCTCGCCATAAGCCTGCAAGTCGGCATCGATTGAGAGTGTGATATTTCGTCCCGACACGGGTTGCACATCGTAACGTCCATCTTCATACTTGCCCTTGATACGCCCATAGGCATCACGCAAGAGTATCTCCTCCCCTTTCATTCCCCGCAGCACTTCCTCATACGACTTCTCTATACCCAAGTCGCCCATGTAGTCGCCTCGACGATAATAATCGTCTCGCTCTATATCCGAGACACCAACCTCTCGAATATTGCCCAACACATTGGCGGCAATAGGACGACTATACTGTCGCAACACCCTGTTCTGCGTATAAAATCCCGGATAACGATACAATTTCTCTTGAAAGCGTCCATAATCCTGCGTCGAAAGTTGCGTCATAAACACTTGGGGGGTATAGGTGGAGTATCCCGGATTCTTACGACGATCCTTCATATCGTCGATATACCGGTCGAACTCTTCAAGCGTTATTCCTAACGTATTACAAAAGTCAAGCGTATCCAAGTCATGTACCTCCCGAGGTATCATCATGACATCATAGGCCGGCTGATTGTATACCAATAACTCATCGTTGCGATCATATATAAAGCCTCGTGACGGATAAAGAGTCTTACGTTGAAAAGCGTTGCCATCGGCATAACGCTTGTAATCGTTGTCACCCACCTGCAAGGAGAATAACCGCACTACATACACAGCCACGATAACCAACACGGCTCCGGCTATGACAAACTTACGTTTTTCGAGATTATAATCTTTTCTCATTTCCTTGACTAAGACTATCGATGCACACTATAAGTATAAACGTCAGCAGCGTACTGCCCAAGATACGCATGAGAAGGAAAGGCAAGTCAAACAACGACATCGACTCTATGAGAAATATCAACGTACAATAAAGAAACGTTAGTGTAAGAGAGTATCTCACATATAGCCACATACCGAAATTGCGTATAGACGGCACCTCGGTAGCATAATCATATCCATGCGGCTGATACAACGATAGAACAGGACGACGCATAAATGCCAGCACCGTACAAGCCAATGCATTCATTCCCGGAGTATTACTGAAAATATCTACAACAAGCCCCAACAAGAATGAAAGCGTCAATACCCACACCGTCGATAGCGAAACAGGCAACTTGAAGATAATATATATAAATACCAATGGCACCGCTACGCCAAAGAGATGTATCTGGTTGAACACCAACACTTGCAACAAAATAAAGAGCAAGGCTACACCCAAGTCTCGTAATATAGTTACATTCATTGTTGAGCCTCCTTTTCCAATAATCGTTGTTCGTACTGCGAGCGATTATACACCACTCTCACCGACCCTAATTGATGAAAATCGGTCGATAACTTTACCTGCATAGCATAGAAATTATCATCCTTCTGTCGAGCGTAATCGTGAATAGTTCCCACCATGATTCCTTCGGGGAAAACAGCCGAGAAACCACTCGTTACAATTGTATCACCGGGGGCAAACTCGACATGTCGAGGCATCTCTTCAAGCATGGCATAACGAGCGTTACGACCATCCCACACAAGTGAACCGAAGCAGTCGGTATCCTTTACCTTACAACTGATATGCAACTTAGTGTTAAGCACCGAGATAGCAACGGCATTATGCTCATTGACTACCGTTACAATACCTACAATACCATTGTGGTCGACCACTGCCATCTCCGGAGCAACACCATCGGCTCGTCCCTTATCAAGGGTTATATAATTATCCATGTGTGTAAGGCTATTATTGATGACGTGTGCCATGATAAAATCATATCCGTCATAAAGGTGTGCCGAACGACTTAACGAATCGACGGTTGCACTATCGGTATACTGCTGCAACTGATGCTTCAAGCTCAACAATTCTAATTCGAGCTTACCATTCTCACGCAACAACTCTTCGTTAACCGTACGCAATCCGAAATAACTCGTCACTGCATCCGACCATCTATACACTTGTGCAACCAACTTGCTCGACGACCCGAAGTAAACGCTGCGTTGATAGGGATTAGAGTTGAATAGCAATATACAACTTATGGTGACGTAGACAATAAAAAATATCCACGCAACATGTTTGATGAGAAAATCGAAAAGATTACGCATCGATATACTCTCCTGATATTGTGATGTTCATATATTACCTCACGAGCTACACAATAGTTGCTGTGTAACTCGTGAGGTAACATAGGACACCTATTATTCTTATCGAATTAAGAAATTATAGTTATCAATATTCTTCAATGCCACACCCGTACCCTTGGCAACTGCATGCAACGGATCGTCAGCAACATGGAATGTGATACCAATGCGATCGGTCAGACGCTTGTCAAGACCGCGTAACAAGGCACCATCACCGGCCAGATAAATACCATTGCGTACAAGGTCGGCATACAATTCGGGAGGTGTATGCTCCAAGGCACTCAGTACGGCTGCCTCAATCTTCGAGATGGACTTCTCGATACAGTGCGATACCTCTTGGTACGAAACAGGTATCTCCAAGGGAAGGGCTGTCATACGGTTAGGTCCATGCACGATATAATCTTCGGGAGGATCGGCAAGGTCGGTCAATGCCGAACCTACATTAATCTTTATCAACTCGGCAGTACGCTCACCTATACGCACATTGTGCTGACGGCTCATATACTCTTGAATATCGGCAGTCAAGTCATCACCGGCAATGCGGATAGACTTATTAGAGACGATACCACCCAACGATATAACGGCAATCTCGGTACTACCACCACCTATATCGACTATCATATTACCCTCGGGAGCTGTAACGTCTATTCCTATACCTATGGCTGCCGCCATGGGTTCATATATCATATAGACATCACGCCCTCCGGCATGCTCGGCCGAGTCGCGTACGGCACGTATTTCCACTTCGGTACTTCCCGATGGAATACACACTACCATACGCAATGAGGGAGTAAACCAACGACGCTTGGGGTTAACCATCTTTACCATACCGCGTATCATCTGTTCTGCGGCATAGAAGTCGGCGATAACACCATCACGCAAGGGTCGTATGGTGGTGATATTGGGACTTGTCTTTTCGTACATCTGGCGAGCTTTCTCTCCGACGGCGACAAGTTTTTCAGTTTTCTTTTCCAATGCCACGACCGAAGGCTCATCCACTACTATCTTATCATCGTGAATGATAATCGTATTGGCTGTACCCAAGTCTATGGCAATCTCTTCGGTTAATGAGAAAAATTTAGAGAAAAATCCCATTTGACTCTCTTTTTTTAAGTGTTAATTCTTTAATGTTTAAAATGTCGTTTACCGGTCATGACCATTGCTATGCCATGGGCATTGCAATAATCAATGGTCTCTTGGTCGCGAACTGAGCCACCGGGTTGTATAACTGCATCGACACCTGCCTTGTGAGCTATCTCTACACAGTCGGCAAAGGGGAAGAAGGCATCTGATGCCATTACAGCACCCGACAGGTCGAAGTGGAATGAGTGAGCCTTCTCAATAGCTTGACGCAATGCATCCACTCGCGATGTTTGACCCACTCCGCTGGCACAAAGTTGGCGATTCTTTGCCAAGACGATAGCATTGGATTTGCTGTGCTTGACAATCTTATTGGCAAAGAGCAAGTCGGCTATACGAGCCTCATCGACAGCCTCTACGGTAACTTGTTGCAACTCGCAAGGTTGCTCGGTGTGCAAGTCTCTATCTTGCACCAAGACCCCTCCCAACAACGAACGATATTGTTTAGTAGCTGTATTGGCTTGTTTCTGCACAAGAATGATTCGGTTTTTCTTTTGCTGCAATATTTCCAAGGCGGCTGGCTCATAGCCCGGAGCTATTATCACCTCAAAGAATATTTTATTCACCTCCTCGGCAGTAGCAGTATCAATGGGACGATTGGCAACAAGCACGCCACCGAAAGCCGACACCGGGTCGCATTCGAGAGCGGCTGTCCACGCTTCGAGAATAGTATCGCGTGAAGCTATTCCACACGCATTGTTGTGTTTCAGCACAGCAAAGGTTGTGTCGGAAAACTCGGCTATCAACGACACTGCTGCATCGATGTCGAGTAAGTTGTTGTAGGATATTTCCTTACCATGTAATTGCTCAAACATAGCATCAAAGTCGCCATAAAAAGCACCCTTCTGGTGAGGATTTTCACCATATCGCAACGACTTACATCCATTGACAGCAGCACGGAATGTCGAGCCTTCACCACCATCGAAGTAATTAAAGATGGCCGAATCATAACCCGATGAAACAGCAAAAGCCTCGCGTGCCAAGAGACGACGCTCGGCGAGAGTTGTTGTCGCACCGCTACGACGCAATATATCAAGCAAGATACCATATTGTCCCTTTGAGGCAACAATGGCAACATCCTCAAAATTCTTCGCCGCGGCACGGATGAGCGAAATACCACCTATATCTATCTTCTCAATGATAGCCGCTTCATCGGCTCCCGAAGCAACAGTCTGTTCAAAAGGATAAAGGTCTACTATAACAAGATCGATCGAAGGGATTTCATACTCAGCAATCTGGGCGGCATCGTTTTCATTGTCACGTCGATTGAGAATACCACCAAACACTTTGGGATGTAATGTCTTTACTCGACCTCCCAAGATTGAAGGATAACCGGTCAGATCTTCTACTGCATGGCAGGGTATTCCCAATGATTCAATAAAAGATTGAGTACCACCGGTCGACAAAAATTCTACTCCATCGGCATGTAACAACTTGATTATTTCATCTAATCCATCTTTGTGAAAAACCGAAACAAGTGCGGTTCTTATTTTTTTCTCTTTTACCATTATTGTAACTTTACTTTATGTTTTGGCAAAAGTACAAATTTTTATTAGCATTTTCAACACTTTATCGCATTATTTTTGAACATTTTTTTTCGCAATCATTCGTCAATGATAAGCAGTTGTATTTCAAGCTATTCATAATAGACAGCTTCACAATCCCACACAACTATCACGACTAATCATCAATAGGTATATAGAAGATGCGAAATAACCATTATAGGCGATTGCACACACCATCGCAACGCTATATCTTTGCACTTGTCGGAGAGGCTTGTACAGTCCTATGTTTATGGCACCTCGCGAGAGGCGATTGTGACACAGACAATCATCCGATGATAAATATTAGGTTATATGATTGTAAGCGTAATCAGGATTTTATCCATGTCTACCCATCGGAGTGGAATTGTATAAAATTCTGATTATTTTTTGGGGGAGGGGTGGTATGTGGAGAGTGGAATATCCTTAAAAATAAAAAAAATTTCACCCTCGGGAACAAAACAGACCGTTCATGTGTTTAATTAATTAGAGAGTATCAACAACACATATCACACTCATATAATCGACATTATGATCAGAGCATTTTTTTTCGACTACGAAGAACAACTATTATACGCATTGAGCAAGCTACTCAACAACCATTATCACACCACCCGATTTATCAGAACACCCCACAGCAGCTCGGTTGTGGAAGAATATTTTCCATTATTCCGTCGAGTAGGGTACTTCTCGTTGGCACTTTCAGGAGGTGAAGCCATCAATAAGATGTTACGGTACTGGCACAACCATCCATCGGAAATTGACTTTACATACGACACCGAATATTATTGGCTCAACGAGTGCTGCGTACCTTATAATGACGAACAAAGTGTCTACGGGAATGCACATCAAGCCTTTTTCAGCCACACTTACATCCCACCCGAAAGAATACACCCCATACGCTACTATGGTCAACCCGAAGATGAGATACATCGATATGCAGCACAACTACCATCCTCATCGGGGATACAATACAACCCGACTTTTCATCTCGAAGACAGCAACAGAACACTGACCAACTTCTGTTCACCCTATCACTGTGCAGTCATTACTCTTGACAACAACCACATGATACCCACAACATCTGTCAACTCCCCTCTCATATTCTCCAACACCCCCTACTACACCTTTAAGAACACCGACACACAGCACACACACATTGCAGCATCAATCGAGTTATTAAGTAAAATACCTCGCATCGTCATAGTACTTATAGGGCAAGATGACTCTCACATCATCGAAGATTTATACTACGGCAACAACACCAGTCACCCTATGATACAATTATTACTGCAACACCCCAATGTACACATCCTTGTCGATAATAAAAAGATGGAGACTGTGATATATCCTGAACGCCAAAGCTTTGGCTACCTCTTTCCGCATGGTAAAATTAACCTTACGAATACTCCATTAGGCGAATTTTTAAATTTATGAGACACCGCAAATACCATCTTCGACAATTCTTGACAGAAACGCTCCAAAATCAGCGATAAATCGGCAACAAAACAGTGCATCAGTATCGTTGGTCGTTGACCGCAAAGATCGACATACAGCTCTTTATATCACCTCACGCAACACATCCTCGTCAGGTAAATAATACAAAGAGGTAAGAAAAACTTTCCTCCGATACATTGTTGCCATTTATGATTTTTTTCATAGAACTGATTTTATTACTGCTCACTTAACAAGCAATATTGTAAAATAGAAGAAAAAGAGTTACCTTTGGCGTATTAACCAATAAAGAAACAGACAATGGGTAAGTTTATATCATTTATCTTAGGCATGATAGTGGGTGGTATTCTCTCCATCGCACTACTCGTCATAGTGGGTACCAGCTACGTTAGCAACGACACCACACATGAGGAAAATGAAGTAGTGAAAGAAGAGGTTAGGAAAGAGCCTATACACACTTTCGAAGTAAAAAAAGGAAGTAAATACATAGAGTTGCACACCTACATGCCCAAGGACTCGGTAGCTCTGCTATACGGCAAGCCCGACAAAGTGAACATGAACTACAACGAGTACAGCGACATCATGGATGAGAAGTGGATATACGAGAATAATTGGGAAATTCCGGAATGTATCTTTGAATTTGAGAATGGCAAACTGACACAAGTAACCTCCTACTGATATGCATCGTTCAGTTACATTATTGCTCCTTGCATGGGTTATGGGCGTAGTGACTGCCACCGCTCAGGAGAGTATCGATTATCGCACCGAATTGTCGGCTCACACCTCATCGGGAACATTTGCACCACATTACATGTCAGCCAACCGATATGGCACAATTGCTAACGGCAGTGGGGCATATCTGCGAGCCGGAGCATTTATCGACATGGATAGTACACGGCTGTTTTCCTACGCAGCCGGCATTGACCTCATGGGCAACTATGAGACAGCATCGCCGGTGAGAAAATGGAAAGACGGAGCATTCACAACCGAGCTGATACGACCTCAGGTATTTCGCCTGCAACAATTATATGTCGATTTTAAATATCGAGCCGTATTCCTATCGATGGGGATGCGTGAAAAAGCCCATGAAAATCCCATAACCGATCAACATCTCTCATCGGGCAATTTCGTTCTGTCAGGTAATACACGACCCACACCACAAGTACAAGTAGGATTTCATCGATTTGTCGACATTCCGCTGACCCAAGGATGGGTACAGATAAAGGGCGATATTGCCTACGGCAAGTTTCTCGGCGATGACTACCTGCGTGACCACTATGGCTACTACTCATCGTTCATCACTACCAATGTCTACTACCACTACAAGTCATTATACTTTCGCAGCAACCCCTCACAGCCTTTTGTATTTACATTAGGAATAGAAGACGGAGTCCAATTTGGAGGCGACATAGACACTTACCGCGATGGAAAACTTGTATCATCGACCATCGCACCCATTACTGTCAAGTCGTTCCTTCAAGCCTTTCTTCCCAGTGCCGGAGACGAGACAGCAGCCACCGGCGACCAACTCTTTGTCTATGGCAACCATGTAGGAGCGATAGATATGGCAGCCGAGTACACCTTTGCCGACCGTTCACAATTGAGAGCCTACACCCAGTGGATATATGAGGACGGGTCGGGTATGGCTAAACAGAACGGCATGGATGGACTGTGGGGTATATCCTACCACACCCACCGTCGCAGTGTGCTGTCGGATATTCTCATCGAATATATAGGACTCAACAATCAGAGCGGCTCCATTCCTTGGCAACCGACCGACCGACCGGGAACTCCGGTTTCAACCGAAGTTTCGGGCGGCGATGACTACTACAACAACTTCCTATTCAACGGTTGGCAGCAAGGAGGATTTGGACTGGGTACACCCATGTCTCCCTCCATCATGTACAACACCGATGGCTACATGCGATACCTCAACACCCGCGTCAGAGGTGTACATCTGGCTTTACAAGGATACATGAACAACGACTGGCAATATCGTATCATGGCTTCATTTCGCGAGGCATGGGGAACCCCTTTCATCCCTGCCCGAGAGGATAAACATCAAGGAGCTATGCTCATCGAATGCACCTATACCCCCATGAAACTTAATGGGTGGAGATTCTGTGGCTCCATAGCCGTCGACGCCGGCAATCTCACAGGCGACAATGTAGGTATCATGTTCAGCATCAGCAAGAGTGGAACATTATTCAACTTTAAGAAAAACGACAAGCGATGAAACATTTTATTGGCATAACCATATTGACCATTGCAATGTGCTGTATGAGCAGCCTCACTTCATGCATGCAGAATAACGGCTACATAGGCGACTTGTGGGGACAATGGAGACTCGAAGAGATTACAACAGATAAGATGGTAGAGGAATGTGACACGGTATTCTTTTCGTTTCAATCGAACGTTTTCCAAGTGCGTAAAGTCATATATAGCAGTTACGACTACACTGCCTTTACGGGGATTTACGAGCGTAGCGATGAGATGATAAAATTTGACTTTCTCAACTTCAACAGCAATGATATTGTCACAGCCGAGGACTCAGCTGCAATGTTGCAAGAATTGCAAAGACTTTACATCTATGAGGTATCCCCCACATTCGATATAAAGAGTCTCAATCGCAACAATATGATACTGCAACACAACAATCACGAATATTACTTCAAGAAACTCAATTAAGAGAAGTTCTATAAATTAGGTCGGGTCGATTGATTGGGACAATTATTTCGGTTATATTCCCAACTCCTTACGTTGCTATACAAGCATCGCAGCGGATTAAAAATAAGAAAGATAGCCATTTCGACATATTACACTATCTCAATAGTGACTTCCGATAATCAAAGTCACATATCCTTGTTTATAGAACCTACCATAAGAATGGCCTTGTACACGGTTGCTCAATATTAAGCCATTCGCCATCGAACGCATCACAGATAACGAACCTTATAATCCTCCTCCTCGCTCGAACGCTGCGGATAGACACGTTTCATTCCCATCCTGTTGTATTCACTATCGCGACCCTCGTCCTTGCCGGCCGAACCGAAGAGTATGTAACGACCATCATCATCAAGTCGCACAAATGATGTAAAATCGCGACGAGGAATAACATAACCCTCAAACAACGTAATGCGTTTCAAATCGTCCGACACACCTTGTTCGAGGTAACCTATCACCGCACCGATAGCTGTCGTACCCGCTCGATAGTTGCCACTCCACAGCCTGATGCGGTGCGTGTAGAAAGAGCCATGCACATAGTCATTGACACGCTCTAACATTACATAGCAATTACTCTCCTTGCCCATCAACAACCACACCCCCTCCCAGTCGTCGATAGCAGCAGTATCGAGATATGCAACAAAGCGTGCTTTATCGATAGGCTCAGCCGTTTCATTCAACGGACGCACATTCTCGTAAGCTCGCAAGCCTGCAAGATTGCAGCCCATCATCATGAGTACGACGACCGCACCTAACAATATCGACCATGAGGTAACTCGCACCACTATATCTTATAAGAGAAACCTATACTGAGCAACTCCTTGATTTGCAAGTAACCTAATTGCGGATCTTTTGCCACGCTGTTATCAAATCGCAAATCCAAATATACGCGAGCTGAAAAGTAATTGGAGAACGAGAAATCAAAAGCATTGGTCCACTCCACAAGAGCCGTCTTATAATTGGTAAACGCATACACATGACTCATCCATTGTATGTTATAACGGAAATTCCATGTAAGCATATAATCCAACGAAGAACCGACCTCGTTACGAGTACGTCCCTTATCGATACCAAACTTGGTAGGGTCAATGTCGGGCAACGCCACAAAACGCAAGTTGTAAGAAAGTGGAGAGAGAGTGAGCGTATGCGATAACTTGACCGGCTTGGTATAGCTGTGCGAATAGGACATACCAAGACCCACATTCAACTCACCGGGCGAGAAGAACTCGGCTTGTTTCACATTAGAATTGGGTTCATAGTTGGTCAACAGCTGCGTCTTGAACAACATTGATGCCGAATAGTAGAACTTTCCGAAGGCTTTGTAACCAAACTTGGAATTTATCTGAAACAAATCCTCACTCACACGCACCTTGTGAACCGTATCCTCGGCCGAGGTGATAAGATTAAACTTCCACTGCACCAAATTCTCAAAGAGCAACTTACCCGAAGGATCGTTATAATTGTATGTAAACAATTGGTCGCTCAACAGATTGAGACTTGTGGCACCACCTTGATACCAATTGTCCGACACATACACTTGTGAAATCTGTATATTACTACTGAACGATGTAATCCAACGTTTCACCTTTACAGGTTCGGTCGGTATGTCGGTCGTTGTGGCCACAATGGGCTTTTCGACAATGGTAACAGTCTGTTTCGTAGGGTCATTTACAATAATATATTCCTTCGGAGCCTTAGGCAGGTTCTTAGTATTATACTTGACAAGATCAGGGCGATTGACCATCACATAGTTGCGTGCTGCACGCAAACGACGAGCCTGACGATTGGCATTGACGAGCCACATATTATACTCCTTCTCTCGGACAACCCGTTGCGATGACAATATCACATTGCTATCACATTGCAACGTCTCGAAGGGGACATTCTCTTGCTTATCGAACACCAATGGCATGAACAATACGCTTGTAGCATAACCCGGCAAGCCATTGTCTATAACATCATCTATTCTCGACAAGAATATCGCTTGATCAACAGTATCGACCGCGATACTATCAACAACAACCTCTTGTGCCTTCACCGAAGTGCTGCACAAGAGACTACATAGCAACAAGATAGCATATACAATATTTTTCATCTTTTATAAGCTGTTAAAATTGATGTTGCGAAGATAATATAAATAAAATGCAAAACGAAATATTTTGCGATAATAAACCACACAAAAATCTACCGCGTAACAAATAACCCGCCGTTTATTGACACACTATTGACTAAACAACACCCCAAAAGTATTATCTTTGCCATATAATTTAGTAAAACACTACTATGAATAAATCAATATCACTTTACTATTGGCTACATTAGCGACCACAATATTGGCAAACGACCAACTTATATGGTAGAACCACACGCATTCACCTTAGCATAGAGAACAGAGACTGCTATCTACACACCCGCTAAGGAAATAGAAACCCTGTTGATAGACAGCCACACAGCACAGCAAGGCAAAGAAAAAGCAGGCATTATGAATTATTACCACATCTGTTAATTATATATCGATAATTTTTCGTACATTTGTCGGCGTATTTTTTCACACAAAACGAATTACATAACCAACACATTATATAACGTGGAAACAAGATATATTTTCGTAACCGGAGGTGTTGCATCTTCATTAGGTAAAGGTATCATATCGGCCTCATTGGCACGCTTGCTATTGGCACGCGGCTACAAAGTGACAATTCAAAAGTTCGACCCGTACATCAACATCGACCCGGGTACACTCAACCCCTATGAACATGGAGAGTGCTATGTAACCGTCGACGGTCACGAAGCCGATCTTGACTTGGGACACTACGAGCGTTTCACCAACACAGCCACAACCCGAGCCAACAACATCACTACCGGTCGCATATATCAAAGCGTTATCGACAAAGAACGTCGTGGTGACTACTTGGGCAAGACCGTACAAGTCATCCCTCACATCACCGATGAAATAAAACGCAACATGCTCAAATTGGGCAGCAAGAACGAATACGACTTCGTCATCACCGAGATAGGTGGTACAGTGGGCGACATTGAGTCACTGCCTTTCCTCGAAAGCGTACGACAACTACGCTGGGAGTTGGGCAAAAACTGTGCTTGCATCCACCTCACCTATGTACCCTACATAGCCGCAGCCAAGGAATTAAAGACCAAGCCTACACAACACTCTGTCAAGAAATTGCAAGAGTTGGGTATACAACCCGACATCTTGGTATTGCGTACCGAACACGAAATATCAAGCTCAATGTGTCGTAAAGTTGCACTCTTCTGCAACGTTGACCCCGATGCAGTTATTCAATCCATCGATGTTCCCACCATCTACCAAGTACCCTTGAACATGAAAGAGCAAGGTCTCGACCAGATAGTGTTGAACAAAACAGGATTGCCCACCGACGGTGAACCCGACCTTACTCAATGGTGCGACTTCCTTCACCGCATGAACAACGCTACCGAGACTGTCCACATAGGCTTGGTAGGCAAGTATGTAGAGTTACCCGATGCTTACAAGTCAATTAACGAGTCACTCCTACAAGCAGCCACCTACAATGATCGCAAACTCGACCTACATTACATTCACTCGGAGAAACTCAACGATAGCAATGTTGCCGAGACACTGAAAGGATTGGACGGCATCCTCATTGCTCCGGGATTTGGTCAACGTGGCATTGAAGGTAAGTTTGTTGCCATTAAATACGCACGCGAGAACGACATTCCCACATTCGGTATATGTTTAGGTATGCAATGTATGGTAATAGAGTTTGCTCGCAACGTATTGGGTTACGAAGACGCACACTCAGTCGAAATGGATGTCAAGACCAAGCACAACGTCATAGACTTAATGGATAGCCAAAAGAGCATTTCAAACTTGGGTGGAACCATGCGTCTGGGTGCATACGACTGCCAATTAGATGCAACATCTACTCCGGCACGGGCCTATGGCAAAACACTCATCAGCGAACGACACCGACATCGTTTTGAATTTAACAGCGACTATCGTGAAGAGTTTGAAAAAGCCGGCATGAAGTGTGTCGGTATCAACCCCGATACAAAATTGGTAGAAGTTGTTGAGATACCCACACTCCGCTGGTTTGTCGGCACACAATACCATCCCGAGTACAACAGTACCGTATTACGCCCCAACCCACTATTTGTCGACTTTATACATGCTGCGATTAACAAATAAAACAACACTTACAAAATATACAAATTTAAACTTAAAACATGGATAAAAACACGGTCATTGGATTTGTATTGATGATTGCCGTAGTAATCGGCTTCTTATGGTTTACACAACCCTCCACCGAGGAAATACAAGCACAACAACGCTACAACGACTCAATTGCAGCAGTGCAAGCAGTTCAAGAACTGGAATTGCAAGCATGGCAACAACAAGCCGACTCGGCGGCACGAGCCTCCCTGCCGGTGGTTGTTGATAGTCTTACAGCCGACTCATTACACAAGGCCGAACTCATAGCACAATATGGAGCATTTGCCACTACTGCCGAAGGCGTAAATGAAACCATCACACTCGAAAACGATGTTGTGGCACTCGAATTTTCAAGCCGCGGTGGCTACTTGCAGAAAGCCACTCTCAAAGATTACAAAAACTACACAGGCAAAGACACCTCCAATGTAGTCCTCTTTGAGGGTAACGACAACCGCTATGGCTTCATCTTCAAGTCAGGTGCAAGAGTAATAGACACTCAAAACCTCTATTTCACGCCTACCGTCACCGATAGTACAGTTGACATGACACTCCATCTGGCAGGAGATGCCAAATGGAACATCCGCTATGCCCTTACTCCCGGCGATTATCGCTTGAAAATGGACATAACACAGAGTGGCATGGAGAAGGTAATACCCATGAACACTGTCAACCTTGACATGTACTGGGACATGAAGATGCCTCGCCAAGAGAAAGGTCGCATGTTTGAACAGAACAATAGCGGATTGTACTACAAATACACCGGTGACAATGTCGACAACCTTAAAAACAATGGCGACCAAGACAAGCATGCCAAGACAAGCCTCAAATGGATAGGTTACAAAGACCAGTTCTTCTCCACCGCATTCATTGCCGACAACAACTTCGACGAGGCATACTTGGTATCGGAGTCGCTCGACAAAGACCCCATCTATCTGAAAAAGTTCCACAGCGAAGCCGTTATTGACTACACTCCCATGAACAATGAAGTAGGTTCATTCTCAATCTTCATGGGACCTAACGATTACAAACTATTCCGCTCATACGACAAAGGTGCGGATAAAATGGAGCGTCTTGATCTCGACCGAGTTATACCACTCGGATGGCCTCTATTCCGCTGGATCAACACCTTAATTATAATTAATGTATTTGACTTCCTCGGTAAGTTCATCAGCAACTATGGACTCATCATCTTCTTGCTCACAATCTTCATCAAGCTCATCTTGTTCCCCTTTACCTACAAGTCGTACAAGTCACAAGCCAAGATGAGAGTACTGCAACCCAAGATTCAGGCACTCAATGAGAAGTATCCCGACCCCGAGGATGCGATGAAGAAACAAAATGCCATGATGGACTTATACAGCAAAGCCGGAGTCAACCCCATGGGTGGTTGTCTGCCTATGTTGCTGCAAATGCCCATCTTGGTAGCCATGTTCTCCTTCTTCCCCTCATCGATTGAGTTGCGAGGCGAATCATTCCTGTGGGCAAAAGATCTTTCATCATACGATGCTATTGTTGAATGGAGTACTTACATCCCCCTCATTACACCCTATTTCGGTAACCACATCAGCCTCTTCTGCTTACTCATGACCATTACCAACATCCTCTACACCAAGGTAACCATGGCTCAAAGCGGACAAGAGACAATGCCGGGCATGAAATGGATGATGTACTTAATGCCGGTTATGTTCATGGTATTCTTCAACAACTACGCCTCAGGACTTAGCTACTACTATTTCCTCTCATTGTTGATTACCATTATCCAAACATGGGCTTTCCGCAAGTTTGTCGACGAAAAGAAAGTATTGGCCGAACTTGAAGCTAATGCCAAGAAACCTCGCAAAAAAAGCAGTTTCATGGCACGCCTTGAAGAGGCTCAGAAACAACAAGAAGCACTCCTTCGCGAACAACGCAAGCAACAGGCCAAGCACAACGGTAAAGGTCGCCACTAAAAATAATTGCGTAACCAGTTCCACAACATAGATAGTAAGCGAATGTTTTCACAGCGAAAACATTCGTTTGCTGTTTCAAGCCGATTGATAAACACTCACAATGCAAACTACACCCGGCAAGCCCTTGCCACAGACGAGTTTATCAGGAAGATAACTACACCGGCTGTAAAACCCATCATTTTGCCAAAAAACGTAAAAACAGCAACTACAAGAGAATCATTTCGAGTTATTTATTGTACCTTTAACACCGATTTATAATTTAGTCATTCAATTCAATGCTACGCTACATATATCAGACGATATTTCTACTGCTCACAGTGACGATATTTCCATTATCGGCATCACCGACCCTTGCCACCGAGGAGGCTATTCACCCCTATGACTCACTGCGTGTCAGCCTCATTACTTGCGACCCGGGACCCGATGTGTACCAAATATTCGGACACACTGCCATTCGCATTGTCAATGAAGGAGAGCAACACTTTGACTTAGCATTCAACTATGGTATTTTCTCCTTCACCGACGATTTTGTTTTCAAGTTTGTCAAAGGCGAAACCGACTACTTGCTGGGGGTGTACGATTTCAAGGACTTCATGATTGACTATGTGCAACGCGAATCATCAGTTTACGAGCAAGTACTCAACCTCACACCCGATGAAAAAGAATCTCTACTCAATTCGTTGATAATCAACGCACAGCCACAGAACCGCAAGTACCGATACAACTTTCTATACGACAATTGTGCCACACGCCCACGAGACTTTATCAATCGCACCACCCACCACCATCAGGAAAAGGTACAATGGAATAACAATGAACAGCACGCATCGTTTAGAGAAATAATACACCACTATGGCAGCAATTATAGTTGGTTACTTTTCGGCATAGACCTTGCATTAGGACGCGAACTCGACCGCGAAGCATCATGGCACGAACAGATGTTCATACCACTCATACTGCAAGAGGCCTGCCGCAAAGCCGATATTACTGCCACTGATGGAACAACAAGACCATTAGTAGCACAAGAACAGGTAGTATTTAACTCAGGGAGCATACCTCTGCTTCCACCCACACCGTGGTATCTTTCACCACTATTCACCACATCACTCCTTCTGCTACTGACAATACTCATCACTTGGCACGATACACGCCACCACCGTATATCTCGATGGTACGATACTATCATCAATCTACTATTCTTTGCTATGAGTATTATCATATATTTCCTTATTATTTACTCAGAGCATCCTGCTACAACCATCAATATCAATGCATTGTGGATAACACCTCTATCCATTCTACCCCCCATCTTATTGTGGATAAGAAAAGCCCACAACACCCTGCGATGGTACTACATCGCTCATTTATTGCTATTAGCTACATTTATTGTACTGGCTCTATGCAACGTACAATACATCAACATAGCAGTGTATCCGTTGATAGCCTTATCGGCCATAAGAGCATGCAATTTTATAAAACATCATAAGACATCGATATGAATATGAACAAAGTACTGGCATCGATATTTCTATCATTTATCGCAGTACCCTTAAAGGCACAAATAACAAACGATGCACCACAACTGGTAGTGGGAATAACCATAGACCAGTTACGCAGCGATTACCTATATGCTCTACAACAACACATGAGCGAAAAGGGATTTAAGTTGATGATAAACAATGGAGTCGTATGCGATGAAGTCATTTACGATTTCCCACACATCGACTGCACCGTTGCATCGGCTGCCATCCACTCAGGAACTATACCATTCTACAATGGTATCATGGCCGAGAAAGTATTTGATTCCACCACTCGCAAGCACCACGACATATTATACGACCCTCAATTCATGGGCAATGCCACCAAAGATACTTATTCGGCTACGGCCTTAAAGGTCTCGACACTAAGCGATGAAGTCAAGATTGTAGGCAACGGGTTGGGAAGAGTCTACTCAGTAGCCCCCAATGCCTCAATGGCCATCATTGCAGGAGGTCACATTGCCAATAGTGCTCTGTGGATTGACGATCAATCGGGACGTTGGGTTACTACAACCTACTATTACGACGCCCCCACATTCATGGTGCATCCCTATTACGCACACTCTCCTGCATTGACCATCGACACAGCTACATGGCGACCATCACTGGCTATCGACCAATATACAGCTCTACCCTACTACGACCGCACAACAGCGTTCACACACACATTCGCGCGTAAAGACTCCAAGCGTTTCCAACAATTCAAGACAACGCCTTATGTCAATACACTTGTAACCAATGCCTCCATTGACCTGATTAAGAATGCCTCTTTGGGCAAACGTGGCAAGCTCGACATGATTAATATCGGCTACACCCTTGCCCCCTACAACAACGGCACCATTCAAGAATACGGAATAGAAATACAAGATGCCTACATCAGACTCGATGCCGACCTATCACGCCTCTTTGACACCATCGACAACACCGTAGGTATCAAGAACGCCGTCATCTTCATTACTTCGACCGGATACTTTACAGGCGAAGGTCGAGAACCATCGTTCTACAAGATACAATCGGGCGAATTTTATCCACAGCGTGCCATATCACTCCTCAACATGTATCTCATGGCACTGTATGGCAATGGTGAGTGGGTAAAAGGATACAGCCATAATCAGATATATTTGAACCGCGAACTCATCAAGGACAAAGCACTGAACTTGGATGAGGTGAGAGACAAGTCGGCACAATTTCTCATCGACATGGAAGGCATTCAAGACGTATACACACAACAACACATATTGCTGCGTAGTACCAATGAACGCACCGACCGACTGCGTCGTGGATTCTCTTCGAAATTCTCCGGCGACATCTTCATAGAACTTGTTCCGGGATGGGAAATCGTGTACGACACCAATGGCAATACCCGCCAATACATCCGTCACAATGCCATAGCCTCTCCTTTCATGATGCTTGCACCCAATGTAAAGCCTCAGAAGATAGAGACTCCGATAGATGTTACCTGCATAGCACCCACTGTCGCCAAGGTACTACGCATACGCTCACCCAACGGATGCACAACACGCCCTCTCAACATCACTCAATAATATCGCCTTTTTATGTCCCAAACTATCATCTAATGGACTATTTATTAGGCACTGATGAAAAAAAATATTACTTTTGTACCCGTTTGGCAAAAGAAAATAACAGTACTTATCAAGAAAACAAATAATTATATATATGGGATTGAATGATTTCCTAAAAAAACTATTCGGTAACAAGTCGCAACGCGACGTCAAAGAAATTGAGCCTTATATCAAGAAAATCAAGGCCATAAGCCCCGAACTTCAAAAAATATCGAACGACGAACTGCGTACTCGTATCGATAATGTAAAAGAACAATTACAAAGTTGTATTGCTGCCGAGAATGCTCGCATCAAAGAACTTAAAGCCCAAATAGAGGAAACCGAGTATGACCTTCGAGCCCCCCTGTGGGAAGAAGTGGATAAGCTCGAAAAAGAGATAATCAAGAAGCAAAATGTTTGTCTCGACGAAGTACTACCATTGGTATTTGCAGTAGTAAAAGAGACAGCACAACGCTTCACTTCGAACAACGAGTTGATAGTAACTGCCACACAGTTCGACCGCGACCTTGCAACAGTACACGACTTTGTTCGCATCGAAGACGATAAAGCCATCTATCAAAACCATTGGATGGCCGGCGGCAACGAAGTGACATGGAACATGGTACACTACGACGTACAGCTCATTGGCGGTGTTGTACTTCACAAAGGCAAAATTGCCGAGATGGCCACCGGTGAAGGTAAAACACTCGTTGCTACGCTGCCGGTATTTCTTAATGCACTCACTCGCCGCGGTGTTCATGTCGTAACAGTCAACGACTACTTGTCGAAACGTGACTCGGAGTGGATGGGTCCTCTGTACATGTTCCACGGTCTGTCAGTCGATTGCATTGACAAGCATCAGCCCAACTCCGCAGCACGCCGTAAAGCTTACGAAGCCGATATTACGTTCGGTACAAACAACGAATTTGGTTTCGACTACCTACGCGACAACATGGCAGGACGCCCCGAAGACCTCGTACAACGACAACACAATTATGCCATTGTCGATGAGGTCGACTCGGTACTTATCGACGACGCCCGTACTCCTCTGATTATATCAGGTCCTACACCCAAAGGTGACGACCAGATGTTTGAAGAATTCTGCCCCAAGGTCGAAGAGCTTGTTAAGGCTCAACGCACGATGGTAACCCGCATGCTTGCCGAAGCTAAGGAGAAAATTGCTTCCAACGACAAGAAAACCAAGGAGGAAGGTGCTATATTGCTTTTCCGTTGTTTCAAGGGTCTACCCAAAAACAGTGCTTTAATCCGCTACCTGAGTGAACCCGGTATCAAGGCACTTCTCTTAGAAACCGAGGCTATATACATGGAGCAGAACAATCGTCGTATGCCCGAAATCACTGACGAACTATATTTTGTCATCGACGAGAAGAACAACAGCATCGACCTCACCGATAAGGGTATTGATGCCATGACCGGAAAGAGTACCGACCCCAACTTCTTCGTTCTGCCCAACATCAGCGAACAACTGGCATTGCTCGAAAACGAAAACATATCGGGCGAAGAGAAACAAAACAAAAAAGACCAATACCTGCAAGACTATGCAATCAAAGCCGAACGTGTACACACCGTACATCAGCTGTTGAAAGCATACACACTCTTCGACCTCAACGATCAATATGTTGTTATTGACAACAAAGTAAAAATTGTGGATGAACAGACAGGTCGTATCATGGAAGGTCGTAGATACTCCGATGGTCTGCACCAAGCTATTGAAGCCAAGGAGCATGTCAAGGTTGAAGCTGCAACTCAAACCTTTGCAACCATCACATTGCAGAACTACTTCCGCATGTACAACAAGTTGTCGGGTATGACCGGTACCGCCGAGACCGAGGCTGGTGAGTTCTGGGATATATATAAACTCGACGTTGTTACTATACCCACCAACAAACCCATTGCTCGTATCGACATGAACGACCGCGTGTACAAGACCAAACGTGCCAAGTACAATGCTATCATCGAAGAGATTGTAGCCATGTCGGAAAAAGGTCGTCCCGTACTTGTGGGTACAACATCGGTTGAAATATCGGAATTGTTAAGCCGCATGCTTTCGCAACGCAAAATCATGCACAACGTCCTCAACGCCAAGAAACACCAACAAGAGGCCGACATCGTAGCTCATGCCGGTGAAAAAGGCACAGTAACCATTGCCACCAACATGGCCGGTCGTGGTACCGACATCAAGCTCACACCCGAGGTGCGTGAAGCCGGTGGTCTCGCCATTATCGGTACCGAACGTCACGAGTCACGTCGCGTCGATCGTCAGCTGCGTGGTCGCTCTGGCCGTCAAGGCGATGTGGGTTCTTCGGTATTTTTCGTATCATTCGAGGATACTGTAATGCGTCTGTTCACCAACGATAACGTAGTGAAAATGCTCGACCGTCTGGGATTTAAAGAAGACGAGATGATAGAGCATAAAATGGTAACAAACTCTATTGAAAATGCCCAACGTCGCGTCGAAGAGAACAACTTCGGTATTCGTAAACGCCTGCTCGAATACGACGATGTAATGAATACCCAACGTAGCGTAATTTACACCAAACGCCACCACGCTTTGATGGGCGAACGTATAGGTATCGATATTCTCGACACATTCCACGATACCATCGAATCACTCATCAGCGAATATGACGCACCTACCGACTACGATGATTTGTCATTGGAAGTATTCAAAGTATTTGCCATAGAAATGCCTGCCAAGGCCGAAGCTTTCTATGCCATGCGTAAGCAAGAACGTGTCGAGGAGTTATACAAAGCAGTGGTCGAGGCTTTCAAACGCAAAGGCGACCGCATGGCCGAAATAGCCCATCTCAACATCAAGCCTTTTGTCGAGCAACGCAATCTACAAGGAGGTATCATCCGCGTCCCCATCACCGATGGCAAGCGAGTGTATGGTATTCCTTGCGACCTGCAAGAAGCATACGAATCGGAATCTCGCAGCGTTGTCAAGAATTTCCAGAAAGCTGTCATGCTGATGACCATCGACGAGGCGTGGAAAGAACACCTTCGCGAACTCGACCAGTTGCGTCAATCGGTACAAAATGCATCTTACGAACAGAAAGACCCCTTGTTGATATACAAGCTCGAGTCATTCAAGTTGTTTGAGTCGATGCTTTACAACATGAATCGTAAAGCAATCGCCCTGCTCATGCGAGGACAGATACATGTACAAGAGCCACAAGACATGCATCAGGCTCAACCCGAACGACGCCAAGCTCCACAATATCGCGAAAGCAAAGAACAATACCCCGGAGCGAACTCGATGGAAGCCGCACGTCAAGCATCGGCTCATCAGACTCCTCAGCCCCGCACACCCATCATTGCAGCACCCAAAGTCGGTCGCAACGATCCTTGCCCATGCGGAAGTGGAAAGAAATTCAAGAACTGTCACGGTCGCGAGCAATAATACTCACAGAGAAAAGAGAACCCCGAGGTTACGGTATAATACCACCTCGGGGTTCTTTCTGTTATAGCAAATACTCTCTAATTCTTTTATACGCAATTGTCAGACTGTGGGATATACAAGATTTTTCTCTTCTATCACATCAAGAACTTCTCGCAGATATTTATCAGCCTCCCAACGAGCCATGGGAAGATCATGTAGCAGATAATTGCCACAGTCACGAGCTGCTTGCCCCGGCACCTCTCCCTCAAAGTCACGAATATAGCGGAACGTTTCACGCATCAGCTCTACAATATCACGACTTTCAAGATCACCTTGCATCAAGAAATAGTTTCCTGTACAGCAACCCATAGGTCCCCAGAAAACAATTTTTTCGCCCCACACCGGGTGATTACGCAAGAACGTAGCTGCCAAGTGTTCGATTGTATGTAACGCTCCATATCCAAGAGCAGGCTCGCGATTAGGCTCTTTCATGCGAATATCGAAAGTTGTAACTACATGTTCGCCCATATAATCCTTACGCGACACATATATACCTCTCAATAAATTAAGATGGTCAATAGTAAAACTGGGTATTTTCTTCATAATTGTGAGTTTATAAGTTTTCTATCGTATTACGCAGTATGGCAAATGATTGTTGTGGAGCTGCTTTCCAGAAGTCAGTATATTGTTCCCAATGCCCCTCAACCCCGGGAGTATCGCTGATGATACGCATCGAAATAAAGGGAACTTTGCACATACAACACACTTGGGCAATGGCTCCACTCTCCATGTCGCAAGCCATTCCCTCGGGAAATTTAGTCTTTATAGCCTCCAACTCATCTCTATCGGTAATAAACTTATCACCACTGCATATCAAACCTCCATACACACGTTTTCCGGCATTGGAAGCCAACACTTTATCGAGCAAAACGGCATCGGCAACATAACGAGCAGGCAAGCCTTGTACTTGACCATACTCATTGCCTTCACCACACCACACATCATGATAGACCACCTCGGAACCTACTACCATATCCATCACACGAGTCGCTGCATCAATGCCACCGGCTACACCTGTGTTAATTATAACATCGGGAGCAAAGCGTGCTATCAACTCATGACACCTCACAGCAGCACACACCTTGCCTATACCACTCTGTGTAAGAATGATTTCATGCCTTCCGGCATCTCCTATGATAAATAAACTGCCACTATCGGCTACAAACTCTCTTTTATTTTCGAGCATGCCTTCGACACACACTAGTTCGTCGTGCATGGCTACTATAATCCCTATCTGCATCTTTTTCTTTTTTCAATTATACGAGGGCAAAGATAACTATTTTTTTTGGCATACAATATATGTATTTCTTGCCATGATTGAACCGGGAAATAGATAGAATTGAAAATTAGACTTTACCCATGTGAGTAGCTCCTTGCTTAACTAACATGATCCGTAAGGCTATGACAATTTAAATGAAATAGATGAGTTTAATACCTTATTCTCGTCAGTATTACCATCGTCATCTCTGTACGCCTCCCAGTCACGAAGGAAGTCTATCAGCTCGGCTGTAAGCATGCATTTACGACGCGAACGCATGGTAATGTGTCGGTTAATCTTTTCATCAACGATACGAAATGTAACTTCGATATTATTGTGTGACGTTTCGTGCATTAAGTCCGACAAACTTTCGATAAAAGCCGGCGTGAGTGTATCGAGCGATAAAGATATAGCTAACTTGCTGAATAGCTTGCCTTGTAGGTCGGCTAATAAGTCCATCGAACGGATAACGAGATTAATTTTCGAGCTATCATATTTGCTTACTTCGTAGGTAGCACGCACCAATACGAATGTACTGCTACCGGTTCGACCATAATTACCATACTTAACGTAGTCCTTGCCGAAAAGGGGTATCTCTTCGGCTCCCGAATAGTCTTCTATTTTAAGGAAAGCATAAGGATTACCATTTTGTGCCACTCGCTCTCTCAGTCCCAATACTACACCTCCGAAAACCAAATCCTTACCCACTAACGAGGCTTTGTTTTTGAGTTCGGACATACGGATATTGCAACCATATTTCAATTCCAATTTGTAAGGATCGAGAGGGTGTGCCGATAAATATAAACCCACTAAACTCTTCTCACGTTCAAGGCGGGTTATCTGAGCTTCTTCAAACACTTGTGGAATCTGTGGCTTGGCAGTGGTTGACTCCATGACTGCATCACCCCACAACGAGGTCACTTGGGAGGCTCGGTCGTTCTGAACTCGCTGTCCGTAACGCACCAGCGTGTCTACGAAACTGATTTCACCTTCGGCAGCAGGCAAGAAATTTTCGCGTTTAACCTCGGTGAAGGTATCGAATGCTCCAGCTGTGGCCAATGATTCTATGGTTTTCTTTCCACAAGCCGATAGGTTGACACGCTCAACAAAGTCAAATATAGATGTGAAGTTACCATTTTTTTCACGTTCGCTGATTATTGCCATTACAGCTGCTTCACCTACACCTTTTATGGCACCCAGACCGAAGCGAATGTCCCCTCGCTTATTAACCGAGAATTTCAGTTGGCTTTCATTCACATCAGGTCCCAGCACCTCTATTTTCATAGCCTTACACTCGCTCATAAACTTAGTGACATCGGCAATATCTGACAAGTTTCTACTCAACACGGCTGCCATGTATTCCGATGGATAGTTGGCTTTCAGATAAGCTGTCTGGAAGGCTACCCAAGAGTAGCATGTAGCATGACTCTTGTTGAAAGCATAGGATGCAAATTTTTCCCAGTCTCCCCAGATTTTTTCGAGAATGGTCTCATCATAGTCGTGTTTTTTTCCTCCGTTGATAAACTTGGGTTTCAATTCATCAAGTTTATCTTTGAGTTTCTTTCCCATAGCTTTACGCAAAGCATCCGATTCTCCGCGAGTAAAATCGGCCAATAGTCGTGAGAGTAACATGACTTGCTCTTGATATACCGTAATACCGTAAGTATCTTTCAGATACTTCTCCATGATGGGTATATCGTAGGTAATAGGTTCTCGTCCATGTTTGCGAGCAATAAATTGAGGAATATAGTCCATTGGGCCGGGACGATACAAGGCATTCATGGCTATGAGGTCCTCGAAGGTCGAAGGCTGCAATTCGCGTAAATATTTCTGCATTCCGGGCGACTCAAACTGGAATGTTCCCGTTGTACGACCTTCACAGTAGAGCTTATAAGTAGCGGGGTCATCAATAGGAATATTATCAATATCTACCACTTTACCGGTGCGAAGACGAATGTTTTCAATAGCTTCTTTTATGATGGAGAGAGTCTTTAAGCCGAGGAAGTCCATTTTTATCATACCGGTATCTTCGATAACACTTCCCTCATATTGTGTTACAAGCATTTTTTCGCCAGTGGTTTTGTCATCGGCTGTACTTACCGGCACCCAGTCGGTAATATCATCACGACCGATTATCACACCGCATGCATGTACACCGGTATTGCGTACATTTCCCTCCAACATCTGAGCATAACGCATTGTATCAGCTATTTTGGGGTCAGGACTGCTGCAAGCATCTCGCAGTTCTGCCACCGTAGCTATACAGTTTTTCAGATTCATCTTCATCGGTTTTCCATCCATTTCAGGCAAACGATCGGGTATGAGTTTTGTCAGCTTGTCCGACTCGGGAATGGGTACTTTCTGCACGCGAGCTACATCCTTGATGGCGAGCTTGGTTGCCATTGTACCATATGTAATAATGTGTGCCACTTTTTCGTGACCATATTTTTCCGTAACCCAGTTGAGTACCTCACCGCGTCCATCGTCGTCGAAATCGATATCAATATCGGGCAACGAGATGCGATCGGGGTTCAGGAATCGTTCAAATAGAAGGTCGTATTTGATGGGGTCGATTTGTGTAATTCCCAAACAATAGGCCACACACGAACCGGCCGCCGAACCACGTCCCGGTCCTACTGACACTCCCATGCTACGAGCTGCTGCTATAAAATCCTGAACGATAAGAAAATAACCCGGGAAACCCATCGTCTTCATGATGTGTAACTCGAAGGTCATACGCTCCATTACTTCATCTGACAGTGGCATTGGATATCGTTTGGCAGCCCCTTCGAATGCCAATTTTTTCAGATAATCGGCCTCCAATTTGATGCGATATAGTTTCTCATAGCCACCCAACTTCTTGATTTTGTCATGAGCTTCATCTTCACTCAGTACAACATTGCCATTTTCATCGCGAGTAAATTCGTTGAATAAATCTTCCTCTGTATATTTGGCTCTATATTCCTCCTCTGTACCAAACTCCTCAGGAATGGCAAAAGTAGGCATGATGGGGGCATGGTCGATTGTATAAAATTCTACTTTGTCAAGAATTTCAAGTGTATTGGCCATCGCCTCGGGAATATCGGAAAAGACTGCTGCCATTTCCTCGCGATTCTTAAACCATTCTTGCTTGGTATATAGCATGCGATTAGGGTCATCAAGATCTTTGCCTGTATTTAAGCAGATAAGGCGGTCGTGAGCCTCGGCATTCTCTTCGTTGACAAAATGTACATCATTGGTACATATCACCTTTATATTGTTGCGACGGGCTATCTCTAACATGACCTTTTCCACTTCTATTTGTTTCTCGTAGGTATCATGTGCTGCACGAGGAACAGTCGCTTTGTGACGTTGCAACTCTATATAGTAGTCATCACCCCATATACTTTTGAACCACCGAGCCGTTTCCTCTGCGGCGGCAACATCTTGTTTCATTATTTTCTGCGGTAACTCTCCGCCCAAACATGCCGAGCAGATAATAAGCCCTTCATGATATTTTTCAAGTTCCTCTTTGTCGGTTCGCGGATGATAGTAATATCCACGAGTCCATGCATTTGATACAAGCTTAATCAGATTTTTATATCCTTTTAAGTTTTTGGCAAGAACTATCAAGTGCCAACCACCGGCATCCACCTTATCTCCTCGCGAATCCATTGAGCGACGTGCCACATACATTTCACAACCTAGGATGGGCTTAAATATTTTGGCCTCCTCTGCTGCAATTGCTTCTTGACATTCGGCGATAGATTTCTCTTTTTCTTCGCTGTTCTCACTCTGTTCAAGGGCTGCAAGTTTTTCTTTTAGATCTTTGATTTTATCTTTTGTACCTCCATTCTTTTTCTTAACATAGTTAAAAAATTCTTTGATACCAAACATGTTTCCGTGGTCGGTTAATGCCATTCCCGGTTGCCCATCTTTCATGGCTTTGTCGACAAGAGCCTGTATCGACGCTTGACCATCAAGTACCGAATATTGCGAGTGAACATGTAAATGTACAAAAGGTGGTTGCATATATCTTAATTTTTAACTGGTAAAACGTTCTTCTTTTACTTTTGATTTATCGCTATAAAGATACACTATTTACTGCAAGTACGAAAGAGATATAAAAAAAATTGTAACGGTAATTTTGCCATTTCAATCTTTTTAGGATTTATAAAGCATATAAGACACACCTAATAATAAAAAGACGCAGATGGCTGTTAGCAAGTCAGCGACAATTCTTTTGTAACAACCAATTTACTAAAATATCCGACACTTAGCAAACGCTTGTGTTAATGGATGCGAATTTTGTCGGAGAGGAATTGCAATCCTGCACTGAGGTTTTTCCGCATTCTGTAATATATCAGCCATCTTCATTGCAGTGATATTTCAATGACTATGGCAGATTGTTCGCGAATTTATTTTCACATCTATATCATTGGCTTTCAATGCGTTTGTGAATTGCCACCTAATTTTTTTCATCGCGTGGGAACAATTTGACCCTTTTATGTGTTTATATTATTAGGATAGGTGGAACTTTTTTTGAAGTGTTCACCGATGTTTTTATTAACAGTAAACTATAAGAATATGGAACTGACTATGAGCCGGGATGAGCTGGTAAGGGGCTTCGAGCTACTTAACTCCATTGAACAACAAGTGATGATTTTGTATTTGCGTGGTTATCGCATCGACGAGATTGCTTCGCAAGTCGACCG